>NZ_BAAGRZ010000024.1:0-118516 GCF_054782695.1 Streptomyces deserti
TGGCGAGGAAGCGCAGGGCTGAGGTGGACAGATCGGCGCCAGCTGGGTAGACAAGCACGCGGAAGCTCCTGGCAGGACGGCTTGGACTCGACACCCACCCGTCTACCAGGAGCTTCTCTACATCTGCGCACCGCCCGCATACTCAACGGCCGTGCTCAGCAGACAGGTTGGAAAACGCTCACTGCCGCGCACGTCAAAGCCTTCCGGGAGCGCCCCGACAGCAAGATCGCCCAGCGGGATCTGGGCGACCTGCGTCTGCTGTTCGAAGGGGAATCGGTCAGGTCACAGCTGACCGAGGCCGCGTGGAACGCCTTCGACGTGCGGCTCTCCCGCGCGGGGCAGGCGGGCGGTGCGCCCGGGTACTCCGACGGCGAGCTGGCACGGCTGATGGCTGCTCTGCGGTCCGCGTGCCTGGCCATCCGGCGCCGGATCCGGGCAGGTGAGGACCTGCTGCAGCGGTACGGCACCACGCCGGACGCGCTCAGCATGGACGAGCGGGCACTCGGCGCGGTCCTGGCTGAGATGGATGGCGCGGGCGGTCCGCCGCGGCCGAGGCTGCACACCAGCGAGCTCAGGCCGTATCGGCGGGCGATGGCCGCACATCTCTTCCTGACCCGTGAGGATCTCGCCCCGCTGATGATGCTGATGGCCGCCCTTGCGCACCGCAACGGGGAGACGGTCAAGGAACTGCCGGTCAAGCACCGCGTCCTGGAGGGGCGCGCGGTCGAGCTCACCATCGTCAAACGCCGCCGCGGTGCGCGGCGCTGGCACGAGAGGGTCACCTGGGAGATCGGTCCGCCGGGACGCGAGCTGCACTACCCGGGCGGGATGTATCTCCTGCTGCTGGAGCTCACAGCCCGTAGCCGCGCACGTTGCAACTCGCCGCTGGCTCTGTGTATCTGGACCGACCGCCAAAATGCCGATGCTCCGGAGCACGTCGCCCCGTTTCAGGAGGACCTGCGCGGCCCCGACCTCCGGCTGAACGGATGGGCACGCGACAAGAAGCTGTGGGCCGATCCCGCACCGGGGAAGAAGCCGGTCGCACTGGACCTCTCCTTCAACCGGATCAAGACGAGCATGGACGTGCGCAGAACCAAGCATCTGGGCGGGCACCTGCCGTCGGCAGCCCGCAGCAACACCATGCAGGTCCTCTTCAGGCACTACCTCAGCGGCGATCCGGTCATTACGGCCTGGGCATCGGAGGTGATGGCCGAAGCCCTGGACGACGCGGAACAAGCGGCGATCGCCTCTCACCAGCGGGCGCTGAACGCGGCCGGCGGTGCGCTGCGCGTCGTGCCCGGGCCGGTCTCCGCCCACACACTGGTCGAAGCCGGGCTCGACGCTAAGACCGCCAAGCTGGCGGTGGCCGGAGACCTGGACACCGGATGGACCAGCTGCACCGACCACGACCATCATCCGCTCACCGGGGAGGAATGCCAGATCACCTTCCTGGATTGCTTCCATTGCGGCAACTGCCTGGTCACCAGAGCACACCTGCCGCGCCTGCTGGAACTGCTCGACGCGCTCAACGCCCGGCGCATCATGCTGTCCGAGGACGCCTGGTGGGAGAGGTACGGCCCCGCGTGGGCGGCGATCCGGCGCGACATCCTCACGAAGTTCACTCCGCAGGAGCGTGCCGCGGCGGAGCGGGAGAAGTCGGCCGACATGATCCTGGAGCTGGTGGAGAATCCGTGGGACGAACCTTAGTCGCCACCGTCAGTACTGGTCCCCCGCACCGGTTCGACCGCCGGTATGTGCTGCGGTCCTGCAAGCTGCGGCCCGGCCGCCGCCTGAAGGATACCGCCCGGTTCCATGACATGGTCTGGCGGCTGGCCCCGGCCGCGCCCCAGGCGCACCAGGACGTCGGCATCCTGAACTTCAACCTCGTGCCCAAGCGGTTCCTGATCGTTGCCAAGGAGCTCTTCTACGGGTTGTTGGCGGGCCCGCTGCCGCCGGGCGAGGACCGCCCTGCCCTTGCCGGACTGCGCTTGTACTTCAAGGAGATCGTCCGGTTCTGCAACTGGCTCGAGAAGCAGCCACAGGAACGCTTCCGTCGGCTGGAGAGCCTGGGTGGCGAGGATCTCACCGCGTATCAGAAGTATCTGCTGGCGAGCCTGCCGACCAAGCACACCACGCGATCGCACAGCCGGTCGGCCGTACGACTGCTGTGGCGGTGGCGCAGCCAACTGGCGGCGGACCGGCTGATGTTCGATCCCCGGCATGCCGAGGGATGGAGCGAAAGTCAGCGACGGCGCCATGAGAACAGCACGGACCGCGTGCCCGAGGAGGTCATGGGCCCCCTGTACGTGTGGGCGGTGCGGTTCATCGACTGCTTTGCGCCTGACATTCTCGCTGCTTCCGCGCGCTGGCAGGCACCGGACCGGCGTCCGCCTCGCCACTGCGGCAACCGTACGGTCCGGCAGCGGCTCGTGCGTCTGCTCGACAGCTATGTCCAACAGGGCAGGCCGTTGCCGGCCACGCGCTTTGACCAGGTGCACCTTGAGGCTCTCGCCGCCGAGATCAACTGCGGAGCAAAGGGGCTGTCCCACCGCTACCAGGATTTGATCGACCAAGCCGTTCAGGTCGTCGGGCTGGACGAAGGCACTCCCGTGGACGTGCCCATTCGTGCCCAGCTCGATGACCGCCCCTGGACGGAGCGAATCTATGTCAACAAGGGGCTGCACACCAGTGTGCGGCTGTTGCTGAGATTGCTGCAAAGCGCCTGCTACATCGTCATCGCCTATCTGAGCGGGATGCGTGACGCTGAGGTCAAGCACCTGCGGCGCGGCTGTGTGCAGGTCGAGCTCGACGAAGCCGGGCACCCCTATCGCTGGAAGGTCAACAGTCTGGCGTTCAAAGGCGAGGACGATACCGACGGCGTTCCCGCCACCTGGCACGTCGGAGAACCGGTCACCCGTGCCATCACGGTTTTGGAAGCGATCCACCCGCCCTCGGTCGATCTGCTGTTCACCCTGCCCCACCCCGGTAGCCGGCCGTCTGCCACTGAGGTGAGCCGCAGCACCCTCACCAACTCCCGCCTGCGGCAGTTCATCACCTGGGTCAACGACCATTGCGTCCTCCACGGCCGCGACGACGGCATTCCGGACGTCGACGGGCGGGCCTGGCACCTTCACACGCGGCAGTTCCGACGCACCCTGGCCTGGTACATCGCCCGCCGGCCGGGAGGTGCAGTGGCCGGTGCTCTTCAATTCCGGCATCACTCAATCCAGATGTTCGAGGGGTACGCGGACCCTCCGGAATTGCATCAGATGGGCGAGAAACCGCAGGTCGCAAGTTCAGAGCGACGACCCGATGGACTCAAACGTTACTACGGACTAGCCGCCTGAGCAGGCATGTTGCCGAAGTGATCCCGTCTGATGCATGATCTGCCCGCCAGAAGGGATGGTCTGGAGTGGTGCATCAGCAGAAGGTGGCCCTAGCGGGGGCGGCTCATCTGGAGCTTGTCTCCGGGGTGGTCCAGCTGCGTCCCGAGGACGCGATGTTCGACGCGATGATGCGGGGATGGCGGGCTCAGCAGAAGTCCCGGGGACTGAAAGATGAGACGATCCGCCCGCGGGAGCGGTTGGTCCGCCGGTTCCTCGAGTTCGCGAACGAGTACCCATGGCAGTGGACGCCGGCCCACATAGACGAGTGGTCGGCCTCGTTGACCGGTGAGAAGCATCTTGCGCCGTCCACGATCCGCAGCTACCAGGGCGACATCCGTCTGTTCAGCGAGTTCCTCATCGACGGTCGATACGGTTGGGGCCCGGCCTGTGAAGAAGCCTTCGGCGCTCATCCGGTGGCGATCTGCCATGAGTGGAATACCCTCCCTCACCTGCAGGACTACGAAGGCGACCCGGAGGCGCGACCGTTCACGCGGGAAGAGCTGCAGCGATTCCTCGACTACGCCGACGACCAGGTCGCCCGCGCCGTGAAGTCCAAGCGAAAAGGCGCTCTTGCCGCCTACCGAGACGCCACACTCTTCAAGGTCATCTACGGGTGGGGACTTCGCCGCACCGAGACGTCCAAGCTGGATGTTGTCGATTTCGGGCGGAACCCGAAGGCCCGCCAGTTCGGCCGGTACGGCACGCTCAATGTCCGCTATGGCAAGGCGAAGAAGGGCCAGCCGCCGCGGCGGAGGAACGTGCTATCGGTGATGGACTGGGCTGTCGAGGCGGTCGAGGACTACGTCGAGAACGTCCGGCCGCGCTTCGGATTCCCCGATCACCCGGCCCTATGGATCACTGAACGCGGGGGACGCCTCCAGCCCAGCTCCATCAACGACCGGTTCGAGGCATATCGAGATGCCCTAAAGCTCCCAAAAGGGTTAGTTCCGCACTCAATTCGCCATTCTTACGTCACGCATCTGACCGAGGATGGGGTCGACCGGCGCTTCATTCAGCAGCAGGTCGGCCATGAGTGCGACAGCTCCACCGCCATCTACACGCACGTCAGCGACGACTTCATGAACACTGCCCTGACCAAGGCCCTGGCACCCGCCTTCGCCGGAGCCTGACGAGGAAGGACCCGATGATGGTCGGCAAGCTCGACTACCGCTGGCACCTGCGCAAGGTCATGGCGGACCGCGGGATGTTCTCCACCACAGACCTGCTGCCAGCGTTGAAGGAACGCGGCATCGTACTGTCCACGAGCCAGGTCTACCGGCTCGTCGTCGAGCGACCCGAGCGACTCAGCCTGAAGATCCTCATGGCCTTGCTAGACATCCTCGACTGCTCCATGGACGACCTCATCGAGCCCATCATCGGGGCCGGCGCCGCGACGAAACCGAAGAAGGCCGCCGCTGGCGGGATCGCGGTCTCCGACGGTGTCGGTGACTTGCGGCCAAAGCGCGCCCGGATCACCGGAGTTGACCGGTGACCGGTCTTGCCGAGGAAGTCCTCGCGGACCCGGTCGGCCTGGTGGTGCGACTCGTCGGCAATGTCGAGAAGCATCTGGATGCCGCTCACATCCGCGCCATCGTCTGCATGGTCGTACGCGCACGAGCCGGCCGCCGCAGCCTCGCCCAGGCCCTGCACGACGACCCGTCGCTCCTGCGGACTGGGCAGCCGCCGGCGCCCTACTGCGTCGCGAAACTGCTGATGGCCCTACACGACGCCGGCGCCCGGGACGTCGCACTGCCCCGCTGCGGCGAGTGCGGCCGCGCATGCCGCTACGTCGGCAGCAGCACCGGAGGACGGTGGGGGTGCTCGCCCTGCTTCGACAAGCCAGCCGTATGCGCAAGCTGCCACGAAGAACGACGCGTCACCAGCCGAGACCGCAACGGCGAGCCCCGATGCGCGAACTGCCCCGACACTGACGGAGACCCGCTCCAAGAACTCACCGAGCTCGTCACTCGCCTGGATCCTGCCCTAGACACCGCCGGGGTCCTGGCCGCGCTCGGACGAGCCACCGTCCGGCCTGCCGGACAGCGCCGCCTGGCCTGGGCCGTCGTCGCCCGACCCGAGCTGCTGACCGGCGCCGGTTACGAAGCCCCCACCCCAGCTGCCCTGCGGTTCATCAACGAGCTCGTCGCGGCCGGGGCGACCAAGGTCGTCCGGCCTGCCTGCCCGCGCTGCCAGGGAGTGAAGGCGCTGTCCAAACTGCTGGAGGGCAAGCGGATCTGCCGGGCCTGCTTCGCCCACCACGCGGCTATCCCCTGCTTCGGCTGCGGAGCCGTTCGTGAGCCCGCCACCCGCGACTCCCAGGGCCGACCGTTGTGTCCGAACTGCATGATCAGACAGCCAGCGAACCTGGAGGAGTGCGTCGGCTGCGGCCGACGCATGCCCGTCGCGAACCGGCTGCCCGACGGCCCGCGCTGCAACAACTGCCGCCCGAGGCTGACCGCGGAGTGCGGCATCTGCGGGAGGACGACGCTCTGCGAGCTGTCTAGGGCCACCGGCCAGCCATGGTGCGAGCGATGCCAGCACCGATGGGTGACCTGCAACGGCTGCGGGACCGTCGCCCAGGCCCGCGGCGGCACCTGGGAGGCGCCCTTGTGCGCGAAGTGCACCAACCCCGACCCGGACTTCTGGGGCCGCTGCCCGGTCTGCACCACCACCTGGCAGCTCAGCCCCCGCCCCTGCCAGCGATGCCTCCTCGACCAGCAAGTACGCGACCTCCTCGGCGACACCACCGGCGCCATCCGGCCCGAACTCGTCCCGTTCCACGAAGCATTGACGAGCGCCGAACGCCCTGACGTCGCCATCGCCTGGATCGCCCGCTCGAAGGCCCGGGACCTCCTGGAACACATAGGACGCGACGAGCGGCCCGTCACCCACGAGGTCCTCGATGAATTACCTCCGGGCAAAGTGCTGGCCCACCTGCGCAGTGTCCTGGTCGCGACCGGTGCCCTCCCGCCCCGCGACGAACGGCTTCTTGCCTTGGAGAAATGGATCACCGAGACCGTCCACTCCCGCACCGATCTCGCCGAGCGCCGGATCCTGCACGGCTACGCGGTCTGGCACCACATGCGCCGGCTCCGTCGCCGCCTCGGCGAAGACCATACGACTCGTCTTCAGGATCTGAACGTGCGCTGCCACGTCACCGCAGCCGACAACTTCCTCACCTGGCTTACCGGTGAAGGGCTCACGATGGGGACCTGCACCCAGACGGATCTGGAACGGTGGATGGCCGACGCCACGGTCAGCTATCGCGACGAGACCGGCCACTTCGTCCGATGGGCGGTACAGCACCGACATGCCCGCGACCTGACCTACGGCACCGTCCGCTGGACCGGCCCGCTCAGCACCATCGACAGCGAGAAACGGTGGGCCGACGCCCGCCGCCTGCTCAACGACGACACACTGCCGACCCCGGACCGCGTCGCTGGACTGCTGCTGATCCTCTACGCGCAGAAGATCGCCACCATCAGCCAACTCACCGTCGACGACATCAACATCGACGGTGACACCGTCGCGATCGCGTTCGGCACATCGCCGGTCGTTCTCCCTGCACCGCTGGCCAGCCTGGTCCGCGATCTCGTCGCGACCCGCCGTGGGAAGGCGAAGATCGGCACCCCCGACGACGTCCCCTGGCTGTTTCCGGGTGGCCACCCGGGGCGCCCTCTCACCGACAGCCAGATCAGCAAGCGCCTTCACCGCATCGGAATCCGGCCCAAACAGGACCGATCCACCGCGCTGTTCACCCTCGCCACCGAGCTCCCCGCAGCGATCCTCGCCCGGATGCTCGGCGTCCACATCAAAGTCGCCGTCCAGTGGCAGCAAGCATCAGCCGGCGACTGGGCGGCCTATGCCGCTGACGTGAGCCGACGCACCAGCCAGCGGACCATATTGTTCCGGACCCCCATACCGTCCGGGGATTCAGATGAGTAGTCGACCAAACTAGGTTTCGTACTGTGCGAATGCACCCAATTTCCAGCGGAGTTGAAACTCCAAAGTGATACCGCGTCAAACGCGCCTGCCCGTCGACTCAATATCATTTTCCTCTGGAGAACTCGCGATGGACTGGCGTCCTTCGATAGACGCCCCGAGCGCAACCAATCTCACAGCCCCAGCCCCTTGCGGAAGAGTGTCGACGTCCGGTAGCAACTCGCCCCAAGGGTTGCCAATCGTTGCCTAGCAGATCTTCAGTGAGGTGCAGCCCCGCGCGCCCGCTGGAGATCATTTTGCGCACAGCGCCACAGAGGAGGTATTTTGTCAAATAGGGAGCGTGGGATCCGAGTAATGGCTACCCTGACCCGCTGGAAGCGGGAGGTAAAAGGAATGGCAACATCTAGGGTTAAGAAGACCTGGGAAAGGGTTACGCATCCAACCCCTGCTGGCCTTGCGGGTCAGCTCCCCAAGGCCGGAGAGGTGGAAGAGAAATACTTCACCTCCGGTCCCGATATTGACAGCCATCCGACTCCTGATGTCTTGTCTGCCTTTGCACGCGGCGTCGAACTCGACTCGGTGCGCAAGCATGCTGTGGTGCGGCATTTGGACACAAACTGTTCTCAGTGTTCCCATGCCGTCCAGTCGATACGCGAGAACATCGATTCCATTCGGAGGATGCCACCTCTGGTGGAGCCGTAGACTCTTCGCTTTCGAGGCGTAGTTACTCAATCGCGGGTTTGAGTATTCTCTTCTCGCTTGAGTAAGTACAGGTGCCCTGCCCGGCACAGGAGGTAGATTCTATGAAACACCTCCACATGGGAGCAGGCGGACTCGGGCTTGGGCTAGTCGTTGCGCTTACCGCAAAACTACGGGGCACGGACGCGTTCGTACTTCAACGCGACGGCCACAAGCTCGATGCTCTTCGGGACAAGCGCTTCTACTTTAGGGACGTAAAGCCAGGTGGAGAGTCGCAACAGGTAGACATATCGGGGGCGCTCAGCCTTGAGCAAGCGGAAGAAATCCGAGTTCTCATCACCCAGCCAGGGCCGGTTCTGCTAACTACAGCACTCACAGAAAACGGCCTTGAGGGTCAAGTCGAGCGGATAAGAGACCTGCTCTCTGAGCGGGTTTCAGCGGGTCACCCTGAGCCTCTCTACGTTATCGCCTGCGAAAATATCGTGGGGCGATTCTACCAGAAACTAGAGCAGGGACACTTCGGAGAGAATATACATTTTCTTCCGTGCGTAGTTGACCGGCTCTGCAATAATTCGAGTGTCGAGCATGGCTCCGTCCGAGTCGAAACCGAAGAGTATGGTAGCTGGGTGATTGAGAGGAGAACGCCTTGGACAGAGGAACTGGAGCGGATTCTGGCACCCGCCATCGCCAACATCTCATTCGTTGATGACTTGGAGTCCGAGGCCCGAAAGAAGCGGTGGCTGGTAAATGGCCCCCATTTCGCGCTTGGCCTGATGGCGCATAGGCGACGTCGAGCGTTGTTGCACGAATTCGCTTCTGATCCCGAAGGTGGGCAGCCGTTCTTCAGAGGCGTCCTGGCGGAGTGTGCTGACGCCTACGCCTACTGGTATCAGCTTGACCCCAGCGAGCTTGCTGATTTTGTGGACGTAGTTTACCGCCGATTCTCTTCTTTCTATACCGAAACACACAGGGTTGTTAAGCGACTCCACCCGGACAGGTTGGAGCCCCTACTGCACGCCGCATATGAGCGCATACTGGAACCCTCCGAATCTTTCCGAAGGGCTCGGCGCGAATGTCCGGAATACCTTCATTGGGCGTTGCGAACATTGCTCTGGCTGATTTATGTCGGCGACTACGTTGATCCGAGCCTGGATCCGGCTCCCGCTGCTGATCGGCCGGTGAGCGACCAGGCGCTGTGACCTGTGCATGAGGTGGTCGATGGAACTGTCCGCAGCTGCCACGGTGTCGTCCCGGTCACCCTGCCTGACCCACTGGCCGCCGCCACACCGTTCTCGCCCGCCGGCCCCGTCGTGGCTTCTTCCTGCGGCCAGCCCGGCCTCCCGATCAGCAGATGGGTCAGGACGAACGGTTCCGTAAGCTCGCCATCCGGCTCACGGAGCCCCTACCCATTCCGAGGGTTGCAATACCCGACTCCACCGTTAGGCACCAGCGACTCAGGGTTCCGCGCCGAGGTGGAGAGCGAACAGGCCCTGGCCCGCGGCGAGCACTACATGACCATGATCGATGCCCATGAGCACGAGGACCTCGCAGGCCCGGCCGCCGACGAAGCAGAGCGACGGCTGCAGGGCTTCGGCCATCGGGCACGCTTCCAGGGCCGGGTCATCGTCGACGACGACCAGCGGCTCAAGCGCATCCTGAAGCGTCACGACCCTGCCATCTACCCCGGTGAGTTCATCACCTGCGTACACGACCACCCCAAGGCCCTGTGCGAGAAAGCACGGCGAGGGCGCTCCGAGCAGCTCCCCGACCACGGTGGCTGCAAGCCGCTCGCCTGCCGCAACGTCACCCTCTCCCGCGCCAACATCGACGCCTGGCTCCGCGCAGTCGACCGCATCGACCGTCGGCTTGCCACCCAGCCGGCGCTGCCGCCGCTTCGGGAACGGATGCTGCACGCCCGTCGCCAAGAAATCGTCGGCTTCCTCCGCGCCAACGCCCCCGAAGGGACGAATCCGTGACCACGCCGAGCGGCTTCGTCAGCGAACGCCGGGTTCGTCAGGCTCTGGAGGAGCTGCTGCGCCGGGCGGAGGAGACAGGGCAGCGTCCTAGCGTGCTCGCCCTGGCCCGGCAGTTCTCCATGAGTAACACCACCTTCCGCCGTCACTTCCCCGACATCACCCGCGAGATCGGTCAGGCCCGCTCCACCGCGCCGGCCGACCGGGGCGAGCGGACCACGGCGTACGACAAGCTCGTGGCGCGCAACGCCCGGCTCAAGCGCCGCAACAGCGAGCAACAGGCCCACCTGCGTCTGGCCGCTGCGGAGATCCAGCGCCTTGCTCTGCTCAACGCCGCACTGCTGGAGGACCTGGAGGAGGCCCGCAGCATCACGCCGATCCGCCCCAGGACCAGGTGACCCCTCGACCGGAGTGACGGCGGGCGCCCCGAACGTCGGCGAAAAACGCGACATCGTGGCAGGGCTGCGCCGCGCCACGGCCCTTGCGGCTTCCGGCACGGATAACCGGTGTCGGAATCGGGTCGATCAGCCGTTCCCGTCCCGGTTCGCGGTTCCGAGCCAGGTTCGTGGCCAGGTCTCCTGAGCAGGGCGGGGGCGTCGCGGCGCACCCAGGTCCAGGAGACACAGGTCCAATCCGGAACGGTTTCAGGCCATTTCCATATGGGCGAGACAGTTTGACCACATCGATTGCTACGCTTCGTGACGTCCAAATCGCTCTCTGGTCATCGTGCCACTGGGGGTGGTCTATCCGTTGTTCCACCCCCGTTGCCCGCGAACGGTGTCCGTGCCCGGGACCTGCGCCGCCTTAGCGCTGGGCCCAGGCCCCTGCCCACCTCTTAGGCATCCGCATGCCGGCGTCCACGCCACCCATGCATATCCCGGTCGTGCACAACAGGCGTACCGGGCTCGGGGAGGTGGCAAGGATGCGCGGCCGTGGCTGCTTGGCGTCCGACCAGCCTGCTGATGTTCCGCGCCCGGGCGCCGCCTTGTTCGTTGGCCTTTGTCCTACCCAATTGTGCTCGCGTCGCTCCGTCGAGGCAGTCCTGCCTGTGCGGATGCCGTGTCGAGGAGGCGTGGAATTCAGTGACGGTCCAGGTGAACCAGCTGCGGGAGCGGCTGCGCGGGAACGGAGACGGCTCCGGCCCGGGGCACATGGTGGAGGTGCCCGGTGAGCTCCTCGGTGACGGTGAGGGGTTCCGGCCGGTATTCGCCGACGGAGTACTGCGTGCGGTGTGGGAGAAGGGCGACGCCGACGCTCTGGCGTTCGCCGGTTCGGCGCGCACCGCACTGGCGGACGCCGCGGTGCCTGTTGAGGTGATTTTCGAGCACGACGGCGGTGATGCCGTCACTGGGGCCCGGCTGTCGGTCGAGCTGCCGGCGCCGGGCGTGGCCGGTGAGTTGCTGGGCCGTGGGCTGGGAATCGACGTGCCGTGCCTGCCCCGGACGGCTGTCGTTTCCCGGCTGGTGTGGCAGCAGTCGGACGGCACCACGGTCGTGGTGGGTGAGGGTGAGCACGGGCGGATCACGGTGGTGTGCCGGCCGGACACCGGCAGGCTGCTGGTCGCCTCGGGCGATGCCTGGCACACCCTGTGCACCGACCAGGACCTGACGGCTGCACAGGTGGCCGTCTTGCTGGAGGCGAGTGACGTCACGACGGTGGCCCCGTCCGTTCTGCCTGCGGATGGCCTTGCGGCGGGGGCCTGGCTCGTCCTGCCCGATGCGAGCGGGAGGGGTGGCTCGGCGTGGGTTCCGGTACGTCCTGACCAGGCGCGGCGGGAGACGGACCCGTCACGCCGCGACGGTCTGGGCCGCCCCCTGCCGGTTGCCCGTGGGGGCGCTGAGCCGTCGGGGGTGCGGCGGGTGGGGATCCGGCGTGTCCCCCATGCGGTGGCGACCGACGACGGGTACGTCGTCCTGGCACCAGGTGCCCTGGCCGGACGGGGCCGCCGGGCCGGCTTCATGCTCGGCGGCGTGACCGACGAGGTGGCGCTGCGGGGGTTCCTCGACTTCGGCAATCTCGCGGACGGCAAGTCGAAGACGATCACGTACGACAAGCCTCCGTTGCTCATCAGTGGTGGTCTTGCGATCCGGAAGGCGCACCAGCCCTACACCCTGGCGGTGGGCGGGGTACTGCTGGTGGACACCGGAGCGATGACCGGCACCGCGATCGCCGCCGCCTACATCCCAGGCGCCGGGGCGCGGCCGTCGTTCTTCGCGTTCGGTGCGCTGAGCGCCGAGAAGGGGATCGGGCCGCCGCCGTTCCAGGTCCGCGGGATCGCCGCAGGGATGGGGTGGCGCAGCAACCTGCGGCTGCCAGACGGGGCACACAACGTCCCCGATTTCCCGTTCATCAAGGCTCTGGACGATCCGCGCTCGATCGGTGCGAGGCCGGACGGGACCGCGGATCCGCTGGCGGTGCTGGACACCCTCATCGGGGGTAATACGCCGTGGGTCACCCCGGCCCGCGGTAGTGACGATCCACTGTGGATCGCGGCGGGGCTGGCGTTCACAGTCGCCGAGCGGCTGGACGGACGGGCGATGCTCGTCCTGCAGACCGGCGCGGACCTGACACTGGGGCTGCTGGGCGTGGCCGGGATGAGTTTCCCCAAGGAGGCGGGACGACGGAAGTACGCGCACGCGGAGATCGGGCTGGAGGCGTTGCTGAAGCCGAAGGCGGGCGAGCTGAGCCTGTCCGCCGCGCTGACCCCGAACTCTTTCGTCCTGGACCCGAACTGCAAGCTGCGGGGCGGGGTGGCGTTCAAAACATGGTTCGGGTCCAACCCGAACCAGGGCGATTTCGTCGTCACCGCCGGCGGCTACCACCACAACTACCGCAGGCCCGCCCATTACCCGAACGTGCCGCGGCTGGGGTTCGACTGGGACCTGTCCGGCACAGTGACCGTCTCCGGCAGCGCCTATCTGGCGTTTACCCCGGCGGCGGTGATGGCCGGCGGGGCGCTGGAGGTGCGGTTCCACTCCGGGGCGGTGCGCGCGTGGCTGACGGCGAAGGTCGATGCGCTGATCCGGTGGAAGCCGTTCTACTTCGATGTCGGTATGCGGGTCTCGGTGGGAGTGCAGGCCCGCGTCAAGGTCCTGTTCGTCAAGATCACGATCACGGTGGAGGTCGGGGTCTCACTGAACGTATGGGGGCCGCCGACCGGTGGCAGGGCCAAGATCCACCTGTGGTTCATCTCCTTCACCGTCCACTTCGGCAAGGACCCCGAACCGGACGACAACCCGCTGGGCTGGGCGGACTTCCGCACGATGCTGCCGCCGCCGGAAACCGCGGTGCGGGTCCTGCCCGGTGCCGGACTGCTCGCCGACCGCCCGCAGGCGCCGGACGGGCAAACCCGCGGCAGTGACGATGAGCAGGCGTGGCAAGTCTCCTCCGCCGGCTTCACCTTCTCCACCGACTCCGCGGTCCCGGTCACCGAGCTGTACCTGACCCGAACCGGCGGCAGCCCGGCGGAAACCGGGAGCACCCTCAACATCCGCCCAATGCACAAGACCGGCCTGACCAGCACCCAGCGCATCTCCCTCGCACGTGAGAGCGGGCAGGTGGACCTCGCGGCCTGGGACCGGGCGCGGACCACCGCTTCGGTACCGCAGGCCCTGTGGGGCACCGGGGCCGGCGACGCGCTGCCCGCACCAGGCGAGCAGGTCATCCCCCGGCAGCTGACCGGGGCCACACTCAGCTCGCCGGGACCGGATTACGGCAACGACACCGGCTACATCACCGAGGAAGCCTTCGCCTTCGACCCGATGCCCCGGGACGGCGTCCAGCCGCTGGATCCGTCCGCCGGGCCGGCCGGGCCCACCCCGCAGCGCCCGGGCGGGGTGATCGGCACGATCGCGCGGACGGTCGCGGCCCAGGAGCAGACCCGCGACCGCGCCGAGCTGGTCCAGGCGCTGGCCGGGTTCGGCCTGAACCTCGGCCAGGTGGACGGGGACTTGTCGGCGCACAAGACGGCGGCCGAGACGGCATTCACCGCTGATCCCATGCTCATCCCGGCCTGACCCCGCCCCCCTGCCGTGGCGGCCCCGTGCCATGGGCCCGCCACGGCGCCGCCGATCACCGGCCACCAACGGCCCATCGCCGCGAGGCAGTCGCCCAGACACCCCCTTGCGGGACGTCCGACCACCCCAGGAGTGTGTTTTCGCCGTGCCGTCCACACCACCGGTCCAGCACCGGACCCGGTTCTTCGACCAGCGCGTCCCCGCGCTGTACTCGGGCAAATACACCATCACCACCGAGCAGTCCATCAGCGGCCTGAGCACCGCCGACGGGCTGCCGCCCCGCACCCAGCGGTTCGATGTGCGCGGCCCCCGCTTCCAGATCGCCGGGGACGACGTCCACGCCTGCTACCCCCTGCCGGGCTCAACGGGCCTGTACAGCCAGGTCCTGCCGCACATCACGCTCACCACCCCCGGCGTGCCGTGGCTGCGCCCCCTGGACGGGCAGGAGCGGGCGGTGCCGTGGCTGGCGTTGCTGGTCTTCCGCGAAGGCGAACTGGACGTCGACCCGCAGGCCATCGGCCAGGTCGACGCGTGCATGGTGCATGAACTGCTGGCCGGGCGCTGGGACAACGGGCAGACGCTGCCAGGCCGCCCGCCGCAGATCGACCCGCAGTGGCTGTTCGAGGACGAGGTGGATCTGGTCTGCGGCACCATCGTCGTGCCCAGGGAACTGTTCACTGCCGTCGTCCCGCTGCCGCAGGAGATGGCAGCACTGGCGCACGTACGCGAGGGCGGCCCGCCGGACGCCACCCGCGGCGCCACCCCGCCCCCGGACGAGGAACAGCTCAAAGCGGTGGTGGTCGCCAACCGCTTCCCCGACGTGGCCGGCGGGATGCACGTGGCCCACCTGGTCTCCTTCGACGGGCACGAAGACCTCCTGGCTCCAGGGGCTGTCGTGCCGGCCGACGGGGTGCGGCTGGTGTCGCTGCGCTGCTGGAGCTTCGAGTCCGACCCCGACCACGGCACCGGCTTCGGTGACCTGGTGGCGAACCTGGCCGCCGACCCCGACCCGCTGCTACGCCTGCCCGTCGACACCCCCGCCAGCCCCTCCCCGGCACAGAGCGCAGCACTGGAGCGGATCTGCACCGGCGCCACCGCCCTGCCGCAGCGCCTGGAATCCGGGGAGCGCACCGCCGCCTTCTACCGCGGGCCACTGACCGCGGCCCCCGCACAGCCGCTGCCGGACCCGGCAGGCGAGGTACGGCGGGAGTCGGTCGACGAGGCACTGGTCTACCTGGAGGCATACGGCGTCTATGACACCGGGTATGCCTCGGCGTTCGCGCTGGGGCGGGCCCTAGCGCTGGCCGACCCCGAGTTCCGCAGTCAGTTGCTGGCCTGGCGCAAGGCCGCCCGCGCCGCTGCCCGCCGCCTGCTGGCCCACCCGCGGCTGTCCGGGCGGGCACTCACCGCGGCCACCGCCTCCCAGCTCACCGCCGACCTATCCCGCGACGCCTTCGACGAACTCCTCACCGACGGTGAGACCGACGGCCGCGCCGACGGCCGGACCTCGCGGCTGTTCCAAGCGCTGAGCGGGGCCGGCGCCGATGTGGCCGCCGGCCGCCGGCACGCCCCCGCACCCCGCTCCTCCCCGGCCGGAGCACTGACCGCGGGCACCTTGCACACCGCGCTGGCGCGAGGCGAGGTGCGTGAGGTGCTGCGCACGGCGACCAGTGAGGAACTGGACCCGGTGGTCGCGTGGCTGGACCGGCTGGCACTGCTGGAGATGATCCCCTTCGAACACCTCGTCCCGGATGAGCGGATGCTCCCCGTGGAAAGCATCCGCTTCTTCCACGTCGACCCCGGCTGGGTGCAAGCAGCCACCGACGGGGCGCTGAGCATCGGCGTCGGCCACGGTTTCGATGCCGACCTGAACCAGCTGGCCCGTGGTGTGCGGCCCGCTCCTGCCAGCGGGGTCCTGATCCACTCCGATCTGGTCGAGGGCTGGCAGGAAACCATCTACACCGCCTTCCGCGGCAACACGCCTGTCGAGCCGGTGCGCACCGCGCATTACGGCACGCACATCCTGATGCTGCTGTATCCGGCTGTGTGCGACACCTTCACCGCCGCGGAGCCGCCGCAGGGGATCCACTTCGGCTTCGGTGACCTGGGCACCATCGAACTGCGCAAGATCGCAGGACCGGACATCGGCATGCCCATGGGCGACTTCCCCGAAGAGCCCGGCGACGACCGCTTCAGCCGCTTCCTGCGCCCCGGCGGATACGACGTCCTCAACGTCGCCGGCACCGGCGACGCGCTGCTGCCGGCCCTGGCCCAGGCCCACAACACCGCCGCGCTCTCCTCGGCGCAGTTCGCCCTCCAGATGGTCAGAGCCCCGCAACTGCAGACCTTCGTCCGTCCTCCCCGTCCCTGACACCACTCCGGCCGTCCAAAGGATCCGCACCCATGTCCTCTCGCAGCAGCAACGCCCTGGTGGTCCCGGTCGAGGTGGCCGCGCTCGCGGTCAACACCCGGACCCAGAGCACCGACGGCACCTTCGTCTTCCACCGCTGGCACGCCGACTTCACCCTCACCACCGGCCACAGCATGCCGCCGGAGCCGCAGCCGTTCCAGATCGACGAATGGCCCGGCACCGCCGAGCGCCGTGGGGTGTACGTGCAGTGGCAGCTGCCCGAAGCCCTCACCCGCGGCCGGCACGACCCCGAGCGGGGGGTGGAGGACTTCCCGCTGGTCCCCAACCGGTGGCTGGTCGTGCGCCACCAGGCCGCCTCGAAGGCGGTACGGGCCTGGATCGTGGAAAGCGACCACCTCGGCATGACCACCGGGACCGTCTCCTACCTCGACCCCCACGCCGGCACCCCGACCGCCACGAAGATCGGCCGCCGCCACGCCCTCACCCCGGACACGCCCTGGCGCGAACCCGAGGACGCCCCCACCCCGTTCCTGACCGCACTGGGACCCGGGCTGCTGACGTTCTCGGTCTTCCAGCCCTACAACGAGAACGTCTTCTCCCTCCACGACACCCTCGGCGACGTCACCGGCGCTGACCGGCTCAGCTACCACGTCACCGGCTGGTATACCGACGAAGACAGCGACATCCTCACCCGCCGTCGCCCCGGCGGAAGCCTGGCCGATCTGCTCGACGAACTCGAATGGCTCGCGCCCGCCGCCACCAGCAACACCAGGCGATCCCTGTACACCGGCAGTGTGCTGGGTATCGACTGGCAGCCCGACGGTCCCGTCCCGCCCTCGGACGTCCCCGATCCCGACGCGGTGGCGGTGGCGATCGGCAATTCCACCGCCGAGGCCATGTCCGGCCTCGTCGAGGAAGCCGCCGGCCCCGGCTCCCTGTCCAGGGACGAATCCCGCCTGGTGAAAGCGTTCGCCCTGGGCACCCTGGACACCCTGGACCGCACCGACGGCGACGAACTCACCGAAGAAGCCGCTCACCGCTCCGGATTCGGCCCCGCTCCCGCCGGCTACACCTGGCACCTCGCCGACCACACCGAACGCTCCGACGACGACGCCCCTTCACAGTCGGCCGCCGAGCGTTTTGCCGAGGAGCAGGTCCTGGCCGAACTCAACCGCGCCCAGGCCGAGCTCGATGCGGCCGAGCAGGACCTGGCCGCCGCTCAGCAATATCTCTACGTGCTGTGGGCCCTGGCCCAGGCCGAGAGGCTGCCACCGGACTTCGAAGGCCGGATCGAAGACGAACTTGACCCCGCCTACCCTGACGGTGCGGCCGGGCGTACGGACGCCTTGAGCAAGCACGTCGCCGACCTGCGCCGACAGGTTCCCTGGGCGACCACCCCCGAGGAACTGGAGGAAAAGGCCGCCACATACGCCACCGACCAGGAACTGCGCACAGGCCGTGTCCTCAAGCGCGTCCCCAAGGCGCCGCACGAAAACCCCGCCGACCCCGTCCTCCTCCTGCAAGGCACGCACCTGCACGCCCCGATGACCCGCGGCTCCCACCTGCCGTGCCGCACCCCCGACCGGCTCGTCACCGCCGTCGGCTCCCTGACCGCCGCCTCCGTCACCGCCGAGGTCAACAAGGTCAACACCGCCGCCCCGCTGCCCGCCGAGACGCGCGCGCTGCTGACGGAGTTCTTCCTCCTGGACCGCGCCCGCCACGAGGACATCGACCTGGGCGGGGCGACAGGCGCGCTGCCGGAGTACGGCACCGAGCCGTGGCGCCAGCCATGGCAGCCGCTGTTCCTGCAATGGGCGGTCGACTACACCGCCATCACCTACCGCGACGACACCGAAGAGCACTGGGCGTTCGACGGCCACCGCTACCGCTGGCAGGGCCGCGGACCGACCTCCGATCCGTTCGTGATCACCGGCCGCCAGATCCTCGCCCCGACCGCCGGCCACGACCTGGACGGCAAACTCGCCGCCCACGCCGCCGGCCGCACCGACCTGCCCGACCTCACGGCCCTGCGGGAAGACACCCGCAACCTCGACGTCCTCTCCCAGCGCCTGGACGGACTGTCCGCCTACCTCGACCAGCGCGACCCACGCGCCACCCTCACCCCCACCGGGCCCCTGACCGGCCTGATCGAACACGCCGACCAGTACCCGCCCCGCCCAGGCACCGTCTCCTTCACCTGGCCCGGCCGCCCCCCGGAGGTCACCTCCTCGCCCTTCTACGAACTGCGCGCAGGCCAGCTCGCCTTCACCCAGCTCGCCGTCGTGGACCGCTTCGGCCGCGCCGTCAACCTCGTTGAGCCCGACTCCGCACGCCACTTCAAGCCGTGCCGCCCGACGTCGATGATTCCCGACCACCCGGTGGAGTCCTCCGACACGCACCGGTTCGTCGAACTGTCCCCCCGGCTCCTGCAGCCCGGCCGCCTCGGCTTCGACTTCCTTGACGCCACCGCCGACGAGGACACCGACCTGACCCCCGGCGGCAACCCGGTGTGCTCGTGGATCCTGCCCAACCGCCTCGACAAAACCCTCGCCGTCTACGACCCCGCAGGCCACCCCTGGGGCGAACTGCGCACCGTCATGGGCACAGACAGCAACAAGCAGGTCGTGTGGGCCCCGCTGCCCGGCTCACCCATCACCACCCTCGCCCAGCTCGAGCAAGCCTCCCCGCACACCCACCGCCTGCTGGCCGCCATCGCCGCCGGCGGCCCGGCCCGCTTTGACGCGGTCCGCGCCACCATCGATGACGCCCTGACCACCATTGACCCCGACGGCGCCGACGACGAAAGCCTCGCCTTCCTCCTCGGCCGCCCCCTCGCCCTGGTCCGCGCCCGTCTCGACCTGCAGATGTGCGGACCGGCCCGCACCTCCATCGGCTGGAACGAGGTCCTCGACCCCGAAAACCACCCCGCCCAGCTACCCGCCTGGGACTGGACCGTACGCCTCGGCCAGACCACCAACACCCAAGACGGCCTGCTCGCCTACGTCCTGAACGAGGAATACACCCACCTGGAGACCATCACCGAGCCGACCGGGAACCACGGCGGCTACCTGCGCCCCATCGGCACCGGCGACCGCTTCAAACTCGCCTTCGAAGGGACCAGCACCGCCACCGTCACCCTCCTGACCGACCCGCGCGCCGCCGTCCACGCCACCACCGACATCCTCCCCGTCTCCTCGGTCCACGTCCCCCAGCAGTACACCGCCCAAGCCCTGGCGCGCATGGCCGTCTGCTTCCGCACCGGCCCCCTCCTCGCCCCCACCACCCCCGACCCCCGCACCGCCGTCATGCCCCACCCGGCCACCGCCACCGGCACCTGGACCTGGACCGAACCCACCGGCACCACCGGCGCCTGGCGCACCCTGCCCGTCACCGTCCCTGACCCCGGCGACCTGCCCCTGGGCGACCCCGAAATCCGGTCCGGCTTCCTCGTCCTGAACGACGCCGCCGACGCCACCCGCTGAACCCACTCACCTCACCGCGAAAGGCCACCACACGCATGGGCATCGTCACCCAGACCACCGCCGCCTCGGACCCCGAGACGGCCGCCGACTTCGGCAACCAGCTCCAGTACTCCCTCACCACCGTTCCCGACCCGCTCACCGTCAGCCCGGCCGGCACCGTCGAGACCGGTGACCTGATTATCGTCGGCAGCCGCATCGCCCCCACCCCCATCGAGACCAACGAGATCTCCGTATACGTGCCCCTTGGCACGGAAGCCTGGCAACTGGCTCTTGACCTCACCGGCGCGCAGACCTCCATCAACCTCCCCGGCTGGACCGGCACCCCCGACCCCGCGAACGAACGGATCCTGTTCACACCCAACACCGGCCACGCCACACTCACCCCCGAACAAGGCATCACCCTCCAGCTCAACCGGCTGCGCATCAACCGCCAGGTCGGCACCGCCCCCGTCATCATCGAACTCAAATGGCGCACCCCCGGCACCAACAACTGGCGCACCGAACAGCAGACCCTGTCCATCGGCAAATTCCCACCCGGGTTCTACCTGCGCGACCTCAAACCCCACTCCGCCTACATCGAGAACGGCGACCCCGTCACCCTCACCTGGCAACGCTCCGAAGGCGCCACCTACACCCTGCTCTACGAGAACACCGAAATCGACGTCACCAACTACAGCACCTTCCCCGTCCAGGACATCCGCCGCAACACCATGTTCTACCTCCGCGGCCGCATCCAACACGGCACCGGAACAGCCGAACGCACCATCAATACCTATGTCACCGTCAACCGGCCCGACCTCGAAGTCCGGCACCTCACCGTGCACGGCGAACTCGTGATGCCCCACCTTCTGCGGACCGCCAGCACGATGCTCGGTGTCGCCGACGACCACACCACCGACCTCATGTTCGACGCAGACCTCGAGACCTACTACCTGAGTGCCACGCGCCCCGATTCAACAAAATGGGTAGTCGTCGACCTCGGCACGGAGCAGCCGATCGAACACGTGGACATCTACTTCGGCACGCCGGACGGCGACCACTCCACTGTCGGGACCTTCCACCTGAACTACTCCCTGGATGGCGAACAATTCATGCAAGTGGCGCCGTTCCGCGATGTCGTTCGGGAGGTTCACTACACACGGCCACCATTTTCGCCGGTGCGCGCCCGCTATCTCCAACTCAAATTCTTCTCCCAATTGGAGCGTGTCGCCATCCGGTCCTTCGAGGTCCGGCCCAAACCGGAGGCCATGCGGATCACCCAGGCATCCGCCGTCTTCGCCGTACCCGTGACCATGAACGGTGGCACCACCGCAAACCTCGCCCGCGTAGACGACGTATCCCAGCAGGAATAGGCCGGCACCGACGTCAACCCCACAGCCGTTCAGCGCAGCGCCCGGACGCCGCCGAACCGATCACGGTGGGAAGCAAGGAGCCGCGGATCATCCGCATCGGCCGGGAAGGCATGGTCTTCGGCTCCACCGGCCCGACTTCGGCATCAACCTCCGGCCCCCGGCGGCACTGACCACGACATCAAGGCAAGTCCCGGCAGCCCGTTCTACCTCCCACTGCCACGCGATGCCCACCTCGTCGCCGAACCAGCGCCGGTGACCGCCACCGGCGCATAGTCCGCATCACCCTGTACTCGCGTACGGCAGAACATATGGCGATAGCCCAGCTACGGGCTTTTTATTGCCCAACTACCCATGATCGGTCACTCGCTGGGCGACATTACGGTCAGGGCCGTGCGACGGCAGCGGCAGCGGGGAGGGATGACAATCACCGGCATAACCATCTCGTCGGTGTGCCATTGAGCCGACGCACCCTGTTCGCCGTACCGCAGGAGCCTCGCTCACCGGCACGGGACTGCTCGCCACGGCCTGGGCACTAGCTGGCTGCTTCCCGGCAAGCCCCCGCCTCCCGGCACCAACACGGACGGTTCACCTCACGGGGGCGCCCCATGGTCCCGGGACCGACCCCGGCTGAAAAACCTGACGGCCGACGCCGGCCTCGCTACAACCGCCAGGACGAAAGGTCCGCGCCTGCCTCCGCTTCGCCCCCACTGCCAGCGTGGCCTCATGACAGCTACCGCCGCTGTACAGCCCTTCCGTGGCAGATGTCTGTTCCCGGCCCCCGCTCGAACAACTCAGCCCCAGGGCGGTCAACGGTCAGCGAGAAACCCCGTCCACAACCGGGCCTACCGCCATGTCGTACCCGCCCTCGGCCAGGGCCGGGCACCTCAGCTCCTCGACAGCCGGGCGGAGGATCTCGCGCTGCTGCTCACCGCGGTCCCGGGCCACCCGGTGCCGACCATCAACCTGAGTGCGGCCGAACAGCGGGCCGCGTACCGGCAGGCCGGCACGCTCCTCGCACGCCTCTACCAGGCCGGTGAGCTCAAGGGCCCGGACCGTATCGAGGCCGAAGCTGCCCTCAGCTTGGCGGCCGACGGCGTGGAGAAGCACCTCGCCCGGGCCGGTGACCGGCTCACCGAACCGGAGCGGCAGCTAGTCCGCGACCACGCCGACCGGCTCCGCCGTGTCGACCGGGTGCCCGTCGGCTTCATCCACGGCGACAACCAGCCCCGGAACTGGATGTGGTCCCGCCCCATCCGACAGCTCGCCCTCATCGACTACGAGCGGACCCGCCCAGCCGCCCTCGTGCAGGACCTCGTCATCCTCGCCGCGACCGAGTGGCTCGACCACCCCGACCGCGAGCACGCCTTCCTCCAGGGGTACGGAAGACCGCTCACCAACGCCGAACGGCTCGCGCTGCGCTGCCTGATCGCGCTGGATGCCGTCAACTGCCTGGCCTGGGGCCCGGACAACAACGACCCTGACGTCACCGCCCGGGGCCGCCGGACCCTGGACCGGCTGATGCGGGAGGACCGCCCATGAGTGATGTTACCGAAGCATCTCCCACGTCATGGTCCTGCGCCACTTCACCGCCCGCCGCCTGTACGCCAACGTCGTCGGCCCCGAGCAAAGGCCCGGGGGTGAGACAGGGTGACGGCTACCCCGCAGCCGCCAGGCAGGACGGCATGGGCGAGTCGGCCCTTCCGGTATCTGCTCGGCAGCGACGCCGCGAGCCTGTCCGGATCGGCGGTGAGCACTATCGCGATCCCCGCTCTCGCCATCCTGGAGCTGCGCGCGTCCACCACCGAGGTCGCCGTGCTCGCGTTCCTCGGCCGGCTTCCGAACGCGGTCGCGCTGTGGGCCGGTGCCATGTCGGACCGTTACGCGAAGCGCCCTCAGCTGATCGCGTCGGACCTGGCTGCAGCCGCTGCCCTGATCACCATTCCGGCCGACGCCCTCGCCAACGAGCTCACCGTCGTCCAGCTGTACGTGGTCGTGCTCGCGCTCGGGGCGGCCCAGGTAGTGCACGACGCCGCCGCGATCAGCCTCCTGCCGGTCCTCGTCGAGCCCCACCAGTTGCAGGGCACGAACGCCCGGCTCGGTGCGGCGTCCTCGGTGGCCGACAGCGCCGGCAGCAACGCGGGTGCCGCGCTGGTCGGCGCGGTCGGCCCCGCGCGATCGGTCCTCGCCGACGTCTTGCGCAAGAAGACCACCACCACTGCTCCGGCTGTGCTGCCGCGCGCCGCCGACGGCGAGATCCTCCTCGAAGCCACCGGCGTCACCAAGTCCTACGCCGGCGCCGACGGCGAACTGCCCGTCCTGGCCGGCATCGACCTGAAGGTGCGGGCCGGCGAGATCGTCGCCCTGCTGGGCAAGTCCGGCTCGGGCAAGTCGACCCTGCTGCGCTGCCTCGCGGGACTGATCCCGGCCAGCTCCGGCACCATCGCCTACCGCGGCACCCCGCTGACCGGCGCCAACCCCGGCACGGCGATGGTCTTCCAGACCTTCGCACTGCTGCCCTGGCTGACCGTGCTCCAGAACGTCGAACTCGGCCTGGAGGCCCGCGGCGTGCCTGCCGCCGAACGCGCCGAGGCGGCCCTCAAGGCCATCGACCTGATCGGCCTGGACGGCTTCGAGTCCGCCTACCCCAAGGAACTGTCCGGCGGCATGCGCCAGCGCGTCGGCTTCGCCCGCGCCCTGGTCGTCGAGCCGGACGTGCTGATGATGGACGAGCCGTTCTCCGCCCTCGACGTGCTCACCGCGGAGAACCTGCGCGGCGAGCTGATGGAGCTGTGGGAGTCCGGCCAGTTCCCCACCCGCGCGGTCGTCCTGGTCACCCACAACATCGAAGAAGCCGTCCTCATGGCCGACCGCATCGTCGTCCTGGACTCCCGCCCCTACGGCACCATCCGCAAGACCATCGAGGTAGGCCTGGACCGCCCGCGCGACCGCGACTCCGCCGCATTCGCCGACCTCATCGACCGCGTCTACGCCGTGATGACCGGCCGCCCCAAGGAAACCCGCCTGCCCGGCCGCACCGAGACGGTCCAGCTGGACAAGCGCACCGTCGCCAACACCCCGCTGCCCACCGCCAGCGTCGACAGCCTCTCAGGACTCGCGGAGATGGTCGCCCACCAAAGCGGCCAATGCGACCTGGTGGAACTCGCCGACGACCTCGGCCTGGACGTCGACGACGTCCTGCCCCTGGTCGACGCCCTCGAACTGCTCGGCCTGGCCAAGGTCAGCGAGAACGACCTGCTGCTCACCGACACAGGAGCCGCCTTCGCCGGCGCCGACGTGCAGGAGTCCAAGACCCTCTTCGCCACCGCGGCCCTGGACGTCCCGCTGATCAAACTGATCACCAACAGCCTCCGCCAGCAGGCCGACCACACCCAGGGTGCCGGCCTCTTCCGCGACCTGCTCGCCCACCACTACACCAGCGAACAGGTCGACCAGCAGCTGGAGACCGCCACCGACTGGGGCCGCTACGCCGAGCTGTTCTCCTACGACGCCGGCCCGCAGGAATACCGCCTCGACGAGGACACCTCCGCTACCACCGGCTGAGGTGAGCGGAGGCAGGGCGTGCTCAGTCGGCGTGCCGCCCCCTACTGGGCGGTCGCCGGGCGCGCCCTGCGCACACGGGCGGCTGGTACGGGCTGTTCCTGGGCAGCTGTCGCCACGGTCTGCGGGGCTGCGCCACCGTGGCCATCGCTGCTCTCGGCGGCGTCCGCGACCAGCGAAGCCTCCTCCAACAGCCCCCGCACCCGCTGACCGGCCCGGTAGTAGATGCGCGTCCCCTCACGCCGGGAGGTCACCAGACCGGCGGCACGCAGTTTCGCCAGGTGCTGCGAGGTCGCGGCAACATGCGCGCCCAGGATCTCAGCGAGCCTGCTCACCGGCAGCTCCTCGCGGCTGAGCGCCCACAGCAGCCGATACCGGGAGGAATCGGCCACCGCCTTCAGCACCGCCACCGCCCGATCGGCGGCGTCCGAATCCCACGACAGAGTTTGCACATCCATGCAAATATGGTAACGGGCCGTTCACCCTGTAGCACGTGCCCGTCGTCAGGAGCCGACATGACGGACCGCACCACGCCACAGCACCCGTCCTCCGTGGTCGACTGCGCCCTGTACGAATACGGACGCCGCCGCCCCGGCCACCTCCCCCTCGACCACGCCCTGGACACCGCCCGCACCACTCCCGGCAGCTTCATCTGGATCGGCCTGCACGAACCCACCGAGGACCAACTCCAGGCCGTCGCCCGCGCCTTCGCCCTGCACCCACTGGCCGTCGAGGACGCACTCCACGCCCACCAGCGCCCCAAACTGGAGCGCTACGACAACACCTTCTTCGTCGCCATGCGAAGCGCCGTCTACGTCGAACACGAACAGCTCACCCCGACCACGGACGTCATCGCCACCGGCGAGATCATGGCCTTCATCGGCGCCGACTTCATCGTCGTCGTCCGCCACGGCCCCTCCCCGCAGCTCACCGGCGTCCGCCGCCAACTGGAGGCCGAACCCGAACTGCTCGCCCACGGCCTCACCGCCGTCCTGCACGCCATCACCGACACCGTCGTCGACCAGTACCTCGACGTCCTCGATGCCCTCGAAACGGACGCCGACGAGGTCCAGACCGACGCCTTCTCACCCGACAACACCCGCGAGATCGGCCGCATCTACCAGCTCAAACGCGAACTCGTCGAACTCAGGCGCACGATCCTCCCCCTCGGCCTCCCCTTGCGTGACCTCGCCGAACGCCGCGTGCCGGGAGTCGACAAGGAGGTAGCGGCGTACTTCCGGGACGTCCACGACCACCTCACCCAGGCAGCCGAACGCCTCACCACCCTGACCGACCTGGTAGACACCGCCCTGGAACTGGCTCTCGCCCGGACCGGCGTCCAGCAGAACCACGACATGCGCCGCATCAGCGCCATCGCCGCCATGATCGCCGTACCCATCGCCGTGTTCGGCGTCTACGGCATGAACTTCGACCACATGCCCGAACTGCGCTGGTACCTCGGCTACCCCATGGTCCTGCTCACCACCGTCGGCGTGGTCGCCCTGGTCTACCGGGTCTTCCACGGCAAGGAATGGCTGTAGATGATCCCGCAGGTGGCAGGGGCCCACCTGCACCGCAGTTGAAGATCTTGGTGACCGCGGGACCGACCCGTCCTACAAGCCCTCGATGATCGCGCAGACGGTGGCAGGTTCGCCTTCTGCCCGGGCGTCAGCTCGCTGACGGATGTCGGTGAGAGTCTTGCGCAGAGCGAGGAGTTCGGCGACGGTGGCATCGATTTCGGCGATCCGCGCGTCGAGCAGGGCGCGGACCGTGCCGCACGGCTGAGTGCCGCCGTCACAGATGGCGAGGACCTCGCGGATGCCGTCCACGTGCAGGCCCAGGGCACGGGCCCGGCGAATGAAGGCCAGGCGCTCGATGTCACGCTCGGCGTAGAGCCGATAGCCGGCACCAGTTCGCTCAGCGGCGGGCAGCAGTCCCCTGGCTTCGTATACCCGCACCGCCCTGCGCGTGACCCCGGCGGCCTTGGCGGCCTGCCCGATCGTCAGTCCCGAGAATGCCATGGCCACAACCTCCTTCCCTCCCATGGTTGACCTTGCCCCGGGGGCCAGGTTCTAGCGTCGCAGGGGTACGGCGAGGCCGCGACGAGTGAGGTGATCGCCATGCCGTTCCGCGAAGGTGAGGTCTACCGCTGCCCCGATCCGGCGTGCGGCTGTGAGCTGACGGTGACCAAGGCCGCGCCGCCGACGTGCACGGGCCAGCTGAGCCCGACGTGCTGCTGCGGCAAGACCATGGTCAAGAAGACCGCGTCGTAGCGATCCGGCAGGGGCAGCGCGCCGCTACGATCCTGGCAACCCGCCCCGGTGGTCTCCCCGTACCACCGGGGCGTGGCTCGCCCTGAGCCGTGCCAGTGTCAGGAGCACCTTCGTCGCGCCGTGGGGGTTATCCGGCTTCGTCGAGCAGGCGGGCGGGATCCAGGACGGTGACGCGGCCCCGGGCCAGGCGGAGCAGGCCGCGGTCGGCGAACTCGTGCAGGACCTTGGTGGTGGTTTCCCGCGAGGTCCCGGCGAGCGCGGCAAGCTGTTCGTGGGTGAGGGTGATCTGCGGGTGACGGGTGCCGGGCCGGAGCTTGCCCGCCGGGGTGTCTGCCCGGCTGGCGAGCGTGGTCAGCGTAGTGGCGATGCGCTGGGGCACGGACTTGAAGACGCTGTCGGACAGGCGCTGTTCGAGGTCGGCGAGGCGGCGGCCGAGGATCTCGGTGATCCGGGCGGCGATCCGCGCGTCAGACAGCAGGAAGCGGTGGACGTCGGCGCGGCTCATCACGCAGACGGTGACGTCGTCGAGGGCCTCGGCGAAGTTGTCGTACATGCGCTGGCCGAGCAGCGCCATCTCGCCGAAGATCGTGCCGGGGCTGATGATCGCGGTGGTCAGGGCGCGGCCGTCGGCGGAGACCCGGAAGATGCGCACCCGGCCGCGTTTGAGGATGAACAGCACCTCGCTGGGCTGCTGCGGGGAGTGCAGGATCTCCCCGGCGGCGTAGGTCTTCATGGGGGCCGCGGCGGCGATGGCGTCCATCTCCGCCTCCGAGAGGTCGCGGAAGATGTCGACCTCGGAGATGCACCAGGTGCGCTCCTCGTCGGCGGGCTCGGTCATGCGGTTGGTCTCCTCGCGTCGCCCCGGGGCCCAGGGCGGGGGTGCGGCGCCCCACACCGGGCTGGCCAGCGCGTCGGCGCCCTCAGCCAGACAGTAGGGCATCACCCCCAGGTCTGCGGCGCCGCGACGCTCGGTGGCCCCCGGCCGGGGCGTGCCGGCGCCGGGCGTTGACGCGGGTGGTGTTGGTGTCATCCTCGGGCCGGGCCCGTCCGCTTGCCCGTCACCTGTGCGATGCAGGAGAAGGCCAGGCCGGCCAGGAGTCCGTAGACCAGGTGGGCGCCGAGGCTGGAGCTGGTGACGTCGTTCCATTCGAAGACCGGCATGCCCATGTTGGCGGGCATGATCCACAGCGCGCCGACGGTCCACCACACGGCGGCGTAGACCAGTCCGAGGATCACCGCGGGCGCCATCTTCTGGGCGTACTGGCCGAGCAGCACGCCGAAGCCGGTGCCGGCGAAGACGGCGATGGCCAGGTGGATCAGCCAGCCGGCGAAGGCGTTGGTGGAGCCGAGGAGACCGGCGACCATGGTGATCATCGCGGTGTCCATCATCGGCCGGGAGATCGACATCCAGATGCCCATCCCGATGCCGCCGACCACACCGGCGGCGGCGCCGTAGACCGCGTAGAGGGGGACGACGGCGGTGCGTGGGGAGACGTGCACAGTGGTTGCCATGACGGAAGTCCTCTCCTGGATGGGAAGCCTGCTCTGGTGCTGACGCTAGGGCGGGTGACGGGTGCGGGAATGTGAGGGCGCTTACGTACCGGCGGGTAGACGGTGCGGCCGTCAGGGGGATTTCTCAGCGATCAGCAGGGCGTAGCCGAGGACACCGTCCGCGACCGCCGTGCGGGCCGCGCCCAGGACCGTGGGGGCGGCGTCGAGGTCGACGCCCGCGGCGGTGAGCTTGGCCGGCGCGGTCATGCGCAGCAGCTGGAGCCGTGCCTCGATCTGGTCGATCATCCGCAGCATCGCCCCGTCGTGACGTTCGGTGCGCAGCGTGCGCAGGCCCGCCGTGGTGAGGAGGTCTGCGTATGCGGCTAGTGGCCGGGCATCGGCGATGCAGGCGATGTGAGCGGCGAGGCCGGTGAGCTCGGACGGGAGCCGGGCAGGGTCGACGGTGACGTCGGTGATGCCGACTCGGCCGCCGGGCTTCAGCACGCGGGCGAACTCGGCGGCGGCGCGCTGCTTGTCGGGGAAGGTGCACAGGGCGCACTCGCACATCACCGCGTCGAAGATGCCGTCCGCGTAGGGCAGGTGCTCGGCGTCGCCGGTGGTGAAGCGCGCGGTGTCGGCGAGTCCTGCGGCCTGGGCGGCGCCTTGGGCGAGGGCGGTGTTGGCGGCTGAGTAGTCCACCCCGTCGACCTCGGCGCCGTAGGCGTCGGCCATGAGCAGGGCCGTGGTGCCGCGTCCGGAGGCGACGTCGAGGACCCGTGCGCCCGGTGCGAGGGAGAGGGCGTCGGCGAGGCGACGGGTGAGGGCGGTGCCGCCGGGGTGGTAGGAGTCGCCGAGCAGCAGGGTCACGATGTCGGCGGAGTACGCGGCGGCGCAGCACGCCTTCAGCTCCTCGCCGGTTGGGGGCTGGGTCATGACGGGGACTCCGCTTCTGCGGTGGCGGTGCTCGCGGTCTTCGACCCGTACGGCGTCGCGGTGAGGCGGTCGGCGAGTGGCAGGGCGTTGGGTGCGACCGGGGCGACGGGCACGCCGGACATCTGCTCGCGGACCTGTTCGCGGTAGCCGACGGAGTTGTACGCGCAGAACGGGATCAGGCGGCCGTCGGGGGTGATCTCCTCTACGCAGCACTTCATCAGCTGCTTGACGTTGAGGGTGTAGGGGTCCTGGAAGTCCTGCACGACGATCATGAATGCCTTGTCGTTCAGGTCTTTCACGGCCTCGGGCAGGTCGATGCCGCAGGCGTCCGCGCAGTCCAGTGCCTCGGCGGTGGCGCGCAGCTTCTCCTGGGTCGTCTGCGTGCCCATGAACGCGGATGCAGACCAGAGTTTCTCCAGGGCTTCGCGGATGCCGGCGTCGGGCAGGACGCGGTTGGCCACGTAGTCGAGGTAGTCCTCGACCTGGAGCAGCCGCGGGATCGGGAGGACGGTGCGGTTGCCCGGTTCGCCGTCGACCAGCAGGTAGGTGATGGAGCGGCAGGTCGGGAAGCAGCAGGGGACGGGGAAGAAGTCGCCCTTCTGAAACCACTGGGGCCGCTGGGCGTTGATCAGTTTGATGACGTCGGGGTTGGTGAGCCGCTGCAGCGGGTCGAAGGCGACGTGGCGGCCGGAGTGGGTGACCGGCTGGAAGGCCACGGAGCGCACCGCCGGGTGGTCGATGCCGTACTCGATGATGTCGCCAAGCTCGTGCTCGTTCAGGCCGCGCTCGACGGCGGCGACCAACGTCACCGTCAGGCCGGCCTCAGCGCAGTTGTCCAGCGCTCGCTGCTTGAACGTGCGCAGGTCCCGGCCGCGGATCTCCCGGTGGGTGCGCTCGTCGAAGCCGTCGAACTGCAGGTAGATGTTCACCGACCGTCCCGGCACCTGGTTGCGTTTGCCCAGCTCGGCGACGAACGGTGTGTCGGAAGCGAGCCGGATGCCGTTCGTATTGAGGTTCACGTTCTTGATCGGGCGGGCCTGGGCGAGGTCGATGAAGTCCAGGATGTGCTTGTGGATGGTGGGCTCGCCGCCGGAGAACATCACCACCTCCGCCTCGCCCTCGGAGGCCACGAACGCGTCCAGCATCCGCTCGCACTGCTCGTGGGTGATGGAGTAGCCATCCGGCTGGTGGCCGGAGTCGGCGAAGCAGATGGGGCAGTCCATGTTGCAGTCGGTGTTGACCTCGATGATGCCCAGGCAGGCGTGCTGCTTGTGCTCCGGGCACAGGCCGCAGTCCGACGGGCAGCCGTCCTTCACCTCGGTCTGGAAGGCCAGCGGGATCGTGCCCGGCTTGTTGAACCGGGCGGAGGCCAGGTACTCCTCGGCGTCCCCGTACACCAGGGCCTCGAACTCGCCATGCTCGCGGCAGCGTTTGCGCAAGTAGACCTTGCTCTCGCGGATGTTGACCTGGGCGTCGATGGGCGTCTTGCACAGGGGGCAGATCGACTTGGTGAACTCGATGAAGACCTCGTCCCGTTCCTTCTTGGCCTGCGGCGGGTCGGCCGCCCCCGCTGCCGCCGGTGCCGGACGTGGCGTGTTGTCCACCGTCATCGCGTCTCCGCCTTCGCTTCGCCGTTGTCGTGTTCTCGCTCCCCGGTGTGGTCACCACGCGCAATTGGTGTGCGGCGGGCGCCGCGCAGCAGCAGCCCCGCGTACAGCAGCGTCAGCGCGTCCTGCAGCAGGACGAACCAGCCGAGCCGCTGCGTCAGGTAGACCCCGAAGCAGCCGCAGTTGGCCACCGTCAGCCCGCGGACGTACGCCTGCACCGCCAGGGCGCTCCACACCACGGACACCGCGGTGTACGCCCACACCGGGGCGATCGCCGTCGACCGCGGGCGGGTCAGAAACCACAGGCCGCACACCAGCTCGCCGACGATCAGCCCGGCCGCCAGGACGCCGGCGGCGGCGCCGTCCACCAGCCCATAGGCGGCCAGAATCCCGGGCATGCGGTCGAGGGAGGTGAGCTGGCCGATACCCATCGCCGTGTAGATCGTGCCGAGCACGAGTCGTAGCACCACACCCGCGACGCTACGGCCGCCGCAGCGCCGGGAACTGTAAGCGCGCTCACCGAACCCGCTCCGCGTTCACCGGCGGCCGGCCCGGCGTTCGGCTTCCGCCCTGGCCGCCGACAGGGAGGCGGCGACCGCGGTCTCCCACCGCACGACGCTACGGCCGATCGGTGAGCGCGCTTGGCTGTGTCCCTTTCAGTGGACGTCATTTCGACACGAGTTCGGGAGTCACCCGCCGGTCGTCTACATGATCAATGTCGATGAGAGATTTGATGTCACTATGCCGCTGCGTCAGCCCGTCAGGGCTGACGCAGCGGGCCGATCGTTGACACGAGAGCGGCAGTCATGAGGGGAAGGCATACGGTTCTTGCGTGGCCTTGCTGGAGGATCGCTAGGCTCCGGACAAGAACTCCGCCGCGCTGTCTCTTGGTGAGACGGTTGGGAGAACGTTGTGGCTGATCCCTCCGTCGAGACGATCACCTCTGGCCGCTGTTTGGTGGCGAGGGTCAGCGGCGAGATGGACTACCTGACCGATCCGGTGTTCCGTGCCCGGTTCAAGGAGCTGATCGTCCGGGCCGAGCGCTTCATCGTGCTGGAGCTGTCCGGGGTGTCGTTCTGCGACTCGGCCGGGCTGAATGTGCTGCTCGGAGCGCGCCGGCAAGCGGACGCAGTCGGCGCGGTGCTGGTGCTGGCGTGTGTGCCTGAGCCGTTGCGGCGGGTCCTTGAGATGACCGGAGCGGATCACGTCCTGCGGGCCTTTGACACCGTCACCGACGCAGAAGCGGTGTTCGGCGGCTGAGAATCTGATGCTGGAGCCGACATGCCAGCGCTCTGCTTCTGAACCGGCCTCGGGGATGGAAAATGGAGCGGTCTCGGAAGCATGTGCAGTGAGGAACGTCCAAACGAAGACTGGCGCTGAGCCGCCCTTACCGGATCAAGATCAATGTCGCCGACCCCCGAGTCCGCATGGTGGGCCCTCGTTCGGCCGACAGCGTGAGCGGCGCCTCGCTCGTTGTGCGGGCGTGGAGGACGAGCGGACGGTTGTGGACCATGGTGGCCGGGCGTCGCGTCCGGTGCGTGCAGTCGGTCGGCCGTACGGGGAGGGGCAGCTGCGCCGCGCGCTGAGGTTCCGCGTCGAGGCCGCTCTGGCCCGGCGCCTTGGGGTGATGCCCAGGCCGTCAGCGTGGCCCGGCGCGGAGAGTTCCGGCGGGACCAGGCGGTGCGACGGCGGGTGCCGGCTCGTAGGCTGCGGCCATGACCGAGATCCAGACCCCGACGCCCTCCGAAGCCTTCGAGCTGCTGCTGGCCGGTAACCAGCGCTTCGTCGCGGGCACTCCCGAGCACCCGAACCAGGACGCCACCCGCCGCGCCGAGATCGCACCGGCCCAGCAGCCCTTCGCCGTGCTGTTCGGGTGTTCCGACTCCCGCCTGGCCGCCGAGATCATCTTCGACCGCGGCCTGGGCGATCTGTTCGTGGTGCGTACCGCGGGCCACGTCGTGGGTGCGGAGGTGCTGGGCAGCATCGAGTACGGCGTGGGCGTGCTGGGCTGTCCGCTGGTGGTGGTGCTCGGTCACGACTCGTGCGGCGCGGTGGGCGCGGCGTGCGCCGCGCTGGAGGACGGCATGGCGCCAGCCGGGTATGTCCGGGACGTCGTCGAGCGGGTGACTCCCAGTGTGCTGGCGGCGCGGGCCGCCGGACGGGTCGAGCCGGAGGAGATCCTCGCCGAGCACATACGGCACACCGTCGACCTGCTGCTGGACCGCTCCCGGGTACTCGCCGAGAAGGTGTCCGCCGGCCAGGCCGCCGTGGTGGGCCTGTGCTACCGCCTGGCCGACGGCAGCGCGCAGCTCGTCGCGTCCCGCGGTCTCGACGAGGCAGTCCCCGCCGCATCCTGACCGCCCCGACCGTGGCTGTTCCTTCCAGGGGCCCCGGCCTTGCGCGGGGTCGGACGCGCATCCGGTGGGCGCTGTGGGAGCATCGCACGGCGTCGATGCTGGCCTCTTAAGAGGGCCGGGGTCCCGCGGCGCGGCGGAGCCGGTTGGCGATCGCCAGTCCCAGCCCCTCCTCCATCGGCAGGGACGCGACGATGAGGTCGCACCCCTGCTGGTCGAGTTCGCGCAGGAACCCGTACAGCCCGCGCGCGTAGGCGGCCATCGAAGCGGGGACCGCCACCACGGCGTGCGCCTTCACCGGAGCGTCAGCGAGGTAGGGGGGAAGAAACACGCCCACCTGGTGGCCCAGCTCCTGCGCGAGCTCCGCTTCGGCGACGACCTTCTCCGGCTCGACGAGGACGACCCGCGCCTGCGGCGCGTAGTGTGACGGATGCTGGCCCGGCACCCGGACACGGCTCGTCGAGGGGACCGTAAGCGGGCGCCCCAGCACCGCTTCGAGGTCCTCGCGCGTCACCCCGCCGGGCCGAAGGACGCTCGGGATCTCGCCCGTGGCGTCGACGATGGTCGACTCAACGCCGACATCGCAAGCGCCGCCGTCCAGCACAAAGTCGACGGCATCGCCGAGCTCCGCACGGACGTGGTCGGCGGTGGTGGGGCTGACCGAGCCGAAGCGGTTGGCGGATGGGGCCGCCACACCGCCGCCGAAGGCCGACAGCAGCGCGAGCGCCACGGGGTGATCGGGCACGCGTACGGCCACCGTCTCCAGTCCACCGGTCGCCTCCAGGGGCACCCGGCGACCGCGCCGCAGAACCAGCGTCATCGGCCCCGGCCAGAAGCGTTCGGCCACCAGGCGCGCGGTGGCGGGCACGTCCTCGACCCAGTCGCCCAGGTGCTCCGCGCCGGCGATGTGGACGATCAGCGGATGGGAGGGTGGGCGCCCCTTGACCTGGAAGATGCGCGCGACCGCGGCGGGATCCTCGGCGTTGGCGCCCAGACCGTAGACAGTTTCGGTCGGCAGAGCCACCAGACCCCCGGCGCGCAGCACCCCGGCTGCCTTCTCGATGTCACTGGTTCGTGCCGTCACGTCTGGCATTCCTCTCGCTGCGCGGCGTCGGTGTCCGTGTTCTGGAGCGCGTGGCCGGCCATGAACTCCAGGAGGACACCGATGGACAGGCCGGCCTCCGCCGGATGCCGGAAGGGCCAGTCGCGGTTGACGAGGTACTGGGTGCGCCGGCCGATCCGTTGTCTGTGCAGATAACCGGCCTCTTCGAGATCGGCCGCGATGCGCTGGGCGGATCGCTCGGTGATCTGGCAGGCGGTAGCGACCTGGGTCAACCGTACGTTGGGATCCCGGGCGATCGCGGCGAGCACCCGCGCATGGTTGGTCAGGAACGTCCACCGGCGGTCCTGGTGATCCGTGGCGTCATCAGCCATCTCCGCCCCGTCTCCCGTTTGATGGGCGATGAAGAATACCGGAAACCCTCATCACCCATTTTGGCTGAGACAAGCGTGATCGCAGTGCCGTCCGTGCTGGATGCGTGCCCTTGCCGGTGCACGTGTCGTTGACCTGGAGCGGCACAACGTTGTGCACTTGTGTCGGCGGCTCCGCGTCCTGCTCTCCCGCGCGGGCATGGGCTGCATCCTCTCCGGTGAACCGGCCGGTTGGGCGGCTCCGGGCATCACGCACCGACATGCCCGGAGCCTGCCCGGATGCCAGCTGGCTGCGGCGCGTTCAGCCTGGGCCTTGGTGTGGGCGAGGCGATAGGACTCGGTGCCGGTCTGGATGATCGCGTTGAAGGTCAGCCGGCCGACGATGGCCGAGCACAGCCGCAGGTCGGTGAAAGTCTTCGGCCAGCCCGAAACCTAGGGATCCAGCCGCAACTCCCGCCGGCGCGGCTTCCTCCGCTCCTGCGGCCACTGCCTGTCCAAAGCCCGCCGCACAGTCCGCCAGGCCACGTTGTACTTGCGCTGCAAAGCCCGCGGGGTCAGCCCACCGCGGTGGTCACGGCGTATCGCGGCGTAAAGATCAACCTTCGACTGCGACTTCCCCATCCGGCCCCCTGCGGCAGAAGGTGACTCCCGCAGTCGCCTCGAAACGACTCCCGCCCTCGGTTACAAAGCCACACGCTCACGGTCCGGTGGCGGATCTGCTGCCTACGGTGAGCGCAACACACCCCCGACGCGCCCGACGAAAGGCCCACCGCCGTGTCCGTAGCCGACCTCACCGACAGCCGCACGGCGACCGATGCCCTGCTGACAACGCTGAAACAGGAACACTGGAGACCCCGCGGCGTAGCACGCTTCCTGGGGCTGGCCGCCCAGCGATCAGTACGCCAGGCGACCCACCATCCCCGGGCACTCACCCAGACCACCGCGCTGCACGGCCTGCTACTCGCCCTCACCCGAGACCGGCGAGGCAGGGCGTGGGTGGCAACCAGCTGGACCCTCACCATCCTCCATCTGGGCCTGCTGGAGCACCGCGATCGGCTTTCACCGGCAGATGTGCTCACTCTGCTGCGCGGCAACCTCCCCGCCACCTCTGTGGCGCCGAGCCGCGTCTCGGGCGTGCTGGCCATCGCCTCGGACCTCGCCGACGGCCGCCTGGCCCGCCACCAGGCCACCGAGTCCCCGTTCGGCGACTACGCCGACTCCTTCGCCGACGCCGCGTTCTGGACCTGGCTCGTCCTGCGGCACGAACCCAGCCGTACGGTGCGGGCGGCGGCGATCGCGGCATGGGCGCTGCCGGTCGTCACGGTCACCGCCGTCGCCGTCGGACGCGGCGCGATGCCTGAGCGGCCCCGCCCTGCGCTGCTGCGCCCGGCTGCCGCGATGCAGGGGTTTGTCACCGTGCGGCATCTGTTGCGTCGCTGACGGGCGGACGGGCGCGCAGGCGCGGGAGCGGGGCTCAGCCGAGGGTGTCGAGGGCGGCGAGGATGTCGGCCGGTTCGGCGCGGGCGGTGTGGTCGGTGGCGACGAAGGACCACATGACACGGTGTGCCGTCACCGGCGGGCTCTGCGTTCCGCTTCCTCTTTGACCGATGCCAGCGAGCCCGCGACCGTCTCTTCCCAGCGGTCGGCGACCAGTTGCCCCCAGCGTTGCCCCAGCCACCAGAGGTCGGTGCCCAGCGCTCCTTCGTACTCCAGCCGCGTGCCGGAGGCGCGGTCGGTGAGGACGAACGCCTCGACGACGTGCGGCACCGGGCCGCGTACAAGACGGAAGTCGACCCGCTCGGGCCGGGTGAACCGCACCGTCTCCACCGTGGTCGCGGTCAGCCGCCCGCCTGCTACCGGGGTGTGGTGCGCGGCGAGCACCATGTCGCTGCCCCGCTCCAGCACGTTCACCTTCTCCCGCATCGCCCGGGTGGCCCGCCCGAGATACGGCTGGGCGATCACATCGAAGACCATGTCCCTTGGCGCCGCGATGTCGACGGTCTGCGGGCCCAGCGCGCGCGTGCGCCGCCCGACGCCCACATCGACGGGCAGCGCGCCGCTCACCAGCCCGAGATAGCTCGCGATCACAGCGCCCCCAGCACTGACCGTCCACGCCGCGAGGCGCGCAAGCCGATGGGCGCTCACCGGCCGGTCTCCGGCGGCGCTTCGACCGTGACGCCGTTCCAGAAGGCGACATGATTCTTGATCTTCTTGGCCAGCGGGGTGGGGTGCGGGTAGTACCAGGCGGCATTCGCGTTGACCTGCCCGTCGACCGTGACCGTGTAGTAGCGGGCGAGCCCCTTCCAGAAGCACAGCGACTTCGTCCGGCTCTCCGCGAAGTGCTCAGGGTGCAGCGACTGGGGCGGGAAGTAGTGATTGCCCTCGACCACGACGGTGCGCTCCGCCTCCGCCAGCACCGAGCCGTTCCACACCGCGCGCATCATGATCTTCCACCTTCCGGGAGGTCCTGAGAGTCCATGATGCGACGCTAGAGCGCCGACCCCGGTGGCTACGGTGATCCCGCTTACAGTCCGGCACGTGTTTCGGCCCTGTCGGCGTCAGCCCCGACGGATTTCTTCCGCCCGGGCCGGTTCGTACGGGCGCCGGCGTGCCCTGCGCCTGGCGTGCTGGGGCAGGGATTCATGCCCAAGACGCTTGTCCGGCCGACCGGTTCGGGCACAGGCTGGATGTCACGACTCGCTTCGGCGCTGGGGGACGGGGGCCGCCCGTGGCCAAGGACTGTTCTGCCGAGTCTTCCCGGTGTGCCTCCTGCCTGTGCTGTGGGCGGCGGCCCTGCACCATGTGGCAGGGGCCGCGCAGCGTCGTCCGGCTGGGTCGCACCGTGGTGACGTACCGCGGCTGTTTCCGCTGGTCCCTGGTGGCCTGCACCGCTGTCGCCGGTCTGTTCACGGGCGGTGCGACAGCCGGTGTGCCGCTGCCCACCGGGGTGGCCGCCGCGGTGGTCGCGCTGGTCTGGGGCGCGTTCACCCTGCGGGTGCTCAGGCTCGCGCCGTCCTGCGGCTCGCCCGGTTCAGGCTTAGGTCCCGGTGGCGCGGGGGTACGGGAACCCCGTCGCCCCAAGCCCGGCGCACCCGGCGACGTGATCACGCTGCGCTTGCCCGAGGATCCGTCAGGCCGGACTGCCGCGCTCGCCTGACGCACCCGCGGGTGCGTCATAGGTGGTGCGGGCGTTCCTTGAAGGCAGGGTCCACGGCGCGGTCCTGGTCGGCCGGATCGGTGGGGACGGATTCCGGCGGGCAGCAGTCCCCGCCACGGGTGAGGCGGCGCACGATCACGGTGACGGCCGCGGCGGCCAGGACGATCGCGGCGGCGATCACCCACGGGCTGGAGATCCAGGCGCCGATCCCGGCGAGGGCACCGGCGGCGATCAGGGCGGGAGCGGCGCAGCAGACGATCATCAGCAGGGCGGCGCCGATCCCGGCGACGGCCATGTGGGGGCCGGAGCGGTCCGGGTCGCGCTGGTGTGGGGGACGGGGAGGGGCCATGACGGTCTGCCTTTGCTGGTCAGGCGCGGTCGGCCGACGGGATGCGCGGGCAGCAGTCCAGTGCCGTGGCGTTGTCCGCGGCCAGGGAGCGGGCCAGCACGACAAGGTCGGCGACCCGGGGGTCGCCCACGGAGTAGCGCAGCTTCTTGCCGTCGCGGCGGGCGGTGATGTAGCCGCAGTCCACGAGGCAGGACAGGTGCACCGAGACGCGCGGCTGGGAGATGCCGGCGTGCTCGACGCAGTCGGCGCTGGTGCGCTCGCCGCGCAGGATGAACTCCAGCAGCTTCAGCCGGGTGGGATCCGCCAGGGCCCTAAAGAAGCGGGCGGTGGTGTCCAGGTGGGTGCACGCGACCTCATTGTCGGCGGCCGGGCCGGTGGATGCGGGGGCGGTCGTGGATGTCATGGGCAGGGCCTTTCCACATACTGCTATTCGCCTATCCGCATAGTATGGTGGCAGTCTGGTATTCGGCAAGCCGCATAGCAGCTCGGGAGTGAGGTGGCCCGGCCCGCAACGAGGAGGCAGCGCCATGACCGGTACGCGTTCCGGATTCGACCTGGCCGTCATCGGTTCGGGCGGGGCGGCGTTCGCCGCCGCCATCGCCGCACGTACCAAGGGCCGATCCGTGGTGATGGTCGAGCGCGGCACCATCGGCGGCACCTGCGTGAACACCGGGTGTGTGCCGTCCAAGGCGCTGCTGGCCGCGGCCGAGGCCCGGCACACCGCGCTCGCCCAGCCGTTCCCCGGCATCAGCACCGACGCCGCTCCGGTGGACTTCGCCGCCCTGATCGGCGGCAAGAGGGCGATGGTGGACGCGATGCGGGCGGACAAGTACGAGGACCTGGCAGCCGAGTACGACTGGCCGATCCTGGCCGGCGCCGCCCGCTTCACCCCCGGCCCCAGCCTGGAGGTCGCCCTCGCCGACGGGTCCACCACGGTGATCGAGGCCGCCCACTATGTGATCGTGACAGGCTCCGCGCCGTGGACGCCGCCCATCGACGGCCTCGACGAGGCCGGCTACCTGACGTCGACCACCGCCATGGAACTGGACCACCTGCCGCAGTCGATGATCGTGGTCGGTGGGAACGCCGTCGGCCTGGAACAGGCCCAGCTCTTCGCCCGCCTCGGGGTGAAGGTCACCGTCGTCGAGGCGCTGGAGCGGCTCGCCCCGTTCGAAGAGCCCGAGGTCTCCGCAGTGATCGAGGACGTCTTCCGCGACGAGGGCATCGCCGTGCACACCGGCGCCGGCCTCACCGCCGTACGCCGCGACGGCACCGGCGCATACACGGTCACCACCGCCCAAGCGGGCAAGGTGTTCCAGCTGACGGCGGAGCAGCTGCTGGTCGCCACCGGCCGCCGCCCCGTCACCGACGGTCTCGGCCTCGACGCGGTGGGCGTGAAGACCGGCGAGCGCGGCGAGGTGGTCGTCGACGAACACCTGCGCACCGGCAACGAGCGGATCTGGGCCGCCGGGGACGTCACCGGGCATCCGCAGTTCGTGTACGTCGCCGCAGCCCACGGCACACTGGTCGCCGACAACGCCCTCGACGCAGCCGGGCGCACCCTGGACTACCACCACCTGCCGCGGGTCACCTTCACCAGCCCGGCCATCGCCGCCGCGGGTCTCACCAACGCCCAGGCCGTCGCGGCAGGCTACGCGTGCGACTGCCGCGTGCTGCCACTTCAGTACGTGCCCCGGGCGCTGGTCAACCGCGACACCCGCGGCCTGATCAAACTCGTCGCCGAGGCCGGCACCGGACGGCTGCTCGGCGCCCACGTCATCGCCGAGGGCGCCGGAAACGTGATCGCCACCGCCGTCTACGCCCTCGCCAACCACATGACGGTGCAGCAGATGGCCGACCTGTGGTGCCCGTACCTGACCATGGCCGAGGGCCTCAAGCTCGCCGCCCAGACCTACACCCGGGACGTGGCCAAGCTGTCCTGCTGCGCCTCCTGACCCGCACCTGCCGCTCACCGCTACTGATGATCTTCGTGTGATGTCGCGTCACGGTTGCCCTTCGCCGCAGGTCAGGGCGCGTGCTCCAGCGACATCACGCGGCGAAACTCAGTAATCAAGGGAGGCTGCCGTGACCGTCGATGGGCACGCACGATCGATGACCGTCGGAGAGCTCTCCCGCCGCACCGGCGTCCCGGTCAAGACACTGCGCGAGTACACCGACCTCGGGCTGATCTACACCCTCGGCCGCAGCCCGGCGGGCTACCGGCTGTTCACCGCGGACGCCCTGTGGTGCGTGCGATGGATCGGCGAACTGCGCGGCCTCGGCCTGACCCTGGCCGAGATCCGCGAGCTGACCACCGCCTACCTGGAGCGCACCGGCCGCCCCTTCGGACCGGCTCTCGCGCAGCGGCTACAGGCGGCCCGGGAGCGGCAGCGGGCCCGCATCGCCGCCGCCGGGCAGACGCTCGACAGGATCGACGCATTCGAGAAGGCGCACCAGGCCGAGCTCGCCGACGCAAGCGGGAACTGCTGGGCGGACGACCCGAAACGCTGCCCGAGCCCTTGACCCTCACCCCGGGGGCAGACCCTACGGTCCCAGGCATCGAACCAACCCGACACCTGGAAGGAGTCCACCGTGGACACCGACACCCGGCAGTTCGCCACCCGGTTCCTGGATGCGGTCAACCGCGCTCCCGGCGTCAACTTCCCGCTGCTGCGCCCCGTACAGACCCTGCTCGTCTCCGGCGAGCCGGTCACCATCACCGCCCTCGCCGCTCGGGCCGGACGGACCGAGGAAGAGGTCCAAGCCGCACTGGCGGCAATGCCGGACACCGAGTACGACGCCGAAGGCCGCATCATCGGCTTCGGCCTCACCTTCAACCCCACCCCGCACCGCTACGAGACGCATGGCCGCACCTTCTACACCTGGTGCGCGCTGGACACCCTGGTCTTCCCCGCCATCCTCGGCGAGAACGCGAGGGTGACCTCCCCATGCCGCGCAACCGGCGAACCGGTCCGGCTGACCGCGACCCCGGAAGGCCCGAGGAACGTGGAGCCCGCCAGCGCGGTGGTCTCGCTCGTCACCCCCGGCGCACCGGCCTCGGTCCGCTCCTCCTTCTGCAACCAGAGCCACTTCTTCACCAGCGCGGACGCCGCGAAGGACTGGCTCGCCGAACATCCCGAGGGCCGCGTCCTGCCGGTCGCCGACGCCTACGAGACCGGACGGCCTTTGATCGAGCAGGTCCTCTCCGGCTGCACCCCCAACGGCTGCTGCTGACACCGCCAACGGGCACGGCCGGGCAGGCCCCCACAAAGCCGCCCGGTCATCCTGTTAGCCCCAATTGATCGGCCAGCGCCTCGGCGGTCTCAACGACCTGTTCACCGAGGACGGCGAGTTGCAGCGGACGACCTCGGCCTGCGCGCCGCTGCATAGACCAAGGACGGAATCAGCACTACTGCGGGCCAATGAATCAGACAGAAGTGTCCTGTCGCAGTGCATCTGGCAGGCAGCGGGCTACTGACCTGCCTGGCTGCCAGGTCGGTTGAGAACGTTGACCCTCGCCGTTCTCAACCGACCTGGCGTTCGCGGAAGCCGGAGTCGTGTTGACGGACCGAGAAGACCCCCACGGCCGCTCCGGTTCCCCACTCAGCGCGCGACGCGATGAGAATCCGTCAGTACGAACGAGAACGAGTGAGAATCCGACAGCTTCCATGCGGCAGGACAAGAAGTTCGTCTCACCTTGCCGTCCTTTGGGCCGGACAAAGGCCACCGTCAATGAGAAAGGGACGCGCGAAATGCGAACCTACACTCCGATAAGTGCCGCCAAGTCGCGGTCGCGTTCCAGATCGACGAGGGCGTACACATGCAGCAGTGTCTGGCCCTCGGCCCACAGGTCCTCGGCATGCTTGAAGGCGAACGGCTTCACGACGCGCCACAGTAGCCGCCACCGTGCGCTTCGACGAGGCGAATTACGGACCTTGAGCACCGGCCCGCGTCGGTCGGCAGGTCACCTCCGATCGGCCGGTGCTCCTCCCAGCGCAAGAACGGCAGCCGTCGCTGAAATGAGCGCGAGCGCGATGAACAGCTCCGGGTAACCACCGAGGGGTCCGGCCAGTGCCGCGCCGGCGAACGGGGCCAGGGCGGAGGCGGTGGTGGCCGGCGCCGCAAGGAGCCCGGAGAGGCGGCCGTAGTGGGTGGCGCCCCAGCGGTCGGTGACGGCGGTGGCCTGGAGGAGGGTCAGATTGCCGCGCACCATGCCGGCCGCGATGGCGAGCAGCACGAGCAGCGGGAGAGGGCCGGAGACCAGGGCCAGCGCCGTGGTGGTGGCTCCACCCGCGGTGAACAGGATGACCGTACGGACGGTGACGCCGGTGCGGCGGGCCAGGGCGGCGTACAGGGTGCGGCCGAGTGTCTGCCCCGCGCCGCCGAGCCCGAGTGCCCAGGCGGCGGCGGTGGGGCTGGCGCCGCGTGAGGTCAGGAGGGGGACGAGGGCGATGACGACGGCGTACATCGCGAAGCCGTTGAGGGTGAGTGCGGCGGCCAGCAGCAGGAAAGGACGGCTGCGCGCAACGGCCCTGCTGTCACTGGGGTGTTGGGTGGAGCGCTTTGGTGCGGGCGGCCACGGTGCGCGGAGGGCGAGTGCATGGGCGGGGATGGTCACGAAGGCGAGGATCGCCGCGAGGACGGTGTAGGTGGTGCGCCAGCTCAGGTGCTCGGCGAGCGTGGCGGTCAGCGGGGCGAAGGCGGTGGAGGCGAGGCCGCCGGCAAGGGTGACGACGGTGAGCGCGCGGACGCGGTCGTTGCCCCACCAGCGGGTCAGGGCGGCAAAGGCGGGGTGGTAGAAGGTGGCGGCCATGGCGACTCCGGCGAGCAACCAACTCACAGTGAACAGCGCGAGGTTGGGTGCGTACGCGACGGCGAGCACGGCGGCGGTGCCGAGCGCCGAGCCGGTGGTCATCACGGCACGCGGGCCGTGCCGGTCGAGAATACGGCCGACGGGGATGCCGACGAGCGCGGAGACTAGCAGCGCGCCGGAGAACGCCGCGGTGGTCGCTGTGGGTGACCAGCCCGTGTCATCCGTGATCTGCGGGTTCAGCACGGGGAAGGCGTAGTAGACGATGCCCCAGCTGGTGATCTGGGTCGCGCACAGAGCGGGCAGGACGCCGCGGGGCCGCGACCGGTCCCCGGTTCCGGTCGCGGCCTGAGGGGTGTTGAGGCTGGTCACCGTCGGGTCAGCAGCCGCCGGTGGAGGCCGGGGCGCCGACGCCGATCTGGAGGGTGGCCGGGGCCGCGCAGCAGCCGCCGCCCGCGTCGGCTGGCGTGGTGTCGGGCTCGTCGAACAGGCCCGCACCGCCGCACACGCCGGTCTCCGGCAGGGTCAGCTCGACGCGCTCGGCGGCTTCCCGGTCCCCGGCGAGGGCGGCGGCGATGGAGCGCACCTGCTCGTAGCCGGTCATGGCGAGGAAGGTGGGGGCGCGCCCGTAGGACTTCATGCCTACCAGGTAGACGTCTCCTTCCGGGTGGGACAGCTCGTTCACGCCGTGCGGGTAGACGGTGCCGCAGGAGTGCACATTCGGGTCGATCAGCGGGGCCAGCGCGGTCGGGGCCTGCAGGCGCTCGTCCAGGCCGAGGCGCAGCTCGGAGACGAAGGACAGGTCGGGGCGGAAGCCCGTGAGCACGATGACCTCGTCGACCGGGTCGAGGCGGCGGCCGTCCTCGGCCACCAGCACCAGCCCACTGTCCGTGCACTCGACGGCCGTGGTGCGGAAGCCGGTGACGGCGTCGGCGTGGCCCTCCTCGACGGCGGCCTTGGCAGCAAGACCGAGGGCCCCGCGGGCGGGCAGCTGGTCGGCCTCGCCGCCGCCGAAGGTGGAGCCGCTGATGCCACGCCGCAGGACCCACACAGCCTTCGTGCCGGCGCCGTCCTCGGCCTTGGCCAGGTCGGCAAGGTAGGCAAGGGCAGTGAAGGCGGACGCTCCGGAGCCGATGACAGCGGTGCGCTTGCCCGCGTACCGGGCGCGCACGGCCGGGTCCTTGAGGTCGGGGACGCGGTAGGAAATCCGGTCGGCCGCCGCCTTCTCGCCGAGGGCCGTCAGACCGTCACCGCCGACCGGGCTCGGGGCGGACCAGGTGCCGGAGGCGTCCACGACGGCGCGGGCGATGATCCGCTCCTCGGTGCCGTCGGCGCACTGGACGTGGACGGTGAACGGCTGCTGCTCGCGCTCGGCGTCCACGACACGGTCCCGGCCCAGACGCGAGACTCCGGACACCGTCGCGCCGAAGCGGACCTTGTCGCCGAGCGCGTCGGCGAGCGGCTGCAGGTACTGCTCGGCCCAGTCACCACCGCTGGGGTACGTGGCACCGTCCGGCCGGGTCCAGCCGGTGGGCGCCAGGAGCTTCTCGGCGGCCGGGTCGATCACCTCGTCCCAGGGGGAGAACAGCCGCACGTGCGCCCACTCGCGGACGGCGCTGCCCGCGGCCGGCCCGCCTTCCAGCATCAGCGGTTCGAGGCCGCGCTCGACAAGATGGGCGGCGGCGGCCAGGCCGATGGGGCCGGCCCCGATAACCACGACGGGCAGGCGGTCGGTGGCGGTGGCGTTCACGACAATTCCCCTGTGCTTCGACATTCGTCGATGGCTTGCGCAGCCAGCATCCCACCTGATTCGATAGACGTCAACATAGACATACATCGAAGTGAGGGGTGGTCATGGAGTACGTCGATGTCGCGGTGATCGGGGGCGGCCAGTCCGGTCTGGCGGCGGCCCACGCGCTGCGCGAGCGAGGACTGCGGCCGGTGGTGCTGGAGACGTCCGCGCAGGCGGCCGGTTCGTGGCCGCAGTACTACGACAGCCTCACGCTGTTCTCGCCCGCGCGGTACAGCGCCCTGCCGCACGCCCCCTTCGGCGGGGACGGTGACCGCTACCCGCAGCGGGACGAGGTCGTCGCCTACCTCACCCGCCTCGCGCAGCGGCTGGATGCCGAGATCCGGCTCAACACGCGCGTCGAGACCGTGGAAGCGGACGACGGGGACTTCCTCGTCCGCACCGCCGGCGGAGCCACGCTGCGGGCCGGCGGGATCGTCGCGGCCACCGGGGCCTTCGGCAACCCGTGGCTGCCGGTGTTCCCGGGGCAGCAGGACTTCACCGGGCAGGTGCTGCACGTCGCGGACTACCGCACTCCCGCGCCGTACGCGGGCAAGCGGATCGTTGTCGTCGGCGGCGGCAACTCCGCGGTCCAGGTCGGCTACGAGCTGGCCGACGTAGCCGACGTGAGTCTGGCCACGCGCGCCCCGCTGCGGTTCCTCCCTCAGCTGCGCGAGGGCAAGGACCTGCACCACTGGCTCACCAGCACCGGGTTCGACACCCTGCCGCCCGAGTGGCTCGTCCGCTACGTGGGCGGCACCCTCGTCCTCGATCCCGGCATCTACCAGAGCGCCCTGGAGGCAGGCCGCCTGAAGCGGCGGCCGATGTTCACCGACCTCGACGGCGACGCGGTCGTGTGGGCCGACGGAACCCGCGAGCGGGTCGACGTGCTGCTGCTCGCCACGGGTTACCGGCCGAACCTGGGCTACCTGAACAAGCTCGGCGCGCTCGACGCGAACGGCATGCCCCTGCACAGCGGCGGCATCTCCACCACCCAGCCCGGATTGGTCTACCTCGGACTGGAGTTCCAGCGGTCCTTCGCCTCCAACACGCTGCGCGGCGTCAGCCGAGACGCGGACTGCGTCATCCCGCCGCTGGCCGCCCACGTCCACAAGGCCCCGGCCGCCACCGGCCTCTGACACCCTCGGCGCCACCCTGCCGCGCGTCCGGCACCGCCCCCCCCTCCGCTTTGATTCGACATGCGTCAACATAGATGCATGTCGAATGCGAAGGTGCTGCCGCTGCTGGAAGCCGGGGCCGATCAGGCCGTGGTGCCGTGCTGCCCGCCGCTGTCCGAGCGGCCGTTCACCGCCGAGGAGGCCGAGACGGCCGCGCGGATGTTCAAGGCGCTCGGGGATCCGGTGCGGCTGCGCCTGTTCTCGGCGGTGGCCTCGCACGAGGGCGGCGAGGCGTGCGTGTGCGACATCTCCGACGTCGGCGTGTCCCAGCCGACCGTCTCCCACCACCTGAAGAAGCTCAAGGAGGCCGGGCTGCTGACCTCCGAGCGGCGCGGCACCTGGGTCTACTACCGGGTGGCGCCGTCGGTCCTGGCCGCCATGGGGCAGCTGCTCACCGCCCGGTAGGGCACTCTTGGTTGCCTCGGCGTGGGCCCGAGGCAACCGGGGTGGGTTATGCCTCCTCGATGATCGAGCAGACCGTCACGGGCCGTTCGTCGGGGCAGTCGTCGGCCCGGCCCCGGGTGGTCACCAGGGTGGTGCGCAGGGCGAGGAGGTCGGTGACGGCTGCGTCGATCTCGGCGATGCGGGCGTCCAGCAGGTCGCGGACGGTGGCGCAGGGCGGGATGCCACCGTCGCGGATGGCCAGCACCTCGCGGATGTCGTCCAGGCGCAGCCCGAGGGTGCAGGCCCGGCGGATGAAGGTCAGCAATTCCACGTCGGCCTGGCTGTAGAGCCGGTAGCCGGTCGTGGTCCGCTCGGCGGCGGGCAGCAGACCCTTGGCCTCATACACCCGCACCGCCTTGCGGGTCACGCCCGCGGCCTGGGCGGCCTTTCCGATGGTCAGTCCCGGTTGCGCCATGGTCGTAAGCCTCCTCACCCCCATTGTTGACCTGGCCCCAGGGGCCGGGTTCTAGCGTCGCGAATGCAGGGATGGAACGCGACGAGAGAGGTGATGGCCATGCCGTTCCGCGAGGGTGAGGTCTACCGCTGCCCGGACGAGGGCTGCGGGTGCGAGCTGACGGCGACCAAGGCGGCTGCGCCGACCTGCACCGGCCAGCAGAGCCCGACGTGCTGCTGCGGGAAGACCATGGTCAAGCAGAACGTCCGAGGCGGGCCGGCGCCGCACCCCAGACACACAGAAACGGTGGGGCCGCCCAGCACACGCTGGGCGGCCCCACCGTCGTCCCGCTCCGAGACGGGCTTCACCGCAACAGATCCGCGATCTGCCGTGCCGCCTCCCGTGCTGGGCGCCCGACGCCGATCAGGGTGGCCGAGGCCGGGCCGGTCCAGTCGCCGTAGCCGAGCAGGTGCAGCCGCGGCTCGTCCACGGACCGCGTGCCGACCGTGGCGATGTGGCCACGTCGGCCGCGCAGTCCCAGGGGCGCCAGGTGCGACAGCGCCGGGCGGAAGCCCGTGCATCAGATGACCGCATCGGCCGGCGCCCGGGTGCCGTCGGCCCAGACGACGCCGTCGCGGTCGAGGCGTACGAACATGGGCGACGCCTTCAGCAGTCCGGCGTCCCGGGCCTCCCGCACGGGCGGTACGGCGACGATGTCGCCCAGCGACGCGACGCCTCCGGTGTCGGTGCGGCCCTCGTCGAGGGCGCGGCGGCGGGCGGTGGCCGCGTCGAACAGTGCGCGGCCGTCGATGTCGTCGGCAAGGAAGCGGGGCGGGCGCTGGGTGACCCACGTCAGTTCGGCGTCGTGGGCCAGGTCGGCCGCGATCTGCGCGCCGGAGTTGCCGCCGCCGACGACCACGACCCACTGCCCCGCGAAGTCGCGCGGGCTGCGGTACTCGACGGTGTGCAGCTGCCGCCCGTGGAAGTCCGCCCGGCCGGGCACCGCGGGCAGGAAGGGACGCCACCAGGTGCCGGTGGCGCTGATGACGGCCCGGGCGCGCCAGGTGCCGGAGTCGGTCTCGACGCGCAGGGATCCGCTGTCCCGGTGGACCCCGGTGACCCGTACAGGCCGGTGCACAGGAAAGTCGTACCGGCTCTCGTATTCGGTGAGATAACCGACCACGTGGGCGGCGTCCGGGTACGTCTGCCCCGCCTGCACGGGCATCGGACGCCCCGGCAGCGAAGAGAACGCGGCCGGTGAGAACAGGTGCAGCGAGTCCCAGGCGTGCTGCCAGGCGCCGCCCGGCTCGGCCTGGGCGTCGAGGATGACGAAGTCCACGCCGAGGCGGCGCAGGTGATAGCCGGCGGCGAGCCCGGACTGGCCGCCGCCGATGACCACCACCTGCGTGCGCGGGGCACTCACGAGGTACGGATGGTGTTCGCGGACTGCGGGCAGCACGCCGCGTGGGACCGGTGGGCCGCGGCGCAGGTGCTGCACAGCAGCCGCCGCACCGGTGGCTCGGTGGCCACCGGGCGGGAGATCGGCTTCGTGCAGGTCAGGAACTGCTGTGAGACCTCGGCGTGGACGGCGCACACGGCGGCTCCGCACTGGCTGCAGATACCGACCGCGGCGACCTGCGCACCGATGGCGTCGCAGTCCATGCAGTGCATCAGCTCTCCTGCGGTGCTGCCGTCAACTGCTGGGCGGCGGTGAACTTCCGCCGCCAGGCCAGCGAGACGTACACGAGCGCGACCAGGACCGGCACCTCGATGAGCGGGCCGACCACACCGGACAGCGCCTGGCCGGAGGTGACCCCGAAGGTGGCGATGGCGACCGCGATGGCCAGCTCGAAGTTGTTCCCCGCCGCCGTGAAGGCGAGCGTGGCGGTGCGGTCGTAGGCCAGGCCGATCGCCTTGCCGAGCGCGAAGGTGCCGAACCACATCACCGCGAAGTACACCAGCAGCGGGAGCGCGATGCGGGCCACGTCCAGCGGCTGCGAGGTGATCGTCTTCCCCTGCAGGGCGAAGAGGATGACGATCGTGAAGAGCAGGCCGTACAGCGCCCACGGACCGATCTTCGGCAGGAAGCCCGTCTCGTACTTCTCGCGGCCGAGCTTCTTTTCGCCGATGCGGCGGGTGAGGAACCCGGCCAGCAGCGGGATGCCGAGGAAGATGACGACGTTCAGGGCGATCTTCCACATGGAGATGTCGAGGTGCTCGCCGTTGCCCAGGTTCAGCCAGCCGGGCAGCAGGTCGAGGTAGAACCAGCCGAGCAGGCCGAAGGCGAGGACCTGGAAGACCGAGTTCAGCGCCACGAGCACGGCGGCGGCCTCGCGGTCGCCGCAGGCGAGGTCGTTCCAGATGATGACCATGGCGATGCAGCGGGCCAGGCCGACGATGATCAGGCCGGTGCGGTACTCGGGCAGGTCCGGCAGGAAGATCCACGCCAGTGCGAACATGACCGCCGGACCCAGGACCCAGTTGATGACCAGCGACGAGACCATCAGCTTCTTGTCGCCGGTGACCGCGTCGAGCTTGTCGTAGCGGACCTTGGCGAGAACCGGGTACATCATGATCAGCAGGCCGAGGGCGATCGGCAGGGAGATGCCGCCGATCTCGACCTTGGCGAGGGCGTCGTTGAGGCCGGGGATGACCCTGCCGAGGCCGAGGCCGACGGCCATGGCGGCAAGGATCCAGACGGCGAGGAAACGGTCGAGCGTCGACAGCTTCGCGACGACCGAGGACTCCTCGGTGGTCGCGGATGCTTCGGTGCGGGTCACGGGCAGGCCCTCTTGTTGTCGGCGGCGGTACGAGCGGACTCGGCCAGGTCAGTGAACTGACTGGCGAGCTGGGCGATGACGTCCGGGCGGAGCTTGTAGTACGTGTAGCGGCCGCATGGCTCCGTCTCGACGACCCCGGCCTCGCGCAGCACTCTCAGGTGGTTGGAGAGGTTGGTCTGCCGGGCGCCCGTTTCTTCCACGAGGTGGGTGGTGCACAGCGCCTCTTTGGCCAGCAGGGTCACGATCTGGAGCCTGAGCGGGTCGGCCAGAACCCGGATCAGGTCAGTGTCGACTGACGTCATCATGAACTGATACTCTCACATCAGTGGTAGCTGACACCACCGGGTGCTGAAGTCATTCGCGCCTGATGCCGTCGCGAGACAAGAGAGACCTCCTGATGTCCGACAAGCCCTCCGTGCTCTTCGTCTGTGTCCACAACGCCGGCCGTTCCCAGATGGCCGCCGCGTGGCTGACCCACTTGGCCGGGGACCGCGTCGAGGTCCGTTCCGCCGGCTCCAACCCGGGCGCCAACGTCAACCCGGCCGCCGTCGAGGCCATGGCTGAGGTCGGCATCGACATCTCCGCCGAGGTGCCGAAGATGCTGACCGTGGACGCGGTCAAGGAGTCGGACGTCTGCATCACCATGGGCTGCGGAGACACCTGCCCGGTCTTCCCCGGCAAGCGGTACCTCGACTGGCAGCTGGAGGACCCGGCCGGCCAGGGCGTCGAGGCCGTGCGGCCGATCCGGGACGAGATCAAGGTACTGATCGAGGGCCTGATCAAGGAGATCGCGCCGGAGCCCCAGGCATGAGCACGACGGCGGACGTCCGCAACGTCATCGTCATCGGCTCCGGTCCCGCCGGATACACCGCCGCCCTCTACACCGCCCGCGCCTCGCTGAAGCCGCTGGTCTTCGAGGGCGCGGTCACGGCCGGCGGTGCGCTGGTGCAGACGACCGAGGTGGAGAACTTCCCCGGCTTCCGCGACGGCGTCATGGGCCCGGAGCTGATGGAGAGCATGCGGGCCCAGGCCGAGCGTTTCGGCGCCGAGCTGGTCCCCGACGACGTCGTCGAAGTCGACCTCACGGGCACGGTCAAGACCGTGACGGACAGCGCGGGTACGGTCCACCGGGCCAAGACGGTGATCGTGGCGACCGGCTCGCAGCACCGCAAGCTGGGGCTGCCCGGCGAGGACGCGCTGTCCGGGCGTGGCGTGTCGTACTGCGCGACCTGCGACGGCTTCTTCTTCCGCGAGCACGACATCGTGGTCGTCGGCGGCGGCGATACCGCCATGGAGGAGGCCACCTTCCTCTCCCGCTTCGCCAAGTCCGTGACCGTCGTCCACCGCCGGGACACCCTGCGGGCCTCCAAGGCCATGCAGGACCGCGCCTTCGCCGACCCGAAGATCTCCTTCGTCTGGAACAGCGAGGTCGCCGAGATCCACGAGGACGGCGGCAAGCTCGCCGGGCTCACCCTGCGCGACACCGTCACCGGCGAGACCTCCCGCCTCCAGGCCACCGGGCTGTTCGTCGCCATCGGCCACGACCCGCGCACCGACCTGGTCACCGGCCAGCTGGACCTGGACGACGAGGGCTACCTCAAGGTCGCCTCCCCCTCCACGCGCACGAACATCCCCGGCGTCTTCGGCGCCGGTGACGTGGTCGACCACACCTACCGGCAGGCCATCACGGCCGCGGGCTCCGGCTGCGCGGCGGCCCTGGATGCCGAGCGGTACCTCGCCGCCCTGGGTGACACCAGCGCGGGCGAGACCGACGACAAGGACGAGTTGGTCACGGCTGCCGTCTGACCCTCACCACCCGCAGGAGACAAGCAACATGGCTCTGAAGAACGTCACCGAGGAGTCCTTCGACCAGGACGTCCTCAAGAGCGACAAGCCGGTCCTGGTCGACTTCTGGGCCGCCTGGTGCGGCCCGTGCCGCCAGCTCGCTCCCTCCCTGGAGGCGATCGCCGCCGAGCACGGCGACCAGATCGAGATCGTCAAGCTCAACATCGACGAGAACCCGGCCATCGCGGCCCAGTACGGTGTCATGTCCATCCCGACGATGAACCTCTACAAAGGCGGCGAGGTCGTGCAGACCATCGTGGGCGCCAAGCCCAAGGCCGCCCTCGAACGCGAGCTCGCCGACCACCTCGCCTGACCCAATCGACGGTGGGGTGCCCTTCCGCACCCCACCGCCCCCTCTCCGACGGAGGTATTCCGGTGGCCAGCAAGCGCATCGTCGCCATCGGCGGCAGCGACGCCGGCATCAGCGCCGCCCTGCGCGCCCGCGAGCTGGATCCCGACAGCGAGGTCACCGTGGTCGTGGCCGACGCCTACCCGAACTTCTCCATCTGCGGCATCCCGTACTACGTCTCCGGCGAAGTCGGGCACTGGGGCAACCTCGCCCACCGCACGCTCGCCGACCTGAAGGCCACGGGGATGGAGGTTCGTACCGACACCCTGGCCACCGGGATCGACGTGATCGGCCAGCGGCTGGCGGTACGGGGCGTGGACGGCCGGAGCGAGGAGCTGCCGTACGACGCACTGATCGTCGGTACGGGGGCCGTCAGCATCCGCCCGCCCATCGAGGGCCTGACCGGGCCCGGCGCGCTCGGCCCGGCCGACGGCCTCCACCTGCTGCACAGCATGGGCGACACCTTCGAGGTCATGCAGAGCATCGCGGAGCGCCGCCCGAGGTCGGCTGTTGTGATCGGCGCGGGATACATCGGCTTGGAGATGGCCGAGGCCCTGACCACCCGTGGTCTGCGGGTCACCCAGATCGAGGCCCTGCCCGAGGTGCTGCCCACCGTCGACCCGGAGCTCGGCGCCCTCGTACACGCGGAACTCACGTCGCACGGTGTCGAGGTCATGACCGGTACCCAGGTCACCGAGATCGCCCGGAGCCACTCCGGCGAGACACTCCATGTCCGAGCGGCCGGACCGGACGGGACGACGTTCACGCAGACTGCCGACCTCGTGCTCGTCGTCGTGGGCGTCCGCCCCGATACCACGCTCGCCGCGACCGCCGGGGCCAAGCTCGGCGCCAAGGGTGCGATCGAGGTGGACGAGTACATGCGCACCTCGCTGCCGGATGTGTACGCGGCCGGGGACTGCGCCGTCACCTACCACCGGCTGCTGGGCAAGACCTGGCTGCCGTTGGGTACCACCGCCCACAAGCAGGGCCGGATAGCGGGGGAGAACGCCCTCGGAGGCCGACGGTGGTTCGCGGGCAGTCTGGGCACGCAGGTTGTCAAGGTCTTCGACCTGGTCGTCGCCCGCACCGGCCTGCGCGACCACGAAGCAGCAGCCGCGGGCCGGGATTGGACGCCGGCCAGCACCGCCAGCCGCCCGGACGACCACAAGGCGTATTACCCGGGCGCCTCCCCGATCTCGATCCGCGTCACCGGCGACATCAACAACGGTCTCTTGCTGGGCGCCCAGCTCGTGGGGCGGCGCGGCGCGGAGATCTCCAAGCGCGTCGACACCTACGCCACCGCGATCTTCCACGGCATGGCCGTCGACGACATTAGCGAACTCGACCTCTCCTACACCCCGCCGCTGGGCTCCCCGTGGGACGCGGTCCAGGTCGCGGCGCAGGCGTGGATGAGCGAGCACCACCTCGGCGTGCAGCGCAGGATGCTGGGCGCTTCATAACACGGGTCAGGCGGCCACACGCTCCGGCTTGTTGGCGGACGCCGGGTCTAGGATCTTCTCTTCCGTACGCGGGGCAGTTCGTCGTGGTTGAGGGAGTCCCAGGCCCAGGGCGCCGACTCACCCAGACCATCGTCGACGCCAAGGCGCCTTCAAGGAACGCTGGGGCGCTATACCTGGCTGGAGGCCGCAGCCGCGAGGGCGCCGACCGCCGGGTCCAGGATTGCGCGCACTCTGTTCAGGCCGTCGTAGTTCACCGAGTACCACGCCCAGGTCCCGCGGCGTTCGCGGTTGAGCAGGCCCGCGTCGGTCATGACCTTCAGGTGGTGACTGACGGTCGGCTGCCGGAAGCCCAGGCAGTCGGCCAGGTCGCAGACGCAGGCTTCGCCGGCCGGTGCTCGCTCGATGATGCGGAATATCTGTAGCCGCGTGGGGTCGGCGATGGCCTTGAGCATGGCGGCGAGACGCTCGGCCTCGTCACGCCCGATGAGCAGGCAGGCGAGGCCGGGAGCGCAGGCTCCGGCGTTCGTCTCGTCCGCTGCCTCCGCAGCGCCCAATTCACTGATAGCCATCTATTCACCCTAAGCGGGGGCTGGTAGTCCACCGTGTGTTCGAAGCCACAACCAAGCCGTTGTTCACCAAGCGTTCACTTAGGTTGCCGTCTATCCAAAACATAGATGCATGCCTATTCTTCAGGGTGGGAGTGGACCCGTGAGCCGTCAACCGAGGAATGCCCATGAACGAGCAAAGCCCTCTTGGCCCAGGCCGCCGAGCAGCCCCGCCGTTGCGGGACCACGGACCGGTACTCGAACGCATCACGGCCCGGCTGGCCGCCCGCCACAGCAGGGCTTTCTCCCGGGAGACGGTGGAGAGTTACGTGGAGGAGTGCTCCTGGCTGCTGTCGGCGAAGGACCGCGTCGGGATCCATCTCCCGGTGCTGGTCGAGCGGTTCGCGGACCAGCGGCTCGGCGCCCTCGCCCGCGGCCTGGGGCTGTCGCCGAAGCCGGTGCCCGAGGTGCTGTTCGTGTGCACCGAGAACGCGGGCCGCTCCCAGCTGGCCGCCGCGCTCCTGCGGCACCGGGCGGGTGACCGGATCCGGGTGCTGACCGCCGGGTCCGAGCCCGGCACAAACATTGCCCCCGTCGTGCACCGGCTCCTGGACGAGCAGGTTCTGGACGCGGACGAGGAGTTCCCCAAGCCGCTGACCGCCGAGGTCGTCACCGCCGCCGATGTCGTCGTCACTCTGGGCTGCGGCGACGCGTGCCCGGTCCGGCCGGGGCGACGCTATCTGGACTGGGACCTGCCGGACCTGAACGGCCTGGACATCGAGAGCGCGCGGGCCGTATGTGACGCGCTGGCCGCGCGGATCGACGTACTGGCACAGGAGCTGTTGCCCACCGGAGCGTCCCGGAGCTGATCGGGAAGCACGCGGCCCGGGCAAGGAGTTGGCCCGGCCGGCGGGGCACCGCCATGCAGCCTGCCGGCCGGAGTCTGTGGATGCGGCCCGCACTCACGGGTCCGCGTTGGTCAGGCACAGGGGGATCAGCGTCCGGGCCACGGCCACCGACTCTGCGGTGATGATCTCCATCAAGGTGTTCGGGTCGGTGGTGAAGGTCAGCCACCGCGTCTGGCCCACGGGCAGATAGCGCACGCGGACCTTCGCCGACAGCCACCGCTTGCGGTGGTACAGGGTGCCGATGGTGGGGATGTGGTGCCGCCCTTCCGCGGGGCCCCACCGCGGGTAGCGCGTCGCCCACAGGGGCACGTCCAGGTAGGAGTCCTCGTCGTCCGGCACGTCGGCCATACGCTGGCTCCCCGTTCTTACGAGGACGGAATCTGGCTGGATGAGGCGCCTTGTGCACCGGTGGTACCGGTGGGGGAACACTCAAAGCGGTAGCCCATCCCGCGGATGGCGCCGATCGTGCAGCAGCCGCCCGCCTCCTGGATCTTGTTACGGACCCGTCGGATGTGCACGGTCAGGGTGTTGCTGTCCAGCTTCTCGCTTCCCCACAGGGCCTGGGTCAGCTCGGCGCGGCTGATGACCCTGTTGGGGCGCTCCATGAAGTAGCGCAGCAGCAGGAATTCACGCACCGGCAACTGCACCGACCGTCCGCGGACGTAGACATGAAAGCCCGCAACGTCAAGCTCGACATCGCCGACGACGAGCGTGGAGTCCGAACCGTCTGACGGCTCCGTGCCCTTGATGAGCGACAAGATCTCCAGGGCCCGGTACGGTCGGGCGACGAAGGCCACCGCGCCCGCCGCCACGGCCGCGGTGGCCTCCTTGGCGCCATCAGGGCCCGCGCCCACGATGACGGGCACCGGGTGGAGTTTGGCGATCAGTTCCGTCACCTGGGCGGCACCGACCACCGGGAGAGGGGCGCTCAGCAGCACCGCTCGCGGGCTGAGGGCCCCGACCTCCAGGAGGGCTTCCGCTCCGTCGTGGCAGACGACGGTGCGCAGGCCGGCGGCGCGGAACCGGGCCACGACCTGCTTGGCCAGTTCCTCGTCGGGCTCCGCCAACAGGATGTCGGGAACCCCGGTGTCCTCGGGGCCGCTGCGTGGAGCCGTGTCCGGGGTTCGGTGTGCGTCGGGTGTCACCCGTGGAACTCCTTTACGTAATACGCGCAAAGGGGGCGCAGAGGGCGGACGTCGGACGGGCATCCGTCAGCCGAAGCGGCCGGAGATGTAGTCCTCGGTGCGCTGGTCGGAGGGGTTGGAGAAGATCCGCTCGGTCTCGTCGTACTCGACGAGCCGGCCGTGGCGTACGCCCTTGTCGTCGACGTCGGCTGTGAAGAAGGCCGTGCGGTGCGAGACGCGGGCGGCCTGCTGCATGTTGTGCGTGACGATGACGATCGTGAACTCCTGGGACAGGTGCTCCATGAGGTCCTCGATCTTCGCCGTGGCGATCGGGTCCAGGGCCGAGCAGGGCTCGTCCATCAGGATCACCTCGGGCTTGACCGCGATGGTGCGGGCGATGCACAGCCGCTGCTGCTGACCGCCGGACAGTGCCAGCGCGGAGGTCTTCAGCTTGTCCTTGACCTCGTCCCACAGCGCCGCATGGGTGAGGGTCTCCTCGACCAGGTCATCGAGGTTGCCCTTGAAACCGCCCACCCGAGGCCCGTAGGCGATGTTGTCGTAGATCGACTTGGGGAACGGGTTGGGCTTCTGGAAGACCATGCCGATCCGGCGCCGCACCTCGATGGGGTCGACGTCCTTCCCGTAGAGGTCCTCGTCGTGGTAGCTGATCTTGCCGGCCACGCGGGCGTGCGGGATGAGGTCGTTCATGCGGTTGAAGCAGCGCAGCACGGTGGACTTGCCGCAGCCGGACGGGCCGATCATCGCGGTGATCTGCCGGTGGCCGATGGTCATGTTGACGTCGCGGACGGCCTCGTGGTCGCCGTAGAAGACCGACAGGCCGCTGACCTCGAAGACCGGGGAGACCAGGGAAGGAGCGTTGCGGAAGGTGACGTCGGGGGTCCTGGTGCCGCCGGTGGCGTCGGAGGGAGGGGTCATGGCGGTCTCCTGCGGAGAGGTTATGGCGGTGACGGGGCTGCTGGTCGTGTCGGTCATGGCGGTCACCAGCGGCGGGAGTAGCGGTTGCGGAGCCAGATCGCGGCGGCGTTCATCAGCAGCAGGATCGCCAGCAGGAGGATGATCGCGGCGGCGGCCAGGTGGTGGAACTCCTCGCGGGACTGGCTGATCCAGTTGTAGATCTGGACGGGGAGCACGGTGTACTGGCTCTGCAGACCTTCGGGGTTGAACCTGACGAAGGTGACCGCACCGAGCATGATCACGGGCGCCGCTTCACCGATGGCGCGGGACAGGGCGAGGATCGACCCGGTCGCGATACCCGGCACAGCGGCAGGAAGCACCTGGCGCCAGATCGTCTGCCACTGGGTCGCGCCCAGCGCGAGCGACGCCTGCCGGATGGACCTCGGTACGGCCCTGATCGCCTCCCTCGACGAGATGATCACCACGGGCAGCACCAGCAGGGACAGCGTCAGCGAGGCCGTCAGCACCGTCGTACCGAGCGCGAGCTGCCGGGCCAGCAGGCCGAGCCCGAGGATGCCGTAGATGATCGAGGGCACCGCGGCCAGGTTCTGGATGTTGACCTCGATCAGCCGGTTGTACCAGCGGTCCTGGTCCGCGTACTCCTCCAGGTAGATCGCCGCCATGATGCCGGTGGGCAGGCAGAACAGCGCGGTGAAGGCGATGACCCAGATCGTGCCGAAGATCGCGGACTGGGCGCCGGCGTTCTCCGGGAGGCGGATGGAGGGGAAGTTGTTCCACAGCCGGGAGTCCAGGCGCGGCCACGCCTCGACCAGGACATAGGTCAGCAGCGAGACCAGGAAGATGATGCCGATGGCGAGGCAGGCGAGCAGCAGCCAGCGGAAGATGCTCTCGCCCGGCCGCCAGCGCGGTCCGGCCAGCGCTCCGCGGCCGACCGCCGCCGGCCTGGCGTCCTTGACGGGGGCGGTCATTCGTACACCTCACGGTACTTGCGCACCAGCCGGATGCTGATCAGGTTCATCACGAAGGTCGCCAGGAACAGCAGCGCGCCCACGGCGAAGATGGTGTTGTACGAGATCGAGCCGACGGGGACGTCACCGGAGGCGGCGCGCGCGATGAACGCGGTCATCGTCTCCATCTCGCCCAGCGGACTGATCTTGAACTCGGAGCTCACACCCGCCGCGATGAGCACGATCATGGTCTCGCCGACGGCCCGGGAGATGCCGAGAACGCAGGCGGCGACGATGCCGGACAGGGCGGCGGGGACGACGACGCGGACCGAGACCGTGCGCTTGCCAGAGCCCAGCGCGAAGGCGCCCTCGCGCAGCGAATGCGGCACCGCGGATAGGGCGTCCTCGGTGAGCGAGGCGATGGTCGGCACGATCATCACGCCCATCACCAGACCCGCCGCCAGGCCGTTGCGAACAGCGATATCCCAGCTGCTGGGCAGGATGTCCTTCAGCAGCGGCGTGATGAAGGCCAGCGCGAAGAAGCCGTAGACCACGGTGGGGATCCCGGCGAGAACCTCAAGGCTGGGCTTGAGCCACTGGCGGACCCGACGGTTGGCGTACTCGCTCAGGTAGATCGCCGCACCCAGGCCGACGGGCACGGCGATCAGCAGGGCGACGCCGGTGATCACGAGGGTGGCCATCACCAGGGGCAGCACGCCGAACTTCTTGTCGGCGAACAGCGGAGTCCACTCGGTTCCGGTGAGGAACTCGGACACGCTGACCGTCCGGAAGAAGTCCACGGCCGGGGGGATCAGCGAGACGACGATCCCCACGGTGGTGGCCACCGAGACCAGGGCCGCGGTCAGCAGCAGCCCCTTGATCACGGCCTCGCCGTAGCGCGGGCGAGTCCGCCGCAGGGACCGGGAGCCGGTCCCCGCGACGGACTGAGGGGTGGAGCCGGTCACTTAGCGGCTTCCTTCAGCTTGGCCAGGTCCGCCTCAAGCTCCTTTTCCTGCTCGGCGTTGAGCGGGATGAACTTGGCGTCCTCGGCGATCTTCTTGTTGTTCTCGACGTAGTACTCGACGAAGTCGACGACCTCGGGCTTCTTCAGCGACTTGGCCGAGGGGTAGATGAACAGCTGCCGGCCCAGCGGCTTGTACGTGCCGTCCTGCACCGTCTTCACACTCGGCTCGACACAGCCGTTACCGCCGTCGATCTTGAGGACCTTCAGCTTGTCGGCGTTCTCCTCGTAGTAGGAGAAGCCGAAGTAGCCCATGCCGCCCTTGGTCCCGGACACGCCGGTCACGGTGACGTTGTCGTCCTCGCTGCCGCTGTAGTCGGTGCGGGAGGCGCCCTCCTCACCGTTGATCGCCTCGGTGAAGTAGTCGAAGGTGCCCGAGTCGGTGCCCGCCCCGAACAGCTTCAGCGGCTCGTCCGGGAACTTGGCATCGACCTGATTCCAGTTGTTCACCTTCGAGCCGGGCTCCCAGATCTTCTTCAGCTGCTCGACGGTGAGGCACTCCGCCCAGTCGTTGTCCTTGCTCACCACGACGGAGAGACCGTCGTTGGCGACCGAGAACTCCTCGTACTTGACGCCCTCGTCCGCGCAGGTCTTGACCTCCTCGTCCTTGATCGGACGCGAGGCGTTGGAGATATCGGTCTCACCGACACAGAACTTCTTGAAACCGCCACCGGTGCCCGACGTGGCGACGGTGACCCGCACCTTCGGCTGCTCCTCGGCGTAGAACTCCGAGGCGGCGCTGGTCAGCGGAGCCACGGTGCTGGAACCGTCGATCTTCACCGTGCCCGACAGCTCATCGCCACTGCCACCCGAGCCGGCGTCGCCGCCGCCACACGCGCTCGCAGCCAGCATCACAGCAGCCGTCAGGGCCAGCGGAGCCTTGGCCCGGCGCAACGAAGTGGAAATGTTCACGACTCTCGACCCTCGTGATCTGCCGGGCGTGCCGGCGATGGGGACGGGCGCGCTGTGCGCTCCGCTCTGACACCTTGGATCGAAGTCCGACTATATGAACGCAGGGTGTACGGAAGGCCCCTGCCTCATGAATGATAGCTTCCCATCTATATAGATTGATCTTGTTCAAAGTGACGGCAAAGGGGGGGCGGGTGTCTTGAGGGATTCGGGGGCTCTCGTTGACCTTCCAGGGGCTCCCGTTGACCCAAAGGGGGCAGAGTTCGATCGGAGTTCACCGTTCAGCCGCTTCGGCGCGCACGGACGAAGCCTAGCGTCATCCATCGACATCCACCTATGCACCGGTGGCCGTCGCGCTCGCACCCGAATGCGTGGAGGAACTGTGCCCGATCAGCCCGGCGCCCGTACCGGCCGACTCGCCGACCTGCCCCTGCTGCCCGCCCATCACAACACCGCGCGCTCCGCGCTGACCTGCCGCTACCGGTGCGGCGACGCCTGCTCCCACGACGCGCCCAACCGCACGCTCAACCCGTACATCGGCGACGTCATCCAGCACGCCCTCTCCCGCAGAGGCGCCCTCAAAGGCGCCGCCGTGATAGCCCTCGCGACCGGAGCCACCGGGGCGGCAACCACGTCCGCGGCAGCCAAGGGACGCCCGTCCGGTGGACGCCCTCCGCGCGGTCTGGACTTCACCCCGGTCGCCCCGAACACCGCCGACGCCGTCGTCATCCCCGACGGCTACAGCCAGCAGGTCGTCATCCGCTGGGGCGACCCGGTCCTGGCAGGCGCCCCGCGCTTCGACGCGCGTAACCAGAGCGCCAAGGCACAGACGAAGCAGCTCGGCTACAACGCCGACTACATGGCGCTGCTGGACCTGCCGCACCGGCACGGCCAGAAGCTGCTCGTGGTCAACCACGAGTACACCAGCGAGCAGATCATGTTCTACGGCTACGACCCCGACAACCCCACCCGCGAGCAGGCCGAGATCGCCTGGGCTGCACACGGGCTGACCGTCCTCGTCGTACGGGAGGACCGCCGCTCGGGCCGTCTGTGGCCGGTGGTCGGGGATGTCCTCAACCGGCGCATCACCGCCACCACACCGTTCCTGTTCACGGGCCCGGCTGCGGGCAGTGACCTGCTGAAGACCAGCGCCGACCCGACCGGCCGCACGGTGCTGGGCACGCTCAACAACTGCGGCGGCGGCATCACCCCGTGGGGCACCGTGCTGTCCGGCGAGGAGAACTTCAACCAGTACTTCGCCAACGCCGCGGCCGTCACCGACCCGACGGCGAAGGCCCGCCTGGCCCGCTACGGCCTGCCCACCGGGGCCAGCGAGCGCAAGTGGGAGAGGTTCGACGACCGCTTCGACATCGCCAAGGAGCCCAACGAGCCCAACCGGCACGGCTGGGTCGTCGAGATCGACCCGCACGACCCCACGTCTATCCCGCGCAAGCGCACCGCGCTGGGCCGCTTCAAGCACGAGGCCGCCGAGCCGCGCATCACGGCCGACGGCCGCGTCGCGCTCTACATGGGCGATGACGAACGCTTCGACTACCTTTACAAGTTCGTCTCCACGCACGCCTACAAGAAGGGCCACAGCCGCGCCGCCCGCGAGCACAACATGCGGCTGCTCGACGAAGGCACCCTGTACGTCGCGAAGTTCACCGGCGACAGCCCGGCCGCCGAGATCAACGGCACCGGAAAGCTCCCGGCGGACGGGGAGTTCGACGGCAGCGGCGAGTGGATCCCGCTGGCCACCGGCAACAAGTCCCATGTGGAGGGGATGACGGCGGCGGAGGTGTACGTCTTCACCCGCCTGGCCGCCGACAAGGTGGGCGCCACCAAGATGGACCGCCCCGAGGACGTCGAGCCGAACCCGCACACCGGGCGGGTCTACGTCGCGCTGACCAACAACAAGGACCGCGGCGCCGCCGGCAAGGCCGGCCCGGACGAGGCCAACCCGCGCACCGGAAACAAGCACGGCCACGTCCTGGAACTGGAGGAGCGCCGCTCGGACGGCGCCGCGAAGACCTTCCGCTGGAAGCTGCTGCTGGTCTGCGGCGACCCGGACGACCCCTCCACGTACTTCGCCGGCTTCGACAAGAACAAGGTCAGCCCCATCTCCTGCCCGGACAACGTCGCCTTCGACGAGCACGGCAATCTGTGGATCGCCACCGACGGCGCGGCGCTGGGCTACCACGACGGCCTCTTCGCCGTCCCACTCAAGGGCGCGCACCGCGGCCACGTGATGCAGTTCCTGACCATGCCCACGGGCGCCGAGTGCTGCGGCCCCATCATCACCCGCGACCGCATCCTCGTCGCCCCCCAGCACCCGGGCGAGATCGACGGCGCCACCGCCGAGAACCCCGGTTCCGTCTGGCCCGACGGGCCTGGCAACCTGGCCCGCCCTTCGGTCGTCACCGTGTGGGATAACCAGCGCCACGGCTGAGTCACGAACACCACTCTGCCCGACCGTCACACCAGATGGTCGGGCGGGAGTTCTATAGAAATAGAAGCAGGGGCTTTCTGCCAGCAGCGCCTTAAGACGCTTCTGATCTCCATCGCCGCGTGCTAACTCCATAACACCCGGGGCAGGGCATTTAGACGGGTTCCAATAGCCGACGCTACCGTTAAACCTACCGGAATTTTAGTTTGCCAAAAGAGCCCACATCAAAAGGGCGGACGGCTTCGGTGTCATTGGTACGTGCCGTAAACGTGCACCTCCCTGTCGTTGCTATTGCGGGGAAGCCTCACTTGGCCCTGCCGGGCACTCCAAAAGGGGCAGTCATGCTGCGACGCCGAAGCGACTCACCTCGAACTCTTCGATACGCCACTCGTAGCCGGAGTCGAAAATCTCTCCGTGCGCTTCCACGAATCCCGCCACCGCCCACTCCGCAGGCGGCCTGCCAAGGTGATGACTGAGCAGGATGTAGGAAATAAAGGTGTGCATTTGGGTGTCGCCCCAATCCACGCTGTGGCCTACGCATATCGGCGACTCGTCACCTTCACCGCTGCCATAATTGATGCGGCCGAAGCTGTTGCACCCCCGTGTCCTGGCGAAACAGAGATCCGCATAGTCTCCCGCGTAGTATCCGTTCCCGGACGGTTCGGGGAACTGCTCCCACCTTTCCTCAAAGGGAAGAGTGGTGCACTGGATTCCCGCCTTGTTTGCTCGAAGTAAGGCGGTTCGCGTGAAGCCGCTGTGACTGAATACTCGGCAGCCTTTGGCATCAACGTCGAGCATGGCCCCCAGAAGGGCGTCGACGGCGCCGACGGTTACGGGGCGCGCATGGTGCTTACATTCAACAATCTCGCCAGTATTAGGTAGCCAGATGTCTATCTGTCGCGAATACGTATCCGAACTATCCGCGATGCGTCTGTCTAATTCGAAGACTATGCCCTGGTCGCCTGACGTCAGATGGTGCATAACTTGCCACTCGTAAGTCTTTCCGCTCCGAGCTTCCACATGCTCTCCTGTACGTGCATTTGCGCCAGCACCCACTGCGCTGCGGGGTGCCGCTCGAACCCTCGGTTGAATTTTCGGCGATACCTGGCAGCGAGGATGTTCGTGAGATCGCTCGAAGGCCAACCCTGGCCGCGGCGTGTGCGGAAGGCGTCGGTGATCCGGTCCTCGTCGCTGTCACGAGCCAGAATCGCTCTCAGTCTCGCGAGATCCGCTTCCCGGTTGCGACGCAGGCGCCCACGGCTGTCCGCGTCGAGATCGGCGGGTCGGATCACCACCAGGCGCAGCCCGTGAGCGGGGATCTCGGTGTCGCGCCGGGCGTCGTACAGGGCCCGCTGTTCGCCGCGGTGGACGCCGCTGACGGTCAGCCTATCGGGCTTATCGAAGTGCGGCACCGGATGGTCGTGCTGCAATTCCCGGTACTCGACTACGAGTTGGCGCCCAGGCCAGTACGCATCGACCGGCAGCCTGGCCCGCCGCCCGGCCGCCCCCCGGCCTCCCAGCAGCCAGTCGACCTTGTGCTGTGTCAGGGCCGGCTCACCAAGCACCTGATTGCACAGATCGACGACGTACGCCTCGTCGCTCTCGTCTCTCCTGCCCATGGCCGGGCATCATGCCAGCCCTCACTGACAACGAGGGATGAGGTCGATGGCATCCTCGCCAATCGGGTAGCGTACGGTCGAACTTCGCAGGCCATGTACCACCTGGCTCAGGACTACAGGCCCGACCGAATCGCTGATCTCTATTTAAGGCGGTGTCGTGGTGGGTGCTGTAGCCCCGTCCTCCTCCTCGACGGCCCCGCTGTTCCTCGTCGACGGCTTCAACGTGCTGTGGCGCGGCCACTTCGGCTTCCCAGCTCCGATCTTTTCACGGGACAAGTAGCGGAACCTGACCGGGCTCTCCGCCTTCTTCGCCCTCTTGCGGGCGTCCCTGAGAGACGACTTGGACACGGCTCCTGCCGAGGTCTGCGTCGTCCTTGACGGCGAACACGGCAGCGCCGAGCGCAAGGGCGCTCACGCCGACTACAAGGCCAATTCGGAGAACACCCCGGCCGCACGTGAGCCCCTCCAGTTCCTTGCGCCGATGAAGGAAGCCCTCGACGCGTACGGAATTACCTGGGCGGAGATCGACGACGCTGAGGCCGACGACATCGTGGGCACGCTGGTGCACCGCTACACGGACCGCGCGATCCGCATCATGAGCGCCGACCAGGACTACTACCAGCTCCTGGTCGGCAAACGTGTCCGGATCATCAACCGCTCCCGCAAGGCGTCCAAGCGGATCATTACCGACATCGAGGGTCCGTGAGCGATACGGTGTCTCTCCTGACCAGAGGCCCGACTACCGGGCCCTGATCGGCGAAAAGTCGGACAACCTGCCCGGTGTCAAGGGCATCGGCGCCAAGACCGCCGCCCACCTGTTGGCCGGCGGCCTCACGCTCGACGATCTCCGCTCCAGCGGTCGTCTGAGGGGGCCCAAGGGCGAGGCGATCGAGGCGGCGTGGACGGATGTGCTGCGCTGGCGCGACCTGAGCCGAATGCGGCGCGACGTGCCCGTCGCATGGAAGGCGCTCGGTCAGGCGAGCCCGGCCCTCCCGAGGCCCGCGGAAGTCATTGAGATGCTGGGGCTGTGGTGACCATCTCGTCAGTAGCCGTTCCTTCGGCCACGTCGCCAGGCCCAGAGTGCACCGATGGCTGCTATGCCAAGGGCTTGGAGTGCAGCGCCTGTGCCGCCGGGTGCGCCTGCGACCTTTGACGCGGCGAGGACCCCGCAGACCATGAGGAGATACGGCAGCAGGAAGATGATGGTGCGGCCGATACGAACGGGATTCATGGGTCAAATATCCGCATTAGTCCGCCAGTTGGCCAGGGCGATTCCTTGCGTCCGCCGATTGACGGCCTGAGCCGCCAAATCGGCGTTTGGGATGGTGATGTCCTGAAGGAGCTTGACTACGTGCGGGGCGAACGCCTTGGCGTCCTCGGGCTGAAGTCGACCCCAGCAGCCGAGAGCGTTGCCGACAGCGCGGACGGTCGTGCTGTGCTGTGGCCCGAGGTGGAGGTGCCACGACCGAGCCATGAAGATCCAGATCTGCAGGCCGTAGAGGTAGTCCCGGCTGAGCCAGGCGATGTCACCGCGCACGAGGGCGACCGCCAGGGTGTACAGGTGACTGGGACCGTACTGGGTGGCCAACTCGGCGAGTAGCCGATCGGCCTCGTGGGCTGCTTCAGCGAAGCGGTTCTGGATGGCGGTTGCGCATGTGGAAGCGAGCCGTTCGCGGTAGGGCTCTGGCAGTGGCTCGTAGGGCCGGTCGGCTGGTACCGGATCCGTGGTGTGTGGCGACACGGCAGGCGCAGGCGGGGCGATCGACTGAGGCAGGTTGGGGTTGTGGGAGGCCTGCGTCTCGTCGTCCAGGGGGTGGCTAGTGCCGTCGGTATTGACCTGGATCCATGTCGTGTACTGGGCTTGCTCGTCTTGGATCACTGCGCGGATCGGTATCTCCAGCGCGGCAGCCTCCAACTGGAGGTGGGCCAAGACGGCTTCGTTGAGGGTGACGCCGGGCGGTGGGGTGAAAAACTCCTCGTCAATGAAGCAGATCCCATCAGGGGTGATCCGAACGCATACTGCATCGGGAGGTATTGCGTTCACTGCTGGCCCACCTTCTTGTCCGGGAGGAGCGGGATGGTGCTGATGCCGCCGGCGCTCGGGAAGCTCGGCTCAGCCCATCCGCGGTACCGCAGCCGCCAGGCGCCGTTCGTGAGCTCTTTCCGCGGGACGATCGCGATCTTGCCTTGGCGTGGATAGTCGTCTCCGACGTCGTTACTGGCGACCTGGTCATTGCCCAGGTAGAGGGCGACGTGCCCCGCCGATTCGCCGGTGTCGTAGAAGAGCAGCGCTCCCGGGGGCGGTGACATGTTGCCGGGGTGAGCGAGCCCTGCGTCCACGAGCCGGTTCCAGTGAACGTTGGCCGTTGCGGAACCGGAGGAGCCCCAACCATATGCCTGAGCCACGAAGTTGTCGCACATCCGATACCAGCCCGTCTTGCCCGCCTCGTTCCGGGCGCTGGCAATCGCCTGGGCAACGGTGCGCGGATTCTTGACCTTGAACTTGGTGTTGGGGTCCTTGCCGCCGGAGGCGGCTGGGTCATCGCAGCCCGCGCTGATCGAGGTGACAGCATGCGTTCCCCAGGTCTTGGCCACGAGTGCGCCGGCCGCCGACTCCCATTTGGCGTACTCGTTCTGGTACCTCTCGTCTGGGTGTTGGATGCTCGCCGCAACCTTGGTCAAGGACTTCTTCTGCCAGTTGTCGATCTTGACGAGTCGGTCGTAAAACTTCCCGGCCGCGTACACGGGGTCGGTGAGGTCACTGACTGTGCCCCATCCCTGTGATGGCCGCTGCTGGAAGAGCCCCACGCTGTCCAGGTGACCGTGGTGGACGTTGTCGAGCGTGCTCTCCTGCATGGCGACCGCCACGGCGATGACCGCCGCGCGAGGCGAAAGGTGCCGTGTGCGGGCGACGTTGGTGATCGTGCCTGCGTTGCGTACCTGTCGAGCGCTCCACTTCGCGCTGTTCTGCTTGCCTTCCGGGTGTAGAGGCACGGTCACCTGGGATTCGCTGACTTCCTGTGTGCCGTCGAACTTTGGGGCTTCCCCACCGGCGCCCGCTCCGCTTTGCCCGTCTCCCACTGGCTGGAGGCCTGTCTGGCAGGTGTTGGCGTTGGCTTCGGTTGTGGCGCCGCTGACCGTGAGAACGCAGAGCGAGAGCACCGAGACGCCTGCCGCAGCGACACCTATGGCCGTCTTCCCTAGCCCATTCATCCGATCCTCAGTCATAAACGTGTGTTGATGACATGAGGTCAGTGAACAGCACTCGCGAGGCGGGAGCTACCCGCATTGGGTTCAGAGGGTTACCCAGAGGCAGGCCTGTCGAGGGTGGACAGGAGTCACCCACTGGCGCTTGCGGCGGCCGGAAGGGGGCCACTTGAGCATGAGTCGCTCATGCGCAGATCAAGCCGAAGAGTGCCTCTAGCTGCACATTTAAGCGTCGCGGAGGGCTGTTAGGTCGGACTGAAGAGGGAGCTGGCCCCTGGAGTGCCCCCCAGTTCGGTGGCGCCATCAGGGTGCGCTCCCGGCGTCGCGCGGCAGTCTCTCAATCTGTAAACGCTTGTTGTCAAGTTTACGTGTATGTACCTTTCACCGTCACGGCCCGAGTTCGGGCCTGCCTCCGAATCGAGGGTGGAAGGGGAGTCGGGGGATGCCGCAACACCTGGTGGATCTTGCTGCGAGTGGTGACATCGGCACCCTCGTGAACGGGCTGTCCCCGGACTGGGGCCCATTCGGGCAGCTGGGGACGACCGGACGGACGGTGATCCAAGCCCTCATGGCTGGCGTCGTCCTCGTGCTGCTGGGGCGCGCGATTCTCGGCGCAGTGCACCTGAAGGTCGGTGAAGGCCAGCACGACGTGGCCCAGGTCAGCAAGGGCAAGAAGGAGATCGCCGGCAGCCTCGTCGGGGCCTTCGTTGTCGCCTCAATCGGAACAATCTTCACGATCGTCTACGGGATGGGCATATGACCCGCCAGAGCACCCCTGGCAGGGGCACCCGAGTCCTGGTCGACGAGACCCCGATGGACGCGACGGGCGGGAAGCCCTGGTGGCGGGGGATGGCCATTACTGGAGTGATCTTCCTCGCCCTGGTCATCCTCGCCGTGTTCGTGAGCCTGACCGGCGGTAGTGGCGGATCGACGTCCGGCGGCACGTCCGATGGCCAGAGCCAGACTGCACCGGCGGAGCGGAACAACACCGGAGGAGACACCAAGAGCACAGCCAAGAAGCTGGTCAGCGGTGTCCCAGTCGGCTACACCCACAACCAGGCCGGTGCTGTTCAGGCCGCGGTGAACTACCAGGTGGCACGATCGTCTGCCGCGTACTTCACCGACGAGAAGGTCCGGCACGCGACCCTCGCCGCGATGATGACCCGCCAGGCGCTCGACCGGCAGATCCGCAACGACGACAACGCGATGCAGCAGGTCCTCACTTCACTTGGCGTCACCAGTGGTAACGAGGACGAACTGGTCGCTCGGGGCGCAGCGATGGGCACACGGGTCACCACGTACACCGATCAGGTGGCCACCGTCGAGGTGTGGATGGCCGGACTCGTCGGTGTCACGGACAAGAACGCGCCGATGCCCGTGTCCGCGTCCTGGACCACCTACACCCTGACGCTGCAGTGGCAGTCCGGTGACTGGAAGTTGGCGTCGATCACATCCGCCAACGGTCCGACTCCGCTGGATGCAGGCAGCGACGATCCCACGAGCGTCGACGAGTTCCGCACGGCAGATCGGGAGTTCAATGCGCCCCCGTATGCAGGCTGAGACTCGTTATCGGGTGCGTACCCGGCTGACCTGGATCATCGGCCTCACGGCCACGATCTCGATAATGCTTGCCCCGAGCCAGGCTCAAGCGAATGACTTCAGTGACTGGTCATGCAAGAACATTCCGTTTGCGGACAAGGTCTGCAACGTCGTCGAGAAGACGAATCAAGCGATTGATTTCGCGAGCGATCCCCTGGGGTACATCGCCCAGTTCTTCAACAATGCCGTGACCAGCATCTTCACCCAGATGATGAAGGCATTGGGCTCCACCACGCGAATCGACTGGCAGGACCCAGGATTCCTGCGGACCTACACCATGGCCTTCGCCGCATCCACCGTGCTGACCGTGATCTATTGGCTAATCGCCGTGGCCAAAAGGGCGATTCAGGGAGTGCCACCGCTTCAGGCGCTGGGCGAGTCGATCGGCTTTCTCCTCATGTCGGTGCTGGTCTCCGCCTTCGCGCCGCTGGCCATTGCCTACACCGTGCGCATCGTCGATGAGGCTGCCGAAGCCATGTTCAAGCCCGTGGCCGGAGACGCCGCCGACATGGTGGTCACCGTCACGACGGCGATGCTCGCGCTGATGACGATCCCCGGCGGCGCCATCATCGTGATCTTCTTCGCCCTGGCGCTACTGGCGGCGGTCGCCGGCGTGTGGCTGGAGCTCATCGTCCGCAACGCACTGATCCTGTCCGGACTCGTTTTCGGTCCGACTGTTTTCAGCGGGCTTGTAGATCGCGACCTGTGGGGGCACACCAAACGATGGTTCGGCGTCATGGCCGCGATCATCGCCTCGAAATACGTGACATTCACGGTCATCGCACTGGCCTCCGGCACGCTGGCTTCCGACAGCCCCAACAAGAGCCTGGCGCAGTCCTTTGCGACCGTCTTCACTGCTCTGGCGCTGTTGTTCCTTGCCTTCTACATGCCCTTCCAGCTCTCGAAGTTCATCCCCGGATTCGGCGACGAGCTGCGCGACATGTACTCCGCCCGCGACGACCTCAAAGGCCGAGCCAAGAACGTCGGAAGCCAGGCGGGCGACTCCTACGGAGAACTCAAGTCGCGTATGGGCGGAGGCGACGGCGGAGGATCCGGCGAGGACGACGACGGAGAAGATGCCGACGCGGCCGACGGCGACGCAATGACCGGCGGCGAAACCGAGGGAGCCACCGAAGCCGGAGCGGCCGAAGGAGCAGCTGCCGCGACCGGTGTCGGCACGGCGGCCGTGGCCGCGAAGAAGGGCGTCGACAAGGCCAAGAACGAGACGGAAGCCGCAGTCGAACGCGGCGTCGACGGGGCGACCGCCGGTCTCGACTCCGGCGGCTCAGCGGCCCCGTCGTCTGACAGCAGTGACTCCGCCGGCAGCGGTGGCCCCACCGCCGGCGGGGAAGTACCGCCTGCCACCAGCGCTCCCGAAGCCGGAGGACCCGACAGCGCGACGGCCGGCGAGGAGCCCATGGACCCAGGGCCGCAGTCCTCGCCGCCGCCAGAGCCGCTCGACGAGCAGCCGGAACCACCTCCGCCGCCGGACGAGGAGATGCGCTGATGTCCGTCCCGTCGCACGACCAGGAGTAGTTGTGGCACGCACCTTCACATACCCCCGGCCGAGGCCTCGCGGACTGCTCGGCCGGAAGCTCGAAGCCGATGAGCAGCTCGTCTTGGGAGCGGGGCTCGTCGGCGGCCTCCTCGCGGCCTGGATCCTCGCGGGCATCGCGCTGAAGATGGTCAGCTTCGTGCTGATCGCGGGAACCTGCGCCTGGGCGACTCTGGCACCGTACAAGGGGCGGACCTACGTCCGGTGGTTCGAGATCAACCGGACCTACAAGAAGCTGCTCCATGACGGCTCGCTGCTGTACAAGTCGAAGGCGCCGTACGCAGGCCGATTCGCCGACGGCCGCCGCGTCCCCGTCGACGTACCCGTCGGCGTCCCCCGGAACATGCAGTGGATCACGGCACGCACCGCCTTCGGCGAGATCGCGATCGTGCTGCAACCGGACGAGCTGATGTTCACGGCCGTCGTCGAGGTAGAAGGCCAACGCGACTTCGGCAGCCTCGACACCGCGGACAAAGAGGCACTCATCCGGGCCTACGAACACCTGCTCAAGACCACGGCCGACAGCGGCGGACGGATCCGCCGCCTCCAGTGGATCAGCAGGGTCATCCCCACCGACCCCAACGCCCACGCCCGGGACGCTGCCGAGCGCCGCGATGCCGACAGCCCGTCGTGGCTCCAGCAGTCGTACGACGACTTGATCCGACGTGTCGCGGTCACGGCAGAAGACCGCCGACTGCTGCTCGTCGTGGGCATCCCCTACACCTCCGACCTGGTCGCCGAGGCCCGCCGCTACAACACCCTCCACGAGGGATACGCGATCACCCTCGGGCAGGAGATCGAGAGCCTCATCCGGACGCTGGGACGCGGACAGCTGCGCCACGTGCGCAATCTCGACGAAGCCGGCCTGGCCTCCTACCTGCACCATTCTTACGACCCCAGCCACTGGATCGACGACACCACCGGGATGGACCGGGTCACCTGCTGGCCGGCCGTACTGGACGCCCGGAACAAGAAGTACATGGCCTCCCGCAGCTGGGAGGCGTCCGAGGACAACTGGTACTCGATGACCGCCTGGGTGAAGGAACTGCCCGTACTCCCGGTCGGCATCAACTTCCTCGCGCCCGTCCTGCTCTACATCCAGGACATCATCCTGTCGGTCTCCGTGGTCATGGACCTCGTCAGCACCGACCAGGCCATCACCGAGGCAATGGCGGACGCCACCAACGAACTCGGCCAGGCGGACAAAAAGGCCGGACGCATCGAGGACCCCCGAGAACAGAAAGCCCAGCGCGCCTCGCTCAGCACCATGCGGGACATCGCCGACGGCGCGGCGGGCACACGGCTCGCAGCCTGGATCACCGTCACCTCACCCACCCTCGATGCCCTGCGCCGGGATGCCGACACGGTCCGCGCCGGCGCCACCCGCGCCGGACTGCGCCTGGAGTGGTGCGACGGCGAGCACTACCGGGCCTTCGCCAACACCCTGCCCTTCACCGCCGGCCTCCTGAAGGAAGGGCTGTAGCGATGCTGGAGATGCTGCGGCGGCAGTCACAGACCCGTCGACGGGCCATGCGCTCGACCACCAGCCACGCCTGCGGTCTCTACCCGGCGGTCGGCGCGGCCAGCATGGACCCCCGTGGCGTGATCATCGGCCGGGAGGCCTACAGCGGCAAGGCGTACATCTACGACCCGTTCATCCTGTACAACCCCTCGGCACGCGTCCGGCTCGCCAGCGGGCACGCGCTGATCCTGGGCAAGTCGGGCTACGGCAAGTCCGCGCTGGAGAAGACCTACGTCCTGCGCCAATTGCGGTTCCGCGACCGGAGCTTCGCAATCCTGGATGCACAGGGCGAGGACGGCGCCGGGGAATGGGACGGCATCGCACGGCAGTTGGGCATCACGCCGATCCGGCTTGTCTACGGAGCGGGCGACGTCGGCGAAGGGGTGCGGATCAACCCGCTCGACGGCCGTATCCCTGCCGAGCACCAGTTCAAGGTGCTCGTTTCCATGATGGAGATCCTCACCGGCACCCTCACCTCGCAGACCAAGTTCGCCCTGGCAGAGGCCCACAAGATGGCCACCGCCACAGCCCGCGAGCAGCAACGCGTGGCGATCCTCTCCGATGTCCTGGACGCGCTGACCGCTCCACAGCCGACCCTTCTTGGGCAACAGCCGGTCACCCCCGAAGAGTTGGTGGAATGGGGTCAGCCGGCCGCGCTGGCCCTGGACTCGCTGTGCAACCCCAGCCGTGACTTGGCGGGCATGTTCGACGGGCCGACGACCGAAGGGATCGATCTCGACGCCCGTTTGATCGTCTTCGATTTGACGAAGCTGCCGCGCGAGGGCGAAGCCATGCCGCTGCTGATGGCGGTCATCGGCCCCTGGCTGAGGTTCGGATGGATCAAGCCGAATGACCGGATCAAAAGAACTTTGATCGTCGAGGAGGCCTGGCACATCCTCTCCCACCGCCCGGTGGCAAGGTTGTTCGAGGAGCTGGTCCGCTACGGCAGGCGCCTGGGGTTGTCCTTCTGGGCGGTCCTGCATCACCTCGGAGATCTGCTTCTGGAGCAGGCCCCGGAGGCGGCGGCGATCCTGAAATTGACGGCAACCCGGGTCCTATATCACATGGACCGGGACGAGGCCGAGACCACTGCCAACTACCTGGGACTTCCCGACTGGGCGCGTAAGGCGCTGGCGGACGGATCCAACGTGTGCGCGCCAGGACGGGCCATCTGGCAGGTGGGATCGCGGATCAACCTGGTGGAGCATATCCGGACCCCGCTGGAGATCCGGCTGACGGACACCAACCGCCGGATGTCGGAGGGGCAGCGGGAGCACGCAGACCGCCGCGGCGCACAGGCGTCGGCGCCGATGATACGCCTCCACAAGGGGGCGGCATGATGCCGAAAGCCGCCACCCCGAAGACCGCGGCACGCCTGCGCCTCGGCCGCGACGCCGTATGGATCATCCCGCTGATCGCGGCTTTCGTGCTCACCGCGCTGTTGTGGCTGACCGCGATCCTGTCCGGCCTCCTGGCACACGGACGGCCGGCGGCCATCAGCTGGGACTCCGCGGGCCACGCGGTCGTCGCGGTCTTCCGCCACCCCGGCGACCCCGCAGATGCCTGGCCGCCCAGCGCGGGTGTGGCCGGCCCGTTCGTGTTCTGGCCCACCTTCCTCCTCCTGCTCACCGGGGCGATCTGGGGGACATGGAAGACGTACTGGTGGTGGAAGCACCGCGGCGCCGACGGCGCCGACGGGATGGCAACCCGGGCCCAGCTGGAAAAGGCCATGGGCGAGCAACAGGCTCTGTCCCGTGCCGGATCATTGCGTCCCACGCTGGCCGAGCAAAAGCCCAAAGCCCTCACCATCCGTGACGTCGCCGTCTACATCGGCAGCGCAGACCCCTCGGAAATCCCGCTCTGGATCACGATCGAGGAGTCGATGATCCTGGTCGCCCCGCCGCGCGAGGGAAAAACCTCCCAGATCATCCTCCCCGAAATCCTCGAATTCCGAGGAACGGTCCTCGCGACCAGCAGCAAGACAGACGTCCTCTACAACACCGCACTTCTGCGGCAAGAACACGGGCCTGTTTGGGTTCTGGACCCAACAGGGCTGTCCGGCTGGCCGAATCAGCTCCGCTGGCCACTGACCGCAGGCTGCGAGGAATACCAGGTAGCGCGCAAGCGGGCCGAGACCCTCGCGGCGACCACGAAATCTGAGGAAGGGACAAAGAATGGCGGTTATTTCGCGCTCAACGCGAAAACCCTTATTACCTGCTGGCTGCACGCTGCAGCCCTCCACAAGCGTCCGGTCCTCGACGTGCTGGCCTGGGCGACGGACCCCGACAACCGCGAGGCCGTCGACCTTCTGGCAGCCAAGGGCAAGCATCTGCTCGCCGCCGCGCTCGCCGGCCAGCACGCCGCGGCCGAGGAGGAACGTTCCGCCACCTGGAGGACCGCGGAGCAGAGCTTCATCGCACTCTATGACGAGAAGGTCGCTGAGATCTTCGCCCCCCAGGGTGACGTCGAGGTCTTCGACATCGAAACGTACCTCAGGGAGTCCGGGACACTATTTCTGATTGGTGAGGACGAAGAGGGAAGCGCCTTGGCGCCGCTGAATGCAGCGTTCGCCAAAGCGATGTTCGACACCGCCAAGAGGGTCGCGGCCCGCAGCCCTAACGGTCGCCTTCCGATTCCGCTCGGCTGCTTCCTGGACGAGCTGGCCAACGTGGCGCCCCTACCGGAAATTCCGAGTCTGATGAGCGTCAGCGGATCGCAGAACATTTTCATCATGGCCGTGCTTCAGGGCTATGCCCAAGCAGAGGAGCGCTGGGGCGCCCTGGGCGTGAGGAAAATGTTCGCCAGCGGCACTGTGAAGGTCTTCCTGGGCGGTATCAGCGACCCCGAAGAGCTGAAGTCCTATAGCTCTCTCGCGGGTGAATTCGACGAGGACGTAGAGACCGTATCCGACGACGGGGACCGGGTCTCGGTGTCCACCTCAGTCCGCCGCCGCGCCGTCGTCGAGCCAGCCACGATCCGGATGATCCCGGAGCGCGGCGGAATGGTGTTCCATCGCCGCACCCCCGCCACGCTCGTCAAGTTCGTCCGTGCCCACGAGGGGCCACGGGCGGCGCAGATCAAGGAAGCCACCCGCAGGGCGCACGAGATGGTCGACGACCGCGTGAGGCTGGAGAAGGCGCGCGGCCATGGCTAACGGCTTCGATGACATCTTCGCGGAACTCACCAACATCAACGCCGAGCAGGTGCTCCTGAGCGAGCGCGTCAAGCTGCTGGAGGAGCAGCTGGCGGCAGGAGGATCCGGCAGCGGGGCGGCCGACGGCGAGCAGGAACGCCCGGTCGGCGCCCCGGTGAGGTGGGACGAACTCGACGCCGAGGAACGCGCCGTGCTCTGGCCGCAGTTCGTCCGCTGGGTGATCTGGGTCGCCGACCGGTACGAGATGACCACGGATCAGTTGCCCAGACAGTGCTGGTGGAAGCACGGCGCGGTCGTCGAGGAGCTCACTGCGCTCTGGACCTCCCACGAGTCGGCCTACGCAAGCGGTGAGGACGGGGGGTCTGCGCCGTACCTGTGGCAAGACGCCCTGGCCCGAGCCTTGGAGCGCATGGGCCGGTTCTGGCTCGGCTCATGCCGAAACGGCCAGCACCGGGCCCGTCACCGCGATGCCCCCTGGGGCGAAGACGCGGAGTACCTCGCTCTGCTCCTGGCCGCGGGAGGTCCCGAGCCCGACGGCGATGCGCCAGGCACGCCCGAGGAGGACCGGCCCGATTCGGACGAGGACGGCAGCGGATGACGACACCAGCCGGGAGCCAGGCATGGTCATGAACAGATACGGGCGCGCCGCTCTAGCCCACTGGCGTGAGCATCTGCCCGGCCAGTACGGGAAACGCGCGGAGTGTAGTGGTCACCGGACTCCAACCCGCCCTACGGCGTGGACTGGAAGAACATCGCCTCACCAGGGCGAGTTGTGCGATGAGGGCCTCGCCGTATGCCTCGGTTAGGCCGAACACCTTGTTCAACGACCTGTCGGAGTCTGCCGTCGCCGGACTGACCTTCGGTCAGCCGGTCGCGCTGGGCGAGCCAGCCATGAAGCGTGTACGCCGTCGTGTCGAGGTCGCCTTCGATGACCTTCGCCGCGCGTGAGGACGGGGCAAGAGGTATGAGCCGTCCGCCCCCGGCGGTCACCGCATCGCGTACAAGCTGCAAGGCAGTCGTCTTACCCGCGCCGGCCGGGCCGATGCCGCCGACAACGAGCCGGTCGGAGCAAGCGAACGCCTTCGCGAGCCGACGCTGCCCGGTGTCCAGCTCATGGCCCTGGAAACTGTCGGCGACCTGCGCGAACCGGTCCCCGGCGAGCGCGGGGACCACCTCGGTGCGCGCCGCGTTCAGGACCCGATCCTCAGCGGCCAGGACCTCCCGGGACGTGTACAGGAGGGACTCGCGGCGCCGGTAGATGCTCGTGCCGTCGGCTCGCAGAAGAGGGGCGAAGGGCCGATGCAGGTCGGGCGGCGTGATGCTCAGCGAACCATGCGACAGCACGCGTTCGGTGATCCGCTCGGCGAGCCCGTCGGCCGCGGTGCTGCGGCCCCGGCTGAGCCGTACGACGTGGCGTCGTGCCTCGGCCAGCACATGCCGCTCGCCCCACACGGCTCTCTGCTCGGACACCACGGCAAGGACGTCCTCAGCAGCCTGCGTCACGTCGATCTCAGTGAGACCACTGCTGCCGTCACCGGAGTGGGACGCGTGGGCCTGCGCCGTACGCAGCAGCGCATCGACTCGTTCCCGGCCGACCGCGGCGATGGCCTGCCTGCGCCACATCGCACGCAACTGGGCCAGGGACCGCCCCTTCGTCTTCGTCGGCCTCGTCTCCAGCGTCGCCTGCTGGATGAGCGCCATCCGGGCCGCCGTTCCCGGCTCCTTGCCGTGCTCCTGGCGGTAAGCGTGCAGCAGTTCCTCCAGCCGCCGGCCGATGTCGCGCGTCCGCTTTGAATGCGGCTGCAGCACCCCGCGGTCGAAGCCCTTGATTCCCATCACCGGGCGCTTGCCCGGCGTGACCTCGCGCTCCTCGGCCTCCAGCCCGAGCCGCGCGCATACCTTCTCGACCAGGAGCTGGTTGTAGTACTCGGAGGCGGCAACTGCCATCGCGTACAGGAGTTTCCCGTCGATCGACCGCCACTTGCCGTCGGCCCCGCGGACCTTGTTCGCCACGACCAGGTGGTGGTGGAGAAGGGGCTCGCCGAGCCGGTTGTCGTGGTGACGGAAGAGGGTGGCGACCAGTCCGCCCTTCACGTCCTCCTGGGCAATGCCGTTGATGCCGGTCCGGGTGGCGAGTGCGTGCTCCTCGATCCAGGCGACCGTCTCAAGGACCGCCTCCTCGTCGCACTCGATCGTGATCCGGCAGACGTCTTCGTCACCGTCGCCGAACAGGCCTTTGCTGATCTCTTCCGGTCCTCGTAGGACGAGGTCGTAGGCGGCAACCGCCTGTTGCTTCGAGGCGGTGTTGGCGCTGATGTACCGGGCGAGTTCCTCAGCGTCCTTGGGCGAGCGGCCGAAGTCCGCCCGGAAGGCGATGGCGCCAGCCTTGGCACGCAACTGTCTGCGCTCGTCGGCGGTGGCCTCCCGTCCCTTGCGGCTTTCGAAGGCCTCGATCTCATCTTGGATCTTCGCCGCGAGCGGGCCGGCGTTCTGGTCGTACCGGTAGTAGCGACGGCCCAGGCGGGCTCGGCGGGTGGCCTCGGCGGGCGAGAGGCCCTCGTCCACAGCTGCCTTGATGATCTCGTCCGCGTTCGGGTGCAGCCCCTCGCCGTACAAGGCCTCCATTTGCCGCTCGGTCACCGTCCCGGACATGCCCAGTTCAGCGATTCCACCGCCTACCCACACGCCCGGTGGATTTCCTTCTGCCGTGTAGTAATCGCCCAGGTCACGGTCTGCGGAACGGCGCACATCTCCGGTGACGGTCTCGCTCGTGTAATAGCGATAGCCATCCCCAGCTGAGAGCTTGTGGATGGTCATCATGCACTCAGATTACCTTGTGTCATTGTGAATGCAAGAGCTTTGACCGCGAAGAAGGGGGGTGCAAGGAAGGGGAGTTGGCGAGCGAGGGACGAGCCGAGCCAACGAGCCGACCTGCACCTTCCTTCTTCGCGGACCGCGAAGCGCCACGGTTTTCCGCAGGTCCGCTCTCCTGAGCGGACCTGCGGAAAACCGCGCAGTTCGCGTTATCCACAAGCAAGATCAACTCATTCTGATTGCCTCTGAATGCCTCTGAGTGCGTCATTTGAAGAAGGCCCCCAATTCCCCATGTGGCGGGGGCGGATTCATCGGCCACAATGGCCCAGAACCCATCGCTCAGGGGAGGCAAGTTCGATGGCTCAACGCAGGCCGAGGAAATCGGCGCGCGAGGTCGAGGCCCGCGAGAGAGTACGCGCGCGCCGGGCCGAGCACTGGGCACGTGAGCGTCAGCTGGAGGACCTTGCGACCGACTACGAAGTGGCGGCGCAGGAGATCACGGACGTCACCACGGAGGCCGAAGAGAAGATCGCCGCGTACGCCGCCCGGCTCCGTGGCGAAGCCGAGACCGCGAAGCAGAAGCTGCTGGACCGACAGGCCGAGAGCGTCGGTCAGATGCTCAAGCTCGACGGCGTTCGTTCAGTGGCCGATCGGCTCGGCGAGTCCGTGGATACCGTCCGCAAGGCCGCCGCCAGACCGGACAGAGCACCGGAAAGCGGGAAGCTGGATCACGGCCTCGCAGCGGCGCGGTCGACCGGACAGGAGGCGGCAGGAGCCCAGCCTGTTACCCGTCCGATCCCGCCAGCGAATGCGGCGGCCACGGCGTCTTCCGGACCGGCGACCGCAGGGCCGGCTGAGCAGAGCGCGGCCTCGGCATGAGAGGGGAAGGGATGACGCGTATCGGGCTGACTGAACGGCCGATCGAGGACCTGGATCCCGAGTGGATCGGCCTCAAGATGGAGGTGGAGGACGAACAGGGGGTGACGATCGGCTTCCGGCTTGGCCGGTACGAGAAGACGACCATGGACGGCAAGCCCATGTGGCGCCTCTTCAGCGACCAACCCGCGTGGAGCGTCACCGTGCACGGGGGAACCAAGCTGCGCTGCGTGTCCCAGCCTCCCACCGTAGGGAGCCAGGCCGGTCACTACGCACAACAGCCCGTGCCGGCCGCCCACCCTGCGCCGCAGGTGCCCCAGTACCCGGTCGCAGGGCCCCCGGGGCCGACTCCTCGAAACCCGCAGTCCTGGGTAACTCCTCCAACGCACCAACACGGACGGCAGCACTAGGCAGCGAACGCACGAAGCCGCGGCTCCCGGCACCGACGAAGAGGAAGTCGGTACCGGGAGCCGCGGCTTCGTGTGGACGATCTGCCGCTTCGCACCGCGGGACTGCGTCTGATCAGGAGCGGCGCGAAACCATGCACGGGCACTCGGTGAGGCGGTCCCAGGGGAGACGCGCGTGCCACGTGACCGAAGCCCCTTCTGTTAGTGCATGGAGGTCTCTGGGAGCGATCCAGGGGAGGTCCTGGAACGCCAACAGAGCAACGTCCAGGCCGCTGATGACGTCGTAGCCGAAAAGCAGGGAGCGGCGCTGCAGCGATGCCCTGTTTTCGTCTGTGTTCGGCATGAAGGCGGAGGACGTGAAGGTCCCCCGCACTTCGAGGAACTCGCGGTGGGTGAAGTCGTCCAGGCCCACGTGCTCGCTGAGTCTCGGCAAGATCATTTCGCGAGCGCGGGCTATGTCGGCGTTGACCTCCTGCAGGAGGACGGCGAACTCTTCGGCGGACATGATCGGCTTTGGCATTGGGTGCCTTTCTCGGAGCGATCGGTGGGGCGGAGAGCGCCGACTGTTTGGTTCAGCGGCGGCTCATCACGCCCCTGGACGCTCGCGGCACGCGAGCGATAGGGGTGGAGGCCGGGCGCGTTGCCGGTGCGGCAGGGGCGGCGGGGGCGTGCTCGTGCTCGGGGTGCTGCCGCGTGTCGCGACGTACAGGCTGGGCGTAGCGCTGGAGGATGCGGGCGACAGCGGCGGCGGCGTTCGCGTCGTCGGAGAACAGGTCGCGCTCCCAGAACTCCCATGGTCGGCCGCGGCGTCGTTCGAACGCGCCCATGTACCCGAGGTCTCCCCACTCGGCGCCGCCCGGGTCGCTCGCCCGGCACGTCCAGCCATAGCCGTTCAGGTTCTCGGGGTTGATCTCGGTGACGACCAGGTGGCCCCACGGGGAGTGGTAGACGATGCACGGCGATGCTTCCGGCTTGCGGCGCGGGTCGAGCGGTGCAAGGGAGCGCAGCACGCGCGCGCCCGGGTAGAAGTTGTGACCGCGCAGCGCGCGCTGTGTCTCGAACAGAGGCATGTCGGAGAGCGGATGGAATCGGGGAATGCGCAGTCCCATGGGGGTGCTCCGTTCGGTGGCGGGTGGCCCGGGGCGGTGGCGCCCCGGGCCGGCTGGTTGCTCTGCGTTCAGGCTTCGGCGGCGGCCTTGTCGTCCGGGATCGGGTATTCCGAGGCCGGGTTGGTCAGCAGCGCCTTGACGGCGCCCCGGAAGATGTCCAGGGCGGCGGTGTCGTCGGTGTGCGCGTGCGCCCGGTCGTGCGCCGTGTTCAGGACCTTCTCGATCTCGGCCATGGTGAACAGGGGCGGGCGCGGTGCGCCGTCCGCACGGCCGGACGTATATGCGGGCAGCAGCGTGTAGTGGTCGACGCGCGCCAGATCGGCGGCGGGACCCTCCGCGTGCCGGTCGCCGGTCGAGATCCGCCGGGCGTGGGTGTCCGTGGCGCGGTACCACTCGATGCCCCAAGGCCGGTCGAGAGCGACGATCAGGGCGCCGTCGTCGTCCCGGGCGAATGCGGGCTCGACGGCGATCGTCTCGGCCATCAACGCGATCTGCTCGGCCAGGTGCCTCTTCGCGGCGGCCTGGGTGGAACCGCGTCCGACGAGCGCGGCCAGCCTCAGGCGCCATCCGTCGCCGCGCCGGGCGGGGCGTTGCGTTGCGACGCCGGTCAGCGGGACGGCAACTGTCTTGGCGTCGGTGGCGGAAGCATCAGCGGGCATGAGGAATCCTCTCGGTTCTCGGGAGTTGGGGCCGGTCCGTGAGCTGGACACCGGCCCATGCGCGGCCCCGGGGACTGCACCAACCCGGGGCCACACCGCGTCACACGCGAGCGTGGCTCGGGTGGCGGAGCACGAACAGCGCCTTCTCCTGGTCGGTGGTGGAGCGAACGAGCCGGGTGAAGTTCTCCCCGCCCCACACCGTCCACCGGTCGCCGCCGATCTGCGGCGACCACGTGAGCGCGTACCGTTCACCGTCGGACGTGGTGACGTCCCACCATCCGCGCTGCGTGCGCGCCGTGACGGTGGCACCGTCGATAGCCGGAATCTCCGGACGCGGACCGTAGCGGCGCTCTACATACGACAGGTAGTCGGCCGTCGGCTCGATCGCGATACGCCACCGGCGCCGGGAGGCGTCCGTCCCTACCTCCGTCCACGTCCAGCCGGGCACGGGACGGAACCCTGCCTTTACCAGCGCACGGGATGCCGCTGCCTCCGCGTCGTCCTGGCGGACGTCGTGGCGGATGTCCAGCCGGATTACGTGCGCTGTGGCGCACAAAGTGCCGGACTCGTCGAGCAGCCACACCACCGTTTCCCGGGTGCCCCGGTTCCGTACCAGCTCCGCCGTCACCGGCCGCGTGCGCTCCTCCGCCCGCCGGTCGCGCTCCAGCGCCTCAGCATCCGGCCACTCCTGCCGGTCGGTGCCGTCCGTGGCGAGTCGGTGAGCCGCTGGGTGGTCGTCCTGCGTGGTCATGTCGTGGTGTTCCTCTCCGTGGAGTTGGGGCCGTACCCCGGATGGGGTGGCCCGGTGCTCCCCGGCCCGACTCGATCGGGCCGCACACCGTCTGTGGCGGGGGCTGCGGTGCCTAGAAGGGGGGTTCGTCATGGCGGCGGGCACGGGCGGTGTGAAGCCGGTTGTTCGCCTCGGCCAACCTCTCGCCGTCCGCGACCTCGAACGCGCTCCGGTCGACCGTGTGACCGCACTCCCACGCCGTGCACACGTAGACCGGTCCTGTGCTCGCGTTCAGGCCGGGCACGGGCGTGTAGCCGCCGTAGTGGCACTCGGAGCAGATGTGCGGCGTGAACACCTCATGCCGGATGAACAGCTCTCCCGTGTGGCGCTGTTCAGCGATCCGGGCCCGCGCCCGGCCGCGCTGGATGCATGCCTTGTCCTCACACGCCCGGCTGCCGATGACCCCGTCGGTGGAACCGTCGTACAGGGTCACGGTGCCGGTGTCCTCGCACGAGCCGCAGAACGGGGTGCCCTCGGTGGCGTGTCCGAGCATCGCGAGCGCCACCCGCTCAGCCGGTGAGAATTCGAGGTAGCGCACCAGGGCGCCCAGGGTGCCCGGCTCGACACCTTCGGGCCGTCCGTGGCAGGTGTGGCGGCCGGTCTTGTGATCGGTGACGACGTACCAGCGGATCCGGTCGCGCACCGGAAGGCCGTTGCCCTCCAGCCGGTGACCGGTCTCGATGAACAGGGACTGTCCGGCGGTCTGGCCGTCCACGCCCTCACGCGCCTTTCCGGCCGACTGGGGGCCGTCGAGTCCGAGGACGTCACCGGCCGCGTTGAATGCGTGCACCGTGTAGCCGTTGGGCTCGGTCTTGCTGGTCATCGTGCGGGTTCCTCTCTCTCGGGGGGACTGCCCGTTCTCCGGGCGGGTGGTGGAGCCGGGGCGCGGCAGCCGCGCCCCGGCTGGAAGGCAGCGGTCAGAGCCAGGAACGGACAACGCTCGGGCGCTCGCGGTAGCACTCCGCGACGACCTGCTCGAAGTCGGCGTCCGGGTCGTCGAGCAGAGTGAGCGACGCGTTCACCATGAAGTTGTCCAAGTCATCGGGGCAGGAGCGCCCGTTGTGCTCGGCAGCGAGATCGACGCCGTTGGTCACGGCCTGGGAGACCTGGTCACGGGTGAACAGCGGTGTGTCGTCGTCGGAGGGCGGGGTGGCCGGGGTCGCCTTGTAGTGGTCGTTCTTCACTTCGGCCCACTGTGCGCCCGGCTTTTCCAGGAGCGTCATGGCGGCGGCGCGGGCCCAGGTGAACGGGTCGGCAGAGCTGGGGACGCGGGCTTCGGCGGCGGCCATGGCCAAGCCCTTGGTGATGGCGTTGCGTACCTGGGCGCGGGAGTACAGGACGGTCATGTCGGGTGATGCCCTTCACTTCAGATTTGTGGCCCGGGAGTTCTCCGGGCGGCGGGCGCCCCGACCGGATCGTGGCCGGGGCGCGGTCGCGCGGGGCTCAGTCAGTCGCCCTTGCGGAGTTCGCGGATGGTGTCGGCGACGCGGGCGGCGATGTCGCCGAGACGGTCGCTGGACCACACGTCGACGACGTCGATGCGGCGTCCCTCGGGGAGGGTCACGACGTGCAGGACTCCGCTGTCGGAGACGGCGAGGGTGTAGCCGTGGTCCTCGTCATCCGCCTGGAGGTAGGCGCGCACGCCCCACGAGCCGGAGTCTGCGGACCACTCTTCACCGAGGAGATCGGCGGCGGCGCGGCCGATGTCGGAGACGGCGAACGGGAACTCAGTGCCGGGCTCGGGGTGGTAGTAGCCCGCTGCGTCGCGCGAGAGGGAGTTGGCGTAGGCCTTCTCGTACGCCACGATGGCGTCCAGTGCGACGCGGCTGGCGATGCGGCGGTACTTGCGGCGACGGCCGACCTGGGCGAAGCACACGGCGGCGATGGCCTCGTGAACCTGCTTGGCGGTGTCGGCCCAGACCGCGAGGTGGTTACGGGATGCCGCGTACTCCCGCATCACGGTGAGGCGCATGGCGAGCAGAGGGGCCACGCGGACGGGGAAGGCGGAGTATCCGCCGAGCGCGGCGCGCGCCTCGGGGGCGTGCGGGGCGATGGTGATACGCATGATTGAGTCCTTTCGAGCAGGCCGGTTGCTCCCCGGCCGGAAGCTGCGGGGCGCGCGGCGGGCGCCCTGGAGAGCGGAAGGGATGGGTGCCGGGCGCGGCGGTCCGGCCGGCTCGTGCGTCCGACGACGTTCACGAGCGAGCTCGCGCGTGGGCGCATCCGCGCATCCCGGCGATTCGGTGGATCCCGGCTCGCTGCTGGCAGCTGGAGCCGGGCGGCGCCCTCAGGCCACGCTCAGCGGCTTGTCGGGCTCGTTCCATCCCCAGTCGTCCGTGACGTCCCGGCCGTCCTGCATGACCTTGATCGAGTAGCCGTACGGGTGCCACAGACCCGACTCCCGGGCCGTCTCCTCGCCGTGCTTCTCAACGTCACGCTTGACGGCGGACGTCAGCGCCTCGTAGGCGTCGTCGTAGTTGTCGAACGGCTCGATGTCGCCGGTCTCGCACACCATCCAGAACTCGGTCTGCTGGGTGTCCTCGGCCAAGGTGATCTCCTCGGTGGATCGTGGGTTCCGGAGGCTTTGCCCTGCCCCCTCTCGACATAGGTAAATCTACCTTTCTGGGGTGGGGTGGTCAACGTGAAATCCCGGCCCAACAGGGGTCAATCTCTGCGGATTTCGCCCTGGCCGCAGGGCGGTGGAGACGCGCATACGCTCGCGATGCCGCACACGGCCACGGCGCCGAGCCGCCCCCCGGTCCGGTGCCGGTGGATGCCCCCCTCCCCGTCCCGGCAAAGAAAAGAGCGGGGCCCGAACGGACGGAGCGCAAGGACGCGGCGTAGCCCGGCCTTGCGCTCCGTCCGCCGAGGGCCCCACACTCGATCGCCGGGATGCGAAGGTGAGAGTGTCGACCGAGGCCTGTCCGTTCGGGTCGCTCCATGGTCAGCGGGGTCACGCGGGGGGCGCGAGGAGTGCGGCGATGGCCGTCTCGTTGTAGTACGGCGTGTCCGCCACTGTGATGACTGGCGTGGGGGCGTTCTTGCGCTTGAGCAGGGTCTTCACCCGCTCTCGGCGTTGCTCGGGCGTGAGTGCGGCGGCCGTCTTGGGCAGTCGCTCGGCGATCTGGCTGCGGGAGATCAGACCGCGCTCGGGGAGAACAGCCTCGGCTGCCTGCCGCAGGTAGCGGGCCGCAACGTCGGCGCTCACACCGAGTTCCTGGGCCAGCACTTGGGTGGTCAGGTCTTCGCCCTTGTCGATTGCCGTGTTCAGGCGCCTGGTCACCTCCTTGCGGCGGGTCTCCTTCGTGCCGGACTCGGCTGCGATCTCGGCGGGCCGGGGGCCGGTGTATCCCGGACGGGTGGTGTCGTACCACCGGAACCAGGCGGAGACTTCGCTGGCGTCGAACTTGCGGTCGTACTCGTCGCGTGGTGGGAACGGGCGCTCGGGATGGTCCCGGTAGTCGGCGGCGAGCAGCCGGACGGCGGTCGGCGTCACGCCGCGAAGACGCGCCATGTCAACCCAGCGCCACCGCTCGCCGGGCGTGTGGGGCATGTGATGGGGTTCCGCGGCGAGCCGGGGCCCAGGGCTCACTTCCGGGGCCCTCTCGTCGGGGCCGAAGAGCTTCTTGCGCACCCACTGAGCGCCCTCGTCGAAGGGGAAGAGCTGGACTCGCCGGGGGCCGGTCCGGGCTTTGGAAGCGAAGTCCGGGTCGGCGTCCAGCCAGTTTCGGACCGTCTTCTCGGCGACGCCGGCGAGGTGCGCGAAGTCCTTGCGGGTGAGCTCTTGGGCGTCGCGCCGTAGCTCCGCGAGCCGCTGTTCGAACTGTGTTCTGGTCGTGGTCATCGTGGCTCATCCTGTCTTATGCAAGGCCCTACACTGTCTGGTACTGCAACGGGCTCTCCATGGAGATTTCCGATTGTGGGTTCCAGGGGCCGGCGGCTTTGCCCAAGTCAGCACACTCCGGTGGTGCTGGTACGGACTTCGTCCGTGTCGTCGGCCCCGCTTTCGTCTCCGGACGCCTCGCCGCTCGTCCGGCGCGAGGCAAACCACTCGGCGACGGCCTCCGCGCACGCGGCGGCGTGGGCCATGAGGTCCCAGCCGGGCTCTGCCTCGTAGACCAACTCGATATCGCAGTAGTCCGAGCCGTCGTAGCCCTCGTATGCCCTGGCGTACAAGCCGCCCGTGTACTGGGCAACGGGGATGCTGACATAGCGGGGGGTGCAGAGAACGATGTGCTCGCGGTCCAGGGCCTTGTCCTGGGAAAGGTGCGGCGGGTGGGCGATGACGAAGTCCTCATCGAGTTCCAGGAACCCAGGGACTTCACGGACGGCCAGGGCGTGCAGCAGCACGGCGGCGACGGGAATCGCGGCAAGGTTGTTCATGGGAGGCATGCCTTTCAACGTGGTCGGGCTTGCGTTGCCGGAGGCGTGGGCGAGGGAGAAGACGGTGGCCAAGCCGCCCAGCGTGACCAGCCAGGACTGGTCAGCGGGGCCCGGCGTCTACGGGGCTTAGGACGCCGACGCTGATCGCGAGAGCCTCCACGTCGGCGTCTGTGGAGGGGGCTGCGTTGGCTGTGGGCCGGTGCCGGGAGGAGACCAGGCGCAACCTGGCCGGGGCGATCAGGCGCAGGGCCTGGCGTGCCGCCCGCTCGAAGCCCGCGCCGGGGTCGGCTGGGGTGCTCGCGGTGGTGGTCATGGGAAGACTCCGCTCGGGGGCCGTTCCTGGCGGGCGGGAGGTTCGCCCGCCCGCCAGGAACGGCGTGGGTTCCGGTCCGCCGCTCGGCTTGCCCTGCCGGACGGTGGACGAGATTGCGTCGGTCAGCGCGGCAAGGAATCGCTCCGGGCGCTTCCGGGGTTGTCCGGGCGCGGCCGGAGAAGCGTGCGGCGTCGCTCGGCGTAGGCGGCGACCTCCTCGGTGGGCAGGACCGTACGGTCGAGCGGGTTCTCCTGGACGTGCCACATGCCGCTGCCTTCGTCGCCGTGCGGCCGGAAGTCAACGATGAGCTTCAGGTCCGCCAGGGTGGCCAGGGCGATGTGCGCCTGCTGGTCAGCGCGCGGGAGCCGTTCGAACTTCACCTGGTTCAGGTCCGCCACGAAGAACCGCAATCCGTTCTTGAAGAGGTCCTCGGAGCTGAGGTTCAGCCGCTCGGCGCACAGCAGCAGATCGGCCAGAAAGCGGGCGATGACCTCGGTCACGTCGGAGGGGGCCAGGGCCGCGAGTTCCTCTTCGTCGGCGAACCTGCCGAAGTCGAGAATCTCGAATTCCCCGCGCAGTTCCCAGATGCGGCGCTGAAGCAGGTCGAAGTTGTTGAGGTTCCGGCGGGCCCAGTAGTGCAGGACGTCGCCGAACAGGGTGGTGATGGCGTTCTCCGCCTCGCTGCGGAAGTAGGGGCTGGTGCGGAGTACCTCCCATCCGGCAGCCCACCGGTCTCGGCCGTAGGTAAGGACGGCGCGCATGCCGCGGACGGCGGGGTCCTGGTTGAAGACGGCGCCGACACAAGAGGTGTCGAGGTACTCCCACACGGCGGCTTCGCCGCGTTCGGTGCGGGTCTGGATGCGGGAGGGGGTGTCCATGCTCGGTTGCCTTTCGAGTAGGGCCGGACGCAAGTTCGCCGGCTGGAGAAGGGGACGGGCCGAGTCCGGGACGCGGGCGACCGTGCGCATGTCCGCGTCCCGGACGCAGGGGGTGGGTCAGATCCTGGGGAGGTGGACGTGCGCGTTGTCGCGGATCCATGAGGCGACGAACTTCGCGCAGTCGGCGGACTCCTCGGCGATGCCCCCGGGCACGTGGGATCTGCTGTACAGCGTTTCGATCAGGTCGCCGTCGGCGTCGTGCAGGGTGATCGTCCACGGCTCGTCGTGGGCATCGACCGGCCGGTCGGCGCTTTCGTCGGACTTGACGAACAGGCGCGGGCCGGTGTGGACGTCGTCCCCGGTGGCGGCGATGTCGAGCGGGATCACGCGGTATGTGATGCCGCACTCCCACATGGGGTACGACGGCACGCCGTACGCGCTGAGGGCGGCGTGCAGCACGTCGCCCTCGGTCGGCGCGGGCTCGTCGACGGGGCGCAGCTCGATGTAGCTGCCGGGCAGGGCCACGGTGTACGTGCACGACGCATCGAGGAGGATCCGTGCGTACGGGACCTTCTGCCACTGGCCGAGGATGAACTCAACGCGGTCGGCCGACAGGGAAGCGGGGTGCTCGACCTCGTCACCGTCGTGGGAACTGGCGTAAGCAGCCGTGTAGTTGACGGCGTGCGCGACCGGGTTCGCCGGAGCGATCACGGTGCCGTGCTCGGGCACGGGGTGCACCTCGCGGTGAGCCGTGCCGAGAGCCAGCCGACGAGCGGCGGCAACGACCTCATAGGCGGCCGTGAGGGCTGTCTCTTTGCGGAGGGACTGCTCGCGGTCCCTCCGCTGCGCGTCCGCGGCTTCGATCCATTTACTGCTGTAGTCGCCGGGGAGGAGCCGCTGTTCGGAACGCCACTGGGAGAGGCGGCCGTCTGTCCTGCTGATCTGTCGCTGTTGCCTCCATGCCGCGCTCCGGTGGAGGGCCAGCACGGCCAAGGTCTGATCCAGCTGATGCCGCGCGGCCGTGAGCCGTTCGCGGGCGGCGGTGCGCCGGGCATGTGTCTGCATGGGGTGCTCTTTCCGTTGGTGGGTTCGGCTCCGGTGCGCGGCTTTGCCCTGCCGCGCACCGGAGAGATGTGGATCTGTGCTGCTAGTCGAGGGCCTCGGCCAGGGCGCCGAGCAGCTCTCGCAGGGAGCGCTTCAGGCCGTTGGATCCGGCGGCCTCCAGCACGTAGATGAGGAGGTTGGTGCAGATCTGTCCGGCCAGCTCGGGGGCACAGGAGGTGTTGAACGTCGCCCAGCCGTCGGGCGCGGAAGCCCAGCCCGGCGTGACGACGTTGCCCTCACCGTCGATCTTGGTGCCGTCCTCGCCGACCCAGCGAAGGGCGTAGGTCAGGTGAGCGAGTCCAATCTCTGCCTGCGTCGACTTGATGAGAGTGGAGTAGTCGGTGGGCGGTTCGATGGGGAGAGGCCCCTTGAAATTCATGGCTGGTTGCCTTTCACGGTTGTGGGTTCGGTGCCGGTGCGCGGCTTTGCCCTGCCGGGCTCCGGCTGGGAATCGAGACGGTCGCCTCTGGCGGCCTGACGAAGGCGAGAAGTCACCCCGGAGGCCCCGTTTCGACATAGGTAAATCTATGCTTCCAGGCTCCAGGGGGTCAACGGTGTTTCGGCGCTTCGGACCCCCGAACTTCGGGCGCCTTGGGGGACTCCGGGCATCCGTACTGATGCCGCGCGGAATCCGGGGCGCGACCTTATGGCCGCTGGGTTTTCTGTTGCCCTGGTCCGGTCAGCTGCGAGCGAGTTCGATGATCCGCCGCAAGGGGAGGTTCTTTTTGAACGGCTTGCCCATGCGCTCCTCGGCCCCCGCGTACTCGTCGAAGATCTCCGGATTGGCCCGCGCGGACTCGATCAGGTCCTCCCTCTTCGCCAGGGGGCACGCCCTGCAGCTGAGCCGTCCCACCCGCTCATAGGCGGGGTGCCAGGGGATTCCGTTGTCTCGGTGGAGCTTCCAGACCTCGGAGGTGTTGAGGTGATGGACTGGCAGCCAGGTCGTAACGACGCGCAACGTCTTCGCGGTCATCCGGTGCTGCTCGACAACCGGCTTCTTCGCGCGGGCCCGGGACTCCTCGGCCCGCATGCCCATCGCGTATCCGGCCCGGATGGGGCGGCCGAGTCGCAGTTTGGCGCCGAGCTCGTCGACGAAGTCGCGCCCGACGGCCGTCTTTGTGTCACTTGTGCAAAATCTTGCGAAATATCCCGGCCAGTTGCCGTGGTCCATGATGCGGTCCCACAGGGACGGCCATTGCTTGCTGCGGCGGACGGCGAGCGGCACGCCGTACAGGGCGGCATGGCCACGGGCTACCTCAAGCGCGCCCGGCCACTCGATCAGGTGCCCGTTCGGCGTACGACCGAGGTCGCAGTGCAGCAGCTTGACCTTGTGCAGCTGGCCCGCCTTGTCGGCCTGTGTGCACACCGTGTGCACGAGGGCTCCGCTGTCCTTCCCCCCGCTGTCGCCGACGACCACGACGTCGTGGGTCCCAGTCCCACTCGACGGGAGCCGCGGGTGCGGCCGGCGGGGTGAAAAGTTCGAGTTGGGCGCCGCACGGGCTGCCACAGGGTGGAGGGGGGAGGGTGTTCTTCGACATGGGTTTCTCCCAGAGTGGGGTTGTTGAGTGGGGCCGCCCGGGACCGGGCAGCAAGGGCGGTCAGTCCGGCTGCCCTGGCTGGGCGGAGGCGGCGTCTGCCAGGACAGCCGGCTGGATCAGCGCGGCGAGATCAGGTGCACGTACGTGGTGATGACGGCGTGCGCTGCCGCCTCGCTGAGGCGCAGAATCTCCAGGTTGCACACGGCGGTCATGTCGGGGCCGGACAACTCCACGAGTGCGACCTCGACTTGCCAGCGCGCGGACAACTCGGAGGTGTAGGTCGGAGTGTCGGACGCCTCCTCGTCGTAGCCGGGGAGGGGACGGCTGTCGACCACGCCCAGAAGACCGGCGGTGCGCTGGTCCAGCCACCGGGCGGCGTCGCCTTCGTAGTCCGTCGGGTCGTGATAGGCGGCCTCCTCCCTGTCGGGGGTACCGCCGACAGCGGTGAGGATGGCGGGTACCAGGTCGAGCGGCAGGAGTGTGAAGCGGACGTTGTGCCCGTTGCGTGTGTAGGTGTTGGACCACCGGCCGGAGGTGGACGAGTGGGTGAACGACACGTCCACCCACGGCGACTCGCTAGGTCGGGACCGCGTCACCTGGGGCCGGATGCCTCGAGTGAGCAGGAGCCGGATCGCGGCGCGTCCGGTGCGGGTGTGCTGGATGGTGCGGGCGACTTCTTCGCGGGCTACGTGCCGGGGGTCGGGGCAGGGCATGGGCGCTCCATCAATGTGTGGGCGCCGGGCCCGGTTTGCCCTCCGGGCCCGGCTGGATGGGACGGACGTGGAGCCGCCCTGCGGCGGCTCCACCGGGAGTTACAGAACGGCGGCCACGCGTTCGCCGAGCCACTGCGCGACGTTGCAGCTCACGGCGTTACCGGCCTGGACGGTCTTGGCTGCGTCGCTGCTGCCCGTGACGATGTAGCCGGGCGGAAACCTTTGGGCGTTCATCTGCTCGCGCCACTTGAGCATCCGGAAATGGCAGTCCTCGATGCGCGCCGCCTGGCGCAGGAGCCCGGCCGAGTCGTGCGTGGACACGGTGTGCAGCGGCTCGGACGTGCGCTTGGGCTTCGCACCCCGCCGGTACGGGATGACCAGCCCATGGTGGTTGCCGCCCGCGGTGACCGCGGACAGCGGCCGGTTGATCCGGCGCGCCTTGCCGTGGTTGCGAAGCTCGACGACGAACGGCGGAGCCGCCAGGTCCGGGGACGATGTGGCGTACGGGAAGTGGCCGTCCGGGATGAGCAGACCTTCCCCGATCTTCGCGCACCGGGACGGAAGCGGGGCCATGTCGGGCCGGAATGCCCTGCCGTCGTGTCCGCTGTGGTTCAGGGTCACCACCGAGGGGTCCTCGGGGAACATCTCCAGCCCTGCCGCGATGCGAGCCATGGTGTTCTCGACCAGCGGCGGAAGCCCGTGCTCGGCACGGTCGCCGATCCGAACGCCCTCGTCGTCCCAGTTGATGATGGAGGACGCGGGCCGGACGTACGGCTCCACGATCCCGTGGCCGCACGGGCACGTGTAGTCGTACTGCTTGCCGTACTTGCCGATGCCGCTCTTCTGGCCCTTCCGCGGCTTGCGCCAGGTCTGCACCGCGTGAACGTCCTCGTCGCAGACCTCGCAGAAAGCGAGCGGGGACGGCTTCACGTCCGGAAGCCGGATCCCGACCCGCGTGAACACGATGTACAGCCTGTCGCGCCACTGCGGAGCGGGAAGGTTGAACTCGTCCCCGATGTGTGCGGACGAGACACAGACGATCTGGTATTCGTAGCCCAGCTGCGCCATTCCGGCCAGCCACCAGTCGAACAATTCCCAGTCGGTCGCGAACTCGATGACGTTCTCGACCAGTACGGCCTTGTAGCGGTGGAGTTGCACGGCGCGGATGACTTCGAACGCAGTGGCCCGTGTCCGCTGGAAGGCCTTGTCCGGGAGGGCTTTCCATTCCTCGTCGTCCAACTGCCCTTTGAGGCGTGGGCGGCCCCCTGCGGGACTTATCTCCGTGCAGATGGGGCTCGCCCAAAGAATGTCCGTCTTCGGGAGCCGCCTCATGTCGTAGTACTCCATCTCAGCGCAGAGATGCTCTGCGTCGGGATGATTGGCCGTGTGCGTGTCGACCGCGACCTGCCAATGATTGGCCGCGAGTTTGAGTTCAAGTCCTGCGTTGACGAGGCCCGTACTGGAGCCGCCAGCGCCCGCATACATGTCGGTGAAAGTGAGACTCAAATTATCTTCCTGCGATTGTGGGTTCCTGGGCGCGTCAGGCCCGGTTTGCCCTCCGGGCCTGACGCGGTGAAAGAGTTCGGAAGCCGCTACTTGCCGACGGTCCGGGACGTGAGCCAGACCGCGGTCTCGATGACGTTCTCGACCTCGACCACCTGGAAACCGCGGGTCTCCGCCGCGCGGATCAGGTCATGGGTGGAACGGGTGCCGAGTTCGGCCGCCAGGAGGCGGGCGATGCGCAAGCGGGGGTCCTCGGCTTTGAAGGCGGGCCGTCGGCCTGCCGGACTCCAGCTCGTCACCCAGGGCGGGGACGCCCACAGCAGCGGGACCGTCTGAAGCTGGTCAGGAAGCATGGCCGCTTCCGGGCCGCTGGTGTAGTCGGTCAGCGCCAGGTGCCAGTGGTTGGGGGCCGGGGGAATGCGGGGGGTCATGTGTCCATCCGTGGTTGTGGGTTCGCGCGTGCCGGGCCCGGTTGCCCTCCGGGCCCGGCACGCTGTGTGTGCGTCGACTGCTAGCCGCCGTAGATCTTGATGACCTGCAGCTCGACGGAGAGGAGGCGGCTGATGCGGGTCACGATCTCGGCCGGGACGGCGATGGTGGCGCCGTTGTGGCCGTCGGCGTCGAAGATCGTCATCAGGGCGCCGCCGGGGGCCGCGCGGTCGACGCGACGCAGGCCGGACAGATCGGAGATGAGGCTGTAGAGCTTGTCCGGCCCGTCCTCCTGCTCTTCGGGAGCCGGGGCCCCGAGCGGGTGACGGCCGCCGTAGCGGATGCCCGTAGCCTGGAGGTAGCGCTTGGTGTCGTTGATCATCTGGTGGAGTTCAGGGCTGCCGTGGTGGACGACGGCGATGTGTTCGTCTACGCCCTCGTGCTGCACGTGCCACTGCTCGACCTGGTCGGCACGACTGGGAAGGCCCTCGGGTCCGCCGATGATCAGGTGCGTGGAGTCCGGGAGGTCGACTCGGATGAGGAAGCCGATGCCCTGAACGGGGACGATGTACCCCCTGATGCCGTGCTCGTGCAGCGTGGTGAGGACGGCTGCGTACTGGGGGCCGATCTCGTCGGCCGAGTAGGCCATGCCGATCGCCCAGTTCACGAACGGTTTGGCGTCGCTGGTCCAGGGCAGTTCGCCGCGGTCGACGACCCTGTCCTGCGGAGTGCGGCGCATCCAGAGCAGCTTCAAGATCGGGCGGGACGACGGCTTGGGCGGCGCGGGCCACAGCGTCACCTGGTCCCCGGAGCTGGGGAGGGTGAATACGACCTGCTTGTTGTAGAGGCCGTGCGCCTCTAGCTCTGCGCCTTCCCGGATGGCGGTCGCGAGGTCGGTCATGGAAATGGGGTTTTCAGTCACGTAGGTGACTCCATTCCGTAGCGTGGGTTCCTGGGGGCTTGCCCTGCCCCCTTTGGACTTGCGGTACTTGAAATCACGTCAATGTGCTGCGGATTTACATTAGGCGCTCTGTGGAGTTTTCAAGGATCAGCAACTGGGGTTCGTCTATTTGTCGTTGAGGTAGGTGGCCGGGTCTTTGGCTTTATCGCCGCCCCCTTTCGACATAGGTAAATCTACGCCCTATTGGGGTATGGGTCAACCTGAGAACCGAGGTATGGGGAGGGGAATTGGGCTCGAATTCCGTCTCGGTCGAGTCGCGGCCCGAGGGTTGTTTCCGGGCGTGCGGCCTGCACTCGGCCACGGCGTGGTACCGACTGCGGTGTTGTGCCGTTGAGTGCCCCCTCCCCTTCCCGGCGAAAAGAAAGAGGGGCCCGAACGGGAGGGGTGCAAGGAAGCGGCGAAGCCCGTCCTTGCACCCCTCCCGCCGAGGGCCCCACACTCGGAAGGCCGGGAAGAGGGAATGCCCCGGCCGGCTCGCTGCGAAGCCGGGCAGTGCCGTCTGCGTGATCAGACCGGGAGCCTGAGCTGTCGGCAGGTCTCCCGCCACAGCTTCTCGAAGTTCTCCTTCTGTTTCTCGATCACGCCGCTAGGGGCGATTGTGTGGAACTCCTCGACGGTGGGGAAGCGTGAACCGCGTGAGATGGCCTGACTGCGGACATGGCCGAGCGGGTGCAGAAAGCCTTCCTCGACGTGCTCGCCGTTGCCCTGGGCGCGACTGCGTATGAGGCGGGCAACCTGAGCGCGCGTCCCCCTGAAAACGACCTCGACTGACCGGCTCGCCTGCCCCTTCCGGGACGCGTCGCGGCAAGCCGGCTGAGGATCACGGCAAACGGGTCCGTGCCATTGCGCGCACGGGTGTGTCCGCTCGCCCGTGTGGGGGTCGAAGCAGCCCGGCCACGGGGAGCGGCAAGAGTCGCCGTGCCGCTCCCGGCAGCTGTCGGTGCGGGCGGCCGGGAACACGCGGCGGATCCGGTACAGAGCCCACTCCGCGGAAGCCAAATGGTCCTCCAGGGCCCGGAGCGCCGCGGTGTTGCCGTCCTCGGCAACCCGGTCGTACAGGGTCTCCTTCGGATAGAACGAGCCGTTCTCGTTCAGCGCCATCGACGTGTACTCCAGTGCCAGCACCTCGACGGCCTGGGGCAGGTGGTCGCGCAAACGTGCCATATGGGCTGATCGGGAGGCGCACGAGCCTGAATAGACACAAAATGTGCAGTACGACTTGGGCCACAGGAAGCCGAATTCGGTGAACAGCCGGGCCTCGACAACGTCGCGGTCCCAGCCGTGCTCGATGAGCGGGTACTCGACAGTGCAGATGGTCCTGCGTGCCTTGGCGTTCTCCCTTTTCTGGCAAGCGTCGTACGTCGCAGCACGCTTCCGCTCACGGGTCGAGGCGTCGTAGCCGACGATCTTCCTGAAGGGCCTGGTGGGGAATTCGGCTTCAGCCCACCGATCCAAAGGCCAGCCCTTGTACTTCAGCGAGCACGTGTTCCCGCCGGCGGCTTGGACGACGGTGCCGTTGAGCGAGAGCTCGTCCATGAGGGTCCAGCGACCCCGCGGGATGAACTTGTACGGCGTGCGGGAGTCGGCAAGGACTTCCCAGCCGTCCGCCTCGTACGGGCCGCACCGCGCGACCTGGATATACCGCACTCGATGCCGCCGCAGGAGGGGAAATATGTGCTCCTCGACGAGCCTGATGGTGTCCTTCCATTCCGAGCCGACCGTGGCAGTGATCACGATCAGGTCGGAGAGGTCCGGCTCCAGGCCGTAGCTGAGCGGGTCGCGCAGCATTTCAATCAAGACCAGTGTCGAGTCTGCCCCCAGACCATAGGACAGAACGGTCATCGGCTTGGCGCCGACCGCAGTGGGGGGATGCTCGTCCCAGAGGTCGAGCTGGAGCAGTTCGGGGCTGTGGGCACCCATGTGATGTCTACCTCTTGCCGAAGGTGGGTTTCGGGGGCCTCGCCCTGCCCCCGTTCCGACGTAGGTGAATCTGCGTTTCGTCCGCCGCGGATTCTGCGCGTCCTGGTGCTGTCGCTGGACGCCGTCAGCAGGGTTCGGGCGCGAACGGCTCAGGCGTTGGGCAGGGATGCCGCCCACACAGGAGGCGGGCGGCATCCGGCAGCGATCACGGCCGGTGTCAGGCAGTCGGCCGACTGGCTGCTTCGGCCCGACCAGCAGGCTGTTCCGACGGCCTCACGTCGTGGGCTGGTCGTTGGTGAACCGCACGCTGCGGATCGTGGTGCCGTCCCAGGCGCTTGTGTTGCCGTGGGACTTGATGTCGGCTTCGAAGCGGGCTTGCGCGACGGCGCGGGCAGCTGCCTCGGTCGGGGCCTCGTCGGCTGGGATCGAGTACTCCCATACCCCGTCGTCTCCGCCGTCGTCGGGGTGCTGGAACTGGATCACCCACCATCCGGTGGAGGCGAACACGACTCCGCCGTCGAGCGTGATCTGCATGGGAACGGAGTCCTCGCCCCAGAGCCGGATGCCGATCTCGGTGAGCGAGTCCAGGTGGACGGAGAGCCGCAGGACTCCGGCTTCGTCGATGTAGAAGAAGCCGGTGGCTCCTGCGATGGTGACGTTCGGATGGCAGGGCATCTCCGGGTCGCTGTAGTCCGCAGCGGAGAAGTGGGCGTCCAGGTTCAGTTCCCGGTACACGGGCGGCTCGTCGTCGTCCTTGGCCAGGTGCTGGCGGATGGCCTCGGCGACGTCCTGGGCGACGGCGTCGGCACCGTCCTCGGTGGTCGGCTCGGGGAATCGGGCGATCTCGCCGAAGCGGTCGTAGACGGCTTCCAGGCACAGGTGACCGTGATCGTCGACGTGGAGGGTGAAGGTGTCGGTCTCGGGCGCTGCCAGGCTGCCGTGGACACCCCAGGGGCGACGCTCGGCCGTCCAGTTGCCGCCGAGGATCTCGGCGGCGCGCTGCGCGATGGCTGCGGGAGTACGCAAGGTCTGGCTGATCCCTTCGTTTCCGGTGGGAACTCATGAGGGCGCGCGGTCGGCATGGGCGTCTCGCTGGGAGGCGCCGGGCCCGACGGGCGCGGTCCGCCGCCGGGGGCTGGGCGTGGTGACGGCCCTGGCCCCCGGGCGGGGCGTGCTCAGTCGAGGACGATGACGTTCTCGGGGTGCTCGATTGCCATCCGGAGGATTTCGGCGTCAGGGCCGCCCTTCGCCATGATCAGCATGCCGCCGAAGCGGGCCATCTGCTCCTCTGTCAGCTCGCTCTCGTCGTGCTCGGTCAGGAACTCATCGACCGCGTCGAGCACGTCGTCGGGGTGGGTGAACTCGCCAGCCATCCCGAGGAGTCCAGCCGGTGAGCCGTCCTTCCACAGCTGCGCCGAGAACGAGCGGAAGACCGGGTCGAAGACCGCCTTGAGTTCGGTCGTCTCGTCCAGCCGGAGCGGCGACTTCAAGTCCTTCAAGTCCACGAAGACTCCTGGTTGAGAGTGGGTTCCTGGGGCCTTGCCCTGCCCCGTCCTTACATAGGTAAATCTATCTCTCTGGCGGAAGGTGGTCAACCTGAAATGGTGCCCTGGCCTGGGAAAATGCGACCGCTGAGGTGGTTCCCTACTCGCTTCCGTCCTGTGTCCCGCAGCCGGGTGACGGGCTCGGCCCAGTGCGGCCGTTGCCGGGGAGATCGGCCCCCGGCCCCTCCCGGCGAGGAGAGATTTTGGGGGGCCGCCGGACGGAGCGCAGGGGAGGACGGTCAGTTTTTCTCCGTGACGTAGGAGCGGAGAAAAAGTGGGCGCCCGACCTTGCGCGCAGTCCGCCGCGGTCTCCCACAATCGACAGCCGGGAGGGACACCACCCGCACCCGGCCATGCGGGCCAACCATCCACCGTTCGGACCCCGGACCCATCACGCATTGAGGTCCGTACGGCGTCGGATATCGGCCGGCGTCACTTACGAGGCGGTCAATTGGTGGTGGTCGAACGATTCCTGGTTGGCCTGATCGGGCAGCATGTATCACACGCTCCACCGTCGGCCAACTCAGATGCGTGGAAACGCCAAGAAGGCTCATACTCCCTTCCCATGATGACCGCAGAGCCGGCTCGCCGGTTTGGCCCTGACTTCGTGGCTGAACAAAGGCGCCGATACGGCCACCGCCGTCCCGAGGGCCGACCCTTGTCCTACGACCTCGCCGTCGAAGACGAATACGAGCCCTGGCGGACGTGGCTGGACGCCCAGCTGGCGCTCCTACCGGAGAAGGACGCCGAGACGTACGCAAGGAACCTCTGGCGGGACCAGAACTTCTGGAGCGATCACATCGAACTCGCCGCTGGCGAGGCACTTCGAGTGTCGGGCCTCCGGGTGGAGTACGAACGACTCTGGGGCAAGCAGACTCCAGACTGGACCGTGCTTGACGACGGTGGCGAGCCGCTCGCCCTGGTCGAGGTCCTGACGCACAGCCCGTCGAAGGAGATGTACGGGAGAATGCGGGCCTGGCACAACCTGGTCGAGCGAGTCAAAGAGATCCCCGTCCCGGTGGTGCTGACCGTGGCCGGGCCTCAAGACCGCCCTTTGGAGCCGCCGGACCCGCGCACGGCGAAGAGGATTGCCCAAGACCTGCGCAGATACCTGCTGTCCCCACTGCACCTGACGGAGTTCCCGAGCCAGGGCTACACCTTTCTCTTGCAGGCCGATCGGCAGACGGGGATGACGATGCGTGCGCCGGCGATGCGCACGATCCTGGTGCCGCCCAGCAGCATGGCCGGAGTCGTCTCCGCTCAGCCACTGGCCGCGGGAATCGATGAGAAGGTGCGCAAGTACCGTGCCCTGGCTGCGGAGACCGGTCTGCCTCTGATCGTCGCTGCAGGCGCCGACAAGTTCACGGGTCTCGGAATCGAACAGCTCGACTGTCTCCTCAAGGGCGAGCACACGGTCACCGTGCAGTTCAACTACGGCGACACCTTCATCCATGCCCCTATCGAGCTTCAGCCTGGCAACCCGCCCCGGTGGGCTATGCCTCCGGAGCTGGCCGGCGTCCTCTGGGTGGACAACGAGTTCCCGTTCACGGCCACATGGCGGCCGAACTCGGCAACCCTGAGACCTACGCCAGAGCGCCTCACCAAAACCTGGGAGCAGTAGAGGGAGGTCGGGCCTCGGACTCGTTCTGAATGGGAGGACGGGCAGTGCCGGGGTCAAGGCTCCCCGGAAGCTCCGGCTAGTCCAGCAAGATGGGTCTGAAGCTCATCGAGCAACGCGACGGCATCGTCCACCGTTACGTACGACATGCAGAATCGAGGCTGTGTCATCGGGCTCAACCTGGATTTCGAACTCGGCGTAGGTCGAGTCGTCGTCCCAGGAATACGTTCCGGGCGGCGCGGCGGCAATTCCATCGGGTCCTTCGTCGAACCAGTCGCACCCGAAGAGCACTTCGAGCGTCCTGCCGAGAGCGCTTTGCGGAATCCCCTTGAAGTCCACCGTGGCCCTCCCGTGATCGTCGAAACACACGAAGCCTGTCGCCTCGCCCGGCCGTTCCACTTTCATCCGCGGATCACAACAACCCGTTGGGGGATCCATGCGCCCGAGACCGGGGAACGCGGCGGCAAAGGCGACCAGGGCGGCATCCTGTTGGGCGGTCCAGGCGGCGTGCCAGTCCTCAAGGGCACGGCGGGCATGCGGCTGCATGGGCTCTCCGATCCATCACGATCGAGAAGGCCAAGGAGTATGACGATCCGACTCGTTGCGGGTCGGCCCGGTCTGCCGGAACCGCAGCACTCGCCGCGGGGCCCGGCGAGTGCTGCGGGGCCCGGGCCTGTCCTCTTACCCGGAGCCGTCTCCAGAACCGCTAGGTGCTTCCCGCGGCCCGTACTTGGCAGGGCCACGAGGGTGCTGGGCGCTGCCTCGGTGCCGTCGTCGTGGATTAGTCGGCTCGGACACGAACCGCAGTGTCATCTCCGTGTCGGGACCGAGCTGGATGGACAACGGGCCAGCAGGAGCTGGCTGTTGACGGTCTTGGTGCATGTGCGTTCACCTCAAAGGCGTGCTGACGCCGCGGCAGTGGAGTCGGATCCGCGTAGAGCCGCCTCGGCCATCCGGCTCAGGACCTCGGTCACAGCGGCGTGGCCGACTCTGTCGGAGGGCAGCCTGTGCCCGGCGCCCAAGACGGGCGGGTGCAAGTGGGCGTTGGGCAGTTGCCGAGCCAGTTCACGTGTCTGGGACAGAGGGATCCAGTCGTCCAACTCGCCGGTGAGGATTTCGACTTGGTCAGCCAGTTCGTCGAGCGCGTGGAGCCTTTCTGCCGTGGTGTAGGTGCGCAGTGACTTCCACAGTTGGGCGATCTGCTCAGTTTGCGTGCGTCGGATGGCCTGCCGACTCGGAGGCGGTGCGGCGTCGTGGTGCTGCACATCGGAGCGAAGGGCCCACGGGTGACGGCTCGGGAGCCGACGCCGCACGACGTCGGCGGCCGGCGGCCGGCGGCAGCCAGCAGACGGGATACGAGTAGCTGGCACGAGCCGCCGCCTTGGCCCAGTGGAGCGGGTGGTTGCCCGGCACCAGCTGGGCCCTGCTGCATGCCGTCGAGATCAGCGCTACGTGTGGACGGCGGCTTCTGATGAGCTCCGGCCTGTGGCCGGCCATGGTGAGGGTGGCCATGCCGCCCATGCTGTGCCCGGCAAGGACGATCGGGCCCCGAGGAGCTGTCGCGTTGATGACTGCGGCAAGGTCGGCGCCGAGCCGATCGACGGTGGGGGCAGCTTCACCGGCGGCGGAAGCACCGTGTGCCCGCTGGTCGTAGCGGACTACTCGCAGCCCACGAGCGGACAGCTCGCGGGCCTGGATACGCCACGCGTCCGCAGTCATCAGGAACCCGTGGCTGAGGATCAACGTGACGCCAGCTCGCGACGAACCGTCCGTGTACACCGCCAGCCTGGCGCCGTCGTCGGTCACGACGGTGGACCGCTTCGTGCCGGACACGGCGACCGCCCTCATATCGCGATCCGGAGTTCGAGCTGGTCGGCGACGTCCAGGCCGGAGTTCGGCAGCAAACCGAGCAGCGCCATGTTGCGCACGTACGAGGTCTGGGGAAGGACCGGGCCGCCAAGGTGCTCGACGATGAGCAGCATGCGCCAGTTCGTCCACAGCGTCGTCACGGCGAGGAACTTGAACCGCATGTCGCGGGCGAGGTCGGCGACGAGATCGGCCAGTCGCGTGCCGAGCCCACGCGACTGGTAGGCATCCGGAGGACGGTCGGCGACCAGCATCGCGACGTCGCAAACCTCCGGTGCGTCGGAGCGCTCGACCATCGACGCCATGGCCACGACGTGATCAGACTGGTCCGGGCTCACGAGGAGCACGCGACTGCGCGGGCTGTCCGCCATGCGCCGCCACTCTTCGACGGAGAATCCGGGCCGGCGGGCTCCGTACCGTCCGACGAGGCTCGCGGGACTGCAACGGCCGTGCAGGTCCTCGACGAGCTGGTAGTCCTCGACGCTCGCCGCGCGGCTGTGCGCGACCGCGCCGTCGTCCAGGATGAAGGACGTGTCGTTTCTGGCATCAGTGAGGAGCGGGGGCACTGAGGAGATCTCCAATTCAGTCTCGGATACCTTCAGGCGGCTGGTCAGGAACAGTCGGCGGTGTTGTGCGAGGTCAGCCCCCGAGATGACCGGTCGCACTCCGAACCCGATCTGTCCTGTGGACCCCGCCGAGCCGTGGTGCCACGCCCTTGCCGTCTCCTGCCCCGGTGATGACGGAACGCTATGGCCCGTGTGTGAGGCCCGCGATCTCGGTGCCGTCCGGCCCTGGTGGGCCCGACACCCCGAGTTGTAAGAGCCTGCTGGATGGCCTGGTGCATGGGCCTACGCCTCCACGCGGATCAAGGCGTCCACGGTGGGCCCGGTCACCTGCTCCACTCGGGCGCCAAGCCCACGCAGGATGGACAGCATCCGCTGGTTGTCGCTTCCTGTCATGGCTGTGATCGCCTGGCAGTCGAGGGTGTGGGTGCGAGCGAGCTCCACCATGTAGCCCGTGAGGGCGGTGCCCAGCCCTTCTCCCTGCCACGAGTCCTCGACGAGGATGCCGAGTTCTCGGACGTGCGGTGCCGACGTCCGCATCAGATTGGTGACGGCGATGACGCGCGTCGGGTCATCCTCCGGGACGGTGATCAAGGTGGTGCCTTTCGCCCGGTCGCAGAGGTGCCACCACTCGCGCGCCGTCACGGCCCGTCGACCGGCGTGGTAGCGGGCATAACGAGAATCCAACGAGCACCTGGCGTGCATCTCGTTGACCGCGTCGAGATCAACGACGAGCGCCGTCCGAGTCAGCGTGACGCGATTCGCATGCGTGATCATCTGCAACGGAGGAGGATCGAGCAGCAGCGAGGAAGTCGGCAGCTGAGACACGGCAGACGGCTCACGTGGAGGTTCCGGGTCCCACAGTGGAAGGTGGTTTCCCTGACCAGCGACTTCCGAGCTCAAGCCCTTTTTCGTCATCCGGTCATCCCCCTGACCCAGCGTCGATTCCCTCGGAGGTTCTTGCGCGGACGTGCGGTCAGCTCTTTACGGGCCATTCCAGGGGCTCCTTGTAGTAGCCCTGCATGAGCTCCACTGCCTCGACCTTCTGACCAGCCGGGATGAGGAAGGCGCTGCAGATCTGCTCCGACTGCCCTGCCGCGAGCTTCTTGTCGCTGTCGAAACCTGGGCAGTTGGGCCACCGTGCCTGGCCCAGAAGCACGATGAGAGCGCGCGTGCGCTGGCCGCTGCTGGTCCTGACGACGAGGTCGTCATCCATGTCGCGCAGCCTCAGGGCCTTCCCGCTCTTGTGGGTGAGCGTGGACCAGACATACACAGGGACCTGTGGGCCGTCCGTCGGGTCCTTCTTCAACCCCGAGTGGTCCACGTCGGCCGCAGTGCCGGTCACCACTCGGGTAGGAGTGACGGTGTAGGTGGCGCCGGCAGAGTCCCGCATGTCACTCTCCTGCACCGGACTGGCCTGCCCGAGACGGAACGTCGTCCGCTCCTGCGCTGTACTGGAGGCGGAGTCCGGAGGGCTCCCTGCTGACTCCGCCTCGTTGCAGCTGGTCAGTACTACGGCCAGGGCTACGGCACCGATCGCTGCCTGAACAGCGCGAGGCCACCTACACATCTTTTCCTCACTTTCGTCATTGCGGGACTGGCCGGTGCCGTTTACCGGCAGGGGGCGTGGGTTGCTCTTCGCGGTGGCGGCGCCAACCTGGGCAGAGCTGCTACGACGTACGGCGAGGCCGCCGCTGGCCGCAGAGGCGTCCCGGGGCCCCAGTAACCGCGTCTTCTTCTTGGGATTCGGAGTCAGTCGAGCTGCATCGGCACGCAGTCGTACGCCAGACGCTTGGCCACCCAGCCGGTGGAGTTCTTGGGCAGCCCGGTCCTGGACTTCTGCCCGAGCCGCAACTTGATCCACGAGCCCTTGGTGGCGATCTTCTTGCCCCAGTCACCGCGGTACAACAGCCCCTTGGATGCGTACCCGGTTCCGGGTCCGGTCCTGAAGTTGGTGGCGTTGGTGTTGATCGTGTAGTAGACGCGCGGCACGCAGGGCGCCTCGGCCGCGCTTGCGGTCGGGGCCGCAGTGACCGCCACCCCAGCGGTCAGGGACAGCGCAAGAGCCACCGAGGCGGAGAGACGAGCAGGCATGCGGGTACGGAGCTTCATGGGAATCCTTTGTCGAGAGGAAGTTGAAGAGGGAGGGAGTTAGCGGGCGCAGGAACGTGATCGGACAGCGCCGCCGACGTGGCCTATGACGACAGCCGCCGGGGAGATTGCTTGCTGCACCCCCAGCGACCCCGCCGGCATGTTCGGGCGCGGACAGAGCCACCTGCTGGGCTTGGATATGGGTTCCGTGTCCGGGTATCGCGGTCATCGGTCTGACCAGCGCGTCCCGGCTCATCGCGGCGACGCGTGTGCGGCTCGCGTGTCACTTTCCTCGGGCCGTATCCGCGACCGGCGGCGGTTCGCTTGCGGACTTCCGGCTCGGTGTCCAGTCGGACACCGCTACGGCGTCGACGCCGCGGCACGGAGACATGCGTGAGGGGCTTCCACAGGTCAGCAGCCCTGGGTGCCCTTGGGGACGTTCTTGTGTACGTAGACCCAGCTGACCCATCCCGTTGTGCCCTTCGGGAGGCCGTTGCGTGACTTGGCCCTCAGCGTGGCCTTGTACCAGGTGCAGTTCCCGAAACCGCCGGGGTTTGTCGCGGTGACCCTGATCTTGTCACCGCTGGCCAGCAGCCCCTTGGTTGTCGAGCTGTAGCCCGGGTCGGTTCGGAAGCGCACCCCGTTGCTGCCCTCGATGGTGGTGTTGTAGTCGCGCACGTTGTGAACGCTGTACGCCGAGGCGGGGCTGGCCGCCAGGGTGCCAACGGCGAGGGCAGCGGCTATCAGTGTGGCGGCGGCGCTGATGCGCTTCTTCACATGGTCCTCCCTTGAACGGGGTGTCTGGTGCTCGTGATGTTCAGGGCCTGGCAGTCGTGCCCGCTGACGGACTCGTTGGTTGTGAGCGCAAGTTGAGCCAGCCGGTGCCTCGAATGGCGCGGTGCTGAAACCGTCAGTCGGCGTGTCTAGGGCGGGGCCGCGCCAGCGGCCAGGCTGGGGCGCTCAGCCAGCCAGCTGGTAGAGCATGTCGCTGCGGATCCAGCCGGTGGTCCCCTTGGCCAGGCCCCCCTTCGAGCGCTTGGCCAGCGAGCTGTAGTACCAGTTGCCCTTACCGCAGTAGATGCGCAGGCGGTCACCGTCATAGAGCCGACCCTTGGCCGTGTAGCGGGTGCTCGGGCCGGTCCTGTAGTTGACGCCGTCCCCGTCCACCGTCCCGGTGAAGTCGGTCAGGTTGTACGTGCACGTGCCGGAACCGACCGCGGACGCGGTCGGCGCCAGGGCCATCGCCCCTCCAGCGAGGAGAGCGGTGGACACAGCCAGGGCGGCCGTTCGACGGAGCACGGTCATGATCCAGGACCCCTTCTCTGAGGCATACGACCTCCGGCAGCCCGAAGCCACCGGCCACCAACAGGTGTTTATATTAGGTCGTCAAATGCGCTCGATCGGGGCCTCCAGGGAAGCCATGTCTATCAACATGTGTTCAGATACGGCCGGGTTGAGCGGAGTGCTTCGAAGGCGACGGCGAGGATCCAGGGGGTCATGTGGAGAACCGCGGTTGGCGACATGACCCGACATGCGGCATGTTCGCTCCTACACTCCGGCGCCCTAACTCCAGGCGGGCGGAGGCTTCAGAGTGCGGCCTGGGCCCAGTGCGCGCACGCGGGGCGCTGGTGACGCCGTAGGCTGGTGGTGCTCGGGGCTGTCGCGGAGGTCAAATCATGCCGGCGATCAGGTCCCTCGCCATCTCATTTGGCCTGGTCACGGTTCCCGTAGCCGTGGTCACCGCCACCGAAAGCCACAATGTCAACTTCCATCGCATCCACCTCGCGGACAACGGACGGGTCCGCAACCGGTACATCTGCGAGGCCGAGAACCGCGAGGTGACGTACCAGGACATCGGCCAGGGCTACGAGATGCCCGACGGCCGGATCATTCCCATCACAGACGAAGAGCTTGAGAACCTCCCACTGCCAACAGTCAAGGCCATCGAGCTCGTCGCCTTCATGCCGACCGCCAGCATCGACCCCATCCGCATCGGCCGGGGCTACTACCTCCGGCCTGAGGGCGACGTTGCCGCCCGCCCGTACGTGCTGCTACGCAAGGCCCTCGAACGCCAAAGCAAGGTCGGCGTAGCGAAGTTCGCATTGTCAGGCAGGGAGAGGCTCGGGCTGCTACGCGTTCGAGGTAGCGCCATCGTTCTGCACTCGATGCACTGGCCGGACGAGATCCGCAACCCCACCGAGGTGATGCCGCCTTCGGTCGAGGTGAGCGAGGAGGAGATCGACGGCGCGATGGCGCTCATGGAGGCCATGGCCATCGACAGCCTAGAGGCCGCAGAGTTTCGGGACACGTACACGGACGCCCTCAGTGAGGTGATCGCGGCCAAGCAGGAGCACCGTGAACTGCCCGAAGTGCCGCAGCTGGCTGCAGAGCCGGGCCGGGTCATGGACCTCATGGCCGCACTGCGGGAATCCGTTACCCGGGCGCAGGCCGCACGCAGCGAAGACGCCGAGGCCAAGGTGCCCGAGCTTCCCATGAAGAAGGCGGCCAAGAAGGCACCGACCAAGAAGCAGCCGCCCACGGAGGACACGGCGAAGAAAGCGTCAAGGGTGCCGGCCGCGCCGCGCTTAACCAGGGATCACTCGGAGCGCCGTATCCGGGTTGCAGTGCGGACACGCCAACTCGATGTCCGCGTACAGCGCCCGCTTCGCGGCCTCCTCCGTGATCGGCTTCACGCGGACGCCCTTTGCCATATGGCAGCCGCCTTGATGGATACGAGTTACGGGCGCGCCCTGGCCGATGCCCCGTTCCATCAGCCACTCGGGCGAGGGCGGCCGTGCTTGGATGCCGCGCTGCCGCTCGGCTTCGCGGCGCTCTTCGTCGGCGATCCACCGGTCGATGAGGGCGAGCTGCCGTACGGCCTGCTGTTCCACGACGCGACGGGTGAATCGCAGCATGTCGAGCCGGGTCAGCGGACGGGATTCGTTCACAAGTTCGAGTCTAGATCTGTCCGGCTGCGGCGCCGACAGGTCGGAGCGTGCGCGGGTCCCAGCGGTACCGCTGGCGACCACCTGGCGACCCAAGGCGCCCTATCGCTGATGCCGCGGGCGCACCGAGGTTTGACGAGGCTGTTGCCGCTGGTCTTCCCGGGCCCGCCGGCTGCGCTCCCCAGCGCGCTGCCCGCGGCGTTGAGGAATGGGGCGAGCTGGCTGCACTGTGCGCTCCCCAGCTACCTCGGGGCGAGCGAGCCTGGAGACGGCTCGCTCGTACGCCTCAGCCTGGAAACGCGGTCCGACCGCGAGGACCTGCAGTCGCGGCCGCCGGTCGCGATCCGCTGGGTCGGGTACGGGGTCGAGGAACCGGTAGACGATGCGATAGCGCGGGGCCCGACGGTTGAGACGTCGTCCGACGTCATACTCCTGCTCGTCGAAGTACAGCTTCCAGCAGTCCCTCAGTTCCGCGGGCCAGGCGTCTGACATGCGTTCCAGGCGAGTGCCCTTGCGCTCTCCGCTGGTCAGCTGAGCAATGCGGATGAGCGCCAGCTTCTGCAACTGGACGCTCTTCAACTTGAGGATGTCGTCGCCGACCTCCAGCAGGTGGTCGCCCCGATAGGGATCGGACGCCGCCACGAATCCTCCGTCCTGCTGTCATCAGTCCTCAGGCGCCGCCGCGCCGCCAGCCTGGAGGAGATCGTCGGCATGGTCAGGTTGCGCCTCGGCGACCAGACGGGCCAGGGCCGCAGTGTCCAGCCCCTCCCCAGGAGCGGGAGCGCCGGCCGACCGACTCGCTGCGAGATCGCTGATGTCGAGGTCTTCGGCACGCTCCAATGCCCGACAAAGGATCACGAACAGGTCGTAGGGCAGGAGGACGCCCTCCGGCTCGCCCCCCTCCCGCTCGCCGACAAGCAGGGGGAGGGCTCGCTCGCCGCCTTCACGGAACCCCGCCAGGACCGTCCGGAGAGTGGCGGCCACCCTGGCGGCGGAGTGAACTTCCTGATGTTCGCTCATGCGTTTCACCCTAGCGACGGGCGCTACCGGTCGGCGCTTCGATTTCTGCCGCCGGACCACCCAGCTTTTCCTGCATGAAGGCCCTTACCGGGAGCCGGTCCACCGTCATGATCCGAGCATCATGGCCATGGGCTCCGACAGGTGGCTCAGTTTGGCGCTGAGCTTGGAAGCAGCCGTTTTGGTGGCCTCGATCACTGATTCTGGCGCTTCGGGCATGACCGTTGCGGGCTTGAGCAAGAGGACAGCTCCCATGATCGCCTCGCCCCAGACGATGGGAGCCGCGCACGAATTCCACAGAGGCATGCACTCTTCGTAGCCGAGAGCGTAGCCGCGGTCACGAATCTCTTCGAGCGAGGCGAGCAGCTCCTTGTCGTCACGGTAGACGCCCGGGCCGGCCTCGGCCGGAATCGGTTCCGCCAGAACCAGTTCCTGGAGCGCCGCGGGGAGGTAGGCCAGGATAGTCCGGCCGCTGGCTCCGGTGCGGAGCGAGCGTGTGACGGACAGAATTTCAAGGGCTGTCATACCGAGTTCAACCAGGTCTGAATCGCCCACCTCCATGTCGATGCACTGACGCTGGACGCCTCCGATGGTTGCCAGCATGTATTGGAAGACGAGGCCTCCGTCGGTCGCCTCGCGCAGTTCCTCAAGGATCGCGTGCGTGCTGTCGTCCTTGGCTGGCGCGTGGGCGAGCGCGTGCATACCGACGTGCGCAACGCCCACACCGAGTCGGTACTTGCCGTGGCCGATGCGCTCGAAGAAGCCGCCGTACACGCCCGACTGCAGAATGCGGGAGGTGGTGGCGTCGTCAAGACCGGCTGCCTTGGCTATCTCACCGGTTCCGTGCACCTCGCCTCCCAGTTGAGCGAAGGCCTTCTGGACACGGATGAATCGGTCGACGAGGCGTGACCTCGTCTCTGAGGTGTTCGAGATTTCGTTGCCGGTCATGCAGCGCTACCTCCCGTCGGGTGGGCCGCGCCCCCGCCGGAGAGCGGCCCACCGAGTCCCTCACATGGACGACTAGTTGAACGACGTCGCACGTCGCACTCTTGTTCCAGTCTAGGGACATTTTGAGGGAAACTTGAGCTTTTAACTACCCGGCGGTATCCAGGGAGAGCTTCCCGGTGTGCGTGCGGGCCGCCAGAGCGGCGTGGGCGGCACTTGCCTCGCTGAGCGGGTAGACCTGTCCGAGGACCGGGCGAAGGGAGCCTGCGCGTACGGCGTCGAACAGAGCGTTCATGCTCGTGGGCAGGGCGTTGCGGTCGCTGTACAACGACGGAAGCCAGAAGCCGGAAACGGTGATCGACCGCTCCATCAGCACCCTGGTCGACACGTCTGTCATCTCGCCCGATGCGTATCCGTACACGGCAAGCCGGCCGCGCGGGGCGAGGGCGGCCACGATGGAGTGGAACGTCGGTCCACCGGTCATCTCCAGTGCCACCTGGACCGGTCCACCCGCAGCCTCCTTGATCTCCTCGGTGAGGTTCTCGCTCGTGGAGTCGACGACGGCGTCCGCACCGAGTTCTTCCGCAAGTTGGCGCTTTTCCTTGCTGCTCGCCAGCGCGATCACCTTGGCGTCGATGGCCTTGGCCAGCTGGACGGCTATGGAGCCCAAGCCGCCTGCGGCGGCCGGAATGACCACTGTCTGGCCCTCCTGCACACCGGCGACGGTGTGGAGCAGGTGGTAGGCCGAGTTGCCCTGCAGGCACAGTGCCACGGCCTGCTCATCGCTCACGCCGTCGGGCACTTCCCAAGAGGTGCGGCGGTGGACGTGGGCCTGCTCGGCGTAGCCGCCGCCCTGAGTGAGCCCGACGAAGCGCTTGCCTTCTGCCGTGCGGCCGACCACTTCGTTGCCGGGAATGTAGGGCAGCGTCACCGGCGCGAGATAGGTGTCTCCCCGTACGTGCATGTCCGCGTAGTTCACACCTGCCCGACTCACCTGCAACAGGTGATGGCCGCCCCGTGGTTCAAGGTCGGGAACCTCGACCACCTGTAGCACCTCCGGGCCACCGAACTGGTCCATCCTGATGGCGCGCACACTTCTCCCTGGGGTTGTGGGTCTGGGATGCCTTCCTTGCCAGGTTATGCGATGGAGTTGACGCCTCCGCAAAGGACCCGTAAAGCCCTTTCGCTTCTCATGGAGTGAGAAATGAAACCGCATTCTCATCACATGAGAAGCGCTCGGTACGCCCGTTTCTCACCTGGTGAGAAACGCGGTGCCCTGCGCGACTCTCTGTGTTTCGTCGTTGACGTCGGCATATTTGCAAGGGTAGGAATCAAGGCGCGGGGAGGGCGATCCTCCGCATCGGCCGGGACGCCGCGTGCCGGATGGCTCGATGGTGCTGTGCCTGGGATCCTGTGCCGGGACGGGCAGATGACCCCGGACCGAGCGAGGTTTCGCCCCGTTATGACAGGGAGACGAAACGCGTGTACTTATCGGGGAATGAGCCGCAGTCACGCAATGCACAGAAGGTAAAAATAGACCGCGGGGGCGATAACGATGACGGTGCCGGGCGGGAGCCGGCGGGAAAATCGGAACGGAGTGCCGGGCAGGGATCCGCACGGCGCGGAACCCTCTCTGGCTAGTTCCTACGAATTCGTAGATACTGCCGGAAATGACGAGGTCCGTCGTAATGGCAAACGGGGAGACGGCCTCGTTCACGGCGGCGAAGCGAGCGAGCACGATGCTCCGAGTGGGGTATGGCTCTCCGCAGAGGACGGGACCGTACTCTTCCATCCGGTCTCCGCAGGTACAGAACCGGTTTCCGCAGGTACGGAGGGGCTCCAACGCTGGTCGGCGCCCGAGGCTGGCTCCGTCGAAGAAGCGGATGAGATGACACTCGATGCAGCAAGCCGGCTGATGCCCCTGCTTCCGCGTGAACTGATCGCGGAATACCTTCAGTTGGGCCCGTACCGCGATGGCGGCGGCGCTTCTTAGTTCGTGTCGGAGTGTTGGGCCGTCCCTGCAGGGAACGGCCCAACTCCTACGCCTTGCCGCTTTCCAGGCGTCCGAGCTGCGCAATCATTGACAGGACGGCCCGCCTGCTCGACGGCAGCAATTCGCGGCACTGCCGCGCGATCTCCAACACGCCCTCGTCCTGGAGCACTTCGAGAACATCGGGCTGACCGAGGGCGCGGGTGGTCGAAGCGATCTGCTCGTCATTGAGCCCAGCCGCCGCTTCGAGAAGGCCGACTGCTCGGGGAAGAGCGTCGAGCAGCGAGGGCTTGCCGATGAGGCTGCTGAGAGCCTCCCGCTGCTCGGCCGCCAAGTGGGTCACCTGTAGGGCGATGTCCCGGACGTCTGCGTCACGCAGAATGTCGAGTGTCTGCAGCCGCCCGAGAAGGTCCGTGACCGTCTCCTGGCTGGCGTCACCTTCCATGTTCTGCAGTCGGATCTGCTTGATGCCCAGACGACGCAGCTCACGCAGGAGAGCCATCTGTGCCTGCTCGTCGTCCTCGAAGGCCACCTCGTCGTCGACGAAGTAGGAGATGCGGCGGCCGAAGAACTCCTTGAAGGCCTTCAGGTGCTTCAGGGTTACGTTGGTTCCCGGCTTGCCGGTTCCCAGCTCCCAGAGGTACGCGCCCGAGACTGCAACTCCGGTCTTGTCGGAGATCTGCTTTGCGAGCGCGTCCCAGGACGGCGGCCTCCCGCCTACAGGCGCGCGTGCTTCACGGAGCCATGACAGCTTCTCCGCGAGCGTACGCGGCGGCTTGTCCGCGCCGTCACCGCCGGTTCCCGGCATCGTCGGCCCCTCCTCCTCTCCTATGCGGCTTGATCATTATGGGATACGCGAACCCTGTCGCCATCCACGCACGTGAATATCACTTCGCGGGCAGGTCACGTCAAGCACTCTTGCGATGCAGCTCCAGCCTGCGGATAGGTCTAGTCCACAGACCGCTGCTCCAGTTCCCCGGCAGCCTCTCACACCTTGAGAAGTCGCGGGCTGACCTTGCCCTTTTGTCTACAGGTGTTTATTTGAATTTAGCACATATCGGGCTAATGGGTAGCTCGCCCGTCTGGCGCTCGTGGGGTGTCGGAGCGTCTCGCTTGCCTTGGTTAGTAAGTGCCCTGCTTCTCGTTCGCCTGCAAATCTCGTCACGTGTTTATGAAATGGGGGTCGACCCGTCGAGGATCACCAGCTATGGTCGGGGCCCGGCATCTACAGGTGTTTATGGATGCAGGGCTGGGGTGCCCACGTGCCCCCGACCGCCATGCGAGCGGGGCTGGAGCGTGCCCTGAGGACTCCTCATCCACGAATGCCGCCCGAGCAGCAGTGAGGGGATCACCTTGACCGTCCTGAACCGCCGCAGGATCGCGGCAGGAGCACTCGGCCTCGCGCTCGCCGGTGGAGCCCTGGCCGCTGCGCCGGCAGCGCAGGCCTACGACACCGCGACCATGAAGGTGTCGTGCAGCGCCGTGAAGTTCCACAAGAGCCCGAGCAAGACCAGCACGGTCGTCGGCATCGGATACAGGGGAGACAAGGTCCGCGTCGACCAGTTCGCATACAAGGTCAAGGAGAAAACCTGGTACTCGCGCGGGACCGTGACACGCCGCTCGGACGGCAAGCGCGTGCGGGGGTACGCGATCTACTACTGCGTCAACCCTTACGAGGTCTCCCCGCCTCCGGCCTACCCGAAGCGGCCGTAGCCCCCGCGGTGCCGCCCGATCGGCCTGGTGCACCGCTTGGCGGGAGCTGAAGACCCGCCGGGCGCACAGACCAGTCGAGGTCCCATCCCCCGTACGGTCCTCGACTCCTAGAGGGGCGCCACCGCAGCTGCGGTGGCGCCCCTCCGCCGTCCTGCTCGTCGCCTGGCCTCGGCACACGGTGCACGGCGCCGGGGATGCGTCCGCCGAGCCGAGCCGCGGACTGCCGCACCAGCCCAGCTAGCAGCCACCAAGACGCTGCGCTTCCTCATTTATACGGAGACCACCGTGGACATCCTTCGACACCGGCGCGCCACTCGGCTGAAGGCGTTCGCACGACTTCGGCAGCGGCGGCCCCAACTCTTTCGCGAACTACCCAGCGTCCCGCTGCAGGCGCTGTCCGATCGCCGAGAGCGGGTGCGGTCGGAGAGTGGGTTGTCGGGGACCACGGGATTCGACTGTGTGGTGCCCGGCTGCGGTGACCGCCCCGGACCAGCAGACAGCATTCCCGGAAGTCAGTCGCCCGTGCGCGACCTGGCCGAAGCCGAGCACCGAAGTGTGATCTCCAGGGCAACTCCGGGCGCTGATGCAGGAGTTCAGCTGCATGCGAGCTCTGCTCGCGACGACGGGGGCTGACGGCCGGGCCCATTCCGATTCCCGCCCCGGTGCCGAGAGGCGCCGCAGCTTTTGGCTCCTGGAGTTTCCGTGCCTGCCATAGCCACATCCCCCCAGACACTGAGCGGCCCACGTCCCTCCCCGGTGCCGAAGCGGTGGCCTCCGGTCATCTGGGCGTTGCTCATCGGCACGTTCGCCGTACGCGCAGCAGGATTCGTCTACCCGTACTTGCCCTACCGTCTGGACGAACTGCACCTGAACACGGCGGCTGCAAGTACGGTCCTGGCGCTTTGGGGCGCCGGCTGGTTCATCGGCCAACTGCTGTGCGGCTGGCTGGCCGACCGGATCGGCCGCCGGACCACCCTCGCGAGCGCCATGGCGGTGGCCGCAGTGGGCTTCCCACTCCTCGCCGAGGCCCACACACCTATGGCCCTCGGCATCGCGGCTGCCCTCTCCGGTCTCGTCTACGACGCGCCACGCCCGATCGTGTCCGCCGTCGTCGCCGACACCATCCCGGACGAACCAGGTCGCGCACGCCTCACCGGTTGGCGGCACTTCGCCGTCAATCTGGGCGCCGCCACCACTGGGCTTGTCGGCGGAGCCCTCGCAGAGCCGGTCGGTATCCCCGTGCTGTTCTGGTGCAACGCACTGGTGTGCGCCGCATTCGGCGTCGTCGCACTGCGAGTCGTTCCACCGTCCGTCCCGGCACACACCGCCGGGCGCAGAGGGCATCGGGAAGCCTTCACCGACCCCTTGCTGTGGCTCCTGTGGCTGGCGAGCCTACTGATCCTGATCCCGGTCGCCGCCCTGTTCTCCGTGCTCCCGATGATGATGGCCCAGGACGGTCTGCCGCCCACGGCCTACGGGTGGACTCAGGTAGCCAGCGCCGCCGCCGTGATCGGGCTGTCCCCCATCCTCAACCCCTGGCTCGCGCGGCGGGCCAAGCGTCCCACTCCCATGGTGGGGCTGCTCAGCGTGAGCGGGATCATCCTCGGCGCGGGGATGGGCCTCGCCGGGCTGGCCTCCTCGACTGCCGGCTACGGCGCCGCCGCGGCGCTGGCGGTACCGGGCGAGATCGTTGCCTTCGTCGCCGCCACCGACATCCTGAACAGGATCGCGCCGCCGTCGAGCCGGGGCGTGTACGCGGGGATCTGGGGCACGACGCTCGCGGCCGCAGTTCTTTGTGCCCCTGCACTCGGCGGATGGGCCCTCGCCCAGGGCGGCCACCACCTCGTGGCCGTGACAACCCTCATGACGGGACTCCTCGGCGCAGCTCTCTGCCTGCCGTTGACGGCGCTTCTGCACCGTCCAGCACGGACACCAAGAGCATCCGCATGACGGGTCTCACCGCGGCCGAGCGCACCGTCGGCCTACGTCACCGTCTGCTGCTCGTCACGAGCTACTGGTCGGCCGCCCCATCCGCTGGTGGAAGTTCCCCGAGAACTCGTGGGCCACCTGCACATCGGCAGGCAAACCCGGCCCAGGCCCAGACCGTCAATCCCACTGTTGGACAAGGAGAACACCGCACGATGCGACACACGCCTCGATCGCGGCGGCGTCTGCACCATCTGACCCTGCTCGCTGTCAGCGCGACCATGGCCGTCACCCTCACCGCATGCGGCGCGGACCCCGACAAGGCCGATGCCTCCACGCCGACCGCAAGCCCCACACCCGCCGGAGCGGTGGACCGCACCGAAGCTGCCAAGATCGTGGACCACTACGAAGAGATCAACAACAAGGCCAACAAGACCCAAGACGCCGAATTGCTCGGCACCGTGGAAGCCGGCCAGGTCTACGAGCAGTCCAAGGCCGACTACCGTCTCTTCACGACGTGGTCGAAGAAGGACCAGGCGTACTACAAGGAGCCATTCACTTACCGCGACCGCTCTTACTACATTCCCGAAGGCCAGAGCTGGTTCGCGGTCAAGGCCACCGCCAGCGGCTCGAAGTCCGAGGCGCTGCTCATCTTCGACCAGGTCGCCGGCCGCCACTTCAAGATGGTCGCCGCCGTATACACCGACCCCAAGAGCTCGATCCCCGCCGTCGACACTGGCACCCACGGTCTGGCGACCGCCGCCACCCCCTCCGCCCGCGTGGGCACCCTCGCCCCTGACCAGGTGGCTGCCGCCTACGAGGACCTGTACGAGACCGGCGGCAAGAACACCGGGGCCCGGCTCGCCAGCACTCCAGCCACCCGTGACGCCCTCGACACCTACCGCGAGCGCACCACCTACAAGAACGCCAAGTACGCGACGCTGCACTGGGAAGCCACCCCGGCCACCAACCCGAAGATCTATGCCCTTCGTCTCGAAGCTGGCGGAGTGCTCGCGGTCTTCCCCACTGCGCACAACCGGATGGAGCAGCTCAAGGACGGATACATCTACAGCGGCAACGTCAAGATCACCCCGGGTTCGCAGCAGGCTGTCTTCGACAAGACCCCCCGTGTGGCGATCCTCGACGAGTTCCAGGGGCAGGCCCTCGCACAGTTCGCACCATCCGGCAAGCCGAAGGTCCTCGGCGTCGAGTACCAGATGGTGGACTCGCGATGAGCGCGCCGCGCCGGACGAGGCGGGCCAGCGGACACTCCCAGGCGAGGCTTCGGTTCACGCCCATAACCCACGACGAGACCTGGGCATGCGAGCGCGACACACGCTTCGCGCACTTCCTGGCCCAGCGCCTCGCCGAAGTCGAGGAGACGGGCTGCCTCGCCGAGCGGAAACTCGCGGCGGGAATGCTCGATCTCTACACCGAGTGGAACCACAAGCGCGAACTCGCTGCGGCCACCGAGGGTGACTTCTTCAACGGGCAGGTCAGCGCCATGGGCTGGGCCCTGCGCTGCCTTGCACACAGTGCCTGGTGGAACACCCCCGGATGGGAGCCTGCCTTCCATCCCACGGCAACGGCGCCCGTCTCGCCCCCGGCTGGTCACGGCGCGTTCGTCCAGGCACGGCAGCCATGACCGTGCTCGAAGACGCGAGGGCGTCCGCTATCGGATCACCCCCCGCGGTCCGGTACCGCGACGTCCTGCGTGTGCCCCACGCGGCACAGCTGCTGATCGGCTCGCTCATCGGGCGACTGCCCACCGGGATGGCCCCGCTGGCGATACTGCTGAGCGCCGATCACGGTGCCGGGTACGGAGCGTCGGCTGGCCTGCTCGCTGCGGTGTACCTGGTGGCCAACGCCATCGGAGGACCACTCAGCGCCCGCTTGATCGACCAGTACGGGCAGATGCAGGCGCTCACCGTGGGCGCCGCCCTGAGCAGTACAGCTTTCGTCACCCTGGCTGCCGGGCCGGAGAAGGTCTCGTGGGCGGTCGTCGCCGTGGCGGTCGCGGGTGCAACCCGGCCCCCTCTGGACGCCACGCTCAGGACGCTTTGGGGCGCCAGGGGGATGATGCCGACGCCCGCCCACCAGCGGGTGGCGCTGGCCCTGGACTCCGGGACTGAGGAGCTCATTTACATCGTCGGCCCGCTGCTGGTGGCCACGATCGTCTCGACGACGTCCGCTTCGTGGGCTCTCTTGGCCACCGCGGCCGTCGGGGCCCTCGGAACCGCCCTGTTCGTGAGCACCCCGATATCCCGTGCTCACGCCGTCGACTCCTCTCCCGCACGCCCTGATTGGATCGGCCCGATCCGGTCGCCGAGCCTTCGAGTGCTGTACCTGGCAATGGTGTGCGTCGGCGTCACCATCGGCGCCCTTACTCCCCTGGCAGTGGAGGCGGCTGACCATTTCGATGCCCCGGAACTGTCCGGAGGCCTTCCCGCAGCCCTGTCTTGCGGCGCCGTCCTGGGCGGGCTCGCCTACGGGGCGCGAACCTGGCGGGGAAGCACAACCGGGCACCTGATCGTCCTGTCCGCCGGATTCGCTGCCGGCTGGATTCCCGTGATCACCGCAGGAAGCCCCACGACGGCGCTGTATGCCGCAGCGGTCCCCAGCCATGGCCCCGCTGCTCGGCGCGGCCTTCGTCATGACCAGCACCTTCGCACCACCTGGGCACACCACGGAGGCCCACGCCCTGCTGGTCGCCTTCCTGGACATCGGGTGCGCGATCGGCACAGCCTCTGCAGGCCTCACCCACGCCGGGCTCCTCCTACCAGCCGGAGCAACCGCCGCGGCGCTGATTCTCGCCACGGCCCGAAGGCGCCTCACCCCGACATTTGTGCACTCGCTGCCGCCGACGCCTGACACGCACGCGGAAACGGAGCCCAATCTGTGAGCCCACTCCTGATCACCCGCACCCTGCCCGAGGAGACCGCGGATGCCGCCCTGCGCGCCGACGTCCTGCGCGGACTCACGCGTACCCCGAAAAGGCTCCCGCCCAAGTGGTTCTACGACGCACACGGCAGCGAACTGTTCGAGAAGATAACCGAGCTGTCCGAGTACTACCCCGCGCGCGCCGAGCGCGAATTGCTGAACGCCCACTCCGCCGACATCGCCGAAGTGACCGGCGCGCGCACCCTGATCGAACTGGGCTCCGGCTCGTCCAAGAAGACGCGGTACCTGCTGGACGCCATGCCGGACCTGGACACGTACGTGCCGGTGGACGTCAGCGAGAACACGCTCACCCAGGCCGGGCACGCGCTGGTCGCAGAACGGCCCGGCTTGAACATCCACGCCCTGATCAGCGACTTCACCACCGGCCTGGCCCTCCCGGGCACTCCCGGTCCACGGCTCGTGGCGTCTCTGGGAAGCACGATCGGCAACCTCCTGCCCGCCGAGCGCGCCACATTGCTGTCGTCCATACGCTCCTTGCTCTCGCCCGGCGACGCCCTCCTACTCGGCGCCGACCTGGTCAAAGACGAGCCGGCGCTCGTCGCCGCCTACAACGATGCAGCCGGCACGACAGCGGCGTTCAACAAGAACGTGCTCAGCGTGATGAACCGTGCGCTGGGCGCCGACTTCGATCTCGATGCCTTCGAGCACGTTGCCCGGTGGGACGCGGCGAACGAATGGATCGAGATGCGGCTGCGGTCCCCCACGGACCAGACCGTCAAGATTTCCGCGCTCGACCTGGAGATCGACTTCGAGGAGCTGCGGACGGAGGTGTCATCCAAGTTCCACCAGCAGGGCGTACGCCGTGAACTGGCCCTCGCCGGAATGGAACTGACGCAGTGGTGGACCACCGGACCGCTCTACGGCCTTGCACTCGCACGCCCTCTTGCTCCGCGGACTGGTGTCCAGCCATTCCCGTCGCGGCGCCCTTCTCCCCTTGGCGGGCCGTCATGACGTGGCGGACGACCACGCCCACCGCACAAGCAGTCCCCGGTTCCTCGATGTGAAAGGTCATCCGACGATGAAGGACATCGCAGCAATGGAGGCGCAATCCGGTCAGGACGACCTCTCGGTTTCCCGCCCGATCCTGCTGTTGGGCGCCGGAGCACCCGAATTCAGGGAGTACGTCCTGCGCCAGATCGCCCGCGTCCGGCCCGTGGTGCTCGTCGACCAGAGCCCACCGAGGTGGGCCCGCCCCTATCTGGCCGCCCAGGCGGCCGTCGACCTGCGCGACTCCGAGGCCGCAGAGGCGTTCCTCATAAGTGCTGCGGGTCAACTCGGCGCGGCCGGCGTGACCACCTACATGGAGCACTTCGTCGAACTCACGGCGCGACTGACGTACCGACTCGGCCTGCCGGGCAACTCCCCGACGGCGGCTGCCGCCTGCCGTGACAAGGCCACCACGAGGCGCCTCCTGGCCGAGCACGGCGTTCCCTCTGCCAGTTCGTTCCTTGCGGAGGACGCCGACCAGGCGGTGAACATTGCCCGTCGACTGGGCTACCCCGTCGTCGTCAAGCCGCGAGGTCGGGCGGGAAGCGCGGGTGTCCTGCGGGCTGACAGCGACGAGGACGTACGCGCGGCCTACCACCGCGCCCTGGTGAACAGCGTGCTGGGGCTGGAGGCCTGGTCCGTGCCCGGCGCCCTGGTCGAGGAGTACCTACGAGGTCCCGAAATCAGTGTGGAGACCGTGGTCCTCGGCCCCGAACAGGTGCGACTCGTGGCCGTCACACGCAAGTCCCTCGGCTCCGAACCGCAGTTCCAGGAGATCGGACACAGCGTTGACGCGAGGGACCCCCTGCTCACCGACCCCGTGCTTGCCGCTGTCGTGACGGCGGCAGTTCGCGCCCTCGGGCTCAGCCGGGGCGTACTACACGTCGAGCTGCGGCTGACGGCCGAAGGTCCCCGGGTGATCGAGGTCAATGGCCGCCCCGCAGGAGTCTCAATGACCAAGTCAAGCCGCTTGCGTGACCGGCGGGGCGGAGGTGAATGCCCGGTTATCACGCAGGAGTGCCCACAGGACGCTGGCTC
>NZ_BAAGRZ010000025.1:0-116595 GCF_054782695.1 Streptomyces deserti
CTCCAAACCAGCCAGCAGCCCCTCCCGGTCCCCGGCCAGCACCACACCCCGATGCTCGAACCGCGACCGCCCAACCGCCAACGACCACCCCACATCCGCCGGTTCAGCGGCCGACTCGGACTCCAGACACTCCCGCAGCCGGGCCGCCTGTCCCCGCAACGCCTCCGGCGACCGACCCGACACCACCACCGGAACCACACCGGGCAGCACCGGCTCCCCGGCCTCTACCTCCCGCGCGGGCTCCTCGACCGGCGCTTGTTCCAGCACCACATGCGCGTTCGTCCCGCTCATCCCGAACGACGACACACCCGCCCGACGCGGGGCACCGTCACGCTCCGGCCAGTCCCGCGCCTCGGTCAGCAGTTCCACCGCACCGGCCGACCAGTCCACCTGCGAACTCGGCGCATCCACGTGCAGCGTCCGCGGCAGCACACCGTGCCGCATCGCCATCACCATCTTGATCACACCGGCCACGCCCGCGGCGGCCTGCGTATGACCGATGTTCGACTTCAACGACCCCAGCCACAGCGGCTGATCCGCAGGGCGCCCCTGCCCATACGTGGCGATCAGCGCCTGGGCCTCGATCGGATCCCCCAGCCGCGTGCCCGTACCGTGCGCCTCAACAGCGTCCACATCACCCGCCGTCAGCCCGGCGTCGGCGAGCGCGGCCCGGATCACCCGCTGCTGGGACGGGCCGTTGGGGGCCGTAAGCCCGTTGCTCGCACCGTCCTGGTTGACGGCCGAGCCCCGCACCACCCCGAGCACCCGGTGCCCGTTCCGCCGGGCATCCGAGAGGCGTTCCAGGACCAGCATGCCGGCGCCCTCGCCCCAGGCCGTGCCGTCCGCGGACTCGGCGAAAGGTTTGCAGCGGCCGTCGGGGGCCAGGCCGCGCTGGCGGCTGAAGGCCAGGAAGGAGCCGGGTGAGGCCATCACGACCACGCCGCCGGCCAGGGCCAGGGCGCATTCGCCCTGCCGCAGGGCCCGTACGGCCAGGTGCAGGGCCACCAGGGACGACGAGCACGCCGTGTCCACGGTCATGGTGGGTCCCTGCAGCCCGAGGGTGTAGGCGATGCGCCCGGAGGCGACGCTGGCGGCGGTGCCGGTGACGAGATAGCCCTCCAGGCCGTCGGCGGCGTCGCTCAGCCGGGGGCCGTATTCCTGGGTCTCGGCGCCGACGAAGACGCCGGTGTCCGAGTCGCGCAGGGAACGGGGGTCGATGCCCGCCCGTTCGAAGGCCTCCCAGGCCGTCTCCAGCAGCACGCGCTGCTGCGGTTCCATGGCGAGGGCCTCGCGTGGCGAGAGGCCGAAGAAGTCGGCGTCGAACTCGTCGGCCTCGTGCAGGAAACCGCCCTGCCGGACGTAACTGGTGCCGGGGCGGTCGGGGTCGTCGTCGTAGAAGGAGTCGGTGTCCCAGCCGCGGTTGTCGGGGAAGTCGGATATGGCGTCCACGCCTTCGGCCACCAACTGCCAGAGGTCTTCGGGGCTTTCGACGCCACCGGGCAGTCGGCAGCTCATCGCGACGATCGCGATGGGTTCGTCGTCGGCCGCTCGGGCGGCGACGGGCTGGTGGAGGTCGTCGGTGCCGTCGAGGAGTTCGGTGCGCAGGTGGCGGCCGAGGGAGTCGGCGCTGGGATGGTCGAAGACGACGGTGACGGGCAGGGTGAGGCCGGTGGCCCGCTGGAGCCGGCGGTGCAGTTCCACGGCGGTCAGGGAGTCGAGGCCGAGGTCGAGGAAGGGGCGGGTCAGTTCGCCGGCCGGGCGGTCGCCGAGCACGGCGGTGAGCTGGTCGGTCACGAGGGCACGGAGGATGCGCTCCTGCTCAGCCTTGGAACGTCCGTCGAGGCGGGTGCGCAGCGCGGCGGCGGCCTCGGGTGCGGGTGGTGCGGCGTCGGGTTCGTGTCCGGATTCCTGCTGCTCCGGGTGAGAACGGGCTGCGAATTCCTCGAAGTCGCTCATTGTTTCACTCCGTAGCGCGGAACCGGGTAACGTCTTGACAATGCCCGCCCGGTTTTCGGGCAGGGTTTCCCTAAAATGCCTGTGCAGGCTAGCAGTCGGGGCATTGCCGGGCGCACCCCTAAGAAACCCCTACGCGAGGCCGGAGACAGGGGTTCTGCGCTGCTGGGATGGCCTTTAGGGTGACGAGAGTGGATAAGGCTATCCGGGTCGAAGAGCTGGTGAAACAGTATTCTCCGAATTCACGGCGCGTGGTGGACGGACTGAGTTTCGACGTGCGCCGGGGTGAGGTGTTCGGTCTGCTCGGGCCCAATGGCGCCGGAAAGAGCACCACCGTGGGCATGATGACCACACGGGTGCGGCCCACGTCCGGCCGTGTGGTGATCGACGGTGTGGACGTGGTGGCCCGGCCCCGTGCGGCCAGGCGCGTGCTGGCGGTCGTGCCGCAGCGCAACAACCTGGACCGGTCGTTGACGGTGCGTCAGAACCTGCTGTTCCACGCCGGTTACCACGGTGTGCCGAGGGCGGAGCGCCGGCGGCGTGCCGACGAACTTCTGGAGCGCATGGGCCTGTCCGCCTACCGGAAGGCGAAGATCGACGACATGTCGGGCGGGCAGGCGCAGCGGGTGATGATCGCCCGGGCGCTGATCCACCGGCCCAGCGTGCTGTTCCTGGACGAGCCCGCCACGGGCCTCGATCCGCAGGCCCGCCTCTTCATGCACGACCGGGTGGCCGAACTCAGCGAGCAGGGCGTGACGGTGGTCATCACCACGCACGACATGCACGAGGCGGCCAAGCTCTGCGACCGTATCGGCATCGTGGACCGGGGCAGGATGCTGGCCCTGGACACCCCGCAGGGGCTGGGCCGGCTGCTGCCCGAGCACGCGCCGCTGTCGCTGGCCGTCGAGGCGCCGCAGGGTCCGGAGCAGGTGGTCAAGCTGCTGTCGGAGCTGCCGGCCGTGGAGCGGGTCGACGTCGAGGACGCGGCCGTGGACTCCCCCGGTGTGCACCGGTTCCGGATCCACACGGAATCCGATCCCGTGCAGGTCCTGCCGCCGGCGCTCGCGGTGCTGACCGGGCGTGACCACCGCGTGATCGACATCGGCATCGGAAAGGCGTCCCTGGAGGACGTCTTTCTCCATCTCACCGGAAAGAACCTGAGATGAACTCAACGGGCGTACCGCAGCTCCAGACGTTCGGCGCCATCATGTGGCGGGACGTCTTCGTCACCCTGCGGCAGTTCCCCACTTTCATCGGCCAGGCCGTCATCCAGCCGTTCTCCACCCTGTTCGTGTTCGGTGTGCTGCTGAACAACGCCGGTTATGTGGACGGCGACTACAGTTCCGTGCTGCTGCCGGGTGTGCTCGCCCTGAACGGGTTCCTCGGGGGAATGCAGAACACGGCTCTGCCGCTCGTGGTGGACTTCTCGTACACGCGGGAGATCGAGGACCGGCTGCTGTCGCCGATCTCGCTGTGGCTGGTGGCGGCGGAGAAGATGCTCTTCGGCGCACTGTACGGCCTGGTCGCCGCGGTGATCATGACGCCGGTGGGGCTGGCGCTGCTCGGCCTGTCCTGGTCGGTGGCCGAGATCGCCGCCGCGCTGGTGATCGCCGGTCTGGGGGCGCTCGCCGGTGCCGCGATCGGGATGGTGCTGGGCACGTCGGTCTCCAGCGACAAGGTGGACGTGATGTTCACGTTGGTGCTGATGCCGCTGCTGTTCACCGGCTCGACCCAGTACCCGCTGCTCGCTCTGGGCGAGGTGCGCTGGTTCCAGGTGATCTGCGGTGCCAATCCGCTGTCGTACGCCAGTGAGGGCATGCGGGCGGTCACCGGCGCGTCCGGGGAGCACGTTCCGCTGCCGGTGTCCCTGCTGGTGCTCGGGGCGGCGATCGCGCTGTTCGGCGCGCTGGGCATGCGCGGTTTCCTGCGGCGCGCCCAGGCCTGACCGCGCCGGCCGTACGACGGGCCACGGCCCCGGGAGCGTCTCCCGGGGCCGTGGCGTGTGCGGTCGGTGGCGGGTCAGTCGTCGGGCAGGTCGATCGGCGCGAGGTCGGGGAAGCGGTCGCCGGGGCCCGGGTTGGCCGGCCAGGAGCCGCCGCCGAGATGGTGCATGACGCCCCACACGGCGTTCAGCCCGGTGGTGACGGCGCCCTCGGCGAACCCGGCGGTCCACGAGACGTCGTCGCCGGCGAGGAAGAGCCCCCGCTGGTGCCGGGGCAGCCCGTCCTGCATGAAGTGGGTGAACAGGCGCCGCTGGTAGCGGTAGTGGCCGGGCAGGTTGGCCTTGAAAGCACCCATGAAGTGGGGGTCGGTCTCCCAGGTCACCGTGCGCGGCGGGGCGATGATGCGCGAGCGGATGTCGATGTCCGGGTAGATCTCGGACAGTGCGTCGAGGACGCTGTCGAGCCGCTCCTCGGCGGTCAGCGGCGCCATCTTCAGCGAGTCGTCGTTCCACGTGTATGACAGGCACATGACACCGGGTCGGTCGGGGCCGTCGTCGAAGAGGTAGAGGCCGCGCGGCATGCGGTCGGTGAGGGTCGTGCTCATCACCTCACGCCCGGTCCTGGGGTCGCGATCGCGCCAGAAGGGCCGGTCGACGAGGACGAAGAGCTTGGAGGAGCCCATGTAGTGGCTGCGCTCCACGGCCGTCCAGACCTGCCGCGGCAGCAGCTCCGCGGCGCAGCGCACGTTGGTGACGAGGGTGCGCTTGTGGGGGGTGTAGACGGCCATCGGGAAGACGCTCGTGGTGCCGTCGGCCTCGTGGATCCCGATGCCGCCGGCGGTGCGCTCGATGCGCCGGACGGCGCCGCGCGGTGCGCCGCGGTGCAGCGACTCCAGGGAGGTTCCGGCGGGCCAGTGCGCGAGGTCGTCGGGCCGGTGGGTCCACAGGCCGAGCGGAAGCTGCTGGGAGCCGCCGACGATGAGCCGGTGGTCGTCCTCCGCGCCGGTGTAGACGACCCGCAGGATCTCCAGGATGGAGTTGGGGAAGTCCGTGTCCCAGCCGCCCGCCCCGAATCCGACCTGGCCGAAGATCTCGCGGTGCCGGAAGGACTGGAACGCGGACGTGCGGGCGAGGAATCCGTAGAACGACTCGTCGTCGAGCTCGCGTACCAGCGGGTTCCAGATCGCCTTGATGGCCTCCGCGTCGCGGCGGCGGATCGCGTCGTTCATGGCGAAGAACTCGGCCTTCTCCTGCAGGGCCTTGTCCCACGCGGCCCCGACCTCCTGGTAGATGTCGGGGAGTTCCTCGGGCCGACGGGCGTAGTACCGTTCGCCGCCCAGATGGATGACGGTGCTGCCGCTGGCGGGGGTGAGCGGGTTGGGGAACGGGCGGGTCTCGAGCCCGACCAGGTTCAGGTAGTGGTTGAAGGCCGCGGCCGACGTGGGGAAGCGCATGGCGCCGAGTTCGGCGGTGACGTCCGGCCGGTCGTCGAAGGCCGGGGAGCGCATCCGGCCGCCGATCTGCCCCGCCTCGTAGAGGACGGGCCTCATTCCGAGGCGCATCAGCTCGTAGGCGACGACAAGACCCGACAGCCCCCCGCCTATGACCGCGACCGGCGTTCCCGCATATTCCTCCGGAATTCTTCCGAGGCCATCCGGATGGGACAGCCACTCGTCATAGGGGAAGGGAAAGTCCGGGCCCAGCATGGTGACGGAATCCTCCGCCACGGGGCACAAACTACTGTTGAGGGCGACCAACGGGGTACTCCTCTGACCGAGATGAGAGCCGGTCCGGCAGTAGGTTCCTCGATTATGTCCGCGCCCCCAGGGAGCGAGGAAACCCCTTATGAACCCTTACGGGCCCCCGCGAGCCCGCGAGACCACCCCGGGCGTGACCGAAAACCGTCGGTAACACCTGGTCAGCACCTCTGTACGATTTCGCGCACCTGCCCGCATGCCTGTTCGACGGCAGATCGGCCACGAGGCCTTTGGGAGCTACACCCATACCCGTTGCGGGGTGTACCGGCTACTTTAGTAGCGCTGTATCAGTTCCGAAGACTGTACGAAATCCGGGTGAAACGTGAAAGGATTGGATCAGCAAGCCCCCACGTCCCCAGCAGCCCTATGCAGCTGCATGCTTGAAAACTAGATCACCGCTCGACACAACGTCAACCACAATCGTGACCAGGAGATTTCATGCATCCAGGGGCGGAAGGCCGATGTTTTCCGGTGCTCGACCATCGCCCTGACAGCGGGACCGGGCAGGACGACGACCGCGAGCCGACGGCCGCCCTCGAGGTCGACGACTGGGCGCCGGACGCGGCGGACGGGGTGCCGAGCGAGCGGCACGTGTTCCGGGTTCCGCACCGGGTGTGCGCCGCGGCCGTGTCCGAGGACGGCTCGGCGGCCGCGTTCCTGTCCGGTCTGCTCGAGCGGTCCCGTCCGCGGGAGTGCGTGACGGTGTACGGCGTGAACCCGCAGGAGGACCCGAAGGCCACCGCCCGCCTGGTCGGCCTGGCGCCCGGGGACATGCCGTCGGGAGAGAGCTCGGTCCACGACACCCTGGTGGAAGCCGGCGTCGCGCACGGACTGGACCGCGAGACGGCGCACGAGCGCACGGCCCAGCTCCTGGACGCGCTGGAGCTGCGGGACATGGAGGACGTCCCCGCCCACACACTGCCGCCCGGGCCACGTGCCCGGGCGGCATTGGGATGCGCGCTGCTGCACATCCCCCGACTGCTGCTGCTGTGCGACCCGTTCGAGGACGTCGACGACGCGTCGGAGGTGGTCATCCGCCGGGTCGTCGGGCGCTTCACCGCCTCCACGGGCACCGTGGTGTTCTCCACGCGGTCGCAGGAGGCCGCCGACCGGATCGCCGACCACGTCGTGCGGATCCGTGACGACCGGGTGGTCGCCTCCTACCGCGTGTGACGTACGTCCGGCGCCGGGCGGCGGCCTGTGCCGCGACCGGCCGGGGGTCAGCCGGCCACGTCGGCGAACAGCTCGTGGGGCAGGTCCTTGCGCCGTGACACGTTGAGCTTGCGGTAGACCCGGGTGAGGTGCTGTTCCACCGTGCTGACGGTGATGAAGAGCTTTCTGGCGATCTCGCGGTTGCTGTGCCCGAAGGACGCCAGCGAGGCCACACGGCGTTCCGCGTCGGTCAGTTCGTCGGCCGCGCTGCCGGTGGCGGGGCTGTCGTGCTCCGTCGCCGTCTCGTCCTCACCGCAGGGCAGCAACTGCTGGGAGCACAGCGCCTCCGCTCCGATGCCCCGGGCGAGGTGCCAGGCCCGCCGGGCCATCATGCGGGCCTGGCCGAGCTCTTCCAGGGCGTGGTAGGAGCGGCTCAGCGCCCCCAGCACCCGGACCAGCTCCAGCCGATCCTCACAGGCCTCCAGTTCCGTCACCGCCTCGCGCAGCAGCGCGTGGTTGCGCCGCAGTCCCGTCGCCTCGGCGAGCACGCGCAGGGTGAGCGCCCGGGTACGGGACGGGCCCGGGCCGCACTTGGCGAGCTGCTCCCTGGCCAGGCGTTCGGCCTCGACGTCCCGGCCGGCGCGCAGGTGCATCTCCGCCGCGGCCGACCGCCACGGCAGGAAGGCCGGGGTGTCGATGCCCCAGCGCGTCATGAGGTCGCCGCAGGCGAGGAAGTCGCCCAGGGCGAGCTGGCTGCGGCCCACGGCCGCGTAGAACTCGCCCCGTGCGTAGCGCAGCTGGAGGCCGTAGCGGGTGTCCGGCAGGTCGTCGGGGACGTGCCGGTCGAGGTGTTCGGCGGCCTGCTCGTACTGCCCCATCGCGGTGTGCGCGGAGATCAGGGTGGCCAGCGGGGCGCCGATGCCCACCCCCCAGGTGTGGGGCGGCATCCACATCAGCGCGTTCTCGGCGTGCCGCACCGCGTCCGCCGGGATGCCCTGCCGGAGCGCCACCTGCGCGGCCGTCGCCGACAGCAGCGCCTGCCAGCCGGGGGCACCCAGCTTCCCGGCCTCGCGCAGCAGGGTTTCGCACCAGTGCCGTGCCTTGTCCAGCCGGTCCGCGTAGAGAAGTACGGACAGCGCCACGGTGTACGCGTCGAGTGAGGCGTCTCTCAGCCGGCCGCTCTCCAGCAACCGTTCCGCGAGGTCGGCGCAGTGCCTGGCCTGTCCGCCGCCGCTCAACAGCGCGGCCAGGGCCGCCCCCGCGCGGTCGGCCGCGTCCCGGCCTGTAGGGGCCATGACATCGTTAGCCTCGAGGGCGGCGGGCCGCAGCTCGACACCGATACGTTCCAGCAAACCGGGGTAGGTCGAGCGCAGGGTGGCGTGTACGCCGCCGAGGGCGAGAGCGCGTGAGTCGCCGTACGCTCCCTCGGCCTTGCGCACGACGTCCGCGGCCTGGTCGAGCCGGCCCTGCCACAGCAGGCCGAGGACCAGCAGGCCCACCTCCCGCTCGCCGAGCCATCCGGCCTCGAAGGCGGCCTGCATCGCACGTACCGGGGCGCCGACCGCGCAGGGGCGCAACCGCCAGGTCAGGCGGGTCAGTTCGGCGAGGATCTCGCTGCGGCGCGGTCCGCCGGGGCAGGCGTGGTCGGCCAGCTGGAGGCCGGCGATGCCCAGGGACACCTCGTCGGCGGTGCGGGCCTTGACGGCCGTCTCCCACAGCACGTCCAGGAAGTCCGGGTCGACGATGTCGTCCGCGGCGACCAGGTGCCGTGCCACGACGGCCGCCTCGGCACCCTCCTGCCGCAGCAGGACGGCGGCGCGGCGGTGCAGACGCGCCCGGTCCTCACCCGGCAGGTCGTCCAGGACGGCTTCCCGCGCGGCCGGACAGCGGAAGGCCCCGCCGTCGACCAGTCCGATCCCCTCCAGTTCCCGCAGGCAGGGCGCGACCGTCTCGGCGTCCAGATCCAGCAGCCCGGCGAGGGTCTCCGGGCGGACGGCCTCGCCCAGCAGCGCCAGGCCCCGGGCGACGGCGAGCACGGTGGACTCCGCTCGGTACAGGCAGCTGAGCACGGCCTGCTGGAAGGCGTCGCCGGTCACCGGCGCGGCGGGGGGACGCCGTCTGCGGCCACCGTGCGCCCCTTCGAAGAGGAGGTCGTGGACCAGGGCCCGCACCAGCAGCGGGTTGCCGCCGCTGAGGCGGTGGATCTCCGCGCCCAGCCACTGCGCGCCGTCCTCGTCCAGACACTCGTCCAGCAGCTCCTCCACGCCCCGCCGGCCGAGCAGGGCGAGCGGTACGCGGATCAGTCCCGGGTGGCGCAGCAGCTCGGCGCCGAACAGGGGACGCATCCGGTGCGGTCCGGTCCGCCAGGCCAGGACGAAGACCACCGGCTTCGTCCGCAGTTCGTGCAGGGCGTACTGCAGGAATTGCAGGGACGGGATGTCCGCGTACTGGACGTCGTCCACCGCCACGACGACAGGACGTTCCTGGGCCAGGTTCACCAGCGGCGTGGTCAGCGCCCGCAGGGTGTGAGGCCGGATGTGTTCGTCCTGCTCGGAATCGGGGTCGCGCAGCATCGCGGAGAAACGGGCGTCGTCGAGTAGTTTCTCGACCCGCTCCAGGTGCTCCGGCGGCAGTCCGCTCTCCAGCAGCAGCTGGCCGAGCACGGCCGCCGGCGTGCGTTGCTCCGCCCGAAGCCCGGTCGCCTTCAGGACCGTGCAACCTGCCGACTCCGCCCGGTCGACGACGAAGTTCAGCAGCTCACTCTTCCCCGACGCCACCGGACCCGTGACGGCGACCACCCGGGACTGGGCGCCGTCGATGCCCGACAGTATCTCCTCCAGCAGAGCGAATTCATCAGTCCGCTCGACCAACCTCATCGCTCAATTACCTCCCCGTATGAGCACGCCCCGGCAAATCTAATGGTGTCCGAATGGCGAAAACCGGCTCAACGAAAACTGACTCAAACCCGTTTTCACCAGACCAAGGCGGCCCGGACAGTTTCCCCACAGAGATCCCTCAAGCCGCAAGGGCCAACATCAACTATGACCGAATCCGGCGGACAAGGTAGACCCGAAAGAAGCCCCGGTACCGACCAAATGCATCGACCTACCCGCCATTCAGGTCTACCGTCCGGGCACCGACCTGTGCTATATAGGCCACACCGGCACCGCAAACAGTGAGTAAACAATTCCGCTTGTAACGGTGAGCTGCCGCTGCCACGGTTTCAGGCACGTACAAAAGCGGGAGGCCGGCGGTTCACCGGTGCGAAACCCGTGGCAGCGGCCCCGGACAGGGTCCGGACGCCGCACGGTCGCCGCTCGGGCCCGCACCGGCGCCCCGCCCGTGCGGTGCGCAGATGCTCTCGCACCACGGCTACCCAGAGCAACCGGTCCGTCCTCCCAGGGAAAGTGCCCCGGCAAGCGGCCGGGATTCACTCCCGGCAACCCCGAGCGATCGAAATCACAGCCCCGTGATCATTCTCCCTGCGACGTGGGTCACGCTTCCCCGCGGCGGCCCGGAAGGGGGCGTATCAGGGGATGAGCCGAAGCGGCCCCCGCCGTCAAGAAGAGCATTTACGACGAACGATCCCGGACCTCGGGAACGGCGAACCATTGAATACCCGAGGTCCGCCCGCCTCCGGTCGGCCGAGCGAGCCACGACAGGCCCCGCGAAAACCTTTAGGGGAAGGCTAGGGGTGGAGATGAAACCGCGCCGCCGATAGCGTCCGGAGACGAACGACTGCCGCGGCAGCCGTCGGCCCCGGATTCCCCGACGAGTCATCACCGAAGCCGTGACGCATTCCTGACGCGGCGGCGGACCGTGCCGTGCTCCCCTGGGGCCCCTCCCCCTCCTCTCCGGGCGGCCGGCACGTCCTGACCACCTCCGTCCGCGGGCATCCCCGCGCGCAGACCGCAGAGGAAGACCATGCCGAGACGGCCCACCGGGGACGCCCGCGTCCCGTCACCGCACACCCCCGTCCCCGAGACCGGGGGCGGCGACACGACCGTCGTCATCCCGACCTTCAACGAGGCCGGCAACATACGCGAACTGCTGACCCAGCTCGCCGCCGGCCTGCCCGCGGAGCACTCCTACGAGGTCCTGTTCGTCGACGACAGCACCGATGACACCCCACAGGTCATCGAGCAGGCCGCCGCCGACTTCCCGTTCCCGGTCTCGGTCATCCACCGGGAGCACCCCACCGGCGGGCTGGGCGGCGCCGTCGTCGAGGGCATGAAGGCCGCCACGACCGACTGGATCGTGGTGATGGACGCCGATCTTCAGCACCCGCCGTCCCTGGTACCGGAGTTGGTCCGCACGGGCATCCGGACCGGGGCCGACCTCGTCGTCGCCAGCCGGTACGCCGAGGGCGGCAGCAACTCCGGGCTCTCCGGCGGCTACCGCGTCGTCGTGTCACGCGGCTCGACGCTCCTGGCCAAGTCCCTGTTCCCGTCGGCGTTGCGGGGCATCAGCGACCCGATGAGCGGCTTCTTCACGATCCGCCGCAGCCTGGTGCACTCCCGCGCCGAGATCCTCCGGCCGCTCGGCTACAAGATCCTCCTGGAGCTCGCGGTCCGGTGCCGCCCGCGGACCGTCGCCGAAGTGCCGTTCTCCTTCCGGGAACGGTTCGCCGGCGAGTCGAAGTCCACCGTCCGCGAAGGCCTGCGCTACCTCGCCCATCTCGTCTCGCTGCGTACGGCGACGCACATGGCGCGCCTGGTCGCCTTCGGTCTGATCGGGCTGAGCGGGTTCGTGCCGAACCTGGCCTGCCTCGCCGTCCTGACGGCCCTCGGCATGCACTACGTACCGGCCGAGATCGTGGCCAACCAGTTCGGGGTGCTGTGGAACTTCACCCTCATCGACCTGCTGCTGTTCCGCGACCGGCGGACGGGCCGGCACTGGGCGAACCGCCTGGGCCGCTTCGCCCTGCTGTCCAACGCCGATCTCGTCCTGCGGGTCCCTCTGATCGCCCTGCTCGTCGGCGGCGCGCACATGGCGGTGCTGCCCGCCACGGCCCTCGCCCTGCTGACGACGTTCGTCCTGCGGTTCCTCGCGACGGAGGTGCTGGTCTACCTCCCATGGCCCGGCCGGACGGGGCAGCAGGACGCACCCGCGGCACGCCGCGAGGAAACCGTCCTGTGAGCAGCGCGTCGGCGGCCCGGCCGGGAACCCGTCCCGGCCGGGCCGCCGACGCGCTGCTCAGCGGTCCGTGGCCTACCGCGGACGGCTGAGCAGTTCCGATGCCGTCCGGGCGACGGCGGGGCTGGTGAGCATCTCGACGGGGCCGTGCCCGAGGGTGATCTCCCGGGCGACGAACCGCGCCTCGGGCAGCACCAGGGCGGCCCGGGTCCGGCTGAGCCCGTGGCCGGGGTCCGACGAACTCAGCGCGGTGCAGCGGGCCCACACGGGGAGCACGTCGTAGGTCTCGGTCAGGGCCAGGACGGACAGCCGGTGCGCGGCCCGGTGAAGACCGTGCAACGTCGCCCGGTCCCGCACCTCCGGCTGTGCGGCGGCCCGCAGGAAGACCGACCGGAAGCGCGCGGCCACCGCCGCGGGATCGTCGGGCCAGGTCTGCGCCGCACGGTCCAGGTCCCGTTCGAGGCCACCGGCCGCGGACGCGGTCAGCAGCCCCGGGTCGTCGGCCAGCAGGCGCCGGCACTCGGCCACCACCCGCTCGGTGTCGACCAGTTCCGGATCGAACAGCACGCACGGGACCGGTCCCGCGGCGTCGCCGAGCATCTCGGTCAGCGCCCCGGCGAGGACGGACCCCACCCGGTGGCCCAGCACCGCGCGCACCCGCAGCCCGGCGGACCGCACCGCCTCCGCCCAGGGCTCGAGGTAGGCGGCGAGACCGTCACCGACCACCGAGACGTCGGTCTGCTCCCGGGCACGCCACACGGTGTGCCCGGTGTCCAGCAGGGGGACCAGTTCCCGGAAGCCCGCCTCGTTCTGTCCGGACGGGATGTCGATCGCGAGAACCAGCTCTCCGGTCGTTCCGGGACGCAATTCCTCCCAGAACTCGAGATCGCCCATGATGCATTCCTCATTCCCTGGTTCCGTGGCACAGGTCGACGTGCCCGGCCCCGGCGCGAGGTCGACCCCTTCCGGGCCGTCCGGAACGACGCACCGTGCAAACGGTCCGCCGTTCCGGACACCCACTGCCGGGAAAGACGAACGACACGTGAAATACCAGGCGCCGGACGTCCGTTCAGCAATCCAGGTTAGTCATGGGAGGGCATTGCGCGAATACCCCTACCGAGCCCTTATCAGGAGGTCAGCCAGCCCCTGGACCGGGCCAGTTCGATCACGCGGCCTCGAATCTGCTTGATCTGCGCGGCAGTCAGCGAATCGACGGACTCGACCAGTGCTTCCGTCAGATCGGCGCGGAACTGTGCGGTGTCGCCCGCGGCATCGCCGCTCTCGCCCGTCCGGTCCTCGGCCGATTCGCCCGCCACGGCGGGACGGTGGGGGATCCGGTTCGCGGACGGCTGGTAGATCAGCCGGATCTGCGAGGCCTTCGGGCCCTTCTCCCCCATCTCCATGAAGAACTCGACTTCGCTTCCCTCGTGATACAGGTACTTTTCGTCGAGCAGGTCGTTCGCGTGCATGAAGACGTCTTCGCCCGGCTCCGCCGGTGCGATGAATCCGTACCCACGGACCTCGTCGAAACGCAGCACCTTGCCAGTCATCAACACAGCCCAACACCTCCAGCGACAACACCACTACAAACGAGGGATCCCGCGCGCGGGTCGCCTCGCGGGCGAACCTACACAGCCTCGCCGCGAGATACGACCCCTGTCTTTCCCGTAGGCCCGTCGACGCGCTCGACGTGCACGGTGGACGGCCGTGCCGCCGAGGACGCTCAGCAGGGCGTTGCGGCGCCACAGGTGCAGGCCGGCGGTGACGGTCAGGGCCGCCAACGGGCCAGGGCACGGGAGGAGGTCAGAGAATGCGCCGCCCGGATCAGGAGCGGGCCTGTTCCCCGGCGGTCAGGGAAGGTCACCGTTGGCCCTCGCGGTGCTCCTGCACGGCTCGGTCCGGGTCGTCCCGCAGGACGGTGACCCGGTACGGCTCGGTGCCGGTGACGTCGCAGTCCTGGCGGGGGGGGCGCGCCGTACGTCATCGCGGACGATCCGGCCACCGAGCCGGAGGTGGTGATCCGTGCCGGGGGCCGCTGTACGACGGCGCAGGGCGAGGACCAGGTCGGCGCCCGGATTCCGGGCACGGATCCCTGGGACCCGGCGGATCCGGACAGCACCCTGCTGCTCAGCGGTCTGTACACCGTGGACGGCGGCGTACCGGCCCGGCTGCTCGCGGCCCTGCCGCCGCTCGCCGTGATCGAGGCGGACGTGGGCACCTGCCCGGGCAGCCGGACGGCCTTCGAGGAGATCACCCGCGAGGAACCCGGGCAGCAGATCCTGCTCGACCGGACGCTGGACCTGATGCTCATCACCGCCCTGCGCGCCTGGTTCACCCGCCCCGGCGCGGCGGTCCCCGCCTGGTACCGGGCCCACAGCGACCCCGTCGTCGGCCCCGCCCTGCGCCTGCTGCACGCCCACCCGGCCCACCCGTGGACCCTGCCGGCGCTCGCGGCGAAGACCGGCGTGTCCCGGGCGAACCTGGCGCGGCGTTTCAGCGCCCTGGTCGGGCAGCCACCGATGACCTGTCTACGACAGCGCCGCCTCGCCCTGGCCGCCGACCTGCTGCACGAAGGCGACGCCACTCTCTCCGCGGTGGCCGCCCGCGCCGGCTTCGCCAACGCCTTCGCGCTCAGCGCCGCGTTCAAGAGGGAACACGGCGTCAGCCCGAACGAGTACCGCATGCGCGCACCACGAACGGACATCTGACGGAGAGGCCGACGGGACCGGGGGCTTCCAACTCGCTCATCGCGGCGGGCCGGGACGGAACCTCCGTGTCCGTGGCGCGGTGAGCCTCTTCGGCCTCCACGTGCGCGAGGACTGCGGCGCTGGTCATCAGATGTCCCACGCCGGGGCGACCAGCAACGACGCCCGGCCGCAAGGGCCGGGTGTGTGCGGGGCAGCTCGAAGGCCGCCGGGGATCATCCTGGCCTTTCGACGGCTGGAGCTGACGCCGCGTCACCGTGCCGTGCGGGGTTCAGTACCCCGGTTCGGCGTGGCGCCCCATGGCCGCCCAGCTAAGCCTCGAACCAGTCCGTCGTGCGCGGCAGACCGCTCCCTGAACGGTGTCTGCTTCCGATGGAGTAGTGAACGGGCAAAGGGCGCATAGCGCCCATAGCCTGAGGCCGTGCAACTCCGTACGTGCCCACTCCACACGGCAACCAGAGGTTGGTGACCGCGATGCGCGTCATGGTCAAGGTGATGCTCGACACCGAGAAGGGCTCCGAAGCCATCCGCAGCGGCAGGATGCCGGAGCTGATGAAGCAGACCCTGGACCGGCTCAAGCCAGAGGCCGCCTACTACGGGCCCGAGGAAGGCCGGCGAACCTGCTTCTTCGTCGTCGACATGAAGGACAGCTCCGAGCTTCCGCCCACAGCTGAGCCGTTCTTCACAGAGCTCGGCGCCAAGGTCGAGATCTTCCCGGTCATGAACAACGAGGACCTCGAGAGGGGCCTGTCGAAGCTCACCTGAACACGATCTACAAGGTGTCCGGCATGACCTGCGGCCACTGCGAGTGCGCGGCCTCGCAGCCGTTCAGCGGCTCTTCGTGGCTCGGCCGCGGCGCAGGGCGAACCCGCCCAGGAGCGCGGCCTTCCCGAGGACGACTGCCAGGACGCCGCCGACGGCCCAGCCGATCCACTGCCAGTTCGCCAGGACGACCCCGCCCCATCCCAGGTGTACGGCGAGAACGAGCGCGACGAGGGCCACGATGCCCGTCACCCTGAGGTGCCTGCGGCGCGGCACGGCTCCCCGGCCCGGCACCCCGGCGGTGTCGACGGCCTCTGCGGGAACCGCAGGAGACTCCGGTCGTTGCCAGCGCACCTGCAGCCCGTCGCGTCGGCCGAACCTCTCGACATGCCCGCCGGCAAGGTCCTGCAGCCGCCTCAGGTCCTCCTCGTCGACGGCTTCGACCCGCAGCGTCAGCGCGCCCGAGGCGGCCCGCAGGATGATCCGGCCCCAAGGGAGGCCGACGTGCCCCTCGGTGTCGGTCCATTCGACCTGCGCCTGTTCCGCGACGGCCCGCATGTCACGGAGCGCTTGCGCGTCACCGCCCATGTGGGCGCGTGGCCGGTGACCGAGGTGGCGGCCCTTGGTGGAGAAGTGTTTGCAGAGCTGGACGAGGTACCGGCTGGGGCGCTCGGTCTCGACGCGGGCTTCGGCGGTCGGCATGGCGTTCCTTTCACATCCGCCCGCAGGTCACATCCGCCCGCAGGACGGACGGGCGCCCTGGGGCGCACCTGGTTGGGTCCGCGCGGGCAGCGCGCCGGCCATGGCCGCACCCCCGTCGGGCCTGATCGTCCCGATGCCCGTGACAGGCCCAGCTTTATCGAGACACACTGTCTATGTCAATGCACAGTGTCACGGTGACGCCGGACCGTATGCTGGGGCCGTGCCCAAGCTGTGGAACGAGACGATCGACGCCCACCGCGCCGCCGTACGCGCCGCGGTCCTGGACACCACCGCGGCGCTGGTCGCCGAGCACGGGCTGACGTCGGTGACGATGTCGCGGATCGCCAAGGACTCGGGGATCGGCCGCGCGACGCTGTACAAGTACTTCCCGGACGTCGAGTCGATCCTGCTCACCTGGCACGAGCGGCAGATCAACCACCACCTCGACCGGCTCGCCGAGGTCCGGGACCGGACCGAGGGCGCCGGTCGGCGGCTGGAGGCCGTACTGCGCGCGTTCGCCCTCATCTCCCACGCCTCCCGAGGGCACCACGACAGCGACCTCGCCGCGTTCCTGCACCAGGATCGGCAGGTCACCCAGGCACAGCGGCGACTCCACGGCATGGTCGAGGAGTTGCTGGCCGACGGCGCGCGGGCCGGTGACGTCCGCGACGACATCGCGCCCGGCGAGCTCGCGAGCTACTGCCTCCACGCCCTCACCGCGGCGGGCGGCCTGCCGTCCAAGGCCGCGGTCCACCGGCTCGTCACGGTCACCCTCGCCGGCGTACGCCCCGGCCCCGCCGGCACCTCGGAAGACTCCCGGCACGCCGAGGACGCCGCCGACTCCGCACACCCGTCGCACCAGCACGGCCACCACTCCACCCACGGACCGCCCTCGGCGGGTTGAGGAGCGAGGTCCGGACAGCCCTCGGCGGGTTGAGGAGCGAGGTCGCCGGTCAGGCCCTGCGCGGACCGGACCGCCCCCTCACATCTGGCCGCCTGCCTGGTGTCGCGGACCGTAGTACCCCAGGAACATGTCGACGCCGCTGACGATGAGGCGGTCGGTGAGGTCGTCGTCGATGTGGGTGCCGTACGTGCTGAAGACCATGTGGGGGAAGACCAGCAGCGCGTACAGCTGGATGATCGCCGCCTCCAGGTCGGGGACGACCAGCCGTCCCTGGTCCGCGAGCGTGCGCAGGGCGCCGGCGACGGCCGGGTGATGGCCCTCCGGACCATGGCCGTGCCAGGCGCGGCCGAGCTCGGGGAAGCGGTGCTGTTCGGCGGCGACGAGGTTGCGCAGGGCGATGACATCCTTGTTCGTCCGGACGGCGTGCACCCAGGCGCGGGCGGCGTCGATGAGGGCCGTACGCAGGTCCTCGGCCTCGGCCAGCCCTTCCAGCGCGGCCGATGAGGCATGACCGAGGGGCTCGTCCAGCGCGCTCGTGATGACCGCGGTGAACAGCGCCTCCTTGCTCCCGAAGTGGTTGTAGACGGTCACCTTGGACACGCCCGCCTCGGCGGCGATGGCGTCCATGCCGACGCCGAAGCCGTCGCGCAGGAAGAGCTCGCGCGCCGCTCGGACGATGGCCTGCCGCTTGAGTTGGGCGCGGGGGCCGCTGGGGGGCTGTTTGACGCTGTCCACGCTCATGCACCGATCCTAGCAATTGACTGAACTGAACTGTTCATATGTACTGTTCCGTACAGTTCAGTTGTGGCGGAGGCAGACCGCGTCCGCCCCCATGCCGGGAGGAGATCCCGTGTCCTCGACCGCTCATCCGCTCACCGCGCCGCCAAGCTCCGGGGCTCCGCCTGGCGCCTCGAGGCGGTGGCTCACCCTGGCCGTGCTCGGCGTGAGCCTGCTGCTGGTGGGGCTGGACACCACCGTGCTGAATGTCGCCCTGCCGACCCTGGTGGGTGAACTGGGCGCGTCCACCAGTGAGTTGCAGTGGATTGTCGACAGCTATCTGCTGATGTCCGGCAGCCTGGTGCTGTTCTGCGGTGCGGTCGCCGACCGGCTGGGCCGCAAGTGGGTCTTCATGGCCGGTCTGGCCCTGTTCACGGCCGCCTCCGTCGCCGCCGCGTACGCGGGCTCCGTGACCGCGCTGATCGTGGCACGCGGGGCGATGGGGGTCGGCGAGGCGCTGATCATGCCCGCCACACTCGCGATCATCGGGAACGTCTTCCCGCGCGGCGCCGAGCGCACCAAGGCGATCGGGATCTGGTCGGCGGCGGTGGGCGTGGGCACCGTGATCGGGCCGATGGTCGGCGGCTGGCTGCTCAGCGGCTTCTGGTGGGGCTCGGTGTTCCTGATCAACCTGCCGATCGGGCTCGCCGGCCTGGTCGCGGCCGCCTTCCTGGTGCCGAACTCGCGGGCGCCGGAGGCCCGGCGGCTGGACTGGGCGGGCGCTGTGCTGTCCGTGGTGGCCGTCGCGAGCGTGCTGTGGGCGGTGATCGAGGGACCGGACCGGGGCTGGAGCAGTCCCGCCGTGCTCTGCGCCTTCGCGGCCGGCGCACTGCTGCTCGGCGCGTTTCTCGCCTGGCAGCGGCGCGGCGCTGCCCCGATGCTGCCGCCGCGCATCTTCCGGCACCGGGCTCTGGCGGTCGGTGACGTGCTCATCCTGGCGGGGGCGTTCACGCTCATCGGCACGCTGTTCGTGGTCGTGCAGTACCTGCAGTTCGTCCTCGGTCACAGCGCCGGCCAGACCGGGCTGCGGCTGGGCCCGGCGGCGCTCGCCCTGCTGGTCACCGGGCCACTGGCGGGCGTACTGCTGCCGCGTGCCGGGCTGCGGGCGGTGTCGGCGGCCGGGCTCGCTCTGCTGCTCGCCTCCGCCGCGGTCCTGGGCACCACCGGCGCCGGCGACGGATATGGGCGGATCCTCGTGGCGCTGCTGCTGCTCGGGGCAGGCGCCGGGTTCGTCATCACCTCCACCAGCGACGCGATCGTCGGCTCTCTGCCGGACGCCGATCTCGGCGTCGGCTCGGCCACCAACACCGCATCGATCCAGCTCGGTGCGGCGGCCGGCGTCGCCGTCAGCGGCAGCCTGCTCTCCGACCGCTACCGGAGCGGCCTCGCCGCGGATCCGCACAGCACCGCCCTGCCGTCCGACCTGCTCGCCTCCGCCCAGGAGTCCCTGGGTACGGCGCTCACCGTCGCCCGCCACCTGCCCGCCGAGGCCGGGACGGCCTTCGCCGACACCGCTCGCCGGGCGTTCGTCGACGGCCTGGGCCCGGCGATGGCCACCGGGGTCGGCGTCACCGCGCTCGGCATCGTCACGGCGCTCGTCTTCGCACCCTCCCGTACTGCTTCCGTCTCTCGCGACAAGGACGCCTCATGACTCATCCCGCGACCGGCACACACCACGCGCCGGAACATCACCGGCCGCCGGCCGACCCGCGCCGCTGGGCAGCTCTGGCCCTCATCTGCGTCGCGCAGTTCATGCTGATCCTCGACGTCACGGTGGTGAACGTCGCGCTGCCCGACATGGCCTCCGACCTCCACCTGGACCGGGCGACGCTGACCTGGGCGGTCACCGCGTACACCCTGTGCTTCGGCGGTCTGATGCTGCTCGGCGGCCGCCTCGCCGACGCCCTCGGCGCCCGCCGCACGCTCCTCGCGGGGCTCGCGGTCTTCACCGCCGCCTCCCTGGTCACCGGACTCGCCCAGGGCGCGGCCGTGCTGGTGGGCGGGCGGATCGCCCAGGGCGTCGGAGCCGCCCTGCTCTCCCCCGCGGCGCTGTCGATCGTCACCACCACGTTCCACGGCACCGAGCGCACCAAGGCCCTGGGCGTGTGGGCCGCGATCGGCGGCTCGGGCGCGGCGGCCGGCGTCCTGATCGGCGGCGCGCTGACCGACGGACCCGGCTGGCAGTGGGTCTTCTACATCAACGTGCCCATCGGCCTCGCCGTCCTCGCGGCCCTGCCGGCGCTCGTCCCCGCCCGCGCCCCGCGGCCGGCCCGGCTCGACATTCCCGGCGCGCTCCTGGTCACCGCCGGCACGGGCCTGCTCATCTACGGCCTGACGGAGGCGGGTGACGCCGGCTGGTCCGACCCGGCCACGCTGCTGCCGCTGGCCGCCGCGGTGGGGCTGTACGCAGGGTTCGCCGCGGTCGAACGGGCGAGCCGGGCCCCGCTGATGGACCTGCGGATGTTCACCCGGCGCCCGGTCCTCGCGGGCGCGTTCCTGATGCTGATCGCCACCGCCCTGCTGATCGCGTACTTCTTCCTCGGCTCGGTCTACCTCCAGCACGTCCGTGGCTTCAGTCCGCTCGAGACCGGCCTGGTGTTCCTGCCCGTGGCCGTGGCCACCGGCCTCGGCGCCCACCTCGCCTCCCGGGTCGTCGGCCGGATCGGCAGCCGTGCCGTCGCCGTCGGCGGCATGGCCATCGCCGCGGCCGGATCCGTACCGCTGACCCGGCTGTCCGCCGACGGCAGCGTGTACGGAGCTCTGCTGCCCGGCTTCGTCGTGGCCTCTTTCGGCCTCGGCACGGTCTTCGTCACCGCCACCACCACCGCGCTGGGCATGATCGACCACCACGAGGCGGGCCTCGCCTCCGGGGTCGTCAACACCTTCCACGAGGTGGGCGGTTCGATCGGCGTGGCCGTCGTCTCCACGGTCGCCGCCTCGGGCATCGAGTCCGCCTCCGCCGGCGGCTTCACGGACGCCTTCACCGTTTGCCTCCTCGCGGCGGCCGCGAGCGCCGCGGTGGCCCTGGGACTCGTACCGCGCGGCAAGCCGCGGCCGGCCGGAGGCCCGCACGTGCACTGACGCATCCCCGCCCGGACCGCCCTCCACCCGGCCGCCCGCCCACGCGTTACACACCTGGCGGAATACCCCCGGGGGGTATATCGTTCAGAGCTGTGGGGCTCGGGTGCCCCGGCCACACCACTCCGGACGAACATGGGGAAGAGGTCATGGACCACAGCGCTCACCACACCGGCACCGCACACGACCACGCCACCCACGAGGGCCACCACGGTCATGCCGAGCACGGCGGGCACACTGGGGCGTCCTGGGGAACGGCTGTGAAGGCGACGCTGCACTGCCTGACCGGCTGCGCCATCGGCGAGATCCTCGGCATGGTCATCGGCACCGCCCTGCTGTGGGGCAACGTGCCCACCATGGTCCTGGCGATCACGCTGGCGTTCCTCTTCGGCTACTCCTTCACGCTGTTCGCGGTCATCCGGGCCGGCCTGAGCCTCAAGACCGCGATCAAGGTCGCGCTCGCCGCCGACACCGTCTCCATCGCCGTGATGGAGTTCGTCGACAACGCCATCATCGCCCTCACCCCGGGCGCCATGGACGCGCACCTCTCCGACGGACTGTTCTGGTCCGCCCTGCTCGGCGGCTTCGCGGTCGCCTTCCTGATCACCACCCCGGTCAACAAGTGGATGATCGGCCGCGGCAAGGGCCACGCCGTCGTCCACGCCTACCACTGACCGTCAGCCGGACCGGCACAACGCGCCTGGGGCGCCCCGTGGGTCCCGGGGCGCCCAAGGCGCGTCTGTGACACCCCGCCCGTCGTGGCCGGTCGCCGAGTGCCGAGGCTGGAAGAGGTGCTGGCCGCTGATAGTGGGGCGTTGCCGCCGGGGCACGGTTCGGTCGGTGGGGATGGCTGTACCCCATATCCGGGTGCGGGGCGGTAGGTCCGGATCCGGGGCGGCATGGGCCCTTCGCGGGGGTTACTTCACGGCTCCTGCGGTCAGGCCGCGGGTGAGGGAGCGCTGGAAGAGGAGGAAGAAGACGATCATCGGCACGACGCCGAGGAGGGCGGCCGCGCTCAGGGCGGTGGGGTCGCTGGTGTACTGGCCCTGCATGACGGACAGGCCGAGGGGGACGGTCTGGTTGTCGTTGGAGATGAGCAGGACGAGCGGGTAGAGGAATTCGTTCCAGCTCCATACGAAGAAGAACACGCACATCACCGACAGGGTGGGCCAGCTCATGGGCAGGACGACGCGCCAGAGGATGGTCCAGCGGCCCGCGCCGTCGAGGGAGGCGGCTTCGATGAGTTCGCGGGGCAAGCCGGAGAAGACGGAGGAGAGCAGGTAGGTGCCGAAGGCGCTGTAGGTGATGCCGACCAGGATGGTGTAGCCGAGTTTGCCGTCGTAGAGGCCCAGTTCCTTGAACAGGTAGTAGATGGGATGGACCAGCCCTTCCTGCGGCAGGACGTTGACCCCGAGGAAGAACGCGAGGAACGCGGTACGCCATCGGATGCGGCCGATACCGAGGGCGTAGGCGTTGAACAGGGCAGGACGACGGCGATCACGACGACACCGAGGCTGATCTGGACAACTGGGCAGCGCGGAGACCCTCATCGGACTCGCCCTCGTCACCGGCCTGCTGCTGCGGCTCGCTCTGGCACTCCGCCAACGGCTCGCTGTGACGCAGCTCGCCGAAAGGCGGATCACCGCGTCCGTCGGCTCGACGATCTTCGGGTCCTCACGTTGTTCCACCCGGACATCTCCGGGGGCGCGCATCACGACACCGCGCATAACTGGTCCTCCTTACCTGCTGTGGTCAGCCGCGAAGGCCGCCCAGGTCCGCGACCATGGGAGGCCGGGCAGCGCCGGTGCAGCTCGACCAGTTCCTCCGGGGTCGCCCTGCACACCCGCGCGAAGCGCAAGAGGGACGCGTGGTCGGTCGGCACCCTTCCCCCGTGCAGTAGCGGTGCGAGATCGACGTACTCATGTGCGCCCGCTTCGCCAGAGCTTCGTGGCTCAGCCCGGAACGCTGCTTCAACTCGCACAGCAGCGCCACGAAATCAGCTGCGTCCTCAGCCCCCCACCAAGTCCCCCATTCCGTTCGGCGTCCCACGAAGGGTCCATTCCCCCAGGTCACAGCCGGTTCCAACGTTCCAGCGTCCCGAAAAGCCCGCTTGGGATGGCGGATGGGACGGAGCGTGGCACAGGCTTTGGGCATCCAAGCACCCCACCCCGCCCAAAGCGGTGACGGTGCTTCGAACTCGTCTTGATCCGACGCGGATTGGCCTCGAGTCAGGCCGTCGCACGGCAGCGTCCCGGCATCCGGCCGGGCAGCGGCACGACCGGTCGACACGGCACTCCGAGGCAGGACCCCACCGCCGGCCAGGACCAGAAGATCACCTTCCGAAACAACAGAGAAAAGCAGGCATTCCATGCGTATCACCAACCGCTTCAGCGCTCGTGCGACCGCCTCCTCCATGGTCGTGGCCGCGGCCCTCTCGCTCGTCGCTGTCCAGGCCGCGGGCGCGTCCGCCGCCACCCCGAAGAGGGCCGCCTCGGTCGTCGACTGCACCACGCAGAACACGAAGCTGACGGTCAAAGATGTCCCCCGCCCCATCAACCACCTTTTGCTCACGGCCACCAACACCGGCACCAAGCCCTGCAACGCCCACGGCGCGCCCTTCCTGGCCGCCGGCGCCGGCGCCCAGGCCGTCGTCCCGTGGCATGAGTCCAGCAAGCCCCAGGCCGTGGTGACACTGGCTCCCGGAGAGTCCGCCTACGCCGGCATCGGGACGTACACGCCCGACGGCTACGAGGGCCACACCGCCAAGACCCTGGGCGTGTCGTTCTCGAACGAGAAGCTGAACGGCTCGATCGGGAACCGCGAGACGCTGCAGCTGCCCAACGGGGGCGTGTACTTCAACAGTTCCGCTTACGTCACCTACTGGCAGAGCGACGTGCACAGCGCGCTGTTCGGCTGAGCCGTCCGGCGTCCCACGGCACCCGCCCGGCAGGGGCCTCGGTGAGCACCGCCGGTGGTCGCGGTGCCGTGGGACGCGGAGCGCGGAGGCGGTCAGTCCTTCCACCCTCGTGCGTGGTGTCGGACGGGGTCGCCACGGCTCCACCACAGGGAGCGCGTCAGGGCCTCCGGTGAGTTCGGCCGGTACCGGCCCTTCCGGGGCGATCATCGCTTCACCAGGTCGAGGATCAGGGTGACGATGTCCTCCGGAGCCTCCTCGGCCATGAAGTGGCCCGCTGGGTGGTGCAGTGCTGGAGGTCGGTGGAGGTGCGTCGGGTTTTGCGCGTTGGTGACCGCGGCACTTCCCTGAATCGGCTCGACGAAGTGATGACCGTTCCTTGCCGGCGGTTTTACGTCCGTACGCAGGTATCCCGGGAAGACGAACCACCATGACAGCGAACGAATCCCCCCGCGGCACGACCCTGCTCGCAGATCCCCTGCGCAACAAGGGCACCGCCTTCAGCCCCGAGGAGCGGGCCGAGTACGGTCTCGACGGGCTGCTTCCGCCCGCCGTGGAAACGCTCGACGAACAGGCCGACCGCGCGTACGAGGCGTTCCTCGGCTACGACAAGCCGCTGAACCGGCACATCTATCTGCGCCAGCTGCAGGACACCAACGAGATCCTCTTCCACCGCTTGGTCACCGGGCACCTGGAGGAGATGCTGCCCGTCGTCTACACGCCGACCGTCGGCGAGGCATGCCGGCGCTTCAGTGAGATCTACCGCCGTCCGCGCGGATTGTTCCTGTCCTATGAGGACCGGCACCGCTTCCGGGAGATCCTGCGCAACCGCCCGCACCCGGACGTGGACGTCATCGTCGTCACCGACGGTCAGCGCGTCCTGGGACTGGGTGACCAGGGTGTCGGCGGCATGGGCATCCCGATCGGCAAGCTCAGCCTCTACACCGCCATCGGCGGCATCCACCCGGCCCGTACGCTGCCGATCCTGCTGGACGCCGGGACCGACAACGAGGAGCTGTTGGCCGACCCGCACTACCTGGGCCGCCGGGAGCACCGCGTCACGGGCGCCGCGTACGACGAGCTGGTGGAGTCGCTGGTGTCGGCGGTTGAAGCTGAACTGCCCGGCGCGCTCCTGCAGTGGGAGGACTTCGCGACCGCCCACGCCCGCCCGATCCTCACCCGTTACCAGGATCGGCTGCTGACCTTCAATGACGACATCCAGGGCACGGCCGCCGTCGTTCTCGGGGCGCTGACCACGGCGACCACGGTCGCGGGCACCCGCCTGACCGACCAGCGGATCGTGGTCCTCGGTGCGGGCTCCGCGGCGGTCGGGGTGGCCGACATGATCCGTACGGCGATGACGGACGAGGGCCTGTCGCAGGACGAGGCCCGCTCACGCTTCTGGTTCGTGGACGTCGACGGGCTGCTGGTGGCCTCGCGCGACGGGCTCAGCGCGGAGCAGCGCGTCTACGCCCGCGGTGACGAGCAGGAGTCGTACGGCCTTGCCGAGGTGGTCCGCCGGGTGGAGCCGACCGTGCTGATCGGCCTGTCGACCGCGAAGGACGCCTTCACCGAGGAGATCGTCCGGCAGATGGCGTCCGTGTGCGAGCGGCCGGTGATCTTCCCGCTGTCCAACCCCACCTCGCACGCCGAGGCCGACCCCGCCGACCTCGCCCGCTGGACGGACGGCAGGGTTCTGGTCGCCACCGGCTCGCCGTTCCCGCCCCTGAGGATCGACGGCCGCGAGGTGCCGGTGGCGCAGGCGAACAACGTGTACGTCTTCCCGGCCATCGGCCTGGCGGTGAAAGCCGCCCGGGCGACCAGGGTCACCGACCGGATGATGGTCGCCGCCGCCCGAGCCGTGGGCCGGTGCGCCGCACGATCCGCGACGGACGACGCCGGCCCCGCGCCGCTGCTGCCACCGCTGCGGGACATGCGCGACGCTGCCCGGGAAATCGCCGTGGCCGCGGCGGTGGCGGCCGTCGAAGACGGCGTCGCACCGCATGCGACCGAGGAGGAACTGCGGGCGGCGGTCGCACGGGCCCAGTGGACCCCGCAGTACGAACGATGACCTGAGGCCGCATCAAGCGTCCCCCGTCTTGCCGTGCCCGCTCCGCGAACGGACGCCTCGCCCGCGGACGCACCTGCGCCCGCGGCGGCGACGTCGGCGAGTTCACCGTCACCCCGGCCGCACCACCCCCCGCGTCCGGGGCAGCCGGCCCGCCATGTACCGCGCCTCCGCGCACTTCCCAGCCGCGTCGATTTCGGCGGCCCGGAGGGACGGTCAGGGACAGGGTGCTGCCGATCAGCTGACAGGCACGCTGGCCAGTGTGGTGGCCGGGGAGAAGGATGATGCGGATCAGGTCTGCATGTCCTGCCGGCCGATGCCGGCTGAGCCGGACATGCACTCACTGAGTGCTGAGCATTCCTTCCCGCAGGCGGGTCAGCAGGCGGGTGATCAGGCGGGAGATCTGCATCTGGGAGACACCCAGACGTTCGCCGATCTCCTTTTGGGTCAGTTCCTCGACGAAGCGCCAGTGGATGATCTTGCGGTCGCGATCGTCGAGTTCGGCGATCATGGGCGCGAGGGCGTGGTAGTCCTCGACCAGACCGAGGGCGGCGTCCTCGTCGCCGATGAAGTCCGCGAGCGCGGCCTCGCCGTCCTCGCTGCCGCTGATCGCCGCGTCCAGGGAGGCCGAGGTGTAGCCGTTGGAGGCCAGTTGGGCCTCCACGACCTCCTCCTCGGGCAGGCTCATCAGCTCGGACAGTTCCTTGGTGGTCGGTGTCCGGCCCAGCCGGGTGCGCAGTTCCTCGTTGGCGCGGGCCAGTTGGACGCGGGCTTCCTGCAGCCGTCGCGGCACATGCACGGCCCAGGAGGTGTCACGGAAGAAACGCTTGATCTCCCCCACGATGTACGGCACGGCGAAGGAGGTGAACTCGACCTCGCGGGACAGCTCGAACCGGTCGATGGCCTTGATCAGGCCGATCATGCCGACCTGGACGATGTCCTCCATCTCCTCCGGTCCGCGGCTGCGGAAGCGGCCGGCGGCGTAGCGGACCAGGGACATGTTCATCTCAATAAGCGTGTTGCGGGCGTACTGGTACTCGGGCGTCCCCTCCTCCAGCACCGAGAGCTGATCGAAGAACACCTTCGACAGCTCCCGCGCGTCCTTCGGCGCCACCTTGGACGGATCCGCTATCTCCGGAACATCCACGGTCCGCTCAACAGCCGGCACGGTCGTCGTCGACATGCTGCGCCCCTCCCACTCGATCGCCTCGTCCATGCCGACCCATCGACCGGCATGCGGGCGCCTACCCCGCGAGACGGCATGCATGCCTCGACCGTGGCGCCCGGAGCGACGAGTCCGGAGCAGGCAAGGCCGAGTGCACGCGGGGTGGAAAACACCCGGTGGTACGGCGGAGAGACGACCGTCCACACCGCCGATACCGGGCATGGCTCTCTGCGAGAGTTTCAGGGAGACCCACCTGACATGATCGTGCGCGGCCTTGTCGGCGAACTCAGCCGCGTCGAAATCGCCGTCCTCGGTCCTGCGGCCGAAGTACCCGGTGTATTTCCCATACGGCCGCCGATGCGCACCCGCGGTGGTGTCTTTGGCACCGCGCGGGGCGCCATGGAGGGACCGAGGAACTCGTAGCCGGGCTGGTACACGTAAGACGTCAGTGCTGGAAGGCGTCCTTGGCCTTTTCCCCGGCCGCCCGGGCGTCGCCCGTGCTCTTTTTCGCCCGCCCCTCAGCGGCCATGCGGCTCGTTGCGACGGCACTTCACAGGGCTTCCTCGGCCTTACCCTCGGCCTTCTCGCCAGCAGTCATGGAACACGCCTCCGCAAAGCTTGGTACCGCTGTCGCGGTAGCCCGCACGTGCCCCGGCTTTCCCTTCACAAACAAGGCACCGGTGGGGAGTGAAGGTGAAGTGGAAGGGCAGACGAAGGCCAGGAGGTAAACATCTATGGTTCCCCTGCTTCTTGTTCTGCTGCTGGCTGTGATCCTTTTCGGCGCCGGCTTCGCCGTCAAGCTTCTGTGGTGGGTGGCCCTCGCCGTTCTGGTGCTGTGGCTGCTCGGCTTCGTCATGCGCTCCACCACTGCCGGCGGTGGACGCGGCCGCTGGTACCGATGGTGACCTGACCCCGCAGGCGCAACCCCTTCGTAGGGCCCGGCCGTCGGTGACGGCCGGGCCCTACGCGTACGCTCCAGAATCGCCACGCACTCCACGTGCGAGGTCATGGGAAAGATGTCGGCCTGTGCGAATCACGGACAAGGCCAGGTCAGGAACCCCGGCCGCCGCACGGCTGGGGTTCCTCGAGGCGGCGAGTGCCGGTCAGCGGGTGCAGTCGACCACGCCGTGAACCGCTCGCCCACGCGCCCGCAGACCGCACCACATCACGATCACCGTGAAATCGGAAAGGTCAGCGTTGCAGGGTGAGGACACCCGGCCGCCACGGCAGTCGGTTGTAGTCGCCGCCCGCGGTGGGGGACTTGCCCTGGTAGAGGAACTGCAGGTTGCAGGGGTCGATGGTCATGGTCTGGTCGGGGTTGTTGCGGACCAGGTCACCGTGGCTGATGTCGTTGGTCCAGGTGGCACCGCTGTTGGCCTTGCCCGCGAAGGGGTTGCTCTCGCTGGCGGCCTGCGGGGTCCACGAGCCGTTCAGGCTGGAGGCCGTGAAGGAGCGGAAGTAGCGCCCGTTCGCGCCCATCGCCTCGACGATCATGAGGTACTGGTTCTGGCCCTGAACCTTGTAGACCTGTACGCCCTCGAAGAGGTTGGCCTTCGTGTCGCTCATGATCGTCGTGTACGACGAGCCGAAGTTGCCCGGGAAGCTCCCGATCGGCATGCTAGCGCGGTAGATCTTGCCGTTGTCACCGGCGAAGAACAGGTACATGTTCTGGCCGTCGGCGATCAGTGTCTGGTCGATCGGGCCGGTGTCGGACCCGGAGATGCTCCCGGTGAACAGCGGCTGCGGCGCGGACCAGCCGTTGGGGTTGGTGGGGTCGCTCGACGTGCGGTAGATGAAGGGCCAGGCACCCCACTGGTAGGCCAGCACCCAGATGTTCTTGGGTGCGAAGTAGAACAGTGTGGGGGCCACCGCGGCCTGGTTCATGCCGGTCTGACCGGCCGACGCCATGTCCGACCAGTTCGTGAAGGGACTGAACATCATCGAGCCGTACGCCGATCCCGAGAAGTTCGACGCGTAGACCAGGTGCTTGCCGTTGTGCGTCACAGTGGTGAAGTCCTTCAGGGAGGCCCACCCGTTCGCCGGCTGCGCCAGCGCACCCGTCGATGTCCACCGGTACGTCGACGGAAGAGAACACGTGCCGCCCGGCGGCGCGGACAGGCCGGTCCACTTCTGGTTGCTGCCGCCGTTGCACCTCCCGATCTGCACCGCTGTGCCGTTGGCCGTACCGGCGCCCGCAACCTCCAGGCACAGCCCGGACTCCACGCCGACGACCGTGCCGTCGGAGTTGACCCGCCACTGCTGGTTCGCACCACCGGAACACGTCCAGATCTGCACCCGGGTACCGGCCGCGGTGGCGTGACCCGGAACATCCAGGCACTTATTGCCGTACACGGTCAGCTGATTGCTGTCGGTCAACGTCCAGTGCTGGTTGGTCCCGCCCCAGCAGTCCCAGATCTGCAGATACGTGCCGTCGGTCTGGCTGGCGCCCGGCACATCGAGACACCGGTTCGAACCAACACCGCGCAAGGCGCCGCTGGTAGCCGCCTGAGCCGGGGTGGCGACGAGCATCGCCGCCAACGCGGCCAGGACCGCAACCGCGGCGGCGAGCACCGCAGACGGATGCCTGCGGCTGAAACTTGCTCTGGGCATGGGGACTTCCTCACCCTTGAGTAGGCGGTTCCGGTCGGCCTCGTCAGAGGTTGTCCGGACTGTCGGTGCAGTGCGGTGTGCGGCGGCCTGCGAACACCACGGCAGACCGCTTGTGACATCCCGGTTCTTCGCCACCTCCCGAAAGACCGGTGACGTCCGGCGCCTTCGGACGGCATGGGCGCCCGGGGTGGAGACGTGCGAGGGTCGTGCCGTCGAACGTGTCGACGCCGGTCATGGGGGTGACCTGGCGGGGCGGCGGCATGGCCGGGCTGGGACGGGAGGTGCCCCATGCTCCGTTCACCGATTGGACGACGTGCCACCCCTCCCAGGTCCATGCGACCGGGGCCACGCGGGCACCCGGCCGCCGGGGCAGGTGTCGACGAATACGCGGTAGTACCAGGCGCCGTTGCGCGTCTTGACCAGGCCGCCCTGGTGCGGGACGCCTCCGTCGGGGACAGGCCCGCGCAGGTCGAGGAGCACCTGCCGCCTCGTGTACGGACCGAAGGGGCCGCCCGACGACTTCGGGATGTACTGCCCGGTGTTCTCGGCAGCGAAGCCGGTGGGGTCACCGGCGTGTGGCGGCGCGGGAAGGATTGACGAGACCATGACACATGCACGCGACGCGGCTCCTTGCGCTCGGCGTTCGGGGGTGCACCCCGGAGATGCCCTGCTGTGCGATGGAGCAACCCCAGCGTTCGCGACACCGAACAGGCGTCGGAATGTCGGGCAACCTGAATGATAGGGAACCGGTGAACGGCGTCAATAGATCTCGCAAGAGTCGCCACTAATGCCGAAATGTTTCGTCGAGCTGGGCACGAAGCGACGCACGTCACACCATCAATGGCTGCACCCCGCCACCACTTGGCGCCGGAGCGGAGTGATCTCGCGGACGGCGCGGGCACCCGACCCCCGGGTCTCCAGCGTCCGTGACACCGCCCTCCGGAACGGCGTCAGGAATTCCGACCTCACTCCAGGCCTCGAGGAAGGAGTCCCCGGGCGCCCGGAGATCTCGGCGGACGACCGCGACTGGGCTCACCCACGCACACACCTGTCTGCATCTGACGACCCTTCAGACCAGCGAGCAGGCCCCGCGTGCCGTCCGACTCATCGGGATTCCGAATGTTTCGGACGAGGAACGGAAACTTTTTCTGCGGGGAGTATTGACGACCCATCGTCAATACCTCAATCATCCCTGCTTGAGAAGCGGCCACAGTTCGAGATGTCGAACCATATTGGCCCTGAGCACATGCGTGCTGCACGGCAGATCCCACGCACAGCTGCACGACAGATCGCGCAACGCACCAAAGCACCTGCGCCACCCCGTCACGTTCCGGTGAGGTTCGCACCAGCGCATCCTGGCTCTCGCGCAGTTGGAGAGGTACGCAACGCCGCGCGGTGGTCCCCCGGCTGAGCCGCGATGGAGTGCCCCCATGCCTGTGTCGAAGCACCGCCGCCGCCCGCCGTACGTCACCCGACGGCCGACCGGGTGCCGTCCGTGCCGGTTGAGATCGTCCCGGTCCCATGACCGCGGTGTCCGGTGATTCCGTGCTGCCCGGTTCCGGCCCGCCCCGTCCGTCTGCCGAATGGGAGCCGGGCGACGCATTCCCCTGCGCTTCAGTCCTTCCGTGATGTCTACCTTGGAGGCACAGTCATGGGCTCATATGCCCTTCCCAGACCGGCTATCCGCCAAAAGATCCGCAGCCTGCTGTTGGCGCTGGTCGTCGGCGTCCTCGGTGTGGTCGCCGCACTGGGCGCGCCGCCGACCGCACACGCCGCCGAGAGCACGCTCGGCGCCGCGGCGGCGCAGAGCGGCCGCTACTTCGGCACCGCCATCGCCTCGGGCAGGCTGGGCGACCCGGCGTACACGACGATCGCGAGCCGTGAGTTCAACTCGGTGACGGCCGAGAACGAGATGAAGATCGACGCCACCGAACCGCAGCGCGGCCAGTTCAACTTCACCGCCGCTGACCGCGTCTACAACTGGGCGGTGCAGAACGGCAAGCAGGTGCGCGGTCACACCCTTGCCTGGCACTCCCAGCAGCCCGGCTGGATGCAGGCCCTCAGCGGCAGCGCGCTGCGCCAGGCGATGATCGACCACATCAGGGGCGTGATGGCCCACTACAAGGGCAAGATCGTCCAGTGGGACGTCGTGAACGAGGCCTTCGCCGACGGCAGTTCGGGAGCCCGCCGCGACTCCAACCTGCAGCGCACCGGCAACGACTGGATCGAGGTCGCCTTCCGCACCGCGCGCGCCGCCGACCCGGCCGCCAAGCTCTGCTACAACGACTACAACGTCGAGAACTGGACCTGGGCCAAGACCCAGGCCATGTACGCCATGGTCCGGGACTTCAAGCAGCGCGGCGTACCGATCGACTGCGTCGGCTTCCAGGCGCACTTCAACAACGACAGCCCCTACAACAGCAACTTCCGCACCACCCTGCAGAGCTTCGCCGCCCTCGGCGTCGACGTGGCCATCACCGAACTCGACATCCAGGGCGCCCCGGCCTCGACCTACGCCGCCGTGACCAACGACTGCCTGGCCGTCCCGCGCTGCCTCGGCATCACCGTCTGGGGCGTGCGCGACACCGACTCGTGGCGACCGCAGCACACGCCGCTGCTGTTCAACGGCGACGGCAGCAAGAAGCCCGCCTACAACGCCGTCCTCAACGCACTCAACGGCGGCACCTCCACGCCCCCGCCCGGTTCCGGACAGATCAAGGGCGTCGGGTCGGGCCGCTGCCTGGACGTACCCAGTGCCAGCACCGCCGACGGCACCCAGCTCCACCTGTGGGACTGCCACAACGGCACCAACCAGCAGTGGACGTACACCGCCGCCGGTGAGCTCAGGGTCTACGGCAACAAGTGCCTGGACGCCGGCGGCACCGGCAACGGCGCCAGAGTCCAGATCTACAGCTGCTGGGGCGGCGACAACCAGAAGTGGCGCCTCAACTCCGACGGATCCATCGTCGGCGTCCAGTCCGGCCTCTGCCTCGACGCCGTCGCGGGCGGCACCGCCAACGGCACCCTGATCCAGCTCTACTCCTGCTCGAACGGCAGCAACCAACGCTGGACCCGCACCTGAGGGGACCTGCCACAGACGAAGGGGTGAATCGATGAAGACCTACGGTGCGGTTTCTCCCGCCCCTCCACCAAGACGACGCTGGTGGTCCCGGGTCGCCGCCGTGGTGGCGGCGGCCCTCGCGATCGGCATGCTCGCCGCGGTGAATCCGGCGCCCGCCGAGGCGGCGACGGTGGACACCAATGCCTGGTACGTCCTGGTCAATCGCAACAGCGGCAAGGCGCTGGACGTGGCCGGCGCGTCCACCACCGACGGCACGCGGATCAGCCAGTGGACGCGCAACGACGGCGCCAACCAGCAGTGGCAGTTCGTGGCCTCCGGCGACGGCTTCTACCGCCTCAAGGCCCGGCATTCGGGCAAGGTTCTCGACGTGTCCGGCGCTTCGACCGCGGACGGTGCCGCGATCCAGCAGTGGGCCGACCACAACGGGGCCAACCAGCAGTTCCGCCTGGCCGACTCCGACGCGGGCCACGTCCGGCTGATCAACCGCACCAGCGGCAAGGCGGTGGAGGTGCAGGGCTCCTCCACCGCCGACGGCGGCAACGTCGTCCAGTACACCGACTGGGGCGGCGCCAACCAGCAATGGCAGATGATCAAGCTGTCGTCCGGTGGCGGCGGCGGATGCGGCAGCGCTCCGACTCTGACGAGCGGTACGCACACGATTCAGAGCGGCGGCAAGACCCGCAGCTTCATCCTCAGGGTTCCCGCCAACTACGACAACAGCCGCCCCTACCGGTTGATCTTCGCGTTCCACTGGCGGGGCGGAACCGCCAATGACGTCGCCTCGGGCGGCACGAGCGGGAGCGCCTGGTCCTACTACGGCCAACAAGAACAGTCGAACAACAGCGCGATCCTCGTCGCCCCCCAGGGCCTCGGCAACGGCTGGGCCAATGCGGGCGGTGAGGACGTCACCTTCGTCGACGACATGATCCGGCGCATCGAGGCCGGCCTCTGTGTCAACCCGGCACAGCGTTTCGCCACGGGATTCAGCTGGGGCGGCGGTATGAGCTACGCACTCGCATGCAGCCGGGCGAACGTCTTCAGGGCCGTCGCGGTCATCTCCGGTGCTCAGATCAGCGGGTGCAGCGGCGGCACCCAGCCCATCGCCTACTTCGGAATCCACGGCATCAGCGACAACGTCCTCAACATCGGGCAAGGACGGTCCCTGCGCGACAAATTCGTCAGCAACAACGGCTGCACCCCCCAGAGCCCGCGCGAGCCGGCGCCGGGCAGCCGAACGCACATCACCACCACCTACTCGGGCTGCCGTGCCGGGTACCCGGTCCAGTGGGCCGCGTTCGACGGAGGCCACATACCCGGTCCGGTCGACGGGTCCCCCAACGAAAGCGGCGTCACCACCTGGACCAAGGCAGAGATCTGGAGGTTCTTCGCACAGTTCCAGTGACCCGCCCGCACCACGGAGTGGAGCCAGGATGATCCTGGCTCCACTCCGGCGACGTCCAGCCCGGACGGAAGGGTTCGAAGCACACGCCTTCGCGGAGGGAGGGCTCACCCGCCCGGTTCACGGCCTCGCAGGCCGCCACGGCCGCGGGTCCGCCGACGTAAGTCATGCCGGTACAGGGCCATCATGCATCTCCTGGTTGAACTGGCCGTTTACCAGGGAGAGTTGCATGATGGCCCGCCTGTCGGGCAGGGAGCGGAATGCCATCGACACACGCCCCGGGGCGTACGCCCCTACGTTGATCGGCTAACCGGTCCAGCATCTCCTCAGCGATGCTGTGGTGGACCAGGACGCGAGAGCCGGCGGTGCAGTTGCATGGGCCGCCTGCGCCCCGCGGTACGGCCCCTCGCCGACGCCGAGGGTCCAGAGGCGGGACGATTCATGGGATGTCCCAGCCGGGATCGTGGTATCTATACGGGTGCGCTTGTGCGGCGTGTTCAGGCCGACCCGCTCGGTATGCGTTTCCCCCACCCGACCGTTCTGCCAGTAGGTCAGGCGGCCGCAGGCGCCGAAGGGAAGGCGTTGCGGCCGAGCTGCTGACACGAACGGCGATCACCCCCGCTGATTCAGCGCCCAGTCGCAGAAGAGGACGTCTGCATGAGAAGATCCTGGATCCTTCCCCTGATCACCCTGGTAGCCGCCACGTTCGGGGTGACGACCGCGGGGGCCGCCCCGGCCGCCGCCGCCTCGAACACGCCGTTGCGGGTCATGCCGTTGGGCGACTCCATAACCTGGGGTGTGGGAAGCAGCAACGGCAACGGTTACCGGAAGCCGTTGTGGGACAAGCTTGCGGCGGACGGACATCCGCTGGACTTCGTGGGCACGGTGCGGGGCGGTTCGATGTCCGACCCCGACAACGAAGGCCACTCCGGGTACAAGATCCACCAGATCGCCGCCCTCACCGACGCCTCGCTGACGCGCTACCGGCCCAACGTCGTGACGCTGCATATCGGCACCAACGACCTCAACGAGAGCTACCAGGTCTCCACCGCCACCGACCGGCTGAAATCGCTGGTCAACCAGATCACCGCTGCAGCTCCCGACGCAACCGTCCTCGTGGCCTCCCTGGTCGTGTCCACCAGCGGCTCCGAGGAGCAGTACCGAGCCGCCTACAACCAGGCGATCCCCCAGATCGTGCGGGACGCACAGTCCGCGGGCAAGCGCGTCGCCTACGTCGACATGAGCAGCCTGACCCCGGCCGACCTGATCGACACCCTGCATCCCAACGACGCGGGCTACCAGAAGATGGCCGACGCCTTCCACCGTGGTGTCCGGTCCGCGGACAGCGCCGGGTGGCTGAAGAACCCCGCCCCCGCGCCCGCCCGCGTGCAGTCCGGCATCGCCGGCAAGTGCATGGACGTCAACGGTGCCGGCACCGCCGACGGGACCGCCGTCCAGACGTGGAGCTGCGGCGAGGGTGCCAACCAGTACTGGTCCGCCTACACCGACGGCACCCTGCGCTCCCTGGGCAAGTGCCTCGACGCCGCCGGCGGGGCCACCGCCAACGGCACCAAGGTACAGCTCTGGGCCTGCCACGGCGGTGCCAACCAGGTCTGGCAGCCTTACAACGGCGGTTACCGCAACCCCGCCTCCGGCCGGTGCCTCGATGTTCCGGGCTCCTCCACGGCCAACGGCACACAGCTGGTGCTGTGGGACTGCAACGGCGGCTCCAACCAGAAGTGGACCACCCTGAGCGCCGGATGAACCCCGAGCCCGGGATCTGGGCCTGTCAGGCTCACATCCCGGGAGAACATCGCGGACAGGTCAGGCCCAGGGGCTGACCACCGTGAAGGAGCTGTCGGCGCGGAACGTGTCGGTGTTCTGGTAGGGGTCCACGCGCAGCGCGTAGTTGTAGTGGCGGATGTAGCGGCCGGGGTAGTTGTACGACTCCAGGCGGACGGAGCCGGAGGCGCTGCCCGGGCGGGCGCAGTAGGTGGCGTCCTTCTTGAAGGTGTCGGTCCCATTGCTGCTGTCGAAGCGGACCCGGAAGTCCCAGTGGCGGAGATAGCGGCCGGAGGAGTCGCGGAAGGAGTAGCAGTTGGCGTCGGCGAGGCCGGGTACGACGGTGAAGGTGGCGCTCTGCTTGACGGCAGTGCTGCTGGAGGTGCTCACCGGGTCGATGTAGCCGAGACTGTCGGGGCGTTCCACGGCGTACCGGTCGGGGTAGTTGACCGACCGCAGCGACCTGGTGGCGTTGGTGGGCAGGGTGACACCGCCGGGGACTGTCTCCTTCAGCACGGTGGCGTGGCGGATGAAGCCGGACAGCCCGGGCACCTCGGTGGGCGCGGACCAGGTGGCGAAGTCGTCGTAGCTGTCGCTGTACCAGTACTTCCCGGCACGGTAGCCGTCGTAGTAGATGCGCCAGCCGCCGTTGTCGAGCTGGACCAGGGCCGGACCCTCGACCCAGTCGCCGAAGCCGGCCCAGTCGCCCGTCCTACGCAGGCTGTAGGGGCCGGTGAGGCTGGAGGCGGTGGCGTACTCGATGTACTTCGTCGTCTCGTTCTTGGTGAACGCGTGGTAGGTGGAGCCGACCTTGACGATGAAGGTGTCGATGTAGTTCGGGCCGATACCGGACAGCTGGGTGGGCGCGGACCAGGTGGTCAGCGCTGTATTGGTCGCCGTGATCTTGTAGGCGGTGAAGTGGGTGGCGGTGCTCGCCGCCGTCAGGGACACGATGACGTTGACGCTGCCGTCGGTGTCGATGAACCACTCAGGTGCCCAGGTGCGGGTCAGCCCGCTGATCGGGATCGTGTAGTTGTACAGGAACGTCCAGTTCACCCGGTCGGTGCTCCGGGCGAAACCGATCGTGTTCCCCGTCCAGTTGGTGGTGTAAGTGAGGTAGTAGTAGCCGTCGGTGTGCTTGAAGATGCTGGGGTCCCGGATCAGCGCGGACGGCGGGGTGTAGGCGGGGCCTTTCTGCAGGGTGAATCCGGTGGCGTCCGGCGAGTCGTACACATATAGGTTCGACTCACTGCTGTTGGTGAACGCGGTCATCGTGTACCGCGTGGCCTGCCCGGCCGGCGGGGCGGCGGCGGAGGCGGTGCCCTCAAAGACGGCGCCGCTCAGCAGGACCAGCAGCAGCGGGCCCAGCAGAGCGAGCAGCTTTCTTACGGTTCTGTTCAACTCTTCCTCCGGGCTCGGCCAGTCCGCTGGGCCGATCGCCGTGACGAGGGATGCGACTGTTCGAAATAACGAACAGCGTGCGGAACTTCGAGCAGAAGATAGGTTTGGGCCGTGGTTCCGTCAATGTTTCCGACGAGTACCGTTCGGCGCATTTCGCGCCGCCCGGATACCGAAGAAGCCGCACTGTCACACTCGTTGACTTCCGTACGGGAAACCCTTTACGTTCGGCGCCAACCCCGTCCGGCAATTCGACCCACGTTCGGAATATCGGCCATTCGCGGTGCGAGAGCGGTCCCGTCTCCGGAAGGAACCCACCCCCCATGCCCCCAACCGCGCGCTTTCCAGGCGCTAGCCCTTCCCCTACCCCACCGCCTGGACACCGGACTTCGACGCCCTTGAGATCCAGGCGGTGTTTCGCTGGGAAAACCGCCCGTCCACGCAATGACTTCTGAAAAAGGACGGGTCTTGGACATCACCGGACGACAGCTCGGCCGGCTCGCCGCGGTCGGCGCCGGAGCGCTCGTGCTGCCGGGCCTGCTGCCCCCGAGCAGGACGGCGGCAGCCGTACCTCCGGCCGGCACGTGGGGCGACCAAGGCGACGGCGCCTACGTCGATCCCATCCTCCCGGGGGGCTTCAGCGACTGGGACCGCATCCGGGCCGACTCCGACTGCTACGGCATCCCCAGCAGGTTCGGGTACTCGCCCGGCATGGCCGTCCTGCACTCGAAGGACCTGGTCAACTGCCGCACGCTCGGCGGCGCGGTCGGCGATGTCACCCGGATCGGGATCTTCCATCGCGTCACCGGCTAGTGCTGTGACCGGAAAGGTTTGCCGGAAGCGCGCGGCGTCCGGTGCGGTGCATCGCAAGGCGGAGCATCGCCCGCGTACTGGATGTACTCGGGTGATGCGACAACGCGGCGAGGTGCCGTGCCGGGCGTCGCGAGCCGGTGAACCTTTCCGGTCACAGCACTAGGGACCGTGAGGGGTGGAGGCGGAAGTCTCGCCGGGTGTCAACGACCAAGCAATCGCTCTCTCGTCACCGAAAGGTGCAAGATGTCTTCCTTCGTCAGCAGACGGCGCCTGCTGCAAGCAGCCGGGGCCACGGTCGCCGCATCTGCCACGGGCTCCTTCATGGGCGCATCTCCCGCGCAGGCGGCCGTTCCTCCCGCAAGGGCCGACATAGGGGTCTTGGCGCACCCCTTCGAACTCGGCCAGGTCCGGCTCACCGCAAGCCGGTGGCTGGACAACCAGAACCGAACGCAGAACTATCTGCGTTTCGTCGATGTCGACCGGCTGCTGTACAACTTCCGCGCCAACCACCGGCTCTCCACCAACGGCGCCGCCGCCACCGGCGGCTGGGACGCACCGAACTTCCCCTTCCGCACCCACGTCCAAGGGCACTTCCTCACGGCCTGGGCACAGCTGTACGCCGTGACCGGGGACACCGTCTGCCGGGACAAGGCCACTTACATGGTCGCGGAGCTGGCCAAGTGCCAGGCCAACAACGGCGCCGCCGGTTTCAACGCCGGGTACCTCTCCGGCTACCCCGAGTCCGACTTCACCGCGCTGGAGCAGCGGACCCTGAGCAACGGCAACGTGCCGTACTACACCATCCACAAGACCCTCGCCGGCCTGCTGGACGTATGGCGCCACATCGGCAGCACACAGGCCCGTGACGTGCTGCTCGCCCTGGCCGGATGGGTCGACTGGCGCACCGGCAGGCTGAGCGGCCAGCAAATGCAGGCCATGCTGCAGACCGAGTTCGGCGGCATGAACACTGTGCTGACCGACCTCTACCAGCAGACAGGCGACGCGCGGTGGCTCACCGTCGCCCAGCGGTTCGACCACGCCGCCGTGTTCGGCCCCCTGGCCTCGGGCCAGGACCAGCTCAACGGACTGCACGCCAACACCCAGGTGCCCAAGTGGATCGGGGCCGCCCGGGAGTACAAGGCCACCGGCACGACCCGGTACCGGGACATCGCCACCAACGCCTGGAACTTCACCGTCAACGCGCACACCTACGCCATCGGCGGCAACAGCCAGGCGGAGCATTTCCGCGCCCCGAACGCCATCGCCGGCTACCTGAACAAGGACACGTGCGAAAGCTGCAACACCTTCAACATGCTCCTCCTCACCCGGGAGCTGTTCGCGCTCGATCCGAACCGGGTCGCGCTGTTCGACTACTATGAGCGGGCGTGGCTCAACCAGATGATCGGCCAGCAGAACCCGGCCGACAACCACGGCCACGTCACCTACTTCACCCCGCTCAACCCGGGAGGCCGACGCGGTGTGGGCCCGGCCTGGGGCGGCGGCACCTGGAGCACCGACTACGGCACCTTCTGGTGCTGCCAGGGCACGGGCCTGGAGATGCACACCAGGCTGATGGACTCCATCTACTTCCGCAGTGACAACACGCTGATCGTGAACCTGTTCGTGCCCTCGGTGCTCAACTGGTCGGAGCGCGGGATCACGGTCACCCAGACCACGTCGTACCCCGTCAGCGACACCACGACCTTGCAGGTCACCGGCAACGTCAGCGGAACCTGGGCCATGCGCATCCGCATCCCGAGCTGGACCACCGGGGCCACCATCAGCGTCAACGGCGTCACGCAGAACATCGCCACCAACCCCGGCAGCTACGCCACCCTGAGCCGCTCGTGGGCCTCCGGCGACACGGTCACCGTCCGCCTGCCCATGCGGATCGTCATGCGAGCGGCCAACGACAACAGGAACGTCTCCGCGATCACCTACGGCCCGGTGGTCCTGTCCGGCAACTACGGTGACTCCTCGCTCAGCTCCCTCCCGACGCTGAACACGTCCTCGATCACACGGACCAGCAGCAGTTCGCTCGCCTTCACCGCCACCGCCAACGGCTCCACCGTCAACCTGGGCCCGTTCCACGACGCGCACGGCCACAACTACACCGTCTACTGGAACGCCAGCGGCAGCGTCCGTCTCGTCAACGTGGCCAGCGGTCTCCTGCTGGGCATCCAGAACATGTCCACGGCCGACGGCGGCCGCGCCCTGCAGTGGTCGGACAACGGCACCGCCGACCACGACTGGTACATGATCGCCGATGGAACCGCGTTCCGCTTCCGCAACGCCCACAGCGGCAAGGTGCTCGGCGTTCAGGGCATGTCCACGGCGGACGACGCGACCGTCCTGCAGTGGGCGGACAACGGCACCGCCGACCACAGATGGACGCTGCTCGACCAGGGGGACGGGACCTACAAGATCCGCAACGAGAACAGCGGCAAGTTGCTCGCCATCGCGGACAACTCCACCGCCGTCGGCGCGTTCGCGGTCCAGGACTCGGACGACGGCACCGCCGACAACCGGTGGCGCATCGTGAGGAACTAAGCCGCCGAGGAAGCACATCCTGGTCGGTCTCCATCCTCCACCGCGCTCGGCCTTCCGACCTTCGTTCGATATCGAGAACAACAGAGGTCGAGGCGCAGCACATCGACACTCCGAACAGCCTCTGACGGGGCCGAACCGGAAACGCTCACTCAACGAATGAGGCCCGCATTGCGCAGACTACGTTTCAGCCGCAGACATCTGTCCGTCGTGCTCGCGGCCCTGGTCGCGTCGGCCGCGACGCTCGTCGCCGGTCCGGCTCAGGCGGCCACCACCGGCGCCGTGCGCGGTGTCGGTTCCAACCGGTGTCTCGATGTACCGGGCGCCGCCCAGACCGACGGCACGAACCTGCAGATCTGGGACTGCCACGGCGGGACCAACCAGCAGTGGACGCTGACGGACAACAACCAGCTGACCGTGTACGGCAGCAAGTGCCTGGATGTTCCGGGCCACACCACCGCGGCCGGTACCCGGCCGGTGATCTGGTCCTGCAACGGTGGTACGAACCAGCAGTGGCGGGTGAACTCCGACGGCACGATCGTCGCCGTGGAGTCCGGGCTGTGCCTGGACGTCAGCGGCGGCGCCACGGCCAACGGCACGGCGGTGCAGCTCTGGAACTGCAACGGCGGCAGCAACCAGAAGTGGGCCGGCCTGTCCGGGACGCCCAACTCGTGTCCTCTTCCGTCGACATACCGGTGGACGTCGACCGGTCCGCTGGCGCAGCCGGCGAACGGCTCGGTGGCGCTCAAGGACTTCACCACCGTTACCTACAACGGCCAGCACCTGGTCTACGCGACCACCTCTGACGGATCATCGTGGGGCGCGATGACGTTCCGGCCCTTCACGAACTGGTCGGACATGGCCTCGGCCGGCCAGACCAGGATCAGCGGGTCCGCGGTGGCGCCCAAGCTCTTCTACTTCGCGCCCAAGAAGATATGGGTGCTGGTCTCGAACGGGTGGGGCACCGCCTGGCCCTTCACCTACCGCACGTCCAGCGACCCCACCAACCCCAACGGCTGGTCCGCGCCGCAGGAGCTGTTCACCGGCAGCCTCCCCACAGGCGGCCCGATCGACCCCACCGTGATCGCCGACGACCAGAACATGTACCTGTTCTTCGCCAACGACAAGGGCGGCATCTTCAAGTCGACCATGCCGATCGGGAACTTCCCGAGCAGCTTCGGCTCGTCGTACGAGACGGTCATGAGCGACACGGAGAAGAACCTGTTCGAGGCGCCGGAGGTCTACAAGGTCCAAGGCCAGAACCAGTACCTCATGATCGTTGAGGCTCGAGGGGCGACTGAGCAGCGCTTCTTCCGCTCGTTCACGGCCTCCAGCCTGAACGGTCCGTGGACCCCGCAGGCCGCCACCGAGAGCAACCCCTTCGCGGGCAAGGCCAACAGCGGTGCCACCTGGACCGACGACATCAGCCACGGTGACCTGGTCCGCACCAACCCCGACCAGACCATGACCATCGACCCCTGCAACCTGCAGTTCCTCTACCAGGGCAGGGACCCCAAGTCGAACGGCACCGACTACCTGAAGCTGCCGTACCGACCGGGCCTGCTCACCCTGCAGCGCTGACCTGCGCGCACATGATCACCAGATCGTGACCTTGCCCCTTGCGGGAGGCGAAGCAGCTTCCGCTTTGCCTCCCAGGAAGGACCTCCCATGGTTCCCCTGCACAGACGACTGCTGCGTCTCCTCACAGCCACCGCACTGACGCTCACCGCCACCGTCACCGCCTCCGTCGGCACGACCGCCGAGGCCGCGCCGGGCAGCCCCGCGCTCACCCCTCCGCTGGGTTGGAACAGCTGGAACAGCTTCGGGTGCGGGATCACCGAGGCGCAGGTCCGCGAGGCCGCCGACGCGATGGTGTCCTCGGGTATGCGGGACGCCGGATACCGGTACGTGGTGGTCGACGACTGCTGGTTCGACCCGCAGCGTGACGCGGCCGGCAACCTGCGGGCCAACCCCACCAAGTTCCCCAGCGGCATGAAGGCGCTCGGTGACTACATCCACAGCAAGGGCCTGAAGTTCGGTATCTACCAGGCCCCCAATGAGAAGACGTGCGCCCAGGGCGTGGGCACCTACCCCGGCTCCACGGGCAGCAAGGGCCACGAGAGGCAGGACGCCGCCACGTTCGCCTCCTGGGGCGTGGACTACCTCAAGTACGACTGGTGCTCCGGCAGCGGCACCCTCAGCGAGCAGATCGCACAGTTCACCCTCATGCGTGACGCCCTGCGCGCCACCGGCCGTCCGATCGTCTACAGCATCAACCCCAACAGCTTCCACGCCCCCACCGGCGCCACGTACAACTGGGGCGAGGTCGCCGACCTGTGGCGCACGACCGAGGACCTGCTCGACATCTGGCAGAACAACAACACCAACAGCTACCCGATGGGCGTCGGCAACGTCCTCGACGTCAGCGCCCCGCTCGCCGCGCAGTCGGGTCCCGGACACTGGAACGACCCCGACATGCTGGTCGTCGGCCGCCCCGGCCTGTCCCTGACCGAGTCACGCTCCCACTTCGCCCTGTGGGCACTCATGAGTGCCCCGCTCATGGCCGGCAACGACATCCGCACCATGTCCGCCGACGTGAGCGCCATCCTGCGCAACCCGCGCCTGCTCGCGGTCAACCAGGACTCGCTGGGCGCGGGCGGACGCCGGGTCCGCGACGACGGCGACACCGAGGTGTTCGCCAAGCCCCTGTCCGACGGCTCCGTCGCGGTCGGCCTGTTCAACCGAGGCAGCAACACCGCGACCGTCACCACCACGGCCGCACAAGTCGGCCTGTCAGGCGGCCCGTTCACCCTCACCGACCTGTGGACCGGCGGCACGTCGACTACCTCCGGGCAGATTTCGGCCAGCATCCCCGCGCACGGTGTCGCCGTGTTCAAGGTGACCGGCGGCAGCCCCCTGGCCTCCACCACCGCACGCCTGCGCGGTACCGGGTCCGGCCGCTGCCTGGACGTGGACGGTGCCACCACGGCGGCCGGGACCAAGACGCTGATCTGGGACTGCCACACGGCCGCCAACCAGCTGTGGACCACCTGGGCCGGCGGCGAGATCCGCGTCTACGGCGACAAGTGCCTGGACGCCTCCAACCAGGGCACCACCAACGGCACGCCGGTCATCATCTGGCCCTGCAACGGCCAGAACAACCAGAAGTGGACCGTCGGTTCCGACGGCTCGATCCGCAACGTCCGTGCCGGGCTGTGCCTCGACGTCAACGGGGCCGGGACCGCCAACGGGACCCCGGTCATCCTGTGGACCTGCAACGGCCAGAACAACCAGAAGTGGACCGCGCTCCCGTAACAGGCAGACGTCCGGCCGGAAGAGGGCAGTCCCACGACAGCGGATCAGACTGCGGGGACTGCTCCTCCTGCACCGGGACCGGGACTTCGAGCGCGAACGGCAGACCGTGGAGGAAGCGGGCATCTCCACGGTCTGCACCGCGACCTCCAGCAGCTTGCCGCTGCCCACACCCTTGATCTTGTAGTAGCCATCGCCGCCGGTGTCGGTGAAGGTCGGTAGACGGTGCCGTCGCCGGGCAGCGTGGTGGAGCCCAGGGTCGGCTTGGCCGTCCGGCCTCCGATCCTGACGCCGCCCATGTTGGCGTACCCGCCGGTGGCCGCGTCGGCCCGGATCCGTACGAACCCCACGCTACGGCGGAGGCTCAACCTCCCCGGCAGTGGGGACCGAGACCCCGCTCGCATCGACAACCGCTCGGTCGGCCCCCGCACCCCGACCGCCCCACTCGGGTGACAGGCGTGCCGTCACCACGGCGAAGCACACCGCACACGGGAGACATGCGTCACCCGGAATCACCGGAATCAGTCGGCCCCTTCCGCGTGCCCGGTGGTGGCCTTTGCAGAACGACAGGAGACATACATGTCCGCGCTTCGCGCCCGGCTGTCGGCGATACTGCTCGCCGCGTGCCTGCTCTTCACAGGTCAAGCCTTGATCACACCGGACCGGGCGGCCGCCGCCGACCCGGGCTACCTGATGACGCACTTCATCGGGGAGGGGTCGAACGGTCAGCAGATCTACTTCTCGTACAGCACGGACGGCCTGAACTGGACTGAGCTCAACGGCGGCGGAATTGCCCTTCGCTCCACGGTCGGCACGAAGGGGGTGCGCGACCCCGCACTGGTGAGATCCCCGAACGGTGACAAGTACTGGATCATCGCGACCGACCTGTGCATCAGCTGCGGGCAGAACTGGGAGGCCGCCGTGTACAACGGCAGCCGCAACCTCGTGGTGTGGGAGTCGACGGATCTGATCACCTGGTCGGAGCCGTGGCTGCTCAACGTCGCCGGCGCGATCCCCGACGGACGCAACGCCTGGGCGCCGGAAGCGATCTGGGACCCGGCCTCCAACGACTACGTCCTGTACTGGGCGACGAACAAGCCGGTCGACGGCGTAAAGAAGCACCGCATCTACTACGCCCACACCAGCGACTTCCGTTCCATCACCACCCCGCAGATCTACATCGAGCGCCCCGGCATGCAGGAAATCATCGACACCCAGATCGTCGAGATGCCGGCCGGCGCCGGCAACTACCGCTATGTGCGGGCCTCCGGCGACGGGCAGATCACCCTCGAAGGCAGCAACTCGATCCTCGGAACCTGGACCAATCTCGGCAACCTCTCCGGCATCGGTCTGACCGGTGCCCAGGTCGAGGGCCCGATGTGGATGAAGTTCCGCGACCGCAACGAGTGGGCGCTCTACCTCGACCAGTACTCCTCCGGACGCGGGTACATGCCGGTCACGACGACCCACCCCTACACCCCCGGCACCTACCGGATTCCGGCGTCGGGAACCTACTCCATGGGCGTCACGAAGAAGCGCCACGGCTCGATCCTGAACCTCACGGCCGCCGAGGAGTCCCGCGTGCTCGCACGCTGGAGCGACATCCCGGCCAACCGGCTCCAGTCGTACAACTTCCAGGACCGGTACGTGCGGCACGCCAACTTCGACGTGCGCATCGACCAGAACATCACCGGCCCGGACGCCCAGTTCCGGCTGCGGCCCGGCCTGGCGGGCACCGGCACCGTCTCCTTCGAATCGGTGAACTACCGCGGGTACTTCCTGCGGCACTCCGGATACGACTTCCAGCTGGTCCGCAACGACGGCACCGCCCAGTTCGCCGCAGACGCCACCTTCCGGCAGGTCGCCGGACTCGCCGACGCGAGCTGGTCGTCCTTCCAGTCGTACAACCACCCCGACCGTTATATCCGCCACTACGCCTACCAACTCCGCCTCGACCCGATCACCACCGCGACAGGACGCGGCGACGCCACCTTCCGCGTGACGAACTGACCCGCACCGACAGGGACGCCGGCGCCTCGGCGAGAGCGCCGGCATCCGCTGCCCGCGGTGAGGTAGAGACACGGGGCTCCCTTGAGCTGCTGCCGTCGGGGGATCTCACGAATGCGGGGTCGCGCACCCCCTTCGTACCGACCGTGGAGCGCAGGACCATGCCGCCGCCATTGAGGTCGTTCCAGTGCAGACCGTCTGTGCTGTGGGACAGGTACATCTGCTGGTTGGTCGCCCCCTCCCCGATGAGTGGGCAGACACTAGGGAGGCAAACAGGGCGCGTCAATACATCCGACAAGGAGCAGCGCGAGCCTCTCTTCTCGACGGCGGGAAGACGCTCCGGATACTTGTGTGACAAGTGTTGACGGAGAGAGATGCAGAACTTATCTTCTGGCCGAGCTTACGAACGATGTTCGATATATCGACCCGGTGGGAAGAGGCGTCCGCCGCACCACCAGCACCCACCAGCACCCACCAGCACGAGCACCAGCCCAGCACCAGAGGGAGTACTCCGTGAGACCTGCGCTCACCCGTCGAACGGTCCTCGGCATGATCGCCGGCTCGGCCGCCGCCACCGTCACCGGCGTCTCGACCGGTACCGCCCACGCCGCCGTGCCCACCTCCCCCGGTGTGACGTACACGAACACCATCGCCGAGCAGCGGGCCGACCCGCACATCTTCAAGCACACCGACGGGTTCTACTACTTCACCGCCACGGTTCCGGCGTACGACCGGATCGTGCTGCGCCGGGCCACCACGATCCAGGGGCTCACGTCGGCCGCCGAGACGACCATCTGGACGAAGCACTCCACCGGTGAGATGGGCGCCCACATCTGGGCTCCGGAGATCCACTTCATCGACGGCAAGTGGTACATCTACTTCGCCGCCGGCGCCGCCAACGACATCTGGCGGATCCGGCCCTACGTCCTGGAGTGCACGGCCGCGAACCCGATCACCGGCACCTGGACGGAGAAGGGCCGTATCGCCCTGCCGCTGGACACTTTCTCCCTGGACGCGACGACCTTCGTCGTCAACGGCACCCGCTACCTCGCCTGGGCGCAGAACGACCCGGCCGTCGGCCGCGGCACCAACATCTACGTGGCGCGGATGTCCAGCCCGTGGACCATCACCGGCACACCGGTCATGATCAGCCGGCCGACCGCCTCGTGGGAGACCGCCGGAGGGGAGACGGTCAATGAGGGCCCGGCCGTGATCCAGCGGGGCGGCAAGGTCTTCATGACCTTCTCGGCCAGTGCCACCGACGCCAACTACTGCATGGGCATGCTGACCGCGTCCGCCTCGGCCGACCTGCTCAGCGCCTCGTCGTGGTCCAAGAGCGCCGGCCCGGTCTTCGCCAGCTTCGCTGCCACCAGCCAGTACGGCCCCGGGCACAACCAATTCACGGTCTCCGAGGACGGCAAGTCGGACATCCTCGTCTACCACGACCGTAGTTACAAGGACATCAGCGGTTCCCCGCTCAACGACCCCAACCGCCGCACCCGCGTGCAGAAGATCTACTGGAAGGCCGACGGCACGCCCGACTTCGGCATCCCGGTCGCCGACGGACTCACCCCGATCCGGCTCTCCTCCTACAACTTCCCCGACCGGTTCATCCGGCACTGGGAGTACCGCGCCAAGATCGAGCCGAACGTCTCCCCGCTGGCCGACTCGCAGTTCCGTGTAGTCACCGGTCTCGCCGGAACGGGCACCGTCTCCCTGGAGTCGGCGAACTTCCCCGGCTACTTCCTGCGCCACAAGAACTCCGAGGTGTGGGTGGACAAGAACGACGGGACGGCGCAGTTCGCGTCCGACGCCTCCTACACCGCCCGGGCCGGCCTCGCGGACTCCGCCGGAGTCTCGTACGAGTCGTACAACCTCCCGGGCCGCTACATCCGCCACTACAACTACCTGCTGTACGTCCAGGCTCTCAGCACGACGACCGACCGGGCCGACGCCACCTTCTACACCCAGTGAGCAGGCAGCGCCCGCCCGTCACTTCGGCGCTGTCGTCCCGAAGGGGAGGGGTTCGCCCGAGCGCAGGTGTTCCCTCAGCCACTGCTCGGTGTTGCTCACGTGCAGCAGTGCGGCGGCCTGGCTGAGGGCGGCATCCCGGGTGGACAGCGCCTTGAAGATCGCCTCGTGCTCGGCCAGAGTGCGGCCGGCGGCCTTGTCGTCGACCAGACCGCGCCAGATGCGGGCGCGCAGGGTGCGGCCGGAGATGCCTTCCAGGAGGGTGAGGAGGGTCTCGTTGCCCGTGGCCGAGACGACGGCGTAGTGGAAGGCGGCGTCGTGGGCGTTGAGCTGTTCCACGTTGCCGCGGGCCTCGCGCATGGCGTCCAGGTGCCGTTTCACTTCGGCCAGTTGGGCGTCGGAGATCCGGGTAGCGGCAAGGGCCGTGGCCATCGGTTCGAGGAGCCGCCGTACCTCCATGAGGTCCTGCAGGGCGACCGAGTCACCCTGCAGCAGCTCCACCGCACCCCCGAGTCCCTCCAGGAGCAGGCTCGGCTGCAGGCTGGTCACATAGGTGCCGTCGCCGCGCCGGACCTCCAGGACCCGCGCGACGGCCAGGGCCTTGACCGCTTCCCGGGCGAGGTTGCGGGACAGTCCCAGCTGGGCGGCCAGGTCCGGCTCCGGCGGGAGCCTCGAGCCGGGCGGCAGCGCACCGGTCCGGATCAGCTCACGGATCTGCTCGATGGCCTTGTCCGTCAGAGACACCGCGCATCCCTCCCCCCACCGTGCCCCGCGAGCACATCCGACCTGATCAGCCCCTGCGCGCGGAGATCGTCCCAGAGGCCGTGAGGGACGGGCTGACCATGGAGTTGCACGTTTCGTCCGACCTGTTCCGCAGTCCGCGTGCCGAGGGTGACGTTGATGATACTGGGGTGCGTGTACGGGAAGGCGATCGCGGCGGCGGGCAGGGTGGTCCCGTGCGCCTCGCAGACCTCGGCGATCGCCCGAGCGCGGTCGACCAGGGCCGGCGGTGCGTCGCGGTAGTCGTACTTCATGCCCTCGGCGGGCCGGTCCCAGGAGAGCAGTTCCGAGTTGAAGACCCCCACCGCCACCACGCTCTTGCCCAGTTCTCATGCGGCGGGCAGGACGTCGTCCAGCGCCGACTGGTCCAGGAGTGTGTAGCGCCCGGCCAGCATCACCACGTCGGCGGCCGTCTCGCGCAGGAAGCGGGCGAGCATCGCCGACTGGTTCATGCCGGCGTGCAAGGCGTGCTCCTGCAACGCCGGTGCGTGTCACCGAGGTTGGGTAGGAAGATCGCACCTCGCCCGCTGTTCCACGCCGCCTTGCCCGCGACATCGGAATCCCCGGTGACGTCGACCGCCCCGTCCTGGTTCACATCGGCGCGAATGTCCGCCCGTACGCCCCGGGTGTCGGCGGCCGGCACCGTGCCGGAGACTACTGCCAGGGCTCTCGCCAACGCAGGCGCCGTCTTGGGCCCGACTGTAGTCATTCACCCGCTCCTCTCGGCCTTGACCTGCACCCTCCATCCCATCGCGGCGCCCGAAGCCGCTCACTCCCCCGACCAGCGGGACCACCCCCGCCGCCAGGCCGGACTCCGACCATCCGAAAGCGGGACGCGTTGCACCGACGGCGGCACCGTTGCCCGGAAAACCGCACCACATGCTCAGTCAGAGAGGCAGGCCGCTCGCATCAGGCAGCACACTCGGTGTCGTGAGTGATCTCGACGCCGACCGTCCGCGCTCCGCCGCGCTCTATGCGCCGGCGAAGGAGCCGCTCCTTGCGGCGTGACCGCTGATCGCGGCTCCGACCAGCCGGCTCTCGAAGGACCGCAGTATCTGTTCGAGATCCGTCGCGTCGAAGGACGTCGCATCCGTCCCGAGACTGATTCCGGCCGTCTCGAACATGCCCCACACATCGAAGGAGAGGTTTCCGGAGTACGCGTCGACGGGTTTGGGGAATCGTCGGTAACGGCTGGATGCCATGGCTCGGTCGAGGTCCTGCAGTGCCCTGTCCGCGCGAGCCCGGATCAGCGTGCGGGGCGCTATGGGGCGGATGTTGACCACGTACGGGTTGTGTGCGGAGCGGCCCTGTTCGGCGGAGACCTCGTCCAGGGATCTGGCGTAGCGGTCGGGCTCGCGCAGGCTGACGGAGGAGGATCTGACGAGTGCCGCGTCGACGGCTCGGCACAGCGCCGGGAACCGGTCGCTGCCCAGGGACGTGTCGACCGGGACGAGGGCCCTGCCGGCGACATGGGCCACCGCCTCGCGGGCGAAGGTGGTGTGCCGGTTGGGCATCACGGTGTTGAACACGCAGGTGCCGATGCCGAGGTGCTCGGCGAGCGTGCGCGCGTACGCGGCTTGCAGGACTGCGGCCACGGATGTGCGGTACTGCTTCGCCAGACCGGCTGCCGCGAGGGCGACCGCCGCCGAGTCGAGGCATACGAAGTTGTAGACGGCGGCCCTGTGGCCCGGGGGCGCCTGGAGTTCGGGCATGGCGGACCGACGGAGCATGGCCCGGTCATGGGTGTCGACACGATGGGCGTGCCGCAGCCCCGAGGGACTGGCTTCGAAGCTCGCGATCTGCCGCGGCTGCCACCCCGAGCCGAGGTCGGCGCCCGGATCGGCGGCCAGTCGGGCTATGTGTTCGGCCGCGATCCGAGCGCTCGTCGTGTCCGCCGAGAAGTGGTGCAAGGACAGCGCGATGTGGATGGGTCTGCCGTCCACGGTGATGACGGCGGCCCGCAACGGCAGGTCGTCCGGGGCGAATCCGGGCTCGGCCAGTCGGAGCGTGAAGGCGCTCAGCTCGTCGTTGGTCGGCGGGGCGTCGGAGGCGTACTCGTCGATCTGGAGCACGCCGGAAGCCACGACGACCGCGTGCGGGTGCCCGTCCGCGTCACGTGGATAGAACGTGCGCAGCGCCTCGAAGTGAGCCATGACCGCGGCGAAGGCATGCAGCACCGCGGACATGTCGGGCCGGCCGTCCAGTGCCCGCCCCATCCGTACGTTCCTGTTGCGGGGCCCGTGGAGATGGGGGTGGCATCCTTCGCGTTCATGGGCCTTCTGCGACCAGGTCAGTTCATGCTCTCCGGCGGTGCCGGCGACGAAGACGACGTCATGGCGTGCGGTCTGTCGCATACCCGCCCCGGCCCTCCTCCGGTACGGACCCCGATCCCCCACACCGTCCGGCGGTACGACGACGCGGCCGGAGCCCGGGCGCCCCCTGTTCAGGCAGAGGATAGATCCGCGCGGGCCGCGTGCGTCAATGGTCGGAGAGTGTGGAACGAGGCGGCGGACTGTCTTCTTGCCGCGCCCCACCGCTCCTTACCGCATCCCGCCGCTCCTCACCGCATCCCGCCGCTCATCACCACGTCCCGCCGGCGATCGCTGCCAGGTGGACACCGCCCCGCAGAACGAGATGCAGATCGTGCACCCCGGTCACCTCCTCCGGCATCCGCGCGCTGACCGTGCGCCAGTCGTACCGGCCGTCGGTGCCGGTGGGGACACGGAGGGTGGCGAGCAAGGTTCCGGCACCGGGAGGGCCGTCGGCGTAGATCTCGACGGTCGCGTCCCCCTCCGTCGCGCACGACACCTCGGCCGTGATGACCCGCGGCCCGTCTGCCGGGCTGCCCAGGTCGACTGAGCCGTAGCGCAGTGCGCAGTGGATGTCACCGGTCGCCGGGGTGACCGCCTCCCCCTTCTCCCGGGTGGCGTCGACGAGCGTGCCGCCCTCGCACTCGTCGAAGTCGACGGCCTCCAGTCGTCCGCCGAGGAGAGTGCGGGCAGGGAGCGCCGGCCCCGTCACGGTGAGGGGCGCTGTCAGGGCGATGGCTTCGGCCGAGTGCCCGATCAGGATCTCGTACGGCCCGGGGTCCACGGCGAGGGCGCCGGCCGAGACGGACCAGTGGGCCAGGGCCGCGACGGGCAGGTCGAACTCCAGCCGCCGCCGTTCACCGGGGGCGAGGGAGACCTTGCGGAAGTCCGTCAGTCTGCGCCTGGGCGCGCGGTGGCGGGCGGCGAGCGCGCGGGTGTAGAGCTGCACGGTCTCGGTGCCCGTGCGCGGCCCGGTGTTGGTGAGCTCGACGCTCACGACCAGGGTGTCGTCCTGCGCCGCTTCCCGGGCGGACAGCCGCAGGCCGGAGTAGGCGAAGCTGGTGTAGGACAGGCCGTGCCCGAAGGGGTACAGCGGTGCGGCGTCGTGGTACTGGTAGGTCCAGCCGGCGCTGATGATGTCGTAGTCGAGGCGGCCGGGCAGCGGGTCGTCGCCGCGGTACCAGGTCTGCGGGAGCCGTCCGGAGGGTTCGGCCTCGCCGAGCAGGATCGCGGCGAGTGCCCGGCCCGTCTCCTGCCCGCCGTGGGAGGTCCACACCACGGCGGGCAGGTGCTCGTCCGCCCAGTCGACGGCGTACGGGTAGCTGCTCATCACGACCAGTACCGACTCGGGACGCTCGGTGGCGACGGCGCACAGCAGGGCCTCCTGCGCGGGCGGCAGTGAGATGCCCGCACGGTCCTCGGTCTCGCGGCCGTTGATGTGTGGGTCGTTTCCGAGGACGACCACGGCGACGTCCGCCGAGGCGGCGGCCGCGACGGCTTCGGCGATTCCGTCCCTGACGACAGTTCGGGTCCAGCGTTCCGCCTGCTCGGGGGCTTGGGCGGAGAGGGTGACGCGGCCGGTGGCGGGGTCCACGGCGGCGTAGCGGCCGTTGCTGATGTTGCGCAGCAGTTCCGTGCCGTCCGGCTGGGGTTCCAGCCGGAAGGTCTCGTGGACGAACCAGCCGTTCGGCTGCGTCTGGTCGGCGGCGAGAGTGAGGTCGCCGTCCTTGAGGGTGACGTAGCGTTCCGTGCAGGCGTTGCGGAGGGTCAGCACACCTTCACCCCAGTCGAACAGGTCGTGGCAGGCGCTGTCGCCCGCTTCCTGCTCGTCCGAGTGAGCACCGGCCACCATGGGCCCGCCGGGGTCGAGCGCCGGCACGCGCAGGAGGCCTCCGGTGGAGGCGGCGCGCAGCGTGATCCGGTCGACCCCCTCCGCGCGGACCGCTTCGACGCCGCGCTCCTTAAGGGCCGCCTCCAGGCCGGCGGCAATGGTGATCCGGTACGGCATGGTGCCGCTGTACCAGTCCTCGAAGAGGGTGTCCGCCAACGGACCGACGAGCGCGACGCGCCCGCCGGGGGCCGGTGACAGCGGCAGTGCGCCGTCGTTCTTCAGCAGCACCACCGACTCCGTGGCGGCGCGCAAGGCGAGCGCCCGGTGGGCGGGGCTGTCCACGACGTCGTCGCGGATGCCGGCGTAGGGGTCGAGGTCCGGATCGAACTCGCCGAGGCGGAAGCGTATCGACAGGTGGCGTCGCGCGGCGCGGTCGATGTCGTCCTCGGTGAGCAGCCCGCGGTCGACCGCCGTGCGGAGCCGGTCGAGGGTGATGCTGCCGTCCTCGTCCAGTTCGGTGATGCTGTCGACGCCGGCACGTACCGCCGCCGCGTGGGAGGTGGGGTGGTCGTCGAAGTAGTGCTCCGATTCGGCGAGGTTGGTCACCGCTCCGGCGTCGCTGCAGACGAACAGCTCGTGGCCGGTGGGCTCGGCCCAGCGCCGTACCTCGGTCTCGAGCAGTGGACTGACATGGCAGGGGCGGCCGTTGATGAGGTTGTAAGCCGGCATGACGCCGGTGGCGGCGCCGGACGCGATCGCCGGGCGGAAGGCGGCGAGGTCGTATTCGTGCAGCACCCTGGGCGGTACCACGGAGGAGGTGATGTCGCGCTCGTCCTCGTTGTTGTAGGCGAGGAAGTGCTTCAGGAGCGGTGCAGTGCGCAGATAGACCGGGTGGTCCCCGGCCAGCCCGCGGCAGAAGCTGACGGAGAGCCGGCCGGTGAGCAGCGGATCCTCCGCGTACCCCTCCTCGTTGCGGCCCCAGCGGGGGTCGCGCAGCAGGTTCACCACGGGGGCCCAGACCTGGAGGCTGTGCCGGCGGCCGTCGGCGGCGGGGCGCTGGTGGAAGGCGCGGGCCTCGGTGCCGACGGCCGTGGCGACCTCGTGCAGCAGCTCCTCGTCCCAGGTGGCTCCCAGGCCTACCGCCTGCGGGAACACGGTGGCCGGCCCCAGCCAGGCCACGCCGTGCAGCCCTTCGGTACCGGTCTTGAAGGGGGCCAGTCCGAGGCGCGGGACTCCTGGTGAGTACTGGTAGAGCAGCTCGATGCGCTCGTCGAGCGTCAGCCGGGAGATCAGGTCGTCGACTCGCCGGGCGAGGGGTAGCGCGGGGTCACGGAACGGCAGGTCGGTGGTGGGCGGCTCGGGGGATGTGGCGGCGGTACTCACCTGAGAAGTCCCTTGCAGGAGGTCGACGGAGAAGGCGCGGGAAGCGTGGGCGACTGCGGAGCCGGGCGGCGTACGGCTTTTGTCGATCGCAGGTCGTCGAGTCGAAGCGCTTCGACGTTGCCATGACGCTGAGTCGTGTGTCAATCACAGGTGGCCCAGCCGTCGGAAGCCGTTCTTCCGGCGTCGGCGTTCCTCTTGGAAAGTCCACCTAGAAGCCCAGATCACATGGTGCAAAGCCGCATGGAGGGCGGCGCGTGCTCTCACGCCCGACCGTGCCTGTTATCGAAAAGTGACCTTGTCGACCCGTTGTCGCTCACGGAAATACGGCCTTAGTCTCACCGAAACGTCGAAGCGCGTCGACTCGGTTGGCTGCCGCCCTCCGGACATGAGACCACCGGACGACGCAGCGTCTGCCCGCCCGCCGGTCGGATCGACGCAAACGAAGGGCCGCAACGACATGAGCAGTGAGATGAACCGCCGAGTCGTCCTGCGAACAGCCGCCGGCCTGGCGGGCGCCGCCTCCCTCTCACCGCTGCCGCCCGCCGGCAACGAGGACTACCAGGCCGTGTCCCGGGCGCCGGGCACCACGATCAGCATGCGGCCCGCCAGCGGGAACACCTACGGCACGTCCGGCACCCTCGGCGCCCCGGACGAGGCCTGCGGAATCGCCCTCTGGAGCCGGCCGGCCGGACCGCGGCTTGTGCGCAGGCGCCGTACGGACCCGCACCCGAAAGGCAAGGACCCGTCATGACCCATGCCCCGCACCTCTCCCGCCGAGGCCTGCTGGCCGCAGGCGCGGCCACGGCCGCACTCCCCCTGCTCGCCCCCTCCGGTGCCTCCGCCGCGCCCGTCGCATCCGCCACATCCGCCCGCGTGGCCGAGAAGGTCCGGCACACGCCCTACACCTTCCGCAACGCCGAGATAGTCGGCGGCGGCTTCGTCACCGGCATCGTCTTCAACCAGCGCGAGCCCGGACTGGTGTACGCGCGCACCGACATCGGCGGCGCCTACCGCCTCGACACGGCGTCCCGGCGGTGGATCCCCCTCACCGACTGGATCGGCTGGGACGAGTACGGACACACCGGCATCATCAGCATCGCCACCGACGAGGTCGACCCCGACCGCGTCTACCTGGCGGCGGGCACCTACACCCTCCCCGACTGGGACCCGGGCATGGCGGCGATCCTGCGCTCGACCGACCGCGGCCGCACCTGGAAGACCACGCCCCTGCCGTTCCGGCTGGGCGGCAACATGCCCGGCCGGGGCATCGGCGAGCGGCTGGTGATCGACCCCAACCGCAACAGGATCCTCTACCTGGGAGTGCGCGGGGGCCACGGGCTGTGGCGCAGTACCGACCACGGCAAGACCTTCGCGAAGGTGACCAGCTTCCCCAACGTCGGCAACTTCGTGCCCGACCCCACCGACCCCGACGGCTACAACGGCGACAACCTGGGCGTGCTGCAAGTCGTCTTCGACAAGCGCACCGGCAGGGCGGGGAAGGCCACCCGGACCCTCTACGTCACCGTCGCCGACAAGGACAACATCCTGTACCGGTCGACCGACGCGGGAAGGACCTGGGAACGCGTTCCCGGGCAGCCCACCGGCTTCATCCCGCACCACGCTGTCTTCGACCACGTCGGCGGCTACCTGTACCTGGCGACCAGCGACACCGCCGGCCCCTACGACGGGTCCAAGGGCGACGTGTGGAAGCTGGACACCGCCACCGGCACCTGGACCCGCATCAGCCCGGTCCCGTCCACCAGCGACGACAACCAGTACGGTTACAGCGGCCTGACCATCGACCGGCAGAACCCGGACACCCTGATGGTGTCCACCCAGGTCAAGTGGTGGCCCGACTGCATCCTCTTCCGCTCCACCGACGGCGGCGCGAGCTGGACCCGCGCGTGGGACCTGGGCCCGAACTCCGAGCGCACCCTGCGTTACGACATCGACATCTCCGCCGCCCCGTGGCTGACCTGGAACGCCTCGCCGTCGCTGCCCGAGATGGCCCCCAAGCTGGGCTGGATGATGGAGTCCGTTCAGATCGACCCCTTCGACTCCGACCACTTCATGTACGGCACTGGCGCGACGATCTACGGCGCGGACAACCTGACCGACTGGGACGGCGGCGGCACGGTGCACCTGTCCGTGCGGGCCCAGGGCCTGGAGGAAACCGCCGTCATGTGTGTGATCAGCCCGCCCATCGGCGCGGCGCACCTCTTCTCCGGCGTCGGCGACGTCGGCGGCTTCCGGCACACGGATTTCCGCAAGGCGCCAAAGATGTACGACAGCCCGACCTTCGGCGGCACCCCGGCCCTGGACTACGCGGAGCTGGCGCCCCACACGATCGTGCGGGTCGGCCACCCCACCAGCGGCTGGACGCAGCACTTCGCCATCTCCACCGACAGCGGCGACACCTGGACGCCGTCGCGCAGTGAGCCGGCCGGCGTCACCGGGCCCGGAGTCGAGGACCAGGCCGTCGCCATCAGCGCCGACGGCAGACGGATCGTCTGGTCCCCGGCCGGTGCGCCGGTCAGCTGGTCCGACGACCACGGAGCGACCTGGACGGCGTCGAAGGGGCTGCCGGCCGGGGTCCCCGTACGCTCCGACCGGGTGAACCCGGCGAAGTTCTACGCCTACGACGCCGGCGTCTTCTACCTCAGCACGGACGGCGGCAAGAGCTTCGAGGCCACGGCGGCGACCGGCCTGCCCACCGCGGGGAACGTCCGGTTCAAGCCGGTACCGGGCCACGAGGGCGACATCTGGCTGGCCGGCGGCACCAACAAGCCCACCACCCCCACACCGTACGGGCTGTGGCGGTCGACCGACTCCGGAACGTCCTTCACCAGGTTCACGGCGGTGGACGAGGGCGACGTCGTCGGATTCGGCAGGGCCGCGCCCGGCGCCCCGTACCCCGCCGTCTACACCAGCTCCAAGATCCACGGCGTGCGCGGCATCTTCCGGTCCGACGACGCGGGCCGGACCTGGATCCGCATCAACGACGACCGGCACCAGTACGCCTGGACCGGCAACACCATGACCGGAGACCCCCGGATCTACGGTCGCGTCTACTTCGGGACGAACGGACGCGGAGTCATCTACGGCGACCCGAAGTGAGGTTCGGCTCCCGGCCGCCCCGCTCCGCACCCGCCGTCCCACGCTCACTCCTGGGGCGCCGTGGGCTTCTGACGCCGCACTGCCCTTGTGCATCACCGCGCCGCACACCACCGTGCTCGCCGTCGAGTTCGGCGGCGAGCACGGCTGTACCGAGACACCGGCCCACAGCCCACGAACTGCCACCTGAGTGCTCCGCGGTCCCGCGGCCACTGATCTGGAAAGGACACCATGGAGAACGGACAGCGGAACTTCCGCTGGGGTCACGACGCCCTGCATCTCGAGTTCGTCCTCGGCGACGACGGCAGCGCCCGCCTGACGCATCTCGGACTGCCGGGCGAAGCGGGCAGCGACGCCGGTGCGTCCCTGCCGCTGGTTGAGGTAATGGCCGCGGGTCACGGCCGTGACTGGTCGGGCAGCCGTCTGATCGGGACCGCTCTCGGCGGGCGGCTGCGCCACCGGGCCCACCGCGCGGCCCGCGACGGCGACTGGCACACGCTGACCGTGCATCTCCACGACCCGGAAACCGGGTTGGCCGCGGAGGTGACCTACCGGTCGCCGGACGGCATCCCCGTGCTCCGCAGCGAAGTGATCCTGCGCAACGAAGGGCAGACCACACTGCACCTGGAGTCGGTCAGCTCACTCACGGTGGGCTGCCTCACCCCGCAGGACCCGGCGGCCGTCGACGCCGCCGACCTGCTGTGGGCGGACAACGACTGGCTCGCCGAATGCCGCTGGCAGCGGCAGCCGATGCGCCGGACCACACCCGGCGTCAGCGGACGCGTGAAATACGGGCACGGCAAGGCCGGCTTCGCCCTGAACGGCCAGGGCACCTGGTCCGGTTGCGGACACCTGCCCATGGGCGGACTGACGGACCGGCGTACCGGCCGCACCTGGGTGTGGCAGATCGAGCACAACGGAGGGGGCTGGCGCTGGGAGTGCCAAGAACACGACCGGGCGGCCTACGCGGCACTGTTCGGGCCCACCGACGCCCACCACGGCTGGCGCCACCCCCTGGAACCCGGCGCCGCTTTCCGCACCGTACCCGCCGCCCTGTCCTTCAGCGCCGACGGCGGCCCCGACGCCGCGTTCGCCGCGCTGACCCGCTACCGCCGCGCCCACCGCCGCCCGCACGCCGACCACCGGCGTCTGCCCGTCATCTTCAACGACTACATGAACTGCCTGATGGGAGACCCCACCACCGACAAGCTGCTGCCGCTGATCGACGCGGCGGCCGAGGCCGGCGCCGAGTACTTCGTCATCGACGCGGGCTGGTACGACGGCGACAACGGCGGCTGGTGGACCACCGTCGGCGCCTGGGAACCGGCCGCCTCCCGCTTCCCCGGCGAGAAGGGGATCCACGAGGTGCTGGACCGCATCCGGGAGCGCGGCATGGTCCCCGGCCTGTGGCTGGAGCCGGAAGTCATCGGCGTCGACAGCCCCATGGCCGAGTCCCTGCCCGACGAGGCGTTCTTCCGCCGCGACGGCGTCCGCCTCACGGAGACCGGCCGGCACCACCTGGACCTGCGCCACCCGGCCGCCCGCGCCCACCTGGACCAGGTCGTGGACCGCCTGGTCGGCGAGTGGGGCGTCGGATACCTCAAGCTCGACCACAACATCGACCCCGGCTCCGGCACCAGCGCCCATCCCGGCGAGACCCCGGGCGCCGGCCTGCTCGGCCACAACCGGGCGCACCTGGACTGGCTCGACGGCATCCTGGACCGCCATCCGCACCTGGTGGTGGAGAACTGCGCCTCCGGCGGCATGCGCTGGGACCACGCCCTGCTGTCGCGGCTGCAGTTGCAGTCCACCAGCGATCAGCAGAACCTCCACCTCTACGCGCCCATCGCGGCCTCCGCGCCCACCGCCGTCACCCCCGAGCAGGGCGCCGTGTGGGCCTATCCGCAGCCGGAGGACTCCCTCGACGAGGTCGCCTTCACCATGGCGAGCGCCCTCCTCGGCCGCATCCACCTCTCCGGCCGCCTGCCGGAGCTGGGGCCCGAGGCCCGCGCCCTGGTCCACGAGGCGGTCGCCGTGTACAAATCCATCCGCGCCGACCTGCCCCGGGCCGTGCCCTCCTGGCCACTTGGCCTTCCCGCTTGGGACGACCCCTGGATCGCTCTCGCCCTGCAGACGCCCGCCACCACCTACCTCGCCGTCTGGCGCCGCCCGGGCGGTGAGGCGACCACCACCCTCCGGCTGCCCGAGCGGGCGGGCAGCGCAGCGTGTGTCGAGGTGCTGTACCCCGCCGCACATCAGGCCGTTGCCGCCTGGAACCCGGACACGGCCGACCTCACCGTGACCCTGCCCACCGCGCCGTCCGCGGCGCTGCTCCGCATCACCCGCACGGAGTCGGACGCTCCCTGAGCGCCGCCCTGCCGCCCACCCGACGAAAGGAGAACCGAGGGTGCCCGCTCAGAACCGGCCCGCCCCCGCCGCCAACCCCGTGCTCCCCGGGTTCCACCCCGACCCGAGCATCTGCCGGGTCGGCGACGACTACTACCTCGCCTGCTCCAGCTTCGAGTACTTCCCCGGCGTACCCCTCTTCCACAGCCGTGACCTGGTGCGCTGGCGGCAGATCGGCAACGTACTGGACCGGCCGGAGCAGTTGCGTCTGCCGGCCGGCATGCCGTCATCCGGTGGGATCTACGCCCCCACGCTGCGCCATCACGACGGCCATTTCTGGCTGATCGTCACCAACTGCAGCGAGGGCGGCGGCAACCTGATCGTCACGGCGACCGACCCGGCCGGACCGTGGTCGGATCCGATCCCCGCGCCGGGCGTGCCCGGTATCGATCCCGACCTGGCCTGGGACGAGGACGGTATCTGCTGGTGCACCGTCGCCGGGGTCGCGCAGGTCCGTATCGACCCGTCCACCGGACAGACGTACGGCACACCGCACAAGCTCTGGTCCGGCGGCCCCGGCGCGAAGGCCCCGGAGGCTCCGCACCTGTACCGGATCGGCGACTACTGGTACCTGCTCATCGCCGAGGGCGGCACCGAACGCGGCCACGGCGTGTCGATCGCCCGCGGCCGTACGCCCAACGGACCGTTCGAGCCGTGCCCGGCCAACCCGATCCTCACCCACCGCGGCACCGACCACCCCGTGCAGAACACCGGCCACGCCGACCTGGTACAGGGCCCCGACGGCTCGTGGTGGATGGTCTTCCTCGGCGTACGGCCGCGCGGCGGCACGCCCGGCTGGCACGTGCTCGGCCGGGAGACCTTTCTGACACCCGTGACCTGGGAGGACGACTGGCCCGTCGTCGGCGAGGTCACCACGGACCTCTCCACGCTCCCGTGGCCGCTCTCCCCCGCCCCCGTCGAGGAAGGGCGCGAGGACTTCGAGCTCAGCGCACTCGGGCCGACCTGGATCTCCGTGCGGGACCGCCCCACCCAGCTCTGCACCACCAAGGAGCGCCCCGGATGGCTGACGCTCCGCGCGCGGGGCGGCTGCCTGGGCGAACCTGACGCGGTGTTCACCGGCCGCCGCCAGCAGCACCTCACCTGCCGGGCACGCACCCTGGTCGACCCGGAGCAGGGACGCGGCGGCCTCGCCGTCCGGCTGGACGAGCGACACCACTACGCGATCGAGGCATCCGGGACGGACGTACGGGTGATCGCGCGCGTCGGCTCCCTGCGCACGGTCGTGGCCGAACGCTCCGTACCCGCCGGGCCACTGGTCCTCGCCGTCACCATCACGGACCCACCGCCTCCGCACGGACCGTGCACCGGACCCGACACGGTCTCCCTCGGCGTCGAACAATCCGACGGCACGTTCACCGAGCTCGCGACCCTCGACGGCCGCTACCTGTCGACCGAGGTCGCCGGCGGCTTCACCGGCCGGGTCATCGGCATGTACGCCGCCGAAGGCACCGTCCACTTCGACTGGTTCGACTACGAGCCCCTGGACCGCTGAACCGGCCCACCCCCTGTATGAGCCGCAGCGCGTCACCGCCACCGGTTTCCGGCACCACCCGCCTCAAGACGTGATGTGACCGGCGCCGGACGCCTGCGTGCCGTCCGGCGCCATGACAGCCGTCCGCTGCGACGGTCCTCGCCGCGGACGGCACCAAAGAGACAGACCGTCTGCTCAAGTCCACCCAGCTCGGCCGAACGACCGGCGGCACTCCCGGCTTTGATGTCTCCGACCGAACCACCTGGTCACTTCGATGCACTCCCTGTGACAGCACAGGCAATGCCGTTGAGGGTGTAGGAGCTCGGCGCGGCGGAATCGCCGGTGTGGGCCGCCTGGAAGCCGATGGCGACCGACGCGCCCGGAGCGATGGTGGCGTTGTGGGAAGCGTTCCTGGCCGTCACCCGGCCGGAGGCGGGAGAGTAGTCCGCGTTCCAGCCGGAGGTGACGGTCTGGCCGTCGGGCAGGGTGAAGACAAGGGACCAGCCGTCGATCGCGGCGCATCCGGGGGTCGCGGCAGCAGTGCCGGAGGCCGTGAGCGGGGTGTTCCTGGCCGCGGCCCAGTGCGGTGCCGGCCACGCCAGGAGAGGCGTTCGAAGTTTATCTACGGCTACTGATCCGGGGCCGCTCGGGCGCGGTTCCGGCACCGGATCAGCGGACGGGCCCGCCGATCCCGTCGTAGCGGGACCACCTCTCCATGTCGCAGTCGAGCGCCGACATGGAGAGGTGGAGGACCAGAACCTGCTGTCTCATGCGTGCTCCTCAGGGCCACTCCCGGCTCAGGGACGCCCTCTCAGCGCCTCCGCCTGCCTACCGCGCCACGAGGTGACCTGAAAAAAGTTCCCGGCTCGCGGCAACCCCGTGCGGAGTCTGTGACAACAAGGAAGCGGATCCGGCCAGTTCCGGTGGCCGGGATCCGGCTTTCCACTGTTGAACAGTATGCAAGGAGAACGCCTCCCCATGACCAACCCCACGACCGGCGGGCGCCGCGGGCGTCACCGCCGCCGCTGGACCGCCACCGGTCTGCTGCTCGGCGTGCCCGCCGTACTCGTGCCGTACCTCCTGTACGCGCAGGAGGACTCGCAGGCCGCGACGGTCGACGGCGATGCCTACTACCGGCTGGTTTCCGTGCGCAGCGGCAAGGTGCTGGACGTCAACGGCTTCTCCACCGCCGACGGCACCCGTATCCAGCAGTGGACCGACCAGAACAGCGCCAACCAGCAGTGGCGGCTGAAGCCCGCCGGGGACGGCTACTACGAGCTCGTCAACCGCAACAGCGGCAAAGTGCTGGGCATCGTGGGCAACTCGACCGCCCAGGGGGCCGCCGCAGAGCAGCAGACCGATAGTTCCGCCACCTCGCAGGAGTGGCGGATCGACGAGGTGAGCGGTTCCGACGCCGTCACCTTGACCTCCCGCAGGAGCGGCCAGGTCCTGGATATCTCCGGTGGCTCCACGGCCCAGGGCGCGGCGGTCATTCAGTATCCGAGCCGGGGCAGCACCAACCAGCAGTGGAAGCTGGTGAAGACGGCCGAGACCCGGGTGTCCGGGGCCGGCGGGGCGCAGACCACGGCTGCCGCCGGACCGTATGTGTGGAAGAACGCCCAGGTGGTGGGCGGCGGTTATGTCACCGGGCTGGTGTTCAACCCGCGCGAGAAGGGCCTGCTGTACGCACGCACCGACATGGGCGGCGCCTACCGCTGGGACACCGGGGCCGAGCAGTGGATCCCGCTGACCGACTGGCTCGGCGAGCAGGACTGGAACCTGCTGGGCATCGATGCAATCGCGACCGACCCCGTCGACCCCAGGCGGCTCTACCTCGCGGCGGGCACCTACACCAACCAGTGGGCGGGCAACGGCGCGATCCTGCGCTCCACCGACCGGGGGCGCACCTTCCAGCGCACCGATCTGCCGTTCAAGCTGGGCGGCAACGAGGACGGCCGCGGGGCGGGCGAGCGGCTCGTGATCGACCCCGCGAACCACGGCACCCTGCTCCTCGGCACCCGCAAGAACGGCCTGTGGCGCAGCACCGACTACGGCAAGACCTGGCGCCAGGTCTCCTCGTTCCCCGTCAAGGACGGGGCGAGCAGCGGCGGGGGCATCTCCTTCGTGACGTACGGCCCAGCCGGGAGCAAGACGATCTACGTCGGCGTCAACGACAAGTCCACTTCCCTGTACCGCTCCAGCGACGGCGGCAGCACCTGGCAGGCCGTCTCCGGGCAGCCCACCGGCCAGCTGCCGCAGCACGGCGTGCTCTCCGGTGACGGCTCGCTGTACCTGACGTACACCAACAACCTCGGACCCAACGGCGTGACGGCGGGCTCGGTGTGGAAGTACACGCCGGACCGCGGGGCGTGGAAGAACATCTCCCCGTCCCAGGGCAGCTACGGGTTCTCCGGTCTGGCCGTCGACCCGCGCAAGCCCTCCACGGTGATGGTCACCACCCTCGGCCGCTGGTGGCCCGAGGACGAGATCTACCGCAGCACCGACGGCGGCACGACCTGGAAGGCACTGGCCGACAAATCGGTGCGCAACGCCTCCGCCGCTCCTTACCTCGGCACCCACACCGGGCACTGGATGACCGCCCTGGCCATCGATCCCTTCAACTCCGGGCATGTGCTGTACGGCACCGGCAACGGCATCTGGCGCAGCAAGGACGCCAATGCCTCCGACAGCGGCGGCACCAGCCACTGGACCGTGGGAGCCCGCGGACTGGAGGAGACCGCGCTGATGGACGCGATCGCCCCGCCCGGCGGCGCCACCGTCCTCACCGCCATGGGCGACCAGGGCGGTTTCCTCCACGGTTCCCTGGCCAGGGTGCCCGCCGGGCGGCTGAAGAACCCGATGATGACCAACAGCACCGACATCGACTTCGCCCAGTCCAAGCCCTCGATGATGGTCCGCGTCGGCCGGGGCGGGGCGCAGGACGGCGCCTACTCCACCGACGGCGGCAGCAACTGGAACGGCTTCAAGGCAGAGCCGGTGGCCAGTGCCCAGGACGGCCATGTCGCGCTCGCGGCGGACGGCTCCGCCATCGTCTGGACCCAAGCCGGTCAGGCCCCGTACCGCTCGACCGACAAGGGGGCGAGCTGGTCGAAGGTCAGCGGTCTGGGCACCGGCGCCGTGGTCGTCGCCGACCGCTCCTCGGCCAGAACTTTCTACTCGCTGTCCGGCGGCACGCTCTACGCCAGCACCGACGGTGGCGCGACGTTCACCGCCCGCGCCGGCAACCTGCCCGCCGACGGCCGGCTCAAGGCCGTCCCCGGCATCGCCGGGGACCTGTGGATCGCAGGCGGTGGCAAGGGTCTGCTGCACTCGACCGACGGCGGCCGCACCTTCACCACGCTCAAGACGGTGCAGTCCGCCTCCGCCCTCGGCTTCGGCAAAGCCAAGCCGGGCACCAGCTACCAGGCTCTGTACCTGATCGGCACCGTCAAGGACGTCACCGGAGTCTTCCGCTCCACCGACAAGGGCGCCACCTGGCTCCGCGTCAACGACAAGGCACACCAGTGGGGCGCCATCGGCGGCGTCGGCGTCATCACCGGCGACCCCGACACCTACGGCCGCGTCTACGTCGGCACCAACGGGCGCGGCCTCCAGTACGGCGACCCGTCCTGACCCCGACGCCCGAGCGGGGCCGCGGGCACCACGGCCTGCGGTCCCGCCATGGCTGAGGGACCTCGCCCGATACCTAGGCGCGTCACCTCACCGGCAGGGCGTCCAACACGGCCTGCCCGACACACGCACCGGCGGAGCGAACGCTCGCGGGGCAGGGCCTTCCGGGTGGCTGGGGTCTGCACCCCGGCCGTCCCTGACCGAGCCGAACAGGCCGCCCGCGACACCGCGAGCGGCCTGCTGCTCTTAGACGTACTGACAACCCGTCAGCTCTCTTCGCGCGTACGGCGCCTGCGCGCGAAGTAGACCGCGGCGGTACCGACCGCCACGACCGCGAGACCAGCACCCGCGAGGACGGGAGTGTTGCTCGACGCGCCGGTCTCGGCGAGATCTCCGTTCGTGGTCGGGTCGTTGGCCCCCGTGTCCGTGCCGGGCGCGGGCGACTCGCTGGGGGTCGGGGACTCGCCCGCACCGGGCGTGGCGGGCTCGCTGGGGGTCGAGGACTCGCCCGCACCGGGCGTGGCCGGCTCGCTGGGGGTCGGGGAAGCGCCCGCACCGGGCGCGTCGTTCTTGGCGAGCACCGCCGCGAAGGCGCCTGCGATGACCTTGTGGCCTTCGGCGTTGGGGTGCGGGTCCTTCTTCGTGCACGCCCAGGTCAGCTGGCAGATCTTGGCCACGTTCGCCGGCACCTCACCCGCGCCGGGCACGTTCACCATGGTGGTGAAGTCGTTCGAGGAGAACGCCCCGGCCACGTCCGCCACCTTGAAGCCGGTGGACTTGTACACCTGGGCAATCCCCGTGTTGGCGGCCTCCATCAGGGGTGCCGACTCCTTGGCGGCCTGCTGCCCCTGGGCGCCCAGCAGCCAGGTCGCCAGGAACGGGTTGTGGTACGTCGAGCCCACCAACTGGGTGTTCTTCGTGCCCGCCTGGCGGAGCGCGCCCGCGATCTGGGCAAGGTTCTTCGCCATGGTCTGGCTCCGGCTGTTCAGGCACGCCCCGTCAAGGGTGCCGGCCGGGCTGACGCAGTTGAGGAGGATGTCGTTCGCGCCCACGCTGAGGGTCACGTAGGCGACCTTGCCGTGGTGCTGGGCCATGGCCTTCAGAGCGGCGTCCAGCTGGGACTTGGCGTTCGGGTAGTCGCACTTTCCGCCGCTGATCAAAGACTCGGTGGTCTCACCGGTGCAGCCGAGGCGTATGTGCTTCAGTCCGGGGACGCGCTGCTTGAGCTGCGTGTAGAGCTGGTCGGTGTAGGCGACGTCGGTGTCCTTGTCGACGTCCGGCTGGTAGCCGGTGGCCAGGGAGTCGCCGAGCGAGATGTAGTACGTGGTGTCCTTGCCGTCGGCCGCCTCGTCGGCGGCGGCCAGTCCGGGCGTGCTCAGCACGATCGTCAGAGCGGAGATGGCCAGCCCGGGGCCGAAACGCTGAAGGGATCTCATCACTTACGTGCGCTTTCCAGTTGTTGGGGGGCTTGAGCGCCGAAAGGCATGGCATGAGGCGTGACTGGAAGCAACGAAACTCAGCCGCTACGGCTCTCAGGCACCCAAGTAAAGCCTTCTTGTGAAGGCATTGGGGGGTTCTGCCTCCGTGAGCTGCGGACCTGCCCGACTTCGCCTCGGAGGCGCGGGCTTCAACCTAGCAAGGGTGGCGCCGACTTGGGTATGGAAGGCCGATAAAGGAACGGTCACAACGGCACGCGTAATCACCAGAAAGGCTCGACCGACCGGGAATTGGTGACCGGACCCGTTGGTAGCCATTCGCTGAGTGATCGACTGGGGAGCACATGCGCACGCTCCTCACGGGCAGGCCACCACCTGCACACGAACTCAACGGCTCCGGAATCAGTGGAGGCTCTCCGGGTTGATCCAGCGGCCGGTCGAGGCTGTGTTGAGCCTTGTACTGGACCCCTTGTTCGACGGGCCGAATTACACCGGGCTTCGTGTTCGGCAGGCCGAATGGCGCCGATCGCAGAATGCAGACGCTGGAGGTTAATCCGGTCCACCCATTCCGCGGAGTATTGGACTGCACACGGCAGATCGGCTCGACCCCGAACACCTTCTTGAACTCGTCGATGAACGCTACGAGTGTCTTGATGGCCGGTCGAGCTCGGTCGCGAAGAAAGCCGACGCCGCCTTCGAGACCGGACGGCCGCGTCCGACTGGACGCGGGTCACGCCGGATCGGCGCCGCAGGACCGTCGCTGCCTGCGTCTGCCATGATTCCGGCTATTTCTTGTTCCTTCCGCACCCACTGCTGCGGACGGCCGTCGGTGAAGCCCTCCGCGGCGCATGTAGAGCTCGGGGACGTCGCCATGGAGGGGGCGGGGCGCTGGTCCCGATCCCCATCGCCCTCGCGCTGGTCATCAACAGCGTGATCCGGCCCCGGGTGCGGGCCATGGCTCAGATGCAGGCCCTGCTTGGTGCAGCGAGGTTGATCTCCTGACACTCCCCCGGTGCCCGGCGGCATCGAAGCACTTCGAACGCAGCCTCGACGAGAAGATCGAGTTCCTGCACCGGTTCACGCCCGCCGGCGAGCGCCTGGGCATCGCGGCCTTCCGCACCGGCCAGGAGGCCCCGCCTTCTGCGCCCCGGTGATGTTCTTCACGATCCTGCAGGAGGCGGCCGGGCAGGCTGGACCTCGTCGAGCGGCCCGCCACCCGCTCGCGGACGAGTCGCCCCCGTCCTTCGAGACGCGCCGACCCCGGCCAGTTCCCCGTGCCGGACGGCACGGAGTCGGGCCCCTTCGGCGGACGCACCACGGCTGCTGTCGAGCGGGGCGCGCAGCCCCCGGCCCCGGTCGCTCCGGCACGTGGCACCCGGCACCCCGAATCACCGGCCGGAGCGCCGTGGAGCGGAGCCCGATCTAGGCTGGAAGCAGCCGCTGGAAACCAGCCCTGAAGGGCAGCAAGTGCTCGGCAAGAAGTACCGCGAGGTGCTTCCCGAATTCGACCGCACGCTGTTTCCCGAAAGGGACGACAAGCCCTACACCGACAAGCTCGCCGAAGTGGCGAGGACGGGCGAGCCCGCGCGTCTCATCACCGTCTTCCGCCCGCGCGGCAGCAACTACGCCAACGCCTGGGCCACCAGCATATGGCCCGTCCGAGACGGCGAGGGGAGGGTCCTGGCGATCGCCAACTGGGGATTCGACATGAGCGCCGAGTACTGGGCTCGGCAGCGCCTGCTCATTCTCAACGAGGCCAGCGGCGGCATCGGCCGGACACTCGACGTGATCGGCACCGCCCAGGAACTGGCCACGACCCCCGTGCCGGGATTCGTCGACCTCGTCAGCGTGGATCTCTTCGACGAGGTGCTGCGCGGAGAGGAACCGCCCTCAATATCCGCGTTCACCCCCGGCGAGACGCTCAGGCTCAGCCGTGCCGCCCAGCACAGCGCGAAGGAGGACGCCGACCGGGCTCCGGGGCCCACGACACCGGTCACGCACGCTCCCGGTTCCGTCGCCGCCCGCTGCATGGCCACCGGCAGGTCCACGGTTGAGCTCGCCGCTGAGCCCGGCGAGGGCGGCGAGTGGGCCTTCGGGCCCGGGCTCGCCGCCGACCCGGCCCACTGGCCACCTGGCAACCCGGTGATCGACGAGTCCATCGCCGAGGACGGGCTGACCGGCCGGATCACCGTGCCGCTCCTGGCGCGCGGCGCGCTGCTCGGCGTCGTCGCGTTCTCCCGCCTCGACCGGCCCGAGGCCTTCACCGCCGACGACCTGATCCTCGCCGAAGAGCTGACCGCCAAGGCGGCAGTCGCCATCGACAACGCCCGCCGGTACTCGCGCGAGCGCACGACCGCGCTGACCCTGCAACGCAGCCTGCTGCCGCAGCGCCTGCCGAGCCAGGAGGCGGTCGAGGTGGCCTCCCGTTACCTGCCCGGCGGGACCGGCGCGGAAGTGGGTGGTGACTGGTTCGACGTCATTCCGCTGTCCGGCGCCCGGGTCGCCCTGGTCGTGGGTGATGTCGTCGGTCACGGCCTGCACGCCTCGGCCAGCATGGGCCGGCTGCGTACGGCGGTCCGTACCCTCGCCGACGTGGACCTGCCGCCGGAAGAGCTGCTGACCCACCTGGACGATTTGGTCCTCCACCTGGCCAGCGACCTGCAGCCCGCCGGCACCTTCCAGCCGACCGGCGAGACCGGGGCCACCTGCCTGTACGCCGTCTACGACCCGGTCTCCCGCCGCCTCTCGCTGGCGAGCGCCGGCCATCCGCTGCCGCTGGTCATCTCCCCGGAGGGCACCAGAACCCCTATACCCGTCCATCCGGGACCGCCGCTCGGCATCGGTGGGCTGCCCTTCGAGGCCACCGAGCTCGAACTGCCGGAGGGCAGCCTGCTCGCCCTCTACACCGACGGACTGGTGGAAAGCCGCGAGCGCGATGTCGACCAGCGGATCGCCGAACTGCAGCGAGCCCTGCACCACCCGGCCACCTCGCTGGAGGCCCTGTGCGGCACGGTGATGGACGCCATGCTCCCTGATCGCCGTACCGACGACGCCGCCCTGCTGCTCGCTCGCACTCACGCGCTGGATCCCCACCACGTCGCCGACTGGGACGTCGAGCCCGACACCGCGCAGGTGCCGCGCGCCAGGAAGTTCGCCATCGACCAGGTGGAGGCCTGGGGCCTGGAGGAGGCGTCGTTCGTCACCGAGCTGGTCGTCAGTGAGCTGGTCACCAATGCCATCAGATACGGCGAGCCGCCGATCAAGCTGCGGCTGATTCGCGACACCTCCCTGATCTGCGAGGTCTCCGACGCCAGCAGCACCGCTCCGCACCTGCGCCGGGCGCGCGCCTTCGACGAGGGCGGCCGGGGCCTGTTGCTCGTCGCCCAGCTCACCCAGGGGTGGGGCACCCGGCACACCACGAACGGCAAGACGATCTGGTGCGCGCAGACCCTCCCCCGGGGGAGGTGAGCCGGTCGGCGATGAGTCGGTCGTCATGGGCCGAGTAGCCGTTGATCTGGTAGCCGGCGTTCAGTTGCCGGGCGGTGAGGGCGCCGTAGCTCACGTCGGCGTTCGTGGTCCGCCTGACCTGGTCCCAGGGCAGGTGCGGGAGGTCGAGAGGTTGCCGTAGCCCCCGTGAGGGAGTCGCCGATGAACTCTTCCCCGGCGCGCACACGTTTTTGCGTCGGGTCGGGTCAGGGACGAGAGCTGTCCTCCAACTTCTCGAAGAAGAACTCGTGCTTGAGGAAGGACACGTCGTACTCGTGACCGGGCTGCGGGGGCAGCAGTTGGGAGGCCTGGAACAGGCGCCACCCGTCCTGCAACGCGCCAAGCCCGGTGGAATAGGGCGGCTCATCGCTGTCACCGGTCGTCGGACGGGTCCGGCCGGTCCCGTCGTAGCGGGACCAGCCCACGACGGGGGAGTCCAGCGCCGACGTCGCGAGATAGAGGACCAGAACCTGCTGCCTCATGCGTGACTCCTCAGGGCCGGCCGGTTGCTGACGCGCGTGACCCAGTTCTCGACGTCGAACGAGTCGTCTCCGGTCAGGGCCCGCCACAGCAGGACCCGGTTGTAGATCTCCAGTCGGCCCGTGGCCCACTCGTACCAGGGGAAGTACGTGTTGAGTTCCGCGGTCACCGCGGGGTCGTGCAGGTCGGAGAGGTCCCACAGACGCACCTGCGGCACGGTCGGGTTGAGGCGGAGTTTGTACATGTAGCGACGGTGCGCGGTGTCGTTGCGGCGGCCACTGTGCCAGATGCCGTGATGCACGAGAACGACCGTGCCCGCCGGGCAGGTCAGACGGGTCTGTCCCCGGAGGTTCTGGACGCGGCCGATGTCCGTCTCGTTGATCCTGCGCAGATGGCTTCCGGGCACGCTGAGGGTGCCGCCCATCTCGGCGGTCACCTCGTGCGGGTAGTACATGAGCTGGATGTCGAACGCGTCCGGCCGCATGTCGATGATCGCGTCCGCGTGGAGCGGCTGTGCCTGTCCCTCGTGCGGCTCGCGCACATGAACCGCATGGTGGTCGACGGTCGGCTCGGGGCCGACCAGGCTCTCGACAGCGCCCGCGACGACCGGCAGGGCGAGCAGCTCGTGGACGAAGGTGTCCCGCGCGAACGCCCCGCGCAGCGGAATGCCGTAGGACACTTCAGGCAGGCCCTCGGTCAAGGCCGCGATGGCCCGCTCATTGATCTCCTGCGGCACCACCCCGTCCAGGCGCAGGAATCCCTGTCCGACGAAGCGCGCCACCTGAACAGATGTCAGGAGTTGCTTGCTGGTTGACATACGACGAACGTACGTGCCCAGTCCGGCTCGGTCGTGGGCTGAAATCGCCCAGTGCTGGTAATTTTCCGTCCTCGTGAAACACGTAACGCTGCGGCTCGACGAGGCGCCCACCGTGGTCGATGCCGGCATCGGGGTACACGGCGTCTCCACCGCCCACGATGTCTTCCGGCTGCCTGATCTGTGGCAGCTGCACCTCTACCACTACGAGGGTGCTCTGTCCCTCGGGCAGTCGGTCCACCCCATACGTCCCGGCCACGTCAGCCTCGTGCCGCCGAACACGGAGGTGCACTTCCACTACCGGGGCAGGTCGGAACATTTCTACGTCCACCTGCGGCTGCACGACGGCGGAACCGCGCGGGTGGTGCCCGTGATGCAGGACGCCGCGGCCGAGAGCACCCACCTGGCCGACCTGCTCCGACACGCCGTGACGGCCATGCCGACCTCTCCCCCACGAGCCACGGCCGAGGTCTGGACCGCTCTGTGGCGCATCGCCGAGCTACCGAGGGGCGAGGGAGCCGGGCGCCGCCACCCCTTCGTGGCCGCAGCCCAGGCCTACGTCGAGGAACACCTGGCAGGCCCGCTGTCCGTACCGGACGTCGCTCGCGCCGTCGCTATCTCCCACACACACCTGACACGCGTGTTCCGTGCCGAAACCGGCCTCACGGTCGTGTCGTACATCCGGCACCGACGCCTTCAGCGCGCCCGTCACCTTCTGTTGTCCTCCACCCTGTCCATCACCGCCGTCGCCGCGGCTGTGGGCATCGCCGACCTCCAGGCCTTCAACAAGGCCTGCCGCCGTGAACTCGGCGCGAGCCCGCGCGACGTACGTGCGGCTGCCCCGGCGGGACCGGACGGCCGAGGCCCGCACGAGAGCCCCGTCGAGACGGCACGTCAGTGCCGCTGACGGACGCTGGGCACCTACGTCACCGGCCTCGGCTGCGGCACCGACGACTCCCTGCACCTGGCAGGGCGAACAGCTCGGCGATGACGAGTACGTGATCAGCGCGGATGAGAAGACGTCCATCCCAGGCCCGGTGCCGCTGCCACCCCGCCTTCGACCCCGGCACGGCCAGGGCGACGCGCGTCGATCACACCTGCAGACGCGGCACGCCCTGGCCTCCATAGCCGCCTGGCTGCCCAGGTCATGAGCCAGGAACCCTACGCAAGCGCCAAGCGCGTGTTCTGGATCGTCGACAACGGCCCTCCCGTCGCGGTCAGACTGCGGCGGATCGGCTCGCCACAGCGTTCCCGAACACGGTCATGGCCCGCACTTGGAAAAGCGATCAAGGTCGGCCGGTGCCCTCAGCGAATGTTGAAGCGCTTCAACTGACAACTCGAGTTGATGAGAATTCTCTACTGAAACAGAGGAATGGAGGCGACGCGGCCTTGCTTACCGCCAGGCATTGACACCACGCCCAGGACAATGGAACCGTCGAAGCGCTTCACCACCGGTCATCCCCCGGCCGCGCCGGATTTCAGATAGGGCACCGTCATGTCCCGGAAGTCCAAAAAGAGAAGCGTCACAGATGTACTGGTAGCCCTGCTGATGGCGATCTCGCCGCTGATCGGGGCGCTCGTACTGACCGGCGCCTCGGCCACCACCGCGTCGGCCGCGTCACTGACCGAGGTGACCAACTTCGGCAGCAACCCCGGAAACCTGCGGATGTACGTCTACAGGCCCGACAACGCTCCGGCACGCCCGGCCGTGCTGGTGGCAGTGCACTACTGCACCGGCACGGGGCCCGCCTTCCACTCCAACACGGAGTTCGCCCGCCTGGCCGACCAGTACGGGTTCATCGTCGTCTACCCGGACGCGAACGTCACCGGGCAGTGCTTCGACGTCTCCTCACCCCAGGCGCTCAAGCGTGACGGGGGCAGTGACCCCACGAGCATCGCCTCGATGGTCCGCTACACCCTGCAGAACATGAACGCCGACCCCGGCCGGGTCTACGTCACCGGCGCCTCGTCCGGCGCGATGACGACCAATGTCCTGCTCGGCGACTACCCCGACCTGTTCAAGGCCGGTGCGGCATTCATGGGCGTGCCGTTCGGCTGCTTCGCCACCACCGACGGCTCCGGCTGGAACAGCGCCTGCTCCACCGGCCAGATCACCAAGACCCCGCAGGAGTGGGGCGACCTCGTCCGCAACGCCTACCCGGGGTACACCGGCCCCCGGCCGCGGATGCAGCTGTGGCACGGCACCGAGGACGAAGCGCTGGACTACGTGAACTTCGGTGAAGAGATCAAGCAGTGGACCAATGTGCTCGGGGTGAGCCGGACCCCGGTCTTCACCGACTCCCCGCAGCCCGGCTGGACCCGCACCCGCTACGGCTCCGCCGGCGCGCAGGCACCGGTCGAGGCGATCAGCATCCAGGGTGCCGGGCACTCCCTGCCCGAAAGCGGCATGGCGGCCCGGGCCATCGCCTTCTTCGGACTCGACGGCGGGACCGGCGGGACCACCACAGGTCCGGTCCACGCCACCGGTTCCGGCAAGTGCCTGGACGTGCCCGGCTTTTCGCAGACCAACGGCACCCAGACGCAGATCTGGGACTGCAACGGCGGCACCAACCAGCAATGGAACCGCAACTCCAACGGCACCATCACCAGCGTCCAGTCAGGCCTGTGCCTGGACGTGACCGGTGCCTCCACCGCCAGCGGCGCACTGGTCCAACTGTGGGACTGCAACGGCGGCAGCAACCAGCAGTGGCGCCTCGGCTGACACCACCGCCCAGGGCTGAGAGGGCCGGGCAGGCCCCGCGGCGGTCTGTCGGCCCGCGGTGCGCGGGCGGGGAAGCGCCGACCCGGACCCGTCGACTACGCGCACGTCCCCGCCGTTCCCTCCCGATGGTTTCTGAAGGCTGGAGATGTCATGCAATTGTCACGCCGTGGCGTTCTGATCCTGGGCGCAGCCGGCGCGGCCCTCGCCGGAGGCCTTCCCACGGGCTCGGCCCGGGCCGCCGAGGCCGAGACGGCCGACGGAACGGACGCTTCCACGCGCACCGAGCGCCTGTACCTGTCCGGCGAGGACGCCGACAACCCGGTCGACTGGGACTTCCTGTGCACCAGCGGGCGGCGCAGCGGCAGTTGGGGCAGCATCCCGGTTCCGTCCAACTGGGAGTTCCACGGATACGGCACGTACAACTACGGGTGGAATCTGCGCCCGGAGGAGAAAGGCCGCTACCGGCACACCTTCACGCCGCCTGCCCACTGGCGTGACAGACGCGTCTTCCTCGTCTTCGAGGGGTCGATGACCGAGACCGAGGCGTGGATCAACGGCGAGTCGGCCGGGCCCGTCCACCGCGGCGGCTTCTACCGGTTCCGGCACGAGGTGACCGGAAAGCTGCGTCCGGGGCAGGACAACCTCCTGGAGGTGACCGTCAGCAAGGAATCCACCGACGACTCCGTCAACCGGGCCGAACGCCTCGGGGACTACTGGAACTTCGGCGGCATCTACCGCCCCGTCCATCTCGAGGCGTTCCCGCTCCAGCACATCGAACGCATCGCCGTCGACGCCCGCGCCGACGGCACGCTGCGGATGGACGCCCATCTGTCGGGTACCGGTGCCGCCGACCGTCTCGTCGCCCGGGTCACCGACCTCTCCGGGCGCCAGGTCGGCGCCCCGTTCACCGCGGCCGTCGCTCCCGGCGCCACGACGGTGACCCTCAGGACCACTGTCGACTCCCCCCGGCAGTGGACGGCGGAGACCCCGCACCTCTACCGCGTCGAGGTCGCGCTCCGCGTCGGCGACCGCCGCACCGTCCACCGCGTCGACGAGAGATTCGGCTTCCGCACCGTCGAGGTGCGCCCCGGCGACGGCGTGTACGTCAACGGCGTCAGGATCCTCCTCAAAGGAGCCAACCGGCACACCATCTGGCCCACGTCCGGCCGGGCGACCAGCGCCCGCATCAGCCGCAAGGACATCCTCCTGACGCGGGAGATGAACATGAACGCGGTCCGGATGTCCCACTACCCGCCGGACACGCACTTCCTCGACCTCGCCGACGAACTCGGGCTGTACGTGCTCGACGAACTGGCCGGCTGGCAGAAGTCCTACGACGAGGCGGCGGGCAGACCCCTCGTCGCCTCGATGGTCACCCGTGACGTCAACCACCCGTCGATCCTGTTCTGGTGCAACGGCAACGAAGGCGGCTGGAACACCGCCCTCGACGACGACTACGCCCGCCACGACCCCCAGCGGCGCACCGTTCTCCACCCCTGGGCCAACTTCGGCGGCATCAACACCGACCACTACGAGACGTACGCCAGCACGCGCCGCATCCTCCAGGAACAGGGCGACGTCTTCATGCCCACCGAGTTCCTCCACGGTCTCTACGACGGCGGTGCCGGCGCGGGGCTCGACGACTACTGGAAGCTGATGGGCCGTGAACGGCTTAGTGCCGGAGGCTTCCTGTGGTCACTGGTCGACGAGGGCATCGTGCGGGACGACCTCGGCGGCGCCATCGATGTGGCGGGCAACGCCGCACCCGACGGCATCCTCGGCCCCTTCCGCGAGAAGGAGGCCGGCTTCTACACGATCAAGGACATCTGGTCTCCCGTACAACTCGCCGAGCCGGAGCGGTTCACCTCCGGACTGCCGGACGACTTCGACGGGCGGATCAGCCTCACCAACCACTACGCCTTCACCAACACCCGTACCTGCCGGTTCACTTGGCGGCTCCTGGACTTCCGCACCCCGGCGCAGCGGCGGGACGGCCACACGGTGCGGGCCCAGGGCACCGCCTCCGCTCCCGACATCGAACCCGGCGCGCAAGGAGTGCTGCGCCTGCCCCTGCCGTCCGGCTGGCGACGCGCCGACGCCCTGGCGCTCACCGTCGCCGATGCCGACGGCCGCGAGATCCGCCGCTGGACATGGACCATCGCCTCCGCCGCCGAACAGGCCCGACGGCTGGTACGGACGGGCCCGGGACCGGCCGTACGCGGCCGGCTCGCGGACGACAGGCTCACCCTCGCGTCCGGCCACACCACGGTCACGCTCGACGCCACGACGGGCATGCTGGCCGGCGTCACCCGCCGAGGGACGGACTTCGCGCTGTCCCGCGGCCCGCTGCCCACCACCGGAACGGCCGACCTCACCCGCCTGACACACGGGCCCGACGGCAACGGCTACACGGTGGAGGCCGAGTACTCCGGCGTGCTGCGGCACGTCCGGTGGCATCTGCACCCCAGCGGCTGGCTGCAGTTGGACTACCGCTACCACCTCACCGGCGAGCACGACCTCTTCGGCGTCGGCTTCGACCATCCCGAATCGCAGGTGACCGGCGTGACATGGCTCGGCCACGGACCCCACAGGGTGTGGAAGAACCGGCTGCGCGGGGTCGCGACGGACGTCTGGAAGAAGCAGTACAACGACACCGCGACCGGTGCCGACGGCTGGGTGTACCCGGAGTTCAAGGGCTACCACGCGGGCGTCCGCTGGGCGTCCCTGCACACCACCGCCGGACGCATCACCATGGTCTCCGAGGAGGAGAACCTCTACCTTCGCCTCTTCACCCCCCGGTTCGGCCCCGACCCCCGCCATACCGCGCCGCCCTTCCCGAAGGGAGACCTGTCGTTCCTCGACGCCATCCCGGCCATCGGCACCAAGTTCGACGCACCGTCCGCGCTCGGCCCCAGCGGCGGCCCCACCACGGCGACGGGCGACTACGGTCGAACCCTGTACTTCTCGTTCTCCCAGTAGCCGCCTCCACCCCCCTCGCCGACGCCGCACCATGCGGCCGGGCCCCCTGCCGGCCGGCGCTGCTCCTCGCCGTCCATGACGGCGTCGGCGGTCCGGAGCAGACTGGCGCCGACTGGAGCGAGGAACCGGTCTTGACGCCAATCGCCCCGGCAGGGTGAGGTTCGCGCCAGGCTTTTCACGCCTGTCGCCTTTTGATGCCGGCTATCTGTGAGGGAAGCACAGCCGCTGCCTGAACTCGTGACGGCCGGACCAGGACCCGACGGTCTATGCGCGAACGCGCCGTGGTGGAGCGTGCCGCGCTGGAGGGAGTGGTGGACGCCTGTGTCTAGGTTGGCACCAAAGGTACAACTCATCAGAGCGGGCGTCAGCCGAGCGTCAAGACCGTGGGCCACCATCCTGCCGAGAGGAAAGGGAGCTCAACCGTCATCCTCATTCCCCGTAACGAAACCCCATGTCAGACGGGAGGCTCCGAGCGTATGGCGCCCTTCACCTCGGGGGGCCGGGAAACAGGTCGAGCACACCCGGCCGCACCTGAGCGGCCTAGGAAAACTGCAGGTCAGAGCCCCTTTGCTGCCGGTTCAAGAATCGCCACACACTCCACATGGGACGTCATCGGAAACAGATCGAACGCCCGCAGCGACCGCACCCGGTACCCCCCGTCCCGGAAGTACGCCAGATCCCGCGCGAGGGCCGCCGGATCGCAGGCCACGTACGCGATCCGCCGCGCGCCCAGCGACGCCAGATGCGCCACCGTCTTCCGGCCGGCCCCCGACCGCGGCGGGTCGAGGACGACGAGGTCGACCTCCGTGATGCCCGTGCGCGGCAGCACCGACTCCACCCTGCCCTGCTCGATCCGCACACGGTCGAAGTCGGCGAGATTGTGCCGGGCGTCCTCCACCGCGCGCTTGTCCGACTCGATGCCGAGCACCGCGCCCTTCTCGCCGAGGCGGTCGGCGAGCGCGCCCGCGAAGAGGCCCACGCCGCAGTACAGGTCGAGGGCCGACTCGCCCTTGCGCGGCAGCAGGCCCTGCATGACCGCCGTCACCAGGGTGTCCGCCGCCTTCGGGTGGACCTGCCAGAAGCCGCCGCCTCCGACGCGGTAGGTGCGGCCGTCGGCGCGTTCGCGGACGAAGGGGCGGCCGTGGACGCGGTGGACGCCGCCGGACCGCTCGTCCACGCGCATCACCGACACCGGGCGGTCCAGCTCCACCAGCGGCAGGCGCGCGCCCGGCTTCGGCGTCAGGATCACCTGGCGGTCCTGCGAGCCCGTCGCCGCGATGGCCTCGACGGAGTCCATGCCGGTCCAGTCGCGCTTTTCGACGCCGAGCTCGCTGACGCCCTCGGCCGCGATCAGGCAGTGGTCGATCGGCTCGACCTCGTGCGAGCGGTGTCGGCGCAGGCCCGCGCGGCCGTCGGCGGTCACCGCGTACTGCACGCGCGTCCGCCAGGCCGGGACCTGGCCCGCGGGCAGCTTGTCGCCCTCGGCCGGGACCACCGTGCCGTCCCAGCCGGCCTCCTCGGGCGTGAGCCCGGCGAGGTGCGCGAGCTGTTCGGCGATGACGTCGGCCTTCAGGCGTCGCTGCGCTCCGGGCTTGGCGTGCTGCCAGTCGCAGCCGCCGCAGCGGCCGGGACCGGCGAACGGGCAGGGGGCGTCGATGCGGTCCTTGGACGCCTCCAGGATCTTCACCGCGTCGGCGCGCAGGAAGCGGGCGCCCTCCTCGCCCTCCGTGACACGGGCGACGACCCGCTCACCGGGCAGCGTGTGCCGGACGAACAGCACCTGGCCGGCGGACGTACGGGCGATGCAGTGGCCACCGTGGGCGACGGGGCCGATCTCGACCTCGTACTCCTCCCCCACCAGCGACTTCCTCGGTTCTGCCTGCATGGCGGGGTGACTCCACAACCTAGAGAAGGAACATCGTGCGGGACGGACGGACCGCGGTCCATGGTGGCCTGCGGCGACCGGCCCGGGACAACAGCCCACCAGTCTACTGGGGCGCCGAGGACTCCTTCGCCCGCTCCTCCGCCGGACCGCGCCGCACCGCACCCGGCGCGCGCTTGCTCCACTCCTGCTCCCTGCGGGCCCGCCGCTTGGCCGCTTCGGACGACTGCAGCTGGTACGGCACCGAGGTCACCATCACACCCGGCGTGAACAGCAGCCGGCCCTTGAGCCTGAGCGCGCTCTGGTTGTGCAGCAGGTGCTCGTACCAGTGGCCGACCACGTACTCGGGGATGATCACGGACACCGCGTCGCGCGGCGACTCCTTGCGCAGGCTCTTGACGTACTCGATGACCGGCCGCGTGATCTCACGGTAGGGCGAGTCGAGGACCTTCAGCGGTACGTCGATGCCGCGCCGCTCCCACTCCTCGCGCAGCACCTTGGTCTCCGCCGGGTCGACGTTGACGCTGAGCGCCTCCAGGGTGTCCGAGCGCAGCAGTTTGGCGTAGGAGAGCGCGCGCAGCGTCGGGCGGTGGATCTTCGAGATGAGGACGACGGAGTGGACGCGGGACGGCCGGACGATGTCGTCGCTCGGGCCGTCCGGTGCCGCGATCTCCTCGGCGACGCGGTCGTAGTGCTTACGGATCGCCGTCATCGTCGCGTAGAAGATCACCATGCCGAGCAGCGCGACCCACGCGCCGTGCGTGAACTTGGTGACGAGGACGACGACCAGCACCAGGCCGGTGAAGAAGGCACCGAAGGCGTTGATGGCGCGCGAGCGGATCATGTGGCGGCGCTTGGCCGGGTCCCTCTCGGTGGCCAGGTGGCGGTTCCAGTGCCGGACCATGCCGGTCTGGCTGAGCGTGAAGGACACGAACACGCCGACGATGTACAGCTGGATGAGGCGCGTGGAGTCGGCGCCGTAGATCCAGACGAGGAGAATGGCCGCGCCGGCGAGCAGCACGATGCCGTTGGAGAAGGCGAGCCGGTCGCCGCGGGTGTGCAGCTGGCGCGGCAGGTAGCGGTCCTGGGCGAGGATCGAGCCGAGCAGCGGGAAGCCGTTGTAGGCGGTGTTCGCGGCGAGGAACAGCACCAGCGCGGTAGCCGCGGCCAGCAGGATGAACAGCAGGCTGTCCGTGCCGAAGACGGCCTCGGCGACCTGCGCGATGACCGGGTGCTGCACATAGTCGGCACCGACCGGGACGCCGTCACGGAGCAGGTCGACGGCCGGGTTCTCGGCCATGCGGACGTCGGTCGCCCGGGCCAGGCCGATGATGCCGCAGAACATGGTGACCGCGAGCAGACCCATCAGCGCGAGCGTGGTCGCCGCGTTCCTCGACTTGGGCTTGCGGAAGGCCGGGACGCCGTTGGAGATCGCCTCGACGCCGGTGAGCGCGGCACAGCCGGAGGAGAAGGCGCGCAGCAGGAGGAAGACCAGGGCGAAACCCGCCAGGCCCTGGTGCTCGGGCTTGATCTCGTAGTCGGCCGTCGGTGCCCGCATCTCGTCGCCGAGGACCAGCCCCCGGAACGCACCCCACGCGATCATGGTGAAGACGCCCGCGACGAAGACGTACGTCGGGATGGCGAAGACCGTGCCGGACTCCTTCACGCCGCGCAGGTTCATCAGCGTCAGCAGCACGATCACGGCGATCGCGCAGAAGACCTTGTGCTCGACGACGAACGGGATGGCGGAGCCGAGGTTCTCGATGCCGGAGGAGATCGACACGGCCACGGTCAGCACGTAGTCGACGAGCAGGGCGCTCGCCACCGTCAGGCCCGCCTTGGGGCCGAGGTTGGTGTTCGCCACCTCGTAGTCGCCGCCACCGCTCGGGTAGGCGCGCACGTTCTGCCGGTAGGAGGCGACCACGGTGAACATCAGCACGACGACCGCGGCGGCGATCCACGGGCTGAAGTGGTACGCCGACACACCCGCGATGGACAGAACCAGCAGTACCTCTCCGGGTGCGTACGCCACGGAGGACAGCGGGTCGGAGGCGAAGACGGGAAGTGCGATGCGCTTCGGCAGGAGCGTTTCCCCGAGCCGGTCACTGCGCAGTGCGCGCCCGATCAGGATCCGTTTGGGCACGTCGGTCAGTTTGGACACAACAGAGGATCGTAAGCGTTCGAACGCGGGGCCGCCCACCCGCCACCCCCTGTCCGCGTTCCCTCTGCTCTCCGAGTGAAATCAGGGACCGGTGCGGCAGCGGATTCCGCAGGTGGGGGCGTTCTCATGGCTATATGACCAAACCCGGACCGAACCCGGCATGACTACGCCCCGCCCCCTTCTCCCGGCTGTCGCCGCCCCATGGAGGTCCCGTGCACGCGACCGCAGAACTGATCGGCGCCGCAGCCGCGCTCGTCGTCCTCGGCATCCTCACCCTCGCCAGTGTGCGCAGCATCAACCGCCGCTGACCGCCGCGGCACCCGGCGATCGTGCACGGGGGTCCCCCTCCCAGGACGTGCGTGTGTAGCTTGGGCGGCGGTCTGAGACCCTGTTGAGGAAAAATCAAGACACCCGGACACCGGAAGGACGGTCGTGCACATCGTCATCATGGGCTGCGGCAGAGTGGGCTCCGCTCTCGCCCAGACCCTGGAGGAACAGGGGCACACGGTCGCCGTGATCGACCAGGACCCCACCGCCTTCCGCCGCTTGGGCTCTTCGTTCGGTGGCCGCCGGGTCACCGGAGTCGGCTTCGACCAGGACACCCTGCGCGAGGCGGGCATCGAGGAGGCCGGCGCCTTCGCCGCTGTCTCCAGCGGTGACAACTCCAACATCATCGCGGCGCGGGTGGCCCGCGAGATGTTCGGCGTGGAGAACGTGGCCGCCCGTATCTACGACCCCCGCCGTGCCGAGGTCTACCAGCGCCTGGGCATCCCCACCGTCGCCACCGTCCGCTGGACCGCCGACCAGATGCTGCGCCGCCTGCTCCCCTCGGGCGCCGAGCCGCTGTGGCGCGACCCCACCGGCGGCGTGCAGCTCGCCGAGGTGCACGCGTCCGGGGCCTGGGTCGGGCACAAGATCAGCAGGCTGCAGGAGGAGACGGGCGTCCGCGTCGCGTTCCTGACCCGGCTCGGCGAGGCGATCCTGCCCACCTCGCAGACCGTGCTGCAGGAGGGCGACCTGGTGCATGTGATGATGCGGACCGACGAGGTCGACAGGGTCGAGGCGGCGTTCGCCAAGGGTCCCGAAGAGGAGGGCGGTCACTGATGAGGGTCGCCATTGCCGGAGCCGGCGCGGTCGGCCGTTCGATCGCGGGCGAGCTGCTGGAGAACGGACACGAGGTCCTGCTGATCGACAAGGCGCCGACCGCCATCTCGGTCGAGCGCGTGCCGCAGGCGGAGTGGCTGCTCGCCGACGCCTGCGAGATCACGTCCCTGGACGAGGCGGCGCTGCAGCGCTGCAACGTCGTCATCGCCGCGACCGGCGACGACAAGGTGAACCTGGTCGTCTCGCTGCTCGCGAAGACGGAGTACGGCGTTCCGCGCGTCGTCGCCCGGGTCAACAACCCGAAGAACGAGTGGCTGTTCAACGAGGCCTGGGGCGTGGACGTCGCCGTCTCCACGCCGCGCCTGATGTCGGCCCTGGTGGAGGAGGCGGTGAGCGTCGGCGACCTGGTGCGCCTGCTGCGCTTCAGCCACGGCGACGCCAACCTCGTGGAGCTGACCCTGCCGGAGGAGTCGGCCCTGGCCGGCACCCAGGTCGGCGACGTCGAGTGGCCCCAGGACACGTCCCTGGTCACCATCATCCGCGGCACCCGCGTCCTGACCCCGACCCGGGAGGACTCCCTGGAGGCGGGCGACGAGCTCCTCTTCGTGGCCGCGCAGGCCCGCGAGGAGCAGCTGGAGGACCTGCTGTCGGTGCGGCGGGAGAACACGGCGGGCTGATCCCGCCGGGGGTACGACGAGGACGAGGGGCGCCCGGAGATCTCCGGGCGCCCCTCGTCCTCGTACGGAGCTACGCCTCGCGACGGTGCCGCGCGCCCGCGGTCTCCTCGCGCTCGGCGGCCAGTGCGGCCTCGCGCTCCCGCTCCGCCTTCTCCTTCGCCTCCATCTCCGCGAACACGTCGATCGGAGCCGGCGCCTTGGCCAGGAAGACCCACGTCAGCCACACCGCGAGCAGGAACGGCGGGATCTTCAGCGCGACCAGCACCCAGCCCAGCTGGGTGGTGTCGGCCCACCAGTACAGCGGGAAGAGGATCGCGCACTTGGCGAGCAGGATCGCGCCCCAGGCGTAACTGGCCTTCGCGTACGCCTTCTTCCGGCCGGGGTTGCGGGTGCGCCAGGAGAGGTTCTCCTTGAAGACCGGGCCGAGGATCAGGCCGATCAGCGGGACACCGCACAGGGTGGTGATGATGTACGCGAGCCCCAGGCCCAGCGTGTAGAGCATGCCGGGCAGGTAGAAGTCCTTGGCGTTGCCGGTCATCATCGCGAAGACGACACCGAAGGCGACGCCGAAGACACCGCTGAAGGCGTGCTTGACGGTGTCCTTCATCGCCAGCCGGACCACCACCAGCACCAGCGACACGGCCAGCGCCGCGATCGCCGACAGGTGCAGATCCTTGTTGATCGTGTAGATCGTGACGAAGAGAAGGCCGGGGAGCACCGTCTCGACCATGCCCCGCACTCCGCCGAACGCCTCGAACAGCGCGGCCTCCGTCACCGCCCGGGCGTCGTCCGCAGATGTGTCTTCGGTCGGCTTGTCGAGCGACGTCACCGGCTACTCCCGTCCGAGGGGTCTGAGTTCGTACTTGGGATTGAACAGCACCCGGCGGCCCCGGCTCATGGAGATCCGGCCCGATGCGATCAGCTTGCGCCCCGGCTCTATCCCCGTGATGGAGCGCCGGCCGAGCCACACCACGTCCAGCGCGGCGGAGCCGTCGAACAGCTCGGCCTCCAGGGCCGGGACTCCGGCGCGCGGCCGCAGGGTGACCGTGCGCAAGGTACCAGTAACCGTCACTATCTGCCGGTCCTGGCAGTCGCCGATCGGAGTACAGCCGGCGGTGTCGGCGTCCTCCCGCAGCTCCTCGGACTCCAGGTCCTCCTGCGACGAGGAGAGCCGGTCGAGCATGCGCCGGAACCGGCCCGCCGGCTTCTCGGAACGAGGAACAGCACTCATATCTGAAGCGTACCGGGGTGCACTGACAGCACGTACCCCCGGGAGTCCGGCCCGAACCGGCCGTTCCCGGCCACCGTCCTGACCTCCACTTCCGCGCCACCGAACCGGTTTTGTGAGTTTCACTTCTCGAAGCGGTAGCCCATCCCCGGCTCGGTGATGAAGTGCTTCGGACGGGAGGGATCGGCCTCCAGCTTCCGCCGCAGCTGCGCCATGTACACGCGCAGGTAGTTCGTCTCCGTCCCGTACGACGGCCCCCACACCTCCTGCAGCAGCTGCTTCTGCCCGACCAGACGGCCACCGTTGCGCACGAGCACCTCCAGCAGGTGCCACTCCGTGGGCGTCAGCCGTACGTCCTTCCCGCCGCGGTGGACCTTCTTCGCGGCCAGGTCGACGGTGAACTCGCCGGTCTCCACGATCACGTCGCCCTCGTCGCCGGCGGGCTCGGCGCGGCGGACGGCGGCCCGCAGCCGGGCCAGCAGCTCGTCCATGCCGAAGGGCTTGGTGACGTAGTCGTCGGCGCCCGCGTCCAGGGCCTGGACCTTCTCGTCGGAGGAGTGCCGGGCGGACAGCACCAGGATCGGCACCCGGGTCCAGCCGCGCAGTCCCCTGATCACCTCGACTCCGTCCATGTCGGGCAGGCCGAGGTCCAGAACCACCACGTCGGGGTGGCGGTCGGCGGCCAGCCGCAGAGCGGTGGCACCGTCGTGGGCCGCGTCGACCTCGTACGTGCGTGCCCTGAGGTTGATCACGAGGGCGCGCACGATCTGCGGCTCGTCGTCGACCACCAGCACACGGGTCATGAGGCCTGCCTTTCAGGTTCTGCGGGGTGGAGAAGGTCCGGGCGCGATCCCGCCGCCCGGAGGGTGAGGACCATGGTGAGGCCGCCGCCGGGCGTGTCCTCGGCGTTCAGGGTGCCGCCCATCGCCTCGGCGAAACCGCGCGCCACCGCGAGGCCGAGGCCCACCCCCGCCCCGCGCGGGGCGTCTCCGTAGCGCTGAAAGGGTTCGAAGATGCGGTCCTTCGCCTCGTCGGGGACGCCCGGACCCCGGTCGACCACCCGTACCTCGACCCGCTCGGCGATGGCGCTGGCGGCGACCAGCACCGGGGTCGCGGACGGACTGTACTTGACGGCGTTCTCGACCAGGTTGGCCACCGCCCGCTCCAGCAGACCCGGATCGACGGCGACCATGGGCAGGCTCTCCGGCACGTCCAGGTCGACGCTGCCCTCCGGCACGCCGTCGAGCGCCATCGGCACCACCTCGTCGAGGTCGATCTCCCGGATCAGCGGGGTGACCGTGCCGGTCTGCAGCCGGGACATGTCGAGCAGGTTGCCGACCAGGTGGTCCAGGCGGTCGGCGCCCTCCTCGATGCCCGCCAGCAGCTCCGCCCGGTCCTCCTCGGACCACTCGACGTCCTCGGAGCGCAGCGAGGACACCGCCGCCTTGATCCCGGCCAACGGGGTGCGCAGGTCATGGCTGACGGCGGCCAGCAACGCCGTACGGATGCGGTTGCCCTCGGCCAGCGCGCCGGCCCGGTCGGCCTCCTCCTGCAGGCGGCGGCGCTCCAGCACGACGGCGGCCTGGGCGGCGAAGGCGGCCAGCACCCGGCGGTCCTCGGCGGGCAGTACCCGGCCGGTCAGCGCGAGCGCCATGTGGTCCCCGACCGGCACGTCCACGTCCGCGTCCTCGGGCCGCTCGACCGACGGCCCGTGACCGACGCGGCCGGCGCAGGTCCACGGCTCGACGTCGCCCTCGCGCTCCAGCAGCGCCGCCGACTCCATGCCGAAGGTCTCGCGGACGCGTTCGAGGAGCGCCTCCAGGCTGGTCTCGCCGCGCAGCACGTTCCCGGCGAGGAAGGACAGTATTTCGGATTCGGCCCGCAGCCGGGCCGCCTGGTGGGTGCGGCGGGCGGCCAGGTCGACCACGGAGGCCACGGACACCGCCACCCCCACGAAGATCGCCAGGGCGACGATGTTCCTCGGGTCGGCGATGGACAGGGTGTGGAAGGGAGCGGTGAAGAACCAGTTCAGCAGCAGCGAGGCGACCAGCGCGGAGGCGAGCGCCGGGTACAGGCCGCCAAGCAGGGCCGCCGCCACCGTCAGCGCCAGGAGCAGCAGCATGTTGTTCACGAGCCCCAGGTGGACGGTGTGCAGCAGGAGCACCGTCAGGACCACCGGGCCGACCACGCCGACGAGCCAGCCCCCGATGATCCGTGAGCGGCCGAGCCGGGCTCCCCGCGCGACCGGCAGGCCGCGACCCTTGCCCGCCTCGTCGTGTGTGATCAGATGGACGTCCAGGTCCGGCCCGGAGTTCCGGGCGACCGTGGCGCCGACCCCGGGCCCGAAGACGTACTGCCAGCTCTTGCGGCGGGAGACGCCGAGCACGATCTGGGTGGCGTTGACGCCGCGGGCGAAGTCCAGCAGGGCGGCCGGTATGTCGTCGCCGACGACGTGGTGGAAGGTGCCGCCCAGGTCCTCGACGAGGGTGCGTTGCAGGGCCAGTTCCTTGGGCGAGGCCGACGTCAGCCCGTCGCTGCGCGCTATGTACACCGCCAGCACCTCGCCGCCGGCGCCCTTCTCCGCCAGGCGGGCGGCCCGGCGGATCAGCGTCCGGCCCTCCGGGCCGCCGGTCAGACCGACCACGATCCGCTCACGCGAGCCCCAGATCGCCGACACCCGGTGCTCGCTGCGGTACCGCTGCAGGTACTCGTCGACCCGGTCCGCCACCCACAGCAGCGCCAGCTCCCGCAGGGCCGTGAGGTTCCCGGGCCGGAAGTAGTTCGACAGCGCGGCGTCGACCTTGTCAGGCCGGTAGATGTTGCCGTGCGCCATCCGTCTGCGCAGCGCCTCGGGGGACATGTCGACCAGCTCTATCTGGTCCGCGCGGCGCACCACCTCGTCCGGCACGGTCTCCTGCTGCCGTACGCCGGTGATCGACTCGACGACGTCGCCCAGCGACTCCAGGTGCTGGATGTTGACCGTCGATATGACGTCGATCCCGGCCGCCAGCAGCTCCTCCACGTCCTGCCAGCGCTTGGTGTGGCGCGAGCCGGGCACGTTCGTGTGGGCGAGTTCGTCCACCAGGGCGACCTGGGGGCGGCGGGCGAGGACGGCGTCGAGGTCCATCTCGGTGAAGACGCCGCCCCGGTACTCGACCGGCCGGCGCGGCACCTGCTCCAGGCCGTGCAGCATCACCTCGGTGCGCGACCGGTCGTGATGCTCGACGAGCGCCACCACACAGTCCGTACCGCGCTCCACACGGCGGTGTGCCTCGGACAGCATCGCGTACGTCTTGCCGACGCCCGGTGCCGCACCGAGGTAGATCCGAAGCTTGCCGCGTGCCATGGCCTCATTGTCTTCCGGTCACTGCTGGCTACCCAGCGTCGACCTTACGGCCAGCAATCACGACATATGGGGCCGGGTACGGCACGGGGGCCCGTCCTTGACGTAACTCTGACGCCCGGGGCGGCACGGCGGTACGGCGCGGTACGGCGGCGCGCCGATACGGCGGTGCAGCGATACGGCGGCGCGGCAGTGCGGCGATACGGCTCAGTGCTCGACGATCTCCCCGTCGCTCCCGACGTGCGATGAGGAGGGCGTGGTGGTCGGCGAGGGTGCGGGCGATGACGACGCACCCCCAGTGCCTGAACGGCCTGGGGGTGCCCCCAGCTGCCGGCCGCCGGGAGCCGGAGCGCCCCTTGAGGGCGACGAGTTCGCCGCGCGGGACATCGAAGATCCCCGTCAAAGTCCGCGCACGAGAAAGGGCCGCACCCTCCGTGAGGGTGCGGCCCTGGGTCGATCTGCCCAGCGGAGCGCCTAGCGGACCTCGGTGATCTCCGGGCCGCGCTGCAGCTGGCCCATGCCGCCCGAGAAGCGGGAGCCCTCCTCCTGCTGGTCCTGCTGGACGCTCTCGGGGACCATCTGCGCGTCGTTCGGCAGCTTCAGGACGATCGGGTCGCGGGGCGCCATCGGGCCGTCGCCGCGGACCACGACCGTGTCCCGGAAGATCTGTTCCAGCAGCCCGGCGGCCTGCGGCTGCACCGCGCCCTGGCCCGAGATCACCCCGCGCAGGAACCAGCGCGGACCGTCCACACCGACGAACCGCACGACCTGGAAGCCGCCGGTGCCGTCCGGCAGCTGCACCGGCACCTGGGCCCGAAGCTCCCAGCCCAGCGGTCCCTCGACCTCGTCGACGATGCCGCCCTGCTGGGTGATGCCGGCCGCGATCTCCTCGCGCACCTCGGTCCAGATACCCTCACGCTTGGGTGCGGCGAAGGCCTGCAGCTGAATGGCGCTGTCGCGCAGCACGACGGTCGCCGCCACGATCGCGTCGCCCGCGACCTCGACCCGCAGCTCCATGCCCTCGACACCCGGCACGAACAGACCACCCAGGTCGACCCGGCCCTCGGCGGGGTCGCGGACCTCGGAGCTGTCCCACGGCCCGTCGGGCCGCGGCGCCGGTTCGAGCCTCAGCCGCTCGGCCTCTGCTTCGTCCGCCTCAGTGTCGACGCTGTCGACGACCTGCTCGGCCTCGCCGGCCGCGTCCTCGGCGGCACCCTTCTTCTTGCGACGTCCGAACACGTCACTGTCCTTCCCGGTCGGATACGACCGAAGCGTATCGATTCCCACCCGCCTGGCCGCCCACGGCGGCCCGACCGCTTGTGCCGCTCGTCCCGCCCACCGCGGCATGGCCGCCGGTGGACCCGAAGCCCCCCTCGGCCCGCGCCGAATCGGGAAGTTCCGCCACCTCCTGGAAGCGGACCCTCTCGACCTGCTGGACGACCAGTTGAGCAATCCGGTCGAAGCGCTCGAACCGCACGGGCTCGCGCGGGTCGAGATTCACCACGATCACCTTGATCTCCCCACGGTACCCGGCATCAACCGTCCCCGGGGCATTGACGAGGGCGACGCCGCAGCGGGCGGCCAGACCGGATCTCGGGTGCACGAAGGCCGCGTACCCCTCGGGGAGGGCCACAGACACGCCCGTAGGCAGCACGGCCCGTTCCCCGGGCCCGAGTTCACACGCCTCGGTGGTCCGCAGATCGGCTCCCGCGTCACCCGGGTGCTCGTACGTCGGAAGCGGTACGTCCGGGTCGACGCGCCGGATGAGCACCTGGAGTTCCGGACGGGGCGCACGGCTGACGGGGCTCACGGGTTCACCTCGAAGGCACGGGCGCGGCGGACCTGGTCCGGGTCGTTCATGGCGGCCTGGATCTCCTCCTCGCGGCCGTGGTCGATGAAGTGGTCGACCTTGACCTCGATGAAGAGCGCGTCGGCGCGGACGGCGACCGGCCCGTCGGGGCCGCCGACGCGTCCGGTGGCGGTCGAGTAGATCTTGCGCCCGGCCACCGCCGTCACCTCCGCCTGCAGGAACAGGGTGGTGCCGACGGGTACGGGCCGTACGAAGTCGGTCTCCAGCCGTCCGGTCACGGCGATGGTGCGCAGCAGCCAGTTCAGCGAGCCGAGCGTCTCGTCCAGCGCGGTGGCGAGCACCCCGCCGTGCGCGAGGCCGGGGGCGCCCTGGTGGGCGGGCTGCACGGTGAACTCCGCGGTGAGGGACACACCCTCACCGGCCCGCGCCTGAAGGTGCAGTCCGTGGGGCTGCTCGCCACCACATCCGAAACACTGGCCGTAGTGCGCCCCGAGAGGCTCACCGGGCGCGGGAGCGTCGGGATGTCGCGCCGGTTTCACGGCGTCGGCCGGAGGCTGAAGAGCTGCGGAAGTACCACTCACAGCCGCAGACCTTACCCGCGCGCCGGTCCCATCCGGACACCGTGCCAAGCTTGGCTCATGCAGCTCTCCGCCGCCCCCTACGAAGAACGCCTCACCGCGCCCCGCTCCTGGTGGCTGATCTCCTTGCTGGTGGGTCTCTCGCTCGGCCTGGTCCTGGTGCCCTTCGGCACACTGCCGGCGCTCGGCGGCCTGGCCGGCGGGACCGCGGCGGCCGCGGTCGCCGCCAGCTCGTACGGCTCGGTCCGGATCCGGGTGGTGGGCGGCCTGCTGATCGCGGGCGAGGCGAAGATCCCGGTGACTGCGCTGGGCGAGGCGGAGATCCTGGACGCCGAGGAGGCGCGCGCCTGGCGCACCCACAAGGCCGACACCCGCGCGTTCCTGCTGCTGCGCGCCTACATCCCCACGGCCTTGCGCGTGGAGGTCACGGACCCGGACGACCCGACCCCGTACCTCTACCTGTCCACCCGTGAGCCGGAGCGGCTGGCCGAGGCGCTGAAGGCCGCGAAGGCAGCCGCGTAGCACACTCGGCCGTTCGTTCCCCCGCCCGGGTTCAGGCGCGGGCTCAGTGCCCGTCGTCCTCGCGGCGGTTATCGAGTTCCTTGGTGCCGCCGTCGGTGATGTCGCCCATCGGCAGCGCGTCGGCCGGGCGCTCCAGGACCGGAAGGTCCTCCAGCGCGTCCCAGGGCACCTGGATCCTGCGCAGGTCCTCCCTGATCCGGGCGGCGAGTTTTCTGGTGTCGCGGCGGTTCATGGCCGCGCCCACGGCCGCTCCCACCAGGAACGGCATCAGGTTCGGAAGATTGCGGAGCGTCCGCTTCATGATCCGCTGCCGCAGCTCCCGTTTCATACGGCTGTTGAGCGCGACACTCACCGTGGACGGCTTGGTCGCGTCGATCCCGCGCTCCTCCGTCCAGGCGTTGAGATACGCGGTGCTGCGCTGCTTGAGATGGCCGGCCGGCCGTACGCCGTACACCTCGTGGAGCTCGGCGATCAACTTCAGCTCGATCGCCGCGACCCCGACGACCTCGGCGGCCAGCTCCGTCGGCATCGCGGGCGGCACGGGAAACATCGCCGCGGCTCCCACCCCCGCTCCGACCGTCGCTGTCGCGCCCGCCGCGCCCGCCACGAGCTTGTCGGCGAGCTGCTCGGGCCCGAGGCCCGGGAACTGCCGACGGAGCGTCGCCAGGTCCCGTACGGGGACCCGCGGGGCGAGCTCGATGATCCGGTCGGCGAGAAACGCGAGCCCCGCCCTCGCCCGGATCCCGCCCTTGCGGGCTCCTTCCCTTGCCTTCTCCCGTGCCCTTTCCCGGAACGCGGCCACCCTCCGTCGGGCGACGGGGGCGGGGACCTCCACGGGCGCCGGGAGGTCACCCCGGTCGGCAGCCGGTTCGAGCGAGGCCGCCCCCGTACTGGTTGAGCCTCGCTCGTCGTCACGCGCGCCGTGTCGCGGGCCGTCCAGCGGCCCTTCGTCCGCTCCCCTCTTGGAGAAGCGGCGCTTCCAAGGAGGGGTCGAGCCAGTCATGGCCGACCCGTCCTCAGTCGCAGTCGCGGCAGATCGGCTGACCGTTCTTCTCCCGGGCCAGCTGGCTGCGGTGGTGCACCAGGAAGCAGCTCATGCATGTGAACTCGTCCTGCTGCTTGGGCAGCACCCGGACGGCCAGCTCCTCGTTCGAGAGGTCCGCGCCGGGCAGTTCGAGGCCTTCCGCGGCCTCGAACTCGTCGACGTCCACGGAAGAGGCCGACTTGTCGTTCCGGCGAGCCTTCAGCTCTTCGAGGCTGTCCGAGTCAACGTCATCGTCGGTCTTGCGTGGGGTGTCGTAATCGGTAGCCATGTCGCTCTCCCCCTCTGGGTGTCTGCGGTGTCTCCAGCGCACGTAACGCGTGAGAGGCCGGACTTGTGCCCGACCCGAGGCGGAGATTTTGCCTCACATCAAGGTCTGTTACTCAATCGACACCCAACCGGACTCCCCATGAGTGATCGGCTTGGATGGCGATGGGGACCGTACACGGTCCGAACGCCGCACTTCAAAGGCGTCTCACCGTGTACTTCCCGTGATCAAGGTCCCCGAAAACCGGGACTTTCCCGGCTTTCCGACCGGTCACATGATCACGGAGAGTAGATGGCCGGAAAACCGCTCTTGTGATCGATCACACACGGGACCATCAGTCTGTCGGCCCGGAAATTCCGCGCAAAGCGAACAAGCCCGTGTGTCACCGAGATGATTGGCGCCATGATCTCAGATGGGCAGCGTGACGCGCATCGCGAGCCCACCCCCTTCGCGCGGCTGGGCGTAGATGTGCCCGCCGTGGGCCCGGGCCACGGACCGGACGATGGACAGGCCGAGGCCGACGCCCTTGTCGCTGCCGGTGCGCTCGGTGCGCAGCCGCCGGAACGGCTCGAAGAGGTTGTCGATCTCGTACGCCGGCACCACCGGGCCCGTGTTGGACACGACCAGGACCGCCTGGCCGTGCTCGATATCGGTGGTGACCTCGACCCAGCCGTTCTCGGGGACGTTGTAGCGCACGGCGTTCTGCACCAGGTTCAGGGCGATCCGCTCCAGCAGCACGCCGTTGCCCTGGACCACCGCGGGTTTCTGCTCGCCCCGGATCTCCACCCCCTTGGCGTCCGCCTCGCTGCGCACCTGGTCGATGGCCTGCGCGGCGACCTCGGCGAGGTCCACCGGCTTGCGCTCGACGATCTGGTTGTCGCTGCGGGCGAGCAGCAGCAGGCCCTCCACGAGCTGCTCGCTGCGCTCGTTGGTGGCCAGCAGCGTCTTGCCGAGCTGCTGGAGCTCCACGGGGGCGTTCGGGTCGGACAGGTGCACCTCGAGCAGCGTGCGGTTGATCGCCAGCGGGGTGCGCAGCTCGTGGGAGGCGTTGCCGACGAAGCGCTGCTGGGCGGTGAAGGCCCGCTGCAGCCGCTCCAGCATGTCGTCGAAGGTGTCGGCCAGCTCCTTGAGCTCGTCGTCCGGGCCGTCCAGCTCGATCCGGCGGGACAGGTCGGAGCCCGCCACCGCGCGGGCGGTGCGGGTGATCCGGCCGAGCGGCGACAGGACGCGGCCGGCCATCGCGTAGCCGAAGGCGAAGGCGATCACGGCGAGGCCGAGCAGGGCCAGGAGGGAGCGGCTGAGGAGGTTGTCCAGGGCGACCCGGCGCTGGTGGTCGATGCACTCGCTGATCGCCTCGTTGAACGCCGACAGCGAGATGGGGCTCGTGTTGTTGATGGCCGGGCAGTTGTCGCTGGTCACTTTGATGGCGTCGCCGTCCACGATCTTGAACAGCGGTTCGTTTCCGGTGTTGAGCGCCTGGGCGGCCAGCAGGTAGATGATCGACAGCAGCAGGATGCCGGCGATCAGGAACATCCCGCCGTACAGCAGCGTGAGCCTTATGCGGATGGTCGGGCGCAGCCACGGGAAGGGCTGCGCCGGCCTCCTGGGGTCCCAGGTGGGTTTCGGGGGCGCCTGCGGGGGCGCCGGGGTAGTGGCCACGGGCGATCAGATCCGGTAACCGGAGCCGGGGACGGTGACGATCACCGGCGGCTCGCCCAGCTTGCGGCGCAACGTCATGACGGTCACGCGCACGACGTTCGTGAACGGGTCCGTGTTCTCGTCCCAGGCCTTCTCCAGCAACTGCTCCGCCGAGACGACCGCTCCCTCGCTGCGCATGAGCACCTCCAGCACGGCGAACTCCTTGGGCGCGAGCTGGACCTCCCTGCCGTCGCGGAAGACCTCGCGGCGGTTGGGGTCGAGCTTGATCCCGGCACGCTCCAGGACGGGCGGCAGAGGCACGCTCGTACGCCGTCCGAGGGCACGCACGCGGGCGGTGAGCTCGCTGAACGCGAAGGGCTTGGGCAGATAGTCGTCGGCGCCGATCTCCAGACCCTCGACACGGTCGCTGACGTCACCGGAGGCCGTGAGCATCAGCACGCGCGTGGGCATGCCGAGCTCGACGATCTTGCGGCAGACGTCGTCGCCGTGCACGAGCGGGAGGTCGCGGTCGAGGACGACCACGTCGTAGTCGTTGACGCCGATGCGCTCCAGGGCGGCCGCACCGTCGTACACGACGTCGACGGCCATGGCCTCCCGGCGCAGTCCGGTGGCCACCGCATCGGCGAGCAGTTGCTCGTCCTCGACGACGAGTACGCGCACGTCGCTTGTCCTTCCTCAAGTCCACCCGCGTAGCGCTTCCGGGGCGCGGGCGGGCAGGGGTCTTCGTGGGTGTGTTGCCTCCATCCTGCCCTTTTCGGCCATAAGTCGGCTGTAAGGCGGGTGAGCACAGGGCGCTCAGGAGCAGGAGCGGGGCGAGACAGGGCGGGAGAAGGGAATACGGGATTTTCTCGTCCGGTTGAGGTTTCCGCGGAAGGGAGCGGGGGGAGGACGGCTTTACATCCCGCGATCACGCTCTGCTTGTACCGCACCACCATGCGGTGCGGCATCAATCCGCTTCCGCAGAGCGGGCGTGGGTGTCCGGCACCGTCGCCGCCCAGCTGAGCGGCGCTGGGCATCCACCGCAGACGTGATCGTCCCTTCCGAACGGCACACCCCCGTGCCACTGACCCACGACCCAGGACGAGGGGGCGCAGCATGGACGCATTCACCGCAGGACTTCTGCAGCGCATAAGGGCGACCGAGTCCGATCTGTCCCGGGCTCGCGACGAGGGCGACGAGTTCCTCGTCGAGGTGGAGCAGGGCGAGCTCGACGACCTGCGCCGTCTCGCCGCCGAGCACGGTGTGGAGGTCGGCGCGTACAGCGTCTGATCAGCGCGTACGGAGCGGGCCCCGGCGAATCCAGCGCCGGGGCCCGTTCCGTGTGAGCGGTCGTGTTGACGTCCATTCGCGTGCCGTCGTGTTCACGTCCGGCCCCGTGCCGTCGTGTTCACGTCCTGTTAGCCGTGCGGCAGCCCGGCGTACGACGGACGGCCCCGCGGCACGGCGGACGGGCCGCCCGTCAGTCGTGCCAGGCGCCGAAGTCCTCCAGGAGGCGCTGGAGGGGCTCGAAGACGCCCGGCGTGCCCGCGACCGTCAGGTCGTGTGACGGGCGCTCTCCGGGCCGCCCACCGGTCAGCGCGCCCGCCTCCCGGGCGATGAGGTCGCCCGCGGCGAAGTCCCAGGCGTGCAAGCCCCGCTCGTAGTAGCCGTCGAGGCGGCCCGCGGCGACGTCGCACAGGTCGACCGCGGCCGAGCCGCCGCGCCGGATGTCCCGCAGCAGCGGGATCAGCCTGTGGGCGACCTCGGCCTGGTGGGCACGGACCTCGGTGACGTAGTTGAAGCCGGTCGAGACCAGGGCCTGGTCCAGGGGAGGCGCGGGGCGGCAGGTGAGCCTGCGCTCGCCGTCCCAGGCGCCGGTGGCCCAGGCTCCGCCACCGCGGACCGCGTGGTACGTCTCCCCGCGCATCGGGGCCGCGACGACCCCGACGACGGTCTCGCCGTCCTGCTCGGCGGCGATGGAGACGGCCCAGGTGGGCAGCCCGTACAGGTAGTTGACCGTGCCGTCGAGCGGGTCGATCACCCAGCGGACGCCGCTCGTGCCTTCGGTGGCGGCGCCCTCCTCGCCGAGGAAGCCGTCGTCCGGGCGGTGATCGGCGATCAGGCCGGTGATCAGCTTCTCCGCCGCGATGTCCATCTCGGTGACGACGTCGATGGGGCTGGACTTGGTCCCGGCGACCTCGAGGTCGGCCGGGCGGCCGTCCCGCAGCAGCGCGCCCGCGTTGCGGGCGGCCTCCCGGGCGAGTTCGAGCAGGTCCGAGTGCAGGGGGTCGGTCACGGGGCTCCTCACGCGTAGGGGCTGTCGGCGCCCGCGGCGGCGGGCCGGGGGGCGCGGACCGGGCAGCAGCCCACCGGGCACAGGTGGTGGCTGGGGCCGAGCGCGCCCAGGGCGCACGGGGTGACGTCCTGCCCGCGCTCGACCGCGGCGCGCTCCAGGACGAGCTCGCGGATCGCGGCGGCGAACCGCGGATCGGCGCCGACGGTGGCCGAGCGGCGCATCGGCAGGCCCAGCTCCTCGGCCCTGGCCTTGGCCTCCGTGTCGAGGTCGTACAGGACCTCCATGTGGTCGGACACGAAGCCGATGGGCGCGATCACGACGGCCGGGACCCCGGCCGCGTGCCGCTCATCCAGGTGGTCGCAGATGTCGGGCTCCAGCCACGGGATGTGCGGGGCGCCGGAGCGGGACTGGTACACGAGCTGCCAGGGGTGGTCGACGCCGGTGCGCTCGCGGACGGCGTCGGCGATCAGCTGCGCCACGTCCAGGTGCTGCCTGACGTACGCACCGCCGTCACCGTGGTCCTCGACGGGCCCCGAGGTGTCCGCGGCGGAGGTCGGGATCGAGTGGGTCGAGAAGGCGATGTGCGCGCCGTCGCGGACATCCTCGGGGAGGTCGGCGAGGGACTGCAGCACGCCGTCGATCATGGGCTCCAGGAAGCCCGGGTGGTTGAAGTAGTGCCGCAGCTTGTCGATCTTCGGCAGCTCCAGGCCTTCCGCCTCCAGGGCGGCGAGCGCGTCGGCGAGGTTCTCGCGGTACTGGCGGCAGCCCGAGTACGAGGCATAGGCGCTGGTGGCGAGGACCAGGATGCGGCGGCGGCCGTCCCGGACCATCTCGCGCAGCGTGTCCGTCAGGTACGGCGCCCAGTTGCGGTTGCCCCAGTAGATCGGCAGGTCCAGGCCGTGCCCGGCGAAGTCCTTGCGCAGAGCGTCCAGCAGGGCGCGGTTCTGGTCGTTGATGGGGCTGACCCCGCCGAACAGGAAGTAGTGCTGACCGACTTCCTTCAGACGCTCCTTGGGGATGCCGCGCCCGCGTGTCACGTTCTCCAGGAACGGGACCACGTCGTCCGGCCCCTCCGGGCCGCCGAACGAGAGCAGGAGCAGGGCGTCGTAGGGAGTGGCGTCGTGGGGGGTGACATCGAGCGCGTCTGGCATGGGTCGATCCTGCCACCCGGCACTGACAGCCGGGAAACGACCCGGTGACCACTGGGATCCCGGCCGCTGTTCGGGGTGCGTTAGGGTCACCTAACCCGTAAGCTGTACCAGCTGCGTTCGCACCTTACTGAGCCCCATACTGAGCCCCATACTGGTCCTCATACCGAGGCCCTTACCGCGCCCCTCCCGGAGACCCCGTTGCCCAGCCCCTACCGCGCTCTGTTCGCCGCCCCCGGCACCAAGAGCTTCTCCGCCGCGGGCTTCCTCGGCCGCATGCCGCTGTCGATGATGGGCATCGGCGTCGTCACGATGATCTCCCAGCTCACCGGGCGGTACGGGCTGGCCGGCGCCCTGTCGGCCACCATCGCGCTGGCCGCGGCGGTGGCGGGACCGCAGGTGTCGCGCCTGGTCGACCAGTACGGGCAGCGGCGTGTGCTGCGCCCGGCGACGCTGCTGTCGCTCACCGCCGCGGCCGGGCTGCTGCTCGCCGCGCACTACGGGTGGCCGGACTGGGTGCTGTACGTGTGCTGCGTCGGCATCGGCTGCGTGCCGAGCGTCGGCGCGATGATCCGGGCCCGCTGGGCGGCCCTGTACCGGGGCACCCCACAACTGCACACCGCGTACTCCTTCGAGTCCGTGGTGGACGAGGTCTGCTTCATCTTCGGGCCGATCATCTCCATCGGCCTGTCCACGGCCTGGTTCCCGGAGGCCGGTCCGCTGCTGGCCGCCTGCTTCCTGGCGGTCGGCGTCTTCTGGCTGACCGCGCAGCGCGCCACCGAGCCCGAGCCGCACCCGCGCGAGCGCAAGGGCGGCGGCAGCGCGCTGCGCTCCCGCGGTCTGCAGGTCCTGGTGGCCACCTTCGTGGCGACCGGCGCGATCTTCGGGGCCGTCGACGTGGTCACGGTCGCCTTCGCCGAGGAGCAGGGGCACAAGGCCGCCGCCAGCGTCGTGCTCGCCCTGTACGCGGCGGGCTCCTGCGTGGCGGGAGCCGTGTTCGGGCTGCTGCGCTTCACAGGGGCGCCGGAGCGTCGATGGCTGCTGGGCATCTGTGCGATGGCCGTGAGTATGATCCCCCTCCTACTGGTCGGAAACTTGCCGTTTCTGGCCGTGGCGCTGTTCGTTGCGGGTCTGTCCATCGCTCCCACGATGATCACGACCATGTCCCTCATCGAAGAGCACGTACCACGCGCGCAGTTGACCGAGGGCATGACCTGGGTGAGCACCGGGCTCGCCATCGGGGTGGCGCTCGGTTCCGCTGCGGCCGGCTGGGTCATCGACGCGGCCGGGGCGCGTGCCGGGTACGGGGTTCCGGCGGTGGCCGGAGCCGTCGCGGTCGCGGTCGGTTTCCTCGGGTATCGCCGGCTCCGCAGGCCGGCTCCGGGTCGGGGAGGCTCCGTTGAGCAGCACAGCGAGCGGGAACAACGGCACGTGGCGTAACTGGGGCGGCAACGTCTCCGCACGACCCGCGCGGGAGGTCACTCCCGCCTCCGTCGACGAACTGGCCGAGGCCGTACGGAAGGCGGCGGAGGACGGCCTCAGGGTGAAGGCGGTCGGCACCGGGCACTCCTTCACGTCCATAGCCGCCACCGACGGTGTGTTGATACGTCCTCAACTGTTGACCGGGATTCGCAGCATTGATCGCGAGAACATGACGGTCACGGTCGAGGCCGGCACACCGCTCAAGAGGCTCAACATGGCTCTCGCGCGGGAGGGCCTGTCGCTGACGAACATGGGCGACATCATGGAGCAGACGGTCTCCGGGGCCACCAGCACCGGCACGCACGGCACGGGCCGCGAGTCCGCCTCGATCGCCGCCCAGATCAAGGCACTGGAACTGGTCACCGCCGACGGCTCGGTCCTCACCTGCTCGGAGAAGGGGACCGATGAAGAACGCGCGGTCTTCGCCGCCGCCCGCATCGGCCTCGGCGCGCTCGGCGTCGTCACCGCGATCACGTTCGCCGTGGAGCCGATCTTCCTGCTCACGGCCCGCGAGGAGCCCATGCCGTTCGACAGGGTCCTCGCGGACTTCGACGAACTGTGGGCCGAGAACGAGCACTTCGAGTTCTACTGGTTCCCGCACACGGGCAGCACCAACACCAAGCGCAACAACCGCAGCGCGGGCCCCGAGCGGCCGGTGCCGCAGCTCAAGGGCTGGTTCGAGGACGAGTTCCTCTCCAACGGCGTCTTCCAGGTGGCCAACTGGGTCGGCCGCGCGGTGCCCGCCACGATTCCCGCGATCGCCCGGATCTCCAGCAGGGCCCTGTCCGCGCGGACGTACACCGACATTCCCTACAAGGTCTTCACATCTCCGCGCCGGGTGCGCTTCGTGGAGATGGAGTACGCCGTCCCGCGCGAGGCCGTGGTCGCCACGCTGCGCGAACTGAAGGCCATGGTCGACCGCTCCGGCCTGCGGATCAGCTTCCCCGTCGAGGTACGCACCGCCCCGGCCGACGACATCACGCTGTCCACGGCGTCGGGCCGCGACAGTGCGTACATCGCCGTGCACATGTTCCGGGGCACGCCCTGTCAGCGGTACTTCACCACCGCCGAGCGCATCTTCACCGCGCACGAGGGGCGGCCGCACTGGGGGAAGATTCACACGCGCGACGCCGAGTACTTCGCCCGGGTGTATCCGCGCTTCGGCGAGTTCACGGCGCTGCGGGACCGTCTGGACCCGGATCGACGGTTCCAGAACGACTACTTGCGGAGGGTTCTGGGGGCGTAGCCACCGCGCTGGGCGGTGCGGACGGGGTCGTGGCCGCGCCGGTGCGCCGACGGTCGTGCTGCGCCCGCCGCTGAGGCTGTGGCCCGACACCGGCTCGTACGCCGTGATCGACGCCATCGCCCCGCCCGAAGACCAGGACCGCCGCGAGCACCGGCCGCTTCCAGCCCCTGACCCGCGCGCGGTACACGGTTCCTGCGGTGAACTCGCCGGCCGCCGGAGGCGTTTCCGCCTTTCCCGTACACGACCGATCGACTGCACGAGAAGGGGACGCCCGGACGACAACAATAGTTCCGTTTCTGGCGATTGCGTGAAGTTCACCACGTTCAAGATCGCGGAAACCGGGAAAGGGGCGGCCAAGTCCCACCCCTTGCCAGAAGTTGGGCGGCGTGCCAATCCACGCACGTGGTCCGAATGGAGTACTGTTGCGAACCCTGGGTCCGGTCTCCCGCCAGGGTGTACGGGGCCTTTAAGGACCGCCGGGAGGGGGCTAGTTGCACAGGGTGACGGAGTTGGTCACTTAGCGTTGCGAATAGGTAACCGTGCCATAACGGCGATCCAGGGCCCACGCCCGACACGCCGGGCAACTCGGCAAGGTTGTGGCAGGCTGCACCCGGGCAGGCCACACTCGACTAGCGGAAGCAGCGACGCACGTGACGTCGGCAGGCACCACCCGGGAGGTCCCCATGCCCGAACTGCGTGTCGTGGCCGTCTCGAATGACGGCACACGGCTGGTGCTGAAGGCTGCTGACAGCACGGAGTACACGCTTCCGATCGACGAACGGCTCCGCGCCGCCGTGCGCGGCGACCGTCCCCGCCTCGGCCAGATCGAGATCGAGGTGGAGAGCCATCTCCGCCCCCGCGACATCCAGGCGCGTATACGTGCCGGCGCGACCGCGGAAGAGGTCGCGCAGATGGCCGGCATTCCCGTGGACCGCGTACGCCGGTTCGAGGGCCCCGTGCTCGCCGAGCGTGCGTTCATGGCGGAGCGGGCCCGTAAGACCCCCGTCCGGCGTCCCGGCGAGAACTCCGGTCCGCCGCTCGGCGAGGCCGTCCAGGAGCGGCTGCTGCTGCGCGGCGCGGAGAAGGACACCGTCCAGTGGGACTCCTGGCGCCGCGACGACGGCACGTGGGAGGTCCTGCTGGTCTACCGGGTCGCGGGTGAGCCGCACTCGGCGAGCTGGACGTACGACCCGCCCCGGCGGCTCGTCCAGGCCGTCGACGACGAGGCCCGCTCCCTGATCGGCGAGTCCGACGACCTGGCCGCGCCCGAGCCCAGCTTCCCGTTCGTGCCGCGCATCGCCCGGCTGCCGCGCGACCGTCCGCTGGACCGTTCGGCCGACCGCGAGCGGCCGAGTCTGCCCGCGCAGGCGTCCGAGCCGGCCGAGGAGAGCACGGGTGAGCGGGACTCGCTGACCAGCCTGCTGGAGGCGGTGCCGAGCTTCCGGGGCGACCTGGTGGTCCCGGAGCGCCCGCCGGAGTCCGCCGAGGAACCGCCCGAGATCGAGCCCGAGGCGGAGGAGCCCCCGGCGCCCGCGGCCTCGGCCGGTTCCGCCTACGCGGACGTCCTCATGCCTCGCTCGGTCGGCAGCCACCGCGACCGTCTCATCGGCGCCACCGACCGCCAGGCCGAGGCGGACGGCGTCCGTCCGGGCCGCCGTGCGGCGGTGCCGAGCTGGGACGAGATCGTGTTCGGGACGCGGCGCAAGAAGCAGGAGTAGACGGCCGAACGAGGATGAGGGCCGCAGCCCATCGGCTGCGGCCCTCTCGTCGTGCTGCTGCGCGCTACTGCGGATCCGGCCCCACGGCGACCGGCCGCTCCGGGTCCGACGACCACTCCGACCAGGAACCGACGTACAGCGCCGCCGGGATGCCCGCGACCGCCAGCGCCAGCACCTCGTGCGCCGCGGAGACACCCGAACCGCAGTACACGCCGACGTCCGAACCGCCGGACACGCCAAGGCCCTTGAAGCGGGAACGCAGTTCCTCGGCGGGCAGGAAACGGCCGTCCGGACCGACGTTCTCCGTCGTGGGCGCCGAGACCGCACCCGGAATGTGCCCGCCCACCGGGTCGATCGGCTCCACCTCACCCCGGTACCGCTCCCCCGCCCGCGCGTCCAGCAGCACCCCGGAGCGCGCCAGCGCCGCCGCGCCGTCGGCGTCGAGCAGCCCCGCCGCAGCGGGCACCGGCTCGAAGTCGCCCACGGCGGGCGTGGGTACCTCCACCGACAGCGGCCCGTCCCAGGCCGGCAACCCGCCGTCCAGGACCCGCACGTCCGGGTGACCCGTCCAGCGCAGCAGCCACCACGCCCGGGCGGCCGCCCAGCCCTGTCCCCCGTCGTAGACGACCACCGGCCGCCCGGACGACACGCCCGCCCGGCGCATCGCGGCGCCGAACTCCGCGAGGTCGGGCAGCGGATGCCGCCCGCCCTTGCCCGGGGCGGCGGCCAACTCCCTGTCCAGATCGACGTAGACGGCCCCGGGAAGGTGCCCGGTCTCGTACGCGGCGCGCCCGTCGAACGGTGGCTCACCGGCCGCCTTGGCCACACTGAGCTGCCAGCGGACGTCGAGCAGGACCGGCGGGTTCCCGCCCGCCAGGGCGCTCGCGAGTTCGGATGCGGAGATGATGGCGTTCATGGCCCCATCCTCGCGCACGGGGTGGCCGAGTCGCCCAAGTGCGGCTACTCTGCTCGGCCGGACAGCCCCGATCACGAGGGGTACGGGATCGGACACATGCTGTACAGCTGATCGACACCCGTCAGTAAGCGCGCCGAAGCGGACAGGGGCCCGCACATCGGGCATTCTCCGGACAGGGGCCGCCACGCGGGGCGTGCCCGCCACGCGCGGCCACGGCTTGGTGCGAGCCGTCGGCACGGGGTCCGGAGAGCGGACGCGGCACGGCCTTGAACAGGGCCGAGAAGAGCACGGTTGAACAGGGCCGAGAAGAGTACGGCCACCGCGAGGGCCGAGAAGAGAGTGACGATGACCGACGCACGGGGGTCCGCCCGCCCGAACGGCGAAGCGCCCGCTCGGCACACGCCCGGCACGCCCTGCTGGGTGAGCCTGATGGTGCACGGACTGGCCACGACCCAGGAGTTCTACGGAGCGCTGTTCGGCTGGGAGTTCCAGCCGGGCCCCCAGCAACTCGGCCCCTACGTACGAGCCCTGCTCGACGGACGCGAGGTGGCCGGAATCGGCCAACTCCCGCCGGACCGGCACCTGCCCATCGCCTGGACCCCCTACTTCGCCTCCGAGAACGTCGACCTGACGGCCGAGACCGTACGGCTGTGCGGCGGCACCATCGGCGTGGGCCCCCTGGACGCCGCCGACGCCGGTCGTCTGGCGATCGGCTCCGACCCGTCCGGCGCCGTGTTCGGCATCTGGCAGGCGCCCGCCCACCTCGGCACGGCCATCGCGGGCGTGCCCGGCGCCCCCGCCTGGAACGAGCTGACGACCTTCGAGTCGGAGACCGTCGCCAAGTTCTACGGGACGGTGTTCGGGTACGAGGAGGAGCCGGTCGTCTCCGCCGACTTCGACTACGTGACCCTGCACCTCGACGGCCGACCCGTCGCCGGCATCCACGGCATGGGAGGCGCCCTGCCCCGCGACCGTGGCCCGCACTGGATGGCGTACTTCCAGGTGGCCGACACCGACGACGCCGTGGACCACGTCGTGCACCTGGGTGGTCACGTCCTCACACCGGCCCGTGACACCTCGCACGGCCGCGTGGCGACGGTGGCGGACCCGGAGGGGGCGAGGTTCTCGCTGTTGCAGAGTCCGCGCTGAGCGATGTCAGGACGGCGAGACCGGCAGCACGTCCGGTGACAGCGCCGCCGCGCGGGCCGTCGCGGCCGTCATGCGGCGGCGGTGGTGGCGGCGGCACAGCACCTCGTAGCCGACCTCGTCGGCGGAGTCGCCGACGTCGCCGACGACCACCTGCGCCCCCTCGACGACCATGACGCCGCCGACCGTGCGGGCGTTGTGGGTGGCGCGGGCGCCGCACCAGCACAGGGCCTCCACCTGGAGCACCTCGACGCGGTCGGCGAGTTCCACCAGCCGCTGGGAGCCGGGGAACAGCTTGGAGCGGAAGTCCGTCGTGATGCCGAAGGCGTAGACGTCGATGCCCAGGTCGTCGACCACGCGCGCGAGTTGGTCGATCTGGTCCGGGGACAGGAACTGTGCCTCGTCGGCGATCACGTAGTCCGCGCGCCCGCCGTGCGAGAGGTGGTCGACGAGGTAGGCGTACAGGTCCATGTCGTCCCGCACCTCCACCGCGTCCGTGACCAGGCCGAGGCGCGAGGACAGCTTGCCCTCGCCGGCCCGGTCGTCGCGTGTGAAGATCATGCCCGCCAGGCCGCGTGCCGAGCGGTTGTGCTCGATCTGGAGTGCCAGCGTCGACTTCCCGCAGTCCATCGTTCCGGAGAAGAACACCAGCTCGGGCATGGGGAGTTGAGCACCTTTCGGTGAAAGCAGGGGTGTGTGGCGCTTCAGGAGCGTACTTCGAGCAGGGGGACCAGCTGCTCGGCAGGGGTCATCGAACCGTGGTTGCCGACCATCGCCGACTCCTTCGGCTCCCGCTCGGAGGCGATCAGCAGGACGTCGTCCCGCGCGGCGGCCACGACGTCACCGATGCGGTCGTACACGCGTTCGTCGATGCGCGGGCCGAACCAGCCCGCCGCGATCGCCGCGTCCCGTGAGGCCACCCAGAACTGCTCGCCGAGCACCTCGCGCCAGCAGGTCAGGACGTCGTTCGCGGCGCCGGGCACCGCGTAGACGTGCCGGGCGCGGCCCTCGCCGCCGAGCAGGGCGACCCCGGCGCGCAGCTCCCAGTCCTCGTCGAAGTCGATGCGGTGGTGCTCGTCGAAGGGCACGTCGATCATGCCGTGGTCGGCGGTGACGTAGAGCGCGCTGCGCGGCGGCAGCTGCTCGGCGAGGCGCTGGACCAGGCGGTCGACGTACATGAGCTGGCCGCGCCAGGTGTCGGAGTCGACGCCGAAGCGGTGACCGGCGCCGTCGACCTCGGCGTAGTACGTGTAGACCAGGGAGCGGTCGGCGGCGGCCAGTTGCTCGGCCGCCAGGTCCACGCGGTCCTCGCCGGACAGCCGCCCGTGGAACGTCCCGCCGCTGAGCGCGACCTTGGTCAGCGGGGTGTTCTCGAACGCGGGCGACGACACCTGTGCGGCGTGCACCCCCGCCTTGTGAGCCAGCTGGAAGACCGTCGGGTACGGCTGCCAGGAGCCCGGCGGGGTCCACGGCTGCCAGCGCAGCTGGTTCATCAGATCGCCGGTGTCCGGGTTGCGCACGGTGTAGCCCGGCAGGCCGTGCACGCCGGGCGGCAGGCCGGTGCCGACGGAGGCGAGGGAGACCGCGGTGGTCGCCGGGTAGCCGGCGGTGAGGGGACGCCCGGTGCCGCCGCGCGAGGTGGCGAGCAGCGAGGTCATGAAGGGGGCGTCCTCGGGGTGCGCGAGCAGCTGCTCCCAGCCCAGGCCGTCGATCAGGAACACGCAGTTCCGGTCGGCGGGGGTCAGCTCCGGGATCGCGGCGGCCATACCGGGGACGCCCATGCCCGCGGCCAGCGTGGGCAGCAGGTCGGCGAGCGAGCCGGTGCCGTATTCGGGCACGGGCGCGGAGTCGACGTCGAGCGGTTCCGGGTGCTGGTCCCAGGTGGTGAGCTGGGACATCAGCGGGCGGGGTCCGCGGTCGCCTCGGAGAGGGCCTGCGCGAAGACGAGCGCCTGGCGCACCGTCTCCGGGCCGTCCCCGGCCTCGCTGACGCGCAGGCTGAGGTCGTCCGCCGTCGAGTTGCCCGTGTAGCCGTGGTCGGCCTCGCAGTTGGGGTCGCCGCAGGCGGCGGGCTCCAGGTCGATGCGGGAGACGGCGCCCCAGCCGATGGTGAGCACGACCTCGCGCGGCAGCGTGCCCGGCGTGTACTGCTCGGGGTTGGCGACCACGCGGCTGACGACGATCGAGGAGATCCGGCTGAGCTTCACGGACTCCGTGGACGTCGTGGCGTACGGCGTCGGGGAGGTGTTGTCCGCGGCCTGCTCGTCGGTGTGGCTGACGATGAAGCGGTTGTCGGTGAGGACGAGCACGGTCACGTGCCGCCGCACCTCGTTCTGGTCGAACGTCGTCTCCTGATGGACCAGGTACGACCGGATGGGCTCGCCGCCCACGGCGGCCTCCACCGCCTCGGCCACGAGAGCCGGGTAGTAGCCGCTGCGCTCGATCGCCGTGCGCAGCCCCTGGGTCGTCGTACTGGTCTTGGCCATGACGCCCATCCTACGGGGGAGCACTGACTGCGAGGGACCGCTCGTCCCCGGTCAGTACGTGGGGAGTGTCCGCGGGCCGAGGTCGTCGCGGGCGGGCGGTGGCGCCAGGCGTACGGAGGCGCCGAGCGCGCTCAGGCCGCGTGGGGCGACGACGACCGGTTCCAGGGTGACCGCGACGACCTCCGGGTGGTCGTCGACCAGGCGGGAGACGCGCAGCAGCAGCTCCTCCAGGGCGGGGGTGTCGACCGGCGCCGAACCGCGCCAGCCGAACAGCAGCGGTGCCGTCCGGATCGAGCGGATCAGGGAGGTCGCCTCCCGGTCGGTGACCGGGATCAGCCGGTGCGCCATGTCGTCGAGCAGCTGCGAGGCGGCTCCGGCGAGCCCGAAGGAGAGCACGGCTCCGGCCGCGGGGTCGATGACGGCCCGTACGACGGTGTCGACGCCGCGCGGGGCCATCCGCTGCACCACGGGGCGCAGCTCCTCCGGCTTCCCGAACAGGCCGGTCAACTCGGCGTACGCCCGGCGCAGTTGTTCCTCGTCCGCGAGGTCCAGGCGTACGCCGCCCAGGTCGGCGCGGTGCCGCAGGTGCGGGGCGGTGGCCTTGAGGGCCACGGGGTAGCCGAGGGTGCAGGCGGCCTCGGCCGCCGCGTCGGGGGTGGGGGCGGGCAGGGCGCGGTGGACGTGGATGCCGTACTTGCCGAGCAGTTCGCAGGTGTCCTCGGGGCCGAGGGTGAGACCCTGCCCGCGGGCGAGCAGCCCGTCGATCAGTTCGGCGGCGCCCTTCTCGTCGATGTCCTCGTACTCCGGCACCTTGCCGGGGTCGGCGGCCTCGCGCCGCCACTGGGCGTACTTGACGGCCTGGGCGAGGGCGCGGACGGCGCGTTCGGCGGCGGGGTAGGCGGGGATGGGGTGGGCTCCATCGGGAGCCTGGACGGCGGCGGGCAGTCGTTCCCCGGGGCGGAAGGGGTGGTCGGGGGGTGTGGTGACGGCCTGGGGTGCGGTGCTCGCGGCGGCCGACAGCGCCTGAGCGAGGCCGCCGAGCTCGACGTGAACCACCAGCACCGGCTTCGAGGGGACCGCGGCCGCGGCCGATCGCAGTGCCTCCGCCAGGGCCGCGTCCCCGGCCGATCCCTCCCCCACCGTCGGTATCGCGGTCACGACGACCGCGTCGCACGTGTCGTCGGCGAGCGCACGGGACAGTGCCGCGTGGAAGTCCGCCGGGGTGGCGGCCGTGGTCAGGTCCAGCGGGCGGTGCGGGCGCAGGCCCTCGGCGAGGCAGGCGTCGTAGCTGAGCAGGCCCAGCGACTCGGAGTTCCCGAGGATCGCCACCCGGGGTCCGGCGGGCAGGGGCTGGCGTGCGAGCAGCAGGCCCGCGTCGACCAGGTCGGTGATGGTGTCCACCCGGATCACGCCGGCCTGCCGCAGCAGCGCCGACACGGTCGCGTGCGGCAGTCGCGTCGCCCGTACTGCGTGCCCCTGGGGTGCCGCCCCGTGCCGTGCCCCCTGGACCACGACCAGCGGCTTGGCCGCGGCCGTGCGGCGCGCGAGGCGGGTGAACTTGCGGGGGTTGCCGATGGACTCCAGGTACATGAGGACGACGTCGGTGTCGGGGTCCTCGTACCAGTACTGGAGGACGTCGTTGCCGGAGACGTCGGCCCGGTTGCCGGAGGAGACGAACGTCGACACGCCCGTGACGCCGGTGACGCCTCCGCCGCGCCGGTGCAGCCGGGAGAGCAGGGCGATGCCGATGGCGCCGGACTGGGCGAACAGGCCGATGCGGCCCGGGCGCGGCATCTCGGGAGCCAGGGAGGCGTTGAGCCGCACCTGCGGGGAGGTGTTGATGATCCCGAAGGCGTTCGGCCCGATGATCCGCATGCCGTACGCGCGCGCGTGCCGCACCAGGGCGCGCTGGCGCTCACGCCCCTCGGGCCCGCTCTCGGCGTACCCGGCGGAGACCACGACGAGCCCCTGCACGCCGTGCTCGCCGCACTCGGTGACCACCTCGGGGACGTGCTCGGCCGGCACGGCGACGACCGCGAGGTCGACGGGCCCGTCGATGTCCCGCACCGAGCGGTACGCGGGCACCCCGTCGAGCTCCTTCTGCTCCTCGGGAAAGGCCCGGTTCACGGCGTGGAGCCGGCCGGTGAAGCCGGCGTCCCGGATGTTGTGCAGCACGCTGCGGCCCACGCCGCCGGGCGCGCGGCCGGTGCCGATGACGGCCACCGAGCCGGGCGCGAGCAGCCGCTGCACGGAGCGCGCCTCGGCGCGCTGTTCGCGCGCGTACTGCACGGCCAGGGAGCGGTCGGTGGGTTCGAGGTCGAACTCCAGGCGGACGACGCCGTCCTCGAAGCTGCGCTTCTGGGTGTACCCGGCGTCCGTGAACACCTTGATCATCTTGCTGTTGGCGGGCAGCACCTCGGCGGCGAAGCGGCGGATGCCGCGCTCCCGCGCGACGGCCGCGATGTGTTCGAGCAGGGCGGAGGCGACGCCGCGGCCCTGGTGGGCGTCCTGCACGAGGAAGGCGACCTCGGCCTCGTCGGCCGGTGCCGACGCGGGCATTCCGTCGGCGCCGATCCGGTCGTAGCGTACGGTGGCGATGAACTCGCCGCCGACCGTGGCCGCGAGTCCCACCCGGTCCACAAAGTCGTGGTGCGTGAAGCGGTGGACGTCCTTGGCGGACAGACGAGGGTAGGGCGCGAAGAAGCGGTAGTACTTCGACTCGTCCGACACCTGCTCATAGAAGCTGACCAGGCGGTCTGCGTCATCAACGGTGATGGGGCGGATGCGCGCGGTGCCGCCGTCGCGCAGCACCACGTCGGCTTCCCAGTGGGCGGGGTACTCGTGCCGGTCCGACGAGGTCTGCATGGGCCCCAGAGTACGGCTCGCGTCCGACAACGGCGCGGGGCAGTCTGTGGAGGACGGAAGTTCGGGCCGAGGCCGCGGCCCGACCGCCACCTTCCGGAGGGGCGTACACCCGGTGTGCGCCCGTTCCGGGCATGGTTCACGTGTGGGAAACTGGTCTAGACAACCCTGAACACCTGAAGGGCAGCAACACATGGCTGAGCGCCGCGTCAACGTCGGCTGGGCCGAGGGCCTCCACGCCCGCCCCGCCTCCATCTTCGTCCGAGCCGCCACGGCCGCAGGCGTCCCGGTGACGATCGCCAAGGCCGGCGGCACCCCCGTCAACGCGGCCTCCATGCTGGCCGTCCTCGGCCTGGGCGCCCAGGGCGGTGAGGAGATCGTCCTCGCCTCCGACGCCGAGGGCGCGGACGCCGCCCTGGACCGGCTGGCGAAGCTGGTCTCCGAGGGCCTCGAGGAGCTTCCCGAGACCGTCTGAGCCACATCGCGGCACCAGGCGGAGCCGCGTCGCCCATTCCGGGTGGCGCGGCTCCGCCGTTTTTTCACCCGAGCCGGCCCCCGGAATTCCCGGGAAACCAAAAAAGGGCAGCAGAAATAGACCCCGCCGAATAGCCCCTTCTTTGTATACGGCGCCCGTGTTAATGCCGCAGGCCCGACATGTTTACGGGATGTTGCGAAGTCCTCACACGGTCCGGGCGGTCACCGCCGCCGGAAAAGCGCAGCCGGTGCACGGCCGTCGCGCGCTCGGTGTGCAGCGCCGTGAGCGCCCGGGCACGCTCGCCGTCGCCACGTGCCACCGCGTCCACGATCGCGCCGTGCTCCGCCCAGGACTCCACGGGGTTGGCCGGCGCCTCCACGGCGTACATCCAGGCGATCTTGTGACGCAGCTGGGTCAGCATCGAGGTCAGCGCGGGGCTGCCGCAGGCCTGGGCGAGCGTCTCGTGGAACCAGCCGCCCAGGGAGCGCAGGTCCTCGCTGTTGCCCCGGCGGGCACGCTCCTGACCGAGCCTCACCAGGCCGCGCAGCACCTTCAGATGGGCCTCGGTACGGCGCTGGGCGGCGCGTGAGGCACCGAGGGGCTCCAGGAGCATGCGCATCTCCAGCAGGTCGGCGGCCTCCTGCTCGGAGGGTTCCGCCACGCACGCGCCCGCGTGCCGCCGGGTCACCACGAAGCCCTCGGCCTCCAGGGTGCGCAGCGCCTCGCGCACGGGGACGCGGGAGACGCCGTAGCGGCGCGCGAGGACCTCCTCGGTGAGCCGGCTGCCGCGCTCGTAGACACCCGCGACGATGTCGTCCCGGATCGCCGTACATACCGAGTGCGCCGGAATACGCATGACCGACCTCCGCCTTAATCCCCGTGAAACGTCGACGTTGGACGCGTGTTCCGTGACTCTATTGCAATGAGCTGGAATTTCCGACGGCGGGCCGGAATCCATGCATATTTTTTGGACAGTCGGCCGCCCGAAACGGCGAATGCCCCGGCTCGGGGAGCCGGGGCATCGTCATGGCCGAGCCGTCCGTCGTCAGAGGTTCACGCCGTGCGAGCGGAGGTAGGCGACGGGGTCCATGTCGGAGCCGTACTCGGGGCTCGTACGGGCCTCGAAGTGCAGGTGCGCCCCGGTGACGTTGCCGGTCGCGCCGGACAGGCCGATCTGCTGGCCCGGGGTGACCTGCTGGCCCACCGAGACACCGATGGACGACAGGTGCCCGTACTGGGTATAGGTGCCGTCGTTCATCTTGATCACGACCTGGTTGCCGTACGCCCCGCCCCAGCCGGCCTCGACGACGGTGCCCATGCCGACCGCCTGGACGGGGGTGCCGCTGGCCGCGTGGAAGTCGACGCCGGTGTGGCTGCCGGAGGACCACACGGCGCTGCCGGTCTTGTAGCCGGTGGAGACGTAGGAGCCGGCGATGGGCGGCACGAAGGTGTTCAGGCGCTTGCGCTCGGCCTCGCGGGCGGCGCGCTCCCGGTCCTCGCGGGCCTTCTCGGCCGCCTCGGCCGCCTTCTTGCGCGCGGCCTCCTCGGCCTTCTGCCGGGCGGCGGCCTCCTCGGCGGCCTGCTGCTGGGCGGCGGCCTGGGCGTCGATCTGGTCGGCTATGGAGTCGCCGATGGTGATGACCGGAGTGAGGCCGGTCTGCTCGGCGGCGGGTTCGGCGGCGAACGCCGGGGCGGCGACGGTGCCGATGACGCCGGTGGTGGCGAGGGCGGCGACGCCCGCCGCGCGGGCGGTGCTGCGCTGCATGCGGCTGGGACGACGGTGCTTCCCGGTGGCGCGGGTGAACGCCATGAAGTGTGCTGGTCCTTTCCTTCCTTCTCGCCTACCGGGTTAGCTGACGGGTTCGGAGCAGGAAGGTCTCCTACGGACCCCCTCGCGGCTCGCGCGGGCGTCCGATTCACCCCAGGGACTGTGTGGTGGGTCCCCGGCTCCCCTGGCTCGCGCCGTACGGGGACTCGGCGATGACTGTCCGCTGCCGCGGGTGCGGCGCACTGCCTGACGGACAGCCCGGATGAAGCTAAACGGGCCGACTTTCAATCCCCAAACGAATCGTGGGGTTTGTAGCGCATCCCACAGGGCAGACAGGCAACCTCCGCCTCAAATCGGGCATACGGGGGCCCTGGCGACTCTTGCGTCACCAGGGCCCCTACGCGCGCGTGCCCCTACTCGGCGGACACCACGGTCACTTCACCGATGCCGAGGGCCTCCACGGGCTCCTTGATCTGGGCCGCGTCGCCGACGAGGACGGTCACCAGACGGTCCACCGGGAAGGCGCTGACGACCGCCGCCGTGGCCTCCACGGTGCCGGTCGCGGCGAGCTGCCGGTACAGCGCGGCCTGGTAGTCGTCGGGCAGGTGCTGCTCGACCTGGTCGGCCAGCGTGCTCGCGACGGCCGCTGCCGTCTCGTACTTCAGCGGCGCCACACCCACCAGGTTCTGCACGGCGACATCGCGCTCGGCGTCCGTGAGCCCCTCCGCGGCGAGGGTGCGCAGCACGGTCCACAGGTCCTGCAGGGCGGGACCGGTGTTCGGGGTGTCGACGGAACCGCTGATGGCGAGCATCGCGGCACCCGTGCCCTCAGGCGTGGACCTGAGGACCTGCGCGAACGACCGTACGCCGTAGGTGTAGCCCTTCTCCTCGCGCAGGACGCGGTCCAGACGGGAGGTGAGGGTGCCGCCCAGGCAGTACGTGCCGAGGACCTGGGCGGGCCACACGCGGTCGTGCCGGTCCGGGCCGACACGGCCGATCAGCAGCTGCGTCTGCACGGCGCCGGGCCGGTCCACGATCACGACCCGGCCGGTGTCGTCCGCGGTCACCGGCGGCACGGGCCGCGGCTCGCCCGGGGAGCCGGTCCAGGAGCCGAGGGTGTCGCCGAGCAGCGCGTCGAGGTCGATGCCGGTGAGGTCGCCCACGACCACGGCGGTGGCCGTGGCGGGACGGACGTGCTTCTCGTAGAAGGCGCGTACGGCCGCGGAGTCGATGGCGGCGACCGTCTCCTCCGTGCCCTGCCGGGGGCGCGACATGCGGGAGTCCACCGCGAACAGCTCCTTGGAGAGCTCCTTGGCGGCACGTCGGGAGGGGTTGGCCAGCTCGTGCGGGATCTCGTCGAGGCGGTTGCGCACCAGCCGCTCGATCTCGCTGTCCGCGAAGGCGGGCGCCCTGAGGGCGTCGGCGACCAGGCCGAGCGCCTTGGCGAGGCGGGAGGCGGGGACCTCCAGGCTGAGGCGGACGCCCGGGTGGTCGGCGTGCGCGTCGAGGGTGGCGCCGCAGCGCTCCAGCTCGGCGGCGAACTCCTCGGCGGAGTGCTTGTCGGTGCCCTCGGAGAAGGCCCGCGCCATGATCGTGGCGACGCCGTCGAGGCCGGCCGGCTCGGCGTCCAGGGGCGCGTCCAGCAGCACCTCCACGGCGACGACCTGCTGGCCGGGGCGGTGGCAGCGCAGGACCGTCAGGCCGTTGTCGAGCGCGCCGCGCTCGGGGGCGGGGAAGGCCCACGGCTTGGGCTCGCCCGCCTGCGGCTGGGGGTGGAACTCCATCGTGGCGAGCTCGGTCACTTCGCCGCCTCCTCGTTGTCGTCGGTGGCTTCCACGGTCGCCGCGGACTCCGGGTCCTCGGTGCCTTCCACGTCCTCGGTGTGCTCCGGGGCGATCGGTTCGTAGACGAGCACCGCGCGGTTGTCGGAGCGCAGCCGGGCCTTGGCAACCTCCCGGACCTCCTCGGGCGTCACCTCCAGCACGCGCTGGACGGCGGTGAGGGCGAGCTGTGGGTCGCCGAACAGCACGGCGTACCGGCACAGTTCGTCGGCGCGGCCCGCGACCGTGCCGAGCCGGTCCAGCCACTCGCGTTCCAGCTGGGCCTGGGCGCGCTCCATTTCCTCGGCCGTGGGGCCCTCCTCGGCGAACCGGGCGAGCTCCTCGTCGATGGCGGCCTCCATGACCGGCACCTCCACGTCGCCGGACGTCTTCACGTCCAGCCACCCCAGGGACGGCGCCCCGGCCAGCCGCAGCAGGCCGAACCCGGCCGCCACGGCCGTACGGTCCCGCCGCACCAGCCGGTTGTACAGGCGGGAGGACTCGCCCCCGCCGAGGACGGTGAGTGCCAGGTCGGCCGCGTCGCACGCGCGCGTGCCGTCGTGCGGCAGCCGGTAGGCGGCCATCAGGGCGCGGGCCGGGACCTCCTCCTCGACGACCTCGCGCAGCTGCTCGCCGATGATGTCGGGCAGCGCGCCGTCCCGGGGCTCGGGCTTGCCGTCGTGGGCGGAAATCGAGCCGAAGTACCTCTCGATCCAGGCCAGCGTCTGCTCCGGGTCGATGTCGCCGACGACCGACAGCACCGCGTTGTTCGGCGCGTAGTAGGTGCGGAAGAACTGGCGGGCGTCCTCCAGGGTGGCCGCGTCCAGGTCCGCCATCGACCCGATGGGGGTGTGGTGGTACGGGTGGCCCTCCGGGTAGACGAGAGCGGTCAGCTTCTCGAAGGCGGTGCCGTAGGGGACGTTGTCGTAGCGCTGCCGGCGTTCGTTCTTGACGACGTCGCGCTGGTTCTCCATGGATTCGTCGTCCAGGGCGGCCAGCAGGGAGCCCATGCGGTCGGCCTCCAGCCAGAGGGCGAGCTCCAGCTGGTGGGCGGGCATGGTCTCGAAGTAGTTGGTCCGCTCGAAGCTGGTGGTGCCGTTCAGCGAGCCGCCCGCGCCCTGGACGAGCTCGAAGTGGCCGTTGCCCCTGACCTGGGCAGAACCCTGGAACATCAGGTGCTCGAAAAGGTGAGCCAGGCCGGTGCGCCCCTTGACTTCGTGGCGCGAGCCGACGTCGTACCAGAGGCACACCGCCGCGACCGGGGTCAGGTGGTCCTCGGAGAGCACCACGCGCAGGCCGTTGGCCAGGCGGTGCTCGGTCGCTGTCAGGCCCCCGGAGCCTGCCTGGGCTGTGGCCGTGTGACCCATGGGCATGTACGTCCCTTCGATCGCGGAGCGGTCCTCGAAACCGCCGTTTTCCTGCCGGTCCTGCCACTGTATGCAAGCGTGCGGAGCGCCGGTGAAGTTCCCGGGCGGCGTACGCCGAGAGCGAGAACCCGGTGACCGGCCGGGCAAGGGCGATCGCGGACGGCACCGGGGCGGGGCGGCCGGAGACGGGGCCTGGTACGGGTTGTCAGTGCGGCGGTCCACAATGGTCCGCGTCAGATCCGTTCACGCTTCAGCAAGGAGCCGGCAGCGATGGCCCGCCGCAGCACGAAGACACCGCCGCCCGACGACTCGTACGAGGAGAAGATCCTCGACATCGACGTCGTCGACGAGATGCAGGGCTCCTTCCTCGAGTACGCGTACTCGGTCATCTACTCCCGCGCCCTGCCGGACGCGCGCGACGGTCTCAAGCCGGTGCACCGCCGCATCGTCTACCAGATGAACGAGATGGGCCTGCGCCCCGACCGCGGCTACGTGAAGTGCGCCCGGGTCGTCGGCGAGGTCATGGGCAAGCTCCACCCGCACGGCGACGCGTCGATCTACGACGCGCTGGTGCGCATGGCCCAACCCTTCTCGATGCGTGTCCCCCTGGTCGACGGCCACGGCAACTTCGGCTCGCTGGGCAACGACGACCCGCCGGCGGCCATGCGGTACACCGAGTGCCGGATGGCCGAGGCCACGGGCCTGATGACGGAGTCCATCGACGAGGACACCGTCGACTTCCAGCCCAACTACGACGGCCAGGAGCGCGAGCCGGTGGCGCTGCCCGCCGCCTTCCCGAACCTCCTGGTCAACGGCGCCTCGGGCATCGCCGTCGGCATGGCCACGAACATGCCGCCGCACAACCTGCGCGAGGTGATCGCGGCCGCCCGCCACCTGATCCGGCACCCGAACGCCGATCTCGACGCCCTGATGAAGCACGTCCCGGGCCCCGACCTGCCCACCGGCGGCCGCATCGTCGGCCTGTCCGGCATCCGCGACGCGTACGAGACGGGCCGCGGCACGTTCAAGATGCGCGCGACGGTCTCCGTGGAGAACGTGACGGCACGCCGCAAGGGCCTCGTCGTCACGGAGCTGCCCTTCACGGTCGGCCCGGAGAAGGTCATCGCCAAGATCAAGGATCTCGTCGGGTCGAAGAAGCTCCAGGGCATCGCCGACGTCAAGGACCTCACCGACCGCAAGCACGGCCTGCGCCTGGTCATCGAGATCAAGAACGGCTTCGTGCCGGAGGCGGTCCTGGAGCAGCTGTACAAGCTGACGCCGATGGAGGAGTCCTTCGGCATCAACAACGTGGCCCTGGTGGACGGCCAGCCGCTCACGCTGGGCCTGAAGGAGCTCCTGGAGGTCTACCTCGACCACCGCTTCGACGTCGTACGACGGCGTTCGGAGTTCCGCCGCGGCAAGAAGCGCGACCGTCTGCACCTGGTCGAGGGCCTGCTCACGGCGCTCCTGGACATCGACGAGGTCATCCGCCTGATCCGCTCCAGCGACAACTCGGCGCAGGCCAAGGAACGTCTGATGGGGCACTTCTCACTCAGCGAGGTCCAGACGCAGTACATCCTGGACACCCCCCTGCGCCGCCTGACCAGGTACGACCGCATCGAGCTGGAGGCGGAGAAGGACCGGCTCAACGCGGAGATCGAGGAGCTCACCCGGATCCTCGAGTCGGACGCGGAGCTGCGCAAGCTGGTCTCCAACGAACTGGCCGCCGTGGCCAAGAAGTTCGGCACCGACCGCCGTACGGTCCTGCTGGAGTCGGCCGCGACCCCGGCCCCCGTGCCGCTCCAGGTGGCGGACGACCCGTGCCGGGTGCTGCTGTCCTCCACGGGCCTGCTGGCCCGCACGGCCAACGGCGACCCCTTCCCGGAGGACGGCGCCGCCAAGCGGGTCAAGCACGACGTGATCGTCTCGGCGGTGCCGGCCACGGCCCGCGGCGAGGTCGGCGTGGTCACCTCGGCCGGCCGCCTGCTGCGCCTCAATGTCGTCGACCTGCCGCAGTTGCCGGAGTCGATGCCGACGCCGAACCTGTCGGGCGGCGCGCCGCTGGCGGAGTTCGTCTCCCTGGAGGACGACGAGGACGTGGTCTGCCTGACCACGCTCGACGAGTCGTCGCCGGGCCTCGCGCTCGGCACGGAGCAGGGCATCGTCAAGCGCGTGGTGCCCGACTACCCGGCCAACAAGGACGAGCTGGAGGTGATCACGCTCAAGGAGGGCGACCGGATCGTCGGCGCGATGGAGCTGCGCACCGGTGAGGAGGACCTGGTCTTCATCACGGACGACGCCCAGCTGCTGCGTTTCCAGGCATCCCAGGTCCGCCCGCAGGGCCGGCCGGCGGGCGGCGTGGCGGGCATCAAGCTCTCCGAGGGCGCGAAGGTCATCTCCTTCACGGCCGTCGACCCGGCCTCGGACGCGGTCGTCTTCACCGTCGCGGGCTCGCGCGGCACGCTCGACGACTCCGTCCAGACGACGGGCAAGCTGACCCCGTTCGACCAGTTCCCGCGCAAGGGCCGGGCCACCGGCGGCGTGCGCTGCCAGCGGTTCCTGAAGGGCGAGGACTGCCTGTCCCTGGCCTGGGCGGGCCCCGCCCCGGCCCGCGCCGCGCAGAAGAACGGGTCCCCGGCCGACCTGCCGGAGCCCGACCCGCGCCGCGACGGCTCGGGCGTCTCGCTGGCGAAGACGGTGGCGGTGGTGGCAGGCCCGGTCTAGTGTCCCGGTCCGGAGATCCTGTCGCAGTAGCGGCAGATGCGGTCGATGATCTGGTCTGCGGTTTTGGTCCACTTGAAGGGTCTGGCCTGCT
>NZ_BAAGRZ010000026.1:0-116108 GCF_054782695.1 Streptomyces deserti
TTTTGGCACGCTGTTGAGTTCTCAAGGAACGGACGCTTCCTTCGTACTCACCCGAGAGACTCTCTCGCGGCTTTCCTCCGGGCGCTTCCCTTCGGTGTTTCCGACTCTATCAGATCCTTTCGGACCCGATTCCCAGTCGGCGGGATTCGCCTTTCGGCCTTGGCTTTCGCCGTCGGCCTTTCGACATTCACTACGTTAACCGATTCCCCCGCCCGATTCATAATCGGGCTTCCGCGGATTCGAATTCGGGCATGCGGACACGCCGGAATCGACCCCGTTGGGGGGTGCTCGTAGGTAGTGGGTTGGCCGCTCCGGCTGCTGACCATCGCAGTACCCGGTTCAGCGGCTCGGGCTACATTACGCACCTTCCGAGAGCACGTCAACTTCGGCGGCGCCTCGGGACATGGGCCCGATAGGGGCTCACCGTCGGGTCGTTGGCGATCCAGAAGCGCCAGGGGTGGGCGTCTCCGTCGCCTCCGTCGCCGGCCACTCCGGTGCGAGGGCCGTTGCGTACCTGGCCAGAGGGGACGGGCGTGCCGGCCAGGACCCGTAGCGGGGTGTCTCCGGAGGCGCAGGCGTCGGTGCCGTCGAGGGAGCGGTCCACGCCGAGGGCCGTCGCCAGACGGGCGGGACCTTTGGCCAGTTCCTTGTCGTTGCGGGCCGAGAGTCGACGGGTGCGGGCCAGCTCGGCGCCCTCGATGATCTCGCCGGCGCGCAGCAGTACCGCGCTCGCCCTGCCCTCCGGTCCGCACACCAGGTTCATGCAGAACCACATGCCGTAGGTGAAGTAGACGTAGACGTGTCCGGGCGGGCCGAACATCACGCCGTTGCGGGCCGTACGGCCGCGGTAGGCGTGGGAGCCGGGGTCGTTCGGGCCGTCGTAGGCCTCGACCTCTGTGAGGCGCAGGGCGATCGGACCGTCCGGGGTGGTGCGTACGAGGATGCGGCCCAGGAGGTCGGGGGCGACGTCGAGGACGGGCCGGTCAAAGAACTCCCTGGGCAGGGGCGTACGGTCGGGGGTCGCGATCATGCCGTCCGAGGGTACTGGAGACCGGTGGCGCGGCGGGGTGGCCCGGGGGCGTCCGCCTTGCCAGGGTGAGGGCACGGAACCGGCCACGGTCGGATCGCGTTTGTAGGGATCAAGGGTTCAGTCGTACGGGTTCACACGTAGGGAGAGTCATGGCGTTCAAGAAGCTGCTCGCGAGTCTGGGGGCCGGCGGGGCTTCGGTCGAGACGGTGCTGACGGAGAACAACGTCGTTCCGGGTGGTGTCGTCCAGGGCGAGGTGCGGATTCAGGGCGGGTCCGTGGAGCAGGAGATCCAGGGGCTGTCGGTCGGTCTGCAGGCCCGGGTGGAGGTCGAGAGCGGCGAGGAGGAGCACAAGCAGGACATCGAGTTCACCAAGGTGCAGCTCGGTGGTGCCTTCCAGTTGCAGCCGAACGCGGTGCACGCGGTGCCGTTCACACTGGACATTCCGTGGGAGACGCCGATCACGATGATCGACGGGCAGCCGCTGCGCGGGATGGACATCGGGGTGACGACGGAGCTGGCGATCGCGCGGGCCGTGGACTCCACCGATCTGGACCCGGTGAACGTGCACCCGCTACCGGCGCAGAAGGCGATCCTGGACGCGTTCCTCCAGCTGGGCTTCCGGTTCAAGAACGCGGACATGGAGCGCGGCCTCATCCGCGGTACGCGGCAGAAGCTGCCGTTCTACCAGGAGATCGAGTTCTTCCCGCCGCAGCAGTACCGTGGGCTGAACCAGGTGGAGCTGAGCTTCGTGGCCGACGAGCACGCCATGGACGTCGTGCTGGAGATGGACAAGAAGCCGGGACTGTTCGGCGAGGGCAGTGACACCTTCCGGTCGTTCCAGGTCGGGCTGAACGACTATCAGGGGACCGACTGGGCGGCGTATCTCAACCAGTGGCTGGCCGAAGTCGGCAGCAAGCGCAACTGGTTCTAGGCTCGGGTCCTACCGAAGGAATCGATCAGGAGGTACCGAGGTGACCGAGCTCAAGCGGCGGCCGCTCCCCCACGACTTCCACCCGCCCGTGCCGTCGTTCACGGTGACGAGCGAGGACGTCCAGGAGGGCGCGACGCTCAAGGACGCTCAGGTCTACGCGAAGGGCAACACCTCGCCGCAGCTGCGGTGGGAGGGCTTCCCGCCGGAGACCAAGAGCTTCGCCGTGACCTGCTACGACCCGGACGCCCCGACGGGCAGCGGGTTCTGGCACTGGGTGGTGTTCGACATCCCGGCCTCGGTGACCGAGCTGCCGGCGGGTGCGGGCAGCGGCGAGTTCGAGGGGCTGCCGGAGGGCGCGGTCCAGGTGCGCAACGACTACGGCACCAAGGACTTCGGCGGTGCCGCGCCGCCGCCCGGGGACGGGCCGCACCGGTATGTGTTCACGGTGTACGCCGTGGACCAGGAGAAGCTCGGTCCGGACGCGGACGCGACGCCCGCGTTCGTGGGTTTCAACCTGCGGTTCCACACGATCGCGCGTGCCCAGCTGATCGGTGAGTACGAGGTACCCGCCGAAGCGTGACGTTCATTGAACGTTTGCCCGCCTCTGGTCTTGGAAGTGATCAGAGGCGGGCATTTTTGTTGCCGGGGGCGCGGGGGTCACCCCCCGTGGGAGCAGCAGATATTGCGTTGTCCATCTCGGCGTGCCCGGCCAGAGTTGATCCCAGCCCGCCGAGGGGTGGGCCAGGGCACACGGGAGGTGGGCTGGTATGCGGGACACGCTGGTACTCAACGCGAGCTTCGAGCCGCTGTCGACGGTGACGCTGAACCGAGCCGTCGTTCTGGTGCTGCAGGACAAGGCCGTCGTCGAGCAGGCCCATCCCGAACTGCGGTTGCGTGGAGCCGCGGTCGACATACCGGCGCCCCGTGTGATCAGGCTCTGCAGGTACGTACGGGTGCCGTTCCGAAGACAAGCGCCGTGGTCGAGGCGGGGTGTGCTGGTCAGGGACCGGCACCGGTGCGCGTACTGCGGCAGGCGGGCGACGACCGTGGACCATGTGGTGCCGCGGTCGAAGGGTGGCGGGGACACGTGGCTGAATACCGTCGCCGCGTGCGCGGAGGACAATCACCGCAAGGCGAACCGGACGCCGGAGGAGGCGGGGATGACGTTGTTGCGGCAGCCGTTCGAGCCTACGCCGGCCGATGCGATGTTGCTCGCGCTGGCGTCGGAGGATCTTGAGGCGCTGCCGGATTGGCTGGCCCGGGACGCCGCTTAGCGTCTGCCGGGTTCTGGCTGTCTTGCGGCTGCGGGTTGTTTGTGGCTGGTCGCGCAGTTCCCCGCGCCCCTGAGAGTGGGTGCGGGGAACGTGCGTTTTCAGGGCTGGTCAGTCGATCGACGGCTTCTCGCGGCGTTCCGTGGTGCCCGTGCCCCCGCCGTTGCCGGAGTGGCCGCCGGAACCGCCGCCCATGGGGCCGAAGTTGCCGATGGCGCCGGACAGGCCCTTGAGGGCGTCGCCGATCTCGCTGGGGACGATCCAGAGCTTGTTGGCGTCGCCCTCGGCGATCTTCGGGAGCATCTGGAGGTACTGGTAGCTGAGGAGCTTCTGGTCGGGGTCGCCGGCGTGGATGGACTCGAAGACCGTACGGATGGCCTGGGCCTCGCCCTCGGCGCGCAGGGCGGCGGCCTTGGCCTCACCCTCGGCGCGCAGGATCTGGGACTGCTTCTCACCCTCGGCACGCAGGATCTCGGACTGCCGGACACCCTCGGCCTGGAGGATCGCGGCGCGCTTGTCGCGGTCGGCGCGCATCTGCTTCTCCATCGAGTCCTGGATGGAGGTGGGCGGCTCGATCGCCTTGAGTTCGACGCGGTTGACGCGGATGCCCCACTTGCCGGTGGCCTCGTCGAGGACGCCGCGCAGGGCCGCGTTGATCTCCTCGCGGGAGGTCAGGGTGCGCTCCAGGTCCATGCCGCCGATGATGTTGCGGAGCGTGGTGACGGTGAGCTGCTCGATGGCCTGGATGTAGCTGGCGACCTCGTAGGTGGCCGCGCGGGCGTCGGTGACCTGGTAGTAGATGACCGTGTCGATGTTGACGACCAGGTTGTCCTGGGTGATCACCGGCTGCGGCGGGAACGGGACGACCTGTTCGCGCAGGTCGATGCGGTTGCGGATGGTGTCGATGAACGGGACGACGATGTTCAGGCCCGCGTTCAGCGTCCGCGTGTAGCGGCCGAAGCGCTCGACGATCGCGGCGCTGGCCTGTGGGATGACTTGGATCGTCTTGATCAGGGCGATGAAGACCAACACCACCAGGATGATCAAGACGATGATGACCGGTTCCATCGTCGGCTCTCCGTACCCTTCTCCGCCTCGGCGCCTTCGGAAGATCTTATGTCTGTTGAAGATCTTGCTGGTCGAGTCTGACAGACCGTCGTGTAACCCGTGGGTTGTTCCGTCCAGTTGCGTCGTACGAGGTCACATGACGATCGCTGTGGCTCCCTCGATGTCCACGACGTCCACCTGCTGGCCGACTTCGTAGGCGCGGTCGGTGTCGAGGGCGCGTGCCGACCAGATCTCTCCGGCGAGCTTGATGCGGCCGCCGGAGCCGTCGACGCGTTCCAGTACGACGGCCTGCTTTCCCTTCAATGCCTCTACGCCGGTGGCGAGTTGGGGGCGCTGGGCGCGATGTCTGTTCGCGATGGGGCGTACGACGGCGATGAGCGCGGTCGAGACGACGACGAAGGTCACGACCTGGGCGACGGCGCCACCGCCGAACATTCCGGAGACCACGGCGGCCGCGACGGCGCCCACCGCGAGCATGCCCAGTTCGGGCATCGCGGTGATCACGAGCCCGATGCCGAGCGCTGCCGCACCGATCAGCCACCACACCCACGCGTCGATGTCCACGGGGTCATGGTAGGACCGCGGGCCCTGTCGCCGACAGGGCGCCGATCATTTTGAAAGGGCGTTCTCAGTCAGGGTTTTGCGATGTGGAGGACCGGTCAGGACAGCGGGAGGCCCTGTGCGGTCCAGCGGTCGCCCATCTGTTCGACGACGAGCGGGAGGCCGAAGCAGAGGGACAGGTTGCGGGAGGTGAGTTCGAGCTCCAGCGGGCCGGCGGCGAGGACCTTGCCCTGGCGGATCATCAGGACGTGGGTGAAGCCCGGGGGGATCTCCTCGACGTGGTGCGTGACCATGATCATGGAGGGGGCGATGGGGTCGCGGGCGAGGCGGCCGAGGCGCCGGACCAGGTCCTCGCGGCCACCGAGGTCGAGGCCGGCGGCGGGCTCGTCGAGGAGCAGCAGCTCGGGGTCGGCCATCAGGGCGCGGGCGATGAGGGTGCGCTTGCGCTCACCCTCGGAGAGGGTGCCGAACTTGCGGTCCAGGTATTCGCTCATACCGAGGCGGTCGAGGAAGGCGCGGGCGCGCAGTTCGTCGATCTCCTCGTAGTCCTCGTGCCAGGTGGCGGTCATGCCGTACGCGGCGGTCAGGACGGTCTGCAGGACGGTCTGGCGCTTGGGCAGCTTGTCGGCCATGGCGATGCCGGCCATGCCGATGCGCGGGCGCAGCTCGAAGACGTCGCTGCCGGGCCTGCCGAGGGTCTCGCCGAGGATGGACGCGGTGCCCTTGCTGGGGAAGAGGTAGGTGGACGCGAGGTTCAGAAGGGTGGTCTTGCCGGCGCCGTTGGGGCCGAGGATGACCCAGCGTTCGCCCTCCTTGACCGACCAGGAGACCTGGTCCACCAGCGCTCGGCCCTCACGGATGACGGATACGTCCTGAAGTTCCAGAACATCGCTCATGAGCGCGTTGTCTCCCCTTGCAGTGTGGCCGGTCTCGGCTGTCGCGTACGCCTGTGGCTCGGTCCGCCGCGCCGGTGGGCGCAGCCCTCAACGAAATCTACGCCACCGGTCGGCTCATCCAATCCATCGGTCTGGTCCTTAGGGTGGGGGCATGCTCACGGAACCACGCTCAGGGCGCCTTACTGCTTGGGGAAATGCCCTTTTGGCCGGACTTGTCTCACCTGATGACGCCGTGCTCGCGATCGTCGACGAGGACGCGGTGCACCGGGTGGAGGGGCTGCCCGGGGAGGTGGGGCCGGTCGGTCTCACGCTGGCGCTGGGGCGGCTGCGGACGCTCGGGGTGACCGGGCTGCGGGTGGCGCTGCCGGCGCCGGGGCATCCGCTGGGGTTGAGCGGACCGCCGGAGTTCAACGCGCGGGCGCTGGACGCTCAGGAGGCTGTCCTCTGTTATGGCGCCGCGTTCGGGCTGGTGCCGGAGGTGTACGAGGCCGGCCCCGAGGGCGATGTGCATGTGGAGGTCGTCTGGCACTGTCTGCCGGTGCGGGAGGCGCCGCCCGCCGATGTGCCGTCGCTCGGGGAGGCCGAGCGGGAGCTCGCGGAGGCCCTGCGGGAGGCGACCGAGGTGCTCACGCGGCTGGATGTGGCCGCGTCGGGGCCCGTGGCGGAGGCGGCGATCGACGCGTATCGGGCGCGGGCCGAGCGGGGGCGGGAGGTGTTGGCCCCTGGGTACCCGCCGCGGGCGGTGCGGGTGCTGGAGCTTGCGCAGCGGGTGGGTGTGCTGATCTCGCTGGCTGCGGAGAACGGGCACGGGGGTGCGGTGAGTGCGTCCGAGATGGTGGCGCGGCGGGAGGCGTTGCGGCCGGTGGAGCGGACGGCTCGGCGGGCGCAGGTCGCGGCGTACAACTCCGTTGTGGAGGAGCGGGAGCGGGGGATGCGCTGACAGTTCGCTGTCGGGTGCTCGGTGTCGGGCGGGGTGGGTCGCGCAACCCGGCAGCTGCGGGTGCCGCCCACCCGTACCGCCCTTGGCGGCACGTATGCCCGCGGCTTACGGACAGCCGACCCTCATGCCTGACCGGCCCCCCGGGTTGCCCGGGAGGCCGGTGGTCACCTCCGGCTCGGAGACGGAGGCGGGCGTCAGTGGTTGACGGCGTGGTTGCCGAAGGCGGGGTTCAGCACACCGATGACGTTCACGCTGTTGCCGGACACGTTGACCGGGACGTCCACCGGGGCCTGGACGACGTTGCCGGAGCCGACGCCCGGGGAGCCCACGGCCTGGCCGTCGGCGTGCGCGCCGCTGGTGGCGGAGGCCATTCCGGCACCGGCGGCCAGCAGGCCACCGGCCACCATCGTCACGGCCGCTGCCTTCTTCAGGTTCTTCACTTCTGAGCCCTCCTTGCGATTGCCGCGGCAGGCGCCGCAGCACGCACTGGAGAACGGCGGAGATCACGGAAGGATGCGCCAAGTGGGGGACATTCCCACGACGGTATGAATCTCGGTCCGGAGCGGGACACTCCGTATTGCCGTATGGATGACCAATCAGCTGGTCAGGCCGTGGCGTACGGCCCACAGGGCGGCCTGGGTGCGGTCCGCCAGGTCGAGCTTCATCAGGATGTTCGAGACGTGGGTCTTGACCGTCTTCTCGGAGAGGACCAGTGCGCGGGCGATCTCGCGGTTGGAGCGGCCGTCCGCTATCAGGCCGAGGACCTCGCGTTCGCGCTCGGTGAGTGAACCGGCCCTGCCCTGGCCGGAGTTGGCCTCCTCCTGGGACAGCAGGGCGCCGGCGACCTCGGGCTGGAGCAGGATGTGGCCGGCGTGGACGGAGCGGATGGCGCCGGCGAGTGCGTCGGGGTCGACGTCCTTGTAGACGTATCCGGCGGCGCCGGCGCGCAGGGCCGGGACCACCGTGCGCTGTTCGGTGAAGCTGGTGACGACGAGTACGCGCGCGGGGTTGTCGAGTTCGCGGAGTCTGCGCAGCGCCTCGACACCGTCCATGCCCGGCATCTTGACGTCCATGAGGATGACGTCGGGCTTCAGCTCCTCGGCGCGGGCGACCCCTTCGGCGCCGTCGGCCGCCTCGCCGACGACCTCTATGTCGTCCTGTACTTCGAGGAACGTGCGCAGGCCCCGGCGCACCACCTGGTGGTCGTCGACGAGCAGCACCTTGATTGCGTCAGCCACCGGGGACCTCCATCTCGATCGTGGTGCCCTTGCCGGGCGCCGATTCCACCGTGAGCGTGCCGCCGACCCCGCTCGCCCGGTCCCGCATGGAGACCAGGCCCAGGTGGCGTCCCGCGCGGCGGACCGCCCGGGGGTCGAAGCCGCTGCCGTCGTCGGTGACGCGCAGGACGGCTCCGGAGCCGCGGCGGTCCAGGGTCACGTCGACGTGCTCGGCTCCGGAGTGCCGCAGGGCGTTGTGCAGGGCCTCCTGGGCGACGCGCAGCACGGCCTCCTCCTGGGCGGCGGGCAGGGCGCGTACGCCCCGGCCGGCGAAGGTCACGCGCGCGGTGTGGGCGCGGTCGAGGACTTGGATCTGGGTGCGGAGGGTGGCGACCAGGCCGTCCTCGTCGAGGGCCGCGGGGCGCAACTCGACGACGGCGGCGCGCAGTTCGTCGGCGGCCTCGGCGGCCAGGGCGGCCACCTGCTGGAGTTCGCCCTTGGCGCGGGAGGGGTCGCGGTCCACCAGGCGCGCGGCGGCCTGGGCCGTCAGGCGGAGGGAGAACAGCTTCTGGCTGACGGCGTCGTGCAGTTCGTGGGCGAGGCGGGAGCGTTCCTCGGCGATGGTCAGTTCGCGGCTGCGTTCGTAGAGGCGGGCGTTGGTGAGGGCGATCGCGGCGTGCTGGGCGAGGATGCCGAGCAGTTCCTCGTCCTCCTCGGTGAAGCCGCACCTTCCCTCTGGTTCGGGGCCCGGGGGGTGTGGGGGGTGTCCCTCCACAGAGCGCAGCTTGTTGGCGAGGAAAAGGGCGCCGAGGACCTCGTCGCCGTCGCGGATCGGCAGGCCGAGGAAGTCGACCAGGTCGGGGTGGGCGGACGGCCAGCCCTCGAAGCGGGGGTCCCTGCGGACGTCGGCCAGGCGCTCGACCCTGGCCTCGTGCAGCATCGCGGCGAGGATGCCGTGCTGGCGCGGCAGGGGGCCGATGGCCTTCCACTGCTCGTCGCTGACGCCGTCGACCACGAACTGGGCGAAGCCGCCGTGGTCGTCCGGGACGCCGAGCGCGGCGTACTGCGCGTCGAGCAGCTCGCGGGCCGAGGCGACGATCGTCTTGAGGACGTCGCGCACCTCGAGGTGCCTGCTCATGGCCAGCAACGCGGAGCTCACCGCGGCGAGGCCGGACCGAGGACCGTGACTCATGTCCTCACGGTACCGGCGACCTGTGACAACGCGGATCGGGCCAGTGGCGGCGGCCGCCCGGTCCGCTGGGCCTAGGTCCCAGGTCCCAGGCGGACGACCCGGCGCGTGGCGTAGGACCGAGGTCGCCGGGTCGGCGGCGTAGGTCGAAGGGACCCGGCTGCTTGCGTCCCGCGTCCGAGGCGGCCCGGGCGGCCCCGTTCCTACGTTGAGGGCAGCCGATCAGGTGGCGACGAGGGGACGGATGTCATGCCGGTTGCGATCATCACGGGGGCCTCGAAGGGGCTGGGGCGGGCACTCGCCGGGGCGCTGGCCGCGCGCGGCTGGGACCTGGTGCTCGACGCCAGAGGGGCGGACGCCCTCCAGGAGACGGCGTCGCAGCTCAAGGCGCACGGCACACGCGTGACGGCCCTGCCCGGGGACGTCACCGACGCCCGGCACCGGTCGGAGCTGGTGGCGGCGGCGTGGCGGCTCGGCGGCGTCGATCTGCTGGTGCACAACGCGAGCGCGCTGGGCGCCGAGCCTCTCGTACGGCTGGAGGAGCTGCCCCTGGAGGGGCTGCGGCGGGCGCTGGAGGTGAACCTGGTGGCGGCGCTGGGGCTGGTGCAGGAGGCGCTGCCGCTGTTGCGGGCGGCCGAGGCGGGCACGGTGATCGAGGTCAGTTCGGACGCGGCCGCCGAGGCGTACGAGACGTGGGGCGGCTACGGGGCGTCCAAGGCGGCCCTGGACCAGCTCGTGGCGGTGCTCGGGGTGGAGGAGCCCGGGCTGCGGGTGTGGGCGGTCGACCCCGGGGACATGGCCACGGACCTGTACGCGGCGGCCGTACCGGACGACGACGATCCGCGGCCGGATCCGGCCGGTGTGGTGCCGGCCTTCCTGCGGCTGCTGGAGGAGCGCCCGGCGAGCGGCCGCTACGGGGCTCCTGCCCTGCTGGAGGGGCGGCGATGAGCCTGGCGGTGCGCGTGCCGGAGGAGCTGTCGGCGCGGGTGCCGGTCGAGCAGCGCGGGCCCGGGCTGGAGCGGGACGCCGTACGGATGCTGGTGTCGCGCGGTACCGAGGTGGCGCATCACACGTTCGTGGAGCTGCCGCGGCTGCTGCGGGCCGGGGATCTGCTGGTGGTCAACACCTCGCCCACGCTGGCCGCCGCCGTCGACGGGCGGATCGGGCACGCGCGCGTGGTGGTGCATTTCTCCACGCGCGGGGATGACGGCCGCTGGGCGGTCGAGCTGCGGGATCCGGACGGGCGGGGCACCACGCGTGCGCGTGCGGGAGGGCCCGCGGGTACGGAGGTGGGCCTGCCCGGGGGCGTACGGCTGGTCCTGGAGGAGCCGCTCAGTGCGCGCGGTGAGCGGCTGTGGTGGGCGCGGGTGGCGGGGGACGTCCTCGGGCTGCTGCGCGAGCACGGGCGGCCCATCCGGTACTCCTACACGGAGCGGGACCAGCCGCTGTCCGTGTACCAGACGGTGTTCGCGCTGCCGTCGCCCGACGGGTCGGGCAGTGCGGAGATGCCGAGTGCGGGGCGGCCCTTCACGGCCCGGATGGTGGCGGAGCTGGTGAGACGGGGTGTGCAGTTCGCGCCGGTCACGCTGCACACCGGGGTGGCCTCGGTTCAGGCGCACGAGCCGCCGTATCCGGAGCGGTTCGCGGTGCCGGAGACCTCGGCGAGGCTGATCAACGCCGCCCGGGCGGGAGACGGGCGGGTGATCGCGGTCGGGACGACGGCCGTGCGGGCCGTGGAGTCGGCGGCCGGCGCCGACGGGGTCGTACGCGCGCGTGCGGGGTGGACCGGTCTCGTGGTCACCCCGGAGCGCGGAGTACGGGTGGTGGACGGGCTGCTGACCGGGCTGCACGAGCCTGAGGCCTCGCATCTGCTGATGCTGGAGGCGATCGCGGGACGGGCGGCGATCGACCGCGGCTACGAGGAGGCGCTGCGCGGGCGCTACCTGTGGCACGAGTTCGGGGACGTGCATCTCGTCCTGCCCGCGGAAGTCCCTTACACAGAGCATTGCGCCAGCAACTGCTGGTGAGACCGGTACACCTCGGATGTGAGCCCGCGCATAGGACGCAGGTCACGTACGAATGTCCATAGGAGATGGATACGCCCGGATTGAGCGGGACAGACAGTCCAGTCTGCCCCGTTTTGCCCTTCCCTGATCCACTACCCAGCTTCGTACGTCACACCTTTGCCAGGCGATTTTGCGCCAGCTAAGAATTGCTCCCGTCGCTCAGCGCCGTGGGTTCCGCCCGCGGCGTTTGTGCCGGAAGCACCCATGTCCCCGCCCGGACGAAGAGCGACCTCCGCGCTACTCGAAGAGGTCCATCTCCCATGCCCAAGAACATTCTCAGTCGTGTCCGCAGTCGTGCCCTGACCCGCCACCACAAGATCGCCATGGCCGGTGTCGCCACCCTCGGTGCCGCCGCCCTGGGCCTCTCGGCGGTGCCCAGCAACGCGTCGACGACCACGACCGAGGCCGCTCCTGCGGCTGCGGTGGCGTTCAGCTCCGAGAAGATCAACTCCGAGCAGATCAAGGGCGTCGAGGCCGGCATCAGCGAGCAGCTCGCCGAGGCCAGCCAGAAGGCCCAGCAGATCGCGAAGCAGAAGGCCGAGGCCGAGGCCGCCGCCAAGAAGAAGGCCGCCGCCGAAGCCGCCAAGAAAAAGGCCGCCGCCGAAGCCGCGAAGAAGAAGGCCGAGCAGGAGCGCAAGGCCAAGGAGGCCGCGAGCCGCTCCGCCAAGCGCACCGAGGTCAAGCAGGCCGCCGCGAAGACGTACCCGGACAACCTCGACGGCTGGATCCGTGAGTCGCTCGACATCATGAAGAAGCACGGCATCCCGGGCTCCTACGACGGCATCAAGCGCAACATCATGCGCGAGTCCTCGGGCAACCCGAACGCCATCAACAACTGGGACATCAACGCCATCAACGGCGTGCCGTCGAAGGGCCTGCTGCAGGTCATCCCGCCGACCTTCAAGGCGTACCACGTCCCGGGCACGTCCTGGAACATCTACGACCCGGTGGCCAACATCACCGCCGCCTGCAACTACGCGGCCGACAAGTACGGCTCCATGGACAACGTCTTCGGCGCGTACTGAGGCCGCGTACTGAGGCCGGCGTACTGAGGTCTTCGGCGCGCAATGAGGCAGGCGCGGACCTCTGCCCGCTGAAAGCGAAGGGCGGCACCCGACTGACGGGGTGCCGCCCTTCGGGCGTCGGTGCCGGGACACCTACTTCCGCATGACCTCGGGCTCGTGGCGGCGCAGGAAGCGGGCCACGAAGAAGCCGCAGAGCACGCCGAGGGCGATCAGCGCGCCCATGTCCATGAGCCAGGTGCCGAGGGTGTGGTCCCACAGCGGGTCCGTGTCGCCGGCGCTCTCGGGCGGGCTGATCTTGTTGAAGTCCAGCGTGGCGCCCGCGGCGGCCACCGCCCAGCGCGACGGCATCAGGAACGAGAACTGGTTGACGCCGATCGAGCCGTGCAGCGTGAACAGGCAGCCGGTGAAGACGACCTGGATGATCGCGAACATGACCAGCAGCGGCATGGTCTTCTCGGCGGTCTTCACCAGCGACGAGATGATCAGGCCGAACATCATCGAGGTGAAGCCCAGCGCCATGATCGGCAGGGACAGCTCGATGAGCGTGGCGCCGCCGAGGAACAGGCCCTCCTCGGGGATCTCCCGGCTGGCGAAGCCGATGACGCCGACCATCAGGCCCTGCAGCACGGTGATCACACCGAGCACGAACACCTTGGACATCAGGTACGCGGAGCGCGACAGGCCGGTCGCGCGCTCCCGCTCGTAGATGACCCGTTCCTTGATCAGCTCACGGACGGAGTTCGCCGCGCCCGCGAAGCAGGCGCCGACCGCGAGGATCAGCAGGACCGTGGTGGCCGTGCCGTTCGGGATGATCCGGCCGGTCTGCGGGTTCGGCGGGTTGGGCAGCAGGCCCTTGTCCGCGTCGATGAGCAGGCTCACCGCGCCGAGCACGGCCGGCAGGATCACCATCAGGGCGAGGAAGCCCCGGTCCGAGGCGATGACCGAGACGTAGCGCCGTACGAGGGTGACGAACTGCGACATCCAGCCCTGCGGCTTCGGCGGCTTCATCGCCTGCATCGGCTGCATCTGTACGGACTGCGGCGCTACGGCGTCGATGTCCGCGGCGTACATCTGGTAGTGCTGCGAGCCCTTCCAGCGGCCCGCCCAGTCGTAGTCGCGGTAGTTCTCGAAGGCGGAGAAGACGTCGGCCCAGCTGTCGTAGCCGAAGAAGTTCAGCGCCTCCTCCGGCGGGCCGAAGTAGGCGACCGCACCGCCCGGCGCCATCACGAGCAGCTTGTCGCACAGCGCCAGCTCGGCCACGGAGTGGGTGACGACCAGGACCGTACGGCCGTCGTCGGCGAGGCCGCGCAGCAACTGCATGACGTCGCGGTCCATGCCCGGGTCGAGGCCGGAGGTCGGCTCGTCGAGGAAGATCAGCGACGGCTTGGTGAGCAGCTCCAGGGCGACCGAGACGCGCTTGCGCTGGCCGCCGGACAGGGAGGTGACCTTCTTGTCCTTGTGGATGTCGAGCTTCAGCTCGCGCAGCACCTCGTCGATGCGGGCCTCGCGCTCGGCGGCCGTGGTGTCGGCCGGGAAGCGGAGTTTGGCCGCGTACTTCAGGGCCTTCTTGACGGTCAGCTCCTTGTGCAGGATGTCGTCCTGCGGGACCAGACCGATGCGCTGGCGCAGCTCGGCGAACTGCTTGTACAGGTTCCGGTTGTCGTAGAGGACTTCGCCCTGGTTGGCGGGGCGGTAGCCGGTGAGCGCCTTGAGCAGGGTCGACTTGCCGGAGCCGGACGGGCCGATGACCGCGATGAGCGACTTCTCCGGGACGCCGAAGGAGACGTCCTTGAGGATCTGCTTGCCGCCGTCGACCGTGACGGTCAGGTGACGGGCGGAGAAGGACACCTCACCGGTGTCGACGAACTCCTCCAGCCGGTCGCCGACGATCCGGAACGTCGAGTGGCCGACGCCCACGATGTCGGTCGGGCCGAGGACCGCCGAGCCGCCCTTGGCGATCGGCTGGCCGTTGACGTACGTGCCGTTGTGGGAGCCGAGGTCGCGGATCTCGAAGCGGCCGTCGGGCGTGACGTGGAACTCGGCGTGGTGCCGGGAGACCTGCAGGTCGGAGACGACCAGGTCGTTCTCCAGGGCACGGCCGATGCGCATCACGCGGCCCAGCGAGAACTGGTGGAACGTGGTCGGGCTGCGGTCGCCGTAGACCGGCGGCGCCCCCGCGACACCACCGGCGCCCTGCTGCTGCGGAATGTGCGGCGCGGCCTGCTGCGGCTGCTGCCAACCGGCCTGCGGCTGCTGGGCGGGTGCCTGCTGGGGCCAGCCGGGGTTCGCACCCTGGGCGGCGTACGGCTGCTGCTGGGGCTGGGCGACCGCCGCTGCCGCTCCGGAGAGGTTCAGGCGCGGCCCGTCGGTGGCGTTGCCCAGGTGCACCGCCGTGCCCGGGCCGATCTCCAGCTGATGGATCCGCTGCCCCTGCACGAACGTGCCGTTGGTGCTGCCGTGGTCCTCGATGACCCAACTACGGCCGTTGAAGCTGACCGTGGCGTGCCGCCAGGAGACCCTGGCGTCGTCGAACACGACGTCTCCTTGCGGATCGCGTCCGAGCGTGTAGGACCTGGACGGATCGAGCGTCCAGGTCCGTCCGTTTGATTCCAGTACGAGTTCCGGCACTCCATGCCCCACTGAGTTGTCCCCCGAATTACCCCCGGCATGGGGAGTCTAGGGATGTCGAACATCGGGGGGAACTATTTCAGGCTCGGCACCCTGACCGAAAGTCGGGCCTTGTGAAGAGCGCACACGGGCGCATCAGCCGTTTCCGTTGACGGGGTTGAAACCGGGCCGGAGAGTGGTAATCCACGCGAGGGGGACAAGCGCGGCGGCCGCGCCGCGCCGCGGATCGGGGGGTCTGCCATGAGCGCGTCCACGAGCGTCGAGAGCGCGGCGGGCCGCACGCGCGTGCCCTGGGGGGACGTGCTGCTGTGCGCGATCGCCGCCGTGAGCTGGGCGTTGATCGGGATGGCGGGCACGGCGGCACTGGGGCTGCATCTGCTTCAGGCGGACGCGGCGGGCTCGTTGGGGCCGATGACCGCGGCGGTGGTGGCCCTTGGGGCGGGTGGTTCGGTCACGCCGTCCGGCGATGTGTCCGCGTTCGGACTGACGGGTGCGGAGGCGCACACGGCCATCGAGATCACGCCACTGGGTGTGAGCCTGGTGGGGGCGCTGCTGTTGTCGTTCTTCTTCCTACGGTCCTTGCGCGCGGCGGGAGTTGTGATCTCATCGGCCGAACTCCTCGCGCGCGCGGGCGCGGTGGTCGCACTGTTCGTGGCGATGCTGGGCGGGCTGGCCTGGGCGGGGCACGACGTCATCACCATCGACGGGAGTTCCCTGGGGCTCGACGACCTGCCCGGCGGGGGCGGTGGGGGTGGCGTGGAGATCCCCGGGCTCGGGGACATCGGAGGGCTGCTGCCGGACCAGATCGGCGACCTCGTCGACGCGCAGGCGGCGGTCGGCTTCACGGTCGACACCGCGCCCACGCTGCTCGGGGGGCTCGGCTGGTCGGCCGGGATCCTGCTCATCGCCCTGCTGGCCTCGCGCCGTACGCCCCTGCCGCGCGGCTGGGACGCCGTGCACCGGGTCGTCCGGCCCGCGGTGTCCGCGGTGGTGACCGTCCTGCTGGTGGCGGTCGCGGCCGGGCTCGCGGCGGCGGCGTACGCGGCGATCGGCGACGACCGTCCGCAGCGGATCGCGGGCGCGGCCCTGCTCGGCGCTCCCAACGGGGTGTGGCTGGGGGTGCCGGTCGGGCTGTTCGTGCCGTGGGACGGGCGGGCGACGGGTGAGTCGGCCCGGCTGTTGCCGGATCCGCTGGACGATCTGCTGCGGGTGGACTCCGACCAGCCCGTCACGCTGGGGCGACTGGCCGAGTTGGACGGGCGGGTGTGGCTGCTGGGGGTGGCGGCCGCGCTGATGATGCTGCTGGCGGGGGTGTTGCTGGCGGCGCGGACGCCTGTGGGGCTCGGGCGGGTGGCCGGTGAAGGGTTTGTGGGTTCGGGTTCTTGGGGCTCGGGTTCTCGGGCTCCGGGTTCTTGGGGCTCGGATGAGACGGGGGCCTTCGGTTTCGCCGGGCGGTGCGCGCTGCGGCTGGGGGTCGCGACCGCGTCGGCCCTGCCGCTGCTGGCCTGGCTGACGGAGGTGTCCGTGGACGCCTCACTGTCGATGCTCGGTTTCGACGCGTTCGGCGCCGGCATCGAGTTGCACGGGAATCTCGGTATGGCTCTCCTGCTGGGCGCCGTGTGGGGCGCTGGGGCGGGGGCCGCCGGGGGGCTGCTCGCGTGGGCGAGTGGAGCGGCGGGGCGAGGGGCTGCCCCGCTGGCACGGGGTGACGCGGGGGTGCGAGGCGCAGAGGGTGCCGGGCCTACGGAGAACGGGGCGCCGTCCGGGCCGTACGCGCCCGGTACGCCGTACCGGCCGCCGAACCCGGCCACCAATCCGTACCTGCGGGTGCCGGATGAGCTGCCGGGAACGGAGGACGCCCGGCGTGGGGGTGAGAGGCGGGAACGTGGCGGTTCGCCGAGGTACGGGGATACTCCGCCGCCCGGCGAGGCGCAGGCCGCTGGCGGCTCACCCGGACACGGCACAACTCCCCCACCCGCTGGTGCCGGGCGGCCCGCCGGGCGAGTCCGGCGACCCGGCGAGCCCCCGCAGCCCGACGAGGCGCGAGCGTCGGCCGAGGTGTCGGATCAGGCGTCGGCTCCTGGTGACGACGTGGACGTCTACGGTGCGCCGACCGTGGTCCGGCCGATCGGGCCGCCCCCGCCCAGGCCTCGGCAGCCTCCCGGGCCCCGGGCCGGGAAGCGGCCGCCGGGCCGGCCGGACGACGGGCCGCCTCCTCCCCCGCCACCGCCTCCTCCCCCGCACCGGCCGAAGGGAGGGCGGTGATCCGGGCAGGCTGACGGGAGCATGACCGGAACGTAAGATTCAGGCCACCGACGCGACACCCAGTGTTCGCTGTCCGCCAGACGGACCTCAGCGGCGGAAGGCACTGCGTGCCGGATACGGTGGAAGCACCATGAGCGCTTCGCAGACCTCCGACGTCCCCACTCTCCTTGTCAAGATCTTCGGCAAGGACAGGCCGGGCATCACGGCCGGCCTCTTCGACACCCTCGCCGCCTACTCCGTCGACGTCGTCGACATCGAGCAGGTCGTCACCCGTGGCCGAATGGTGCTGTGCGCGCTCGTGACCGAGCCGCCCCAAGGGCTGGAGGGGGATCTGCGGGCGACCGTCCACAGCTGGGCGGAGTCGATGAAGATGCAGGCGGAGATCATCTCCGGCATCGGCGACAACCGTCCGCGCGGACTCGGCCGCTCCCTGGTCACCGTGCTCGGCCACCCGCTCACCGCCGAGGCGACGGCGGCGATCGCCGGCCGGATCACCAAGGCCGGCGGCAACATCGACCGTATCTTCCGGCTCGCGAAGTATCCGGTCACGGCCGTCGAGTTCGCGGTGTCCGGTGTGGCCACCGAGCCGCTGCGCACCGCCCTGGTGACCGACGCGGCGAAGCTCGGCATCGATGTGGCGGTCGTCGCGGCGGGCCTGCACCGGCGGGCGCAGCGCCTGGTCGTCATGGACGTGGACTCGACGCTCATCCAGGACGAGGTGATCGAGCTCTTCGCCGCGCACGCCGGCTGCGAGGACGAGGTCGCCGAGGTGACGGCGGCCGCGATGCGCGGGGAGCTGGACTTCGAGCAGTCGCTGCACGCGCGCGTGGCGCTGCTGGAGGGGCTGGACGCCTCGGTCGTGGACAAGGTGCGCAGCGAGGTACGGCTGACGCCGGGCGCCCGGACCCTGATCCGTACGCTGAAGCGGCTCGGCTACCAGGTGGGTGTCGTCTCCGGCGGGTTCACCCAGGTCACGGACGATCTGAAGGAGCGGCTGGGACTGGACTTCGCCCAGGCCAACACCCTGGAGATCGTCGACGGGAAGCTGACCGGCAGGGTCACCGGCGAGATCGTGGACCGGGCGGGCAAGGCGCGGCTGCTGCGCCGGTTCGCCGCGGAGGCGGGCGTACCGCTGTCGCAGACCGTGGCGATCGGCGACGGCGCCAACGATCTCGACATGCTCAACGCGGCCGGTCTCGGTGTCGCCTTCAACGCCAAGCCGGTGGTGCGCCAGGCGGCGCACACCGCGGTGAACTTCCCCTTCCTCGACACGGTCCTCTACCTGCTGGGCATCACGCGGGAAGAGGTCGAGGCCGCGGACACGCTCGACGGCCAGTGAGCCGCCCCCACGTCTGACGACGTCTTCGCGCACGGCCGCGCGGGGTCCGGCACCTCCGGGATGCCGGGCCCATGTCACACGGAGCACAGCGAGTACACCCGGCACCCCGAGCGCACCGGGCAGGTCACTCGGTCGGCGCCCAGTAGTCGAGCAGCGTCGCCACGCCGGGCTCCAGGGTCTTCCAGGAGCCGGTGAACGACAGGACGGCGAAGGCGGCGGCCGGGAACCCGCGGCGGCTCATCCGCTCACGGGCATCTCCCTCGGCGGAGCCGGCCAGGATGTCGGCCAGTCCCTGCACGCCCGGGTTGTGGCCGATCAGGAGGACGTTCTGCGCGTCGTCGGGGGTCTCGTTGAGCACGGCGATCAGCTCGCCGGGCGAGGCCTCGTAGATCCGCTCCTCGTAGACGGTTTTCGGCCGCTGGGGGAACTCCTGGACGGCGAGCTTCCAGGTCTCCCGGGTGCGGGTGGCGGTGGAGCACAGGGCCAGGTCGAAGGGGATGCCGGTGTCGGCCAGCTTCAGTCCGGCTGCCGCGGCGTCCTGTCGGCCCCGCTCGGCGAGCGGACGCTCATGGTCGGACACCTGTGGCCAGTCGGCTTTCGCATGCCGGAAGAGGACGATCTTGCGGGGTTCTGCGACGCTCATGGGACCCAGCTTCGCATGAAACAGGCCATGAGGCGCAGGGAGTTGACGTCCGGCCCCGCAGGACTCAGCGGGCTGTCACCTGCTGCAGACGCTCGAAGAGGTGGGTGATCGCGGGGTCGCCGCTGGCCGCGTGGGCGTCGGACGGGTTCAGGATCAGGACGAGCAGCGTGACGAAGGCGAGCGTGGGCAGGGCGAGGGCCCACCAGGGCAGCCGCATGTCGACGCCGCCCCGGGTCGCCGGGTGGGTCCGAGTGTGCGTAGGGGCCGACATGGGTGCCTCCGCGGGTCTTCGGGGGGTCCGTGGTCCGTCTCGTGCTCCGCGACGCGCCGCTCGCGGCCACATCTCGAAGCTACGGAATCCACGCCCCTCAACCCATCCGGAGATCCACCCACATGACCCTGAGCCTCACCCCCTAGGGGATGGGGGGTTAACCCCACCACGGGCGGGGCGAGGGCCCGGTCACGGTGAGACGAGGGTCGCGATGACGCCGATGACGATGAAGATCGCGAAGAACGCGCCGAAGACGAGCAGCATCTTCTTCTGGCCGTTCTGGGGGTTCGGGTCGAGCACTGGCATGCGGCAAGTCTCGCACCCGTCACGCACGCCCGTTGCCCCGGGGGTGACTCGTTCCCCCCGGAGGTGACTCGCTCCCCCGGGGTGAGGCCGGCGCCCGGTCCCGTGGCCCGTGGCGGTCAGCGGCCGCCTCGTCCTCCACCGTACGGTCGCGCCCGGCCAGGACGCCCACCAGCATCTGCGGAATCATCAGGGCGACCATCAGCGCGATCGGCAGTCCCCAGCCGCCGCTGTGCTGGTAGAGCACGCCCACCAGGAGCGGCCCCGGGATGGAGAGCAGGTAGCCGGTGCTCTGCGCGAAGGCCGACAGCTGGGAGACGCCCGCGCTCGTCCTGGCCCGCATCCCGACCATGGTGAGGGCCAGCGGGAAGGCGCAGTTGGAGACGCCGAGCAGCAGGGCCCAGGCCCAGGCGCCGCCGGCCGGGGCGAGGTACAGGCCGGCGTATCCGGCGAGGCCGCAGGCGCCCAGTGCGAGCACGATCGGGCCCTGTTGGGGCAGCCGGGTGGCCAGGCGCGGGATGACGAAGGCCAGCGGCACGCCCATCACCATGGTGACGGCCAGGAGCAGTCCGGCCGTGCTCGCGGGCACGCCCGCGTCCCGGAAGATCTGGGCCATCCAGCCCATCGTGATGTAGGCGGCGGTGGCCTGGAGCCCGAAGAAGACGGCCAGGGCCCAGGCGGTCCGGCTCCGCGCGATCCGCAGCGCGGGCGCCTCCTCGGGCGCGGGAGTCCCGACGGGCGCCTCCTCACGCGCGGGCGTCACGGTGGACCGCTCGGCCGAGCCCGCTCCCCGTTCCCGTACGAACGGAATCCACGGCAGGACGGCCGCGGCGGCGAGCGCCGCCCACACCGCCAGGCCCGACCGCCAGTTCCCGCCCAGCGCGTCGGTCAGGGGCACGGTCACCGCGGCGGCGGCCGAGGTGCCCAGGGCGAGGGCCATGGAGTAGAGGCCGGTCATGGATCCCACCCGATCGGGGAACCAGCGTTTGACGATGACCGGCATCAGGACGTTGCTGACCGCGATGCCCATGAGGGCGAGGGCGCTGGTGGCCAGGAAGCCCGCCGTGCCCCCCGTGTACGGGCGTATGAGCAGGCCCGCGGCGATGGCGGCCATGCCGGCGCACACCACCGCGCCCGGGCCGAAGCGGCGGGCGAGGCGTGGGGCGGTGACACCGAAGACGGCGAAGCACAGCGGGGGTACCGAGGTGAGCAGTCCGGCCACACTGCCGCTCATGCCGAGCCCGTCGCGGACCTCCTCCAGGAGCGCGCCGAGGCTGGTGATGGCGGGGCGGAGGTTCAGGGCGGACAGCACGATGGCGAGGACGAGCAGGCGTGTCGTCCACGCGCGCGTGGTGGGCCCGCCGGCTTCCCGGGCGTCGTGCGCGGCCGAGGTGCGTACGGTCGTGGACTTCAGCGTCCGGGTTTCCTCGCTAGCCATGCGGCCCATCATAGAATCATGGGATGATTGGTGGTCGAATTCCGGCGGGCCCCGGCCGCACCCACCCGGGCTGCCGATCGGCGCCACGCCTGTGCGAAGGTGTGCCATGCCCCTGAGCCATCCCCGTCGTTCGGCGCTGTCCGAGCAGGTCATCGCCGCGCTGCGCGCCCAGATCACCTCGGGCGAGTGGCCGGTCGGATCCCGGATCCCGACGGAGCCCGAGCTGGTCGAGCAGTTGGGCGTCGCCCGCAACACGGTCCGTGAGGCCGTCCGCGCGCTCGCGCACAACGGCCTGCTGGACATCCGCCAGGGCTCCGGCACGTACGTCGTGGCCACCAGCGAACTGGCGGGCGTGATGCACCGCCGGTTCTCCGACGCCGATCCCCGGCACATCGCCGAGCTGCGGTCCACGCTGGAGTCGGGCGCCGCCGGGCTGGCCGCTCAGCGGCGCACGGAGAGGGACCTCAAGCAGCTCGACACGCTGCTGCTGCGCCGCGAGGAGGCGTGGGAGTCGGGGGATGCGGAGGCGTTCGTGACGGCGGACGCGACCTTCCATCTGGCGGTCGTGGCCGCGTCCCACAACGACGCGATGATCGCGATGTACGCGGATCTGGGCGAGGTGCTGCGGGACTGGCTGCGCGCGGACGTCGGCGAGGAGCTGAAGCCGGAGACGCACATGGATCACGCGCGGCTGGTCGACGCGATCCGCGCGGGCGACGCGGCGGCGGCAGCGGCGGAGGCCGCGAGCTATCCGTTCCTGTGCCGTCCTGGGCGGTTCAGTCCGCCGGCCGAGGGGTGACCGTTCCCTCCGCCTCGGCCAACACCTGACCGTTCCCTCCGCCGGCCAACACGTGACCGTTCCCTCCGCCGACCGACGCCTGACGGCTGCCGCGGCCGGCCGACGCATGACCGTTCACTCCGCCCGCCGCACGCCCACGCCTGACCGCTGCGGACGCCGACCGACCCCTGACGCCGGCCGACGCATGACCGTTGCATCCATCCGCCGTCGGCACCTGACCGCCGCATCCGCCCCGCCGGTGGCCAACCCCCTTCAGCCCACCCGCCGATGACTGATCCACGCCGAGCCCACTTCTTTCCAGCAGCGGCCGGTCAGGCGCACGGTCTGGGCGGGCCCGGCGTCCACCGGGGAGGTGTCGCTGTCGAGGTCCCACCAGCGGGCGCACTCGACGTGCAGGCTCACCCGGTCGGTCTCGGGATACGGGTTATGGCAGTACGCGGTCACGCGGGAGCCGGTGACACGGATCCGGCACGCTGCGCCGAAGGGCTCCTCGGACGCGCGTTCCTCGGCGGGCACGCGCGCGTGGGGCAGTGCCTCGTACGGCAGGGTCGGCACGAGAGCGACGGCCACGGTCACTGAGGCCAGGCGGCGGGACAAGCGCACAAGGGGGACCTCCTCGGCCGTGCTGGGGAGGGGATCGCGTGGTGAACGCTTAATCCAGAGTGCGCAGTTGCCGGCCGTGCCGCCCGGCCGGATGGGCCGATCGGGTGACACGCCGAGGGCCCGCACCCGGCAGGATGCGAGCCCCCAGAGGTCCCTCAGAGGTCCCTAAGAGGTCCCTCAGAAGTCAGCGATACCGGTCACGCACCGATGGCGTGCAGACCGCCGTCCACGTGGATGATCTCGCCGGTGGTCTTCGGGAACCAATCGCTCAGCAGCGCGACGATGCCGCGACCGGCCGGCTCGGGGTCCTTCAGGTCCCACTCCAGCGGGGAGCGGCTGTCCCACACCGAGGCCAGCTCGCTGAAGCCGGGGATGGACTTGGCGGCCATCGAGCCGATCGGGCCGGCCGAGATCAGGTTGCAGCGGATGTTCTGCTTGCCCAGGTCGCGCGCCATGTAGCGGTTGACGGCCTCCAGGGCGGCCTTGGCCGGGCCCATCCAGTCGTACTGCGGCCAGGCGTACTGGGCGTCGAAGGTGAGGCCGACGACGGAGCCGCCGTTCTGCATGAGCGGCAGGCACGCCATGGTGAGCGACTTCAGGGAGAACGCCGAGACGTGCATGGCGGTGGCGACCGACTCGAACGGCGTGTTGAGGAAGTTGCCGCCGAGGGCGTCCTGCGGGGCGAAACCGATGGAGTGGACGACGCCGTCGAGGCCGCCGAGCTCCTCGCCGACCACGTCGGCCAGGCGGCCGAGGTGCTCGTCGTTCGTCACGTCCAGCTCGATGACCTTGGTGGGCTTGGGCAGCCGCTTGGCGACGCGCTCGGTCAGCGTGGGCCGCGGGAACGCGGTCAGGATGATCTCGGCGCCCTGCTCCTGGGCCAGCTTGGCGGCGTGGAAGGCGATGGAGGACTCCATCAGCACACCGGTGATCAGGACGCGCTTGCCCTCGAGAATTCCGCTCATGGTGATCAGTGACCCATTCCCAGTCCGCCGTCAACGGGGATGACGGCTCCAGTGATGTACGAGGCGTCGTCCGAGGCGAGGAACCGCACCGCCGCGGCGATCTCCTCCGGCTGCGCGTACCGGCCGAGCGGCACCTGCGACACGATGCCCGCGCGCTGCTCGTCGGTGAGCACCTTGGTCATGTCGGTGTCGACGAAGCCGGGCGCGACGACGTTGAAGGTGATGTTGCGCGAGCCCAGCTCACGGGCGAGGGAGCGCGCGAAGCCGACCAGGGCGGCCTTGGAGGCGGCGTAGTTCGCCTGCCCCGCGGAGCCGAGCAGTCCGACGACCGAGGAGATCAGGACGACGCGGCCCTTCTTGGCGCGCAGCATGCCGCGGTTGGCGCGCTTGACGACGCGGAAGGTGCCGGTGAGGTTGGTGTCGATGACCGAGGTGAAGTCCTCCTCGGACATGCGCATCAGGAGCTGGTCCTTGGTGATGCCGGCGTTGGCGATGAGGACCTCGACGGGACCGTGCGCGTCCTCGATCTCCTTGTAGGCCTGCTCCACCTGCTCGGGGTCGGTGATGTCGCACTTGACGGCGAGGAAGCCGGCCGGCGGCTCCCCCGAGCGGTACGTGATCGCGACCTTGTCGCCGGCGTCGGCGAAAGCGCGGGCGATGGCGAGGCCGATGCCCCGGTTGCCTCCGGTGACGAGAACCGAGCGGCTCAACGGATCACCCTTTCGATAGCGGTCTGATACCCGCCCGGGCACCTGGACGACAGGCGGCGATGACAGGCGGCTTCCTCGAAAACCTATCGGTCGGGGCCCGCCCGGGGACATTCGGGCACCCACAGTGGCTCACGGGACTCACTGTCGGGTCCCTACAGAAAGGTCCCGGTCCCGCGCGGAAAGGTGTGGTCCACGGACGGGCTCACGCGACATGATCGGGGCAACCACAGGTCACACGACAGGGAGAGACCTCGGTGCCTCATACGATCGACGAAGCCTTCACGGCACTTCCCCTACGCGCCCTCGCCGACGCGGCGCTGGCACGCGCGCGTGCGCTGGGCGCCGAGCACGCCGACTTCCGGCTCGAGCGGGTGCGCAGCGCCTCCTGGCGGCTTCGCGACGCCAGGCCCGCCGGGTCGTCGGACACCACCGACCTCGGATACGCGGTGCGCGTCGTGCACGGCGGCACGTGGGGCTTCGCGTCCGGGGTCGACCTGACCCTGGACGCCGCCGCCAAGGTGGCCTCCCAAGCGGTGGCCATGGCGAAGCTCTCCGCGCAGGTGATCAAGGCGGCCGGGTCGGAGGAGCGCGTGGAACTGGCCGACGAGCCCGTGCACGCCGACAAGACGTGGATCTCGTCGTACCAGATCGATCCGTTCACCGTGCCCGACGAGGAGAAGGCCGGGCTGATGGCGGACTGGAGCGCGCGGCTGCTGGCGGCCGACGGGGTCGACCACGTCGACGCCTCGCTGCTCACCGTCCACGAGAACAAGTTCTACGCCGATACGTCGGGGACCGTGACCACGCAGCAGCGGGTCCGGCTGCATCCGGTGTTCACGGCCGTGTCGGTGGACGAATCCAGCGGCGAGTTCGAGTCCATGCGCACCCTCGCGCCGCCCGTGGGGCGCGGCTGGGAGTACCTGCGGGGCACGGGCTGGGACTGGGAGAGCGAGCTGGAGCAGATCCCGGAGCTGCTCGCCGAGAAGATGCGGGCGCCGAGCGTGGAGCCCGGGTTGTACGACCTGGTCGTCGACCCGTCCAACCTGTGGCTGACCATCCACGAGTCCATCGGGCACGCCACCGAGCTGGACCGCGCGCTCGGCTACGAGGCCGCGTACGCCGGCACCTCCTTCGCCACCTTCGACCTGCTGGGCAAGCTGAGGTACGGCTCGGAGCTGATGAACGTCACCGGCGACCGCACCGCCGAGCACGGCCTGGCGACCGTCGGGTACGACGACGAGGGCGTCGAGGCGCAGTCCTGGGACCTGGTGAAGGACGGCACGCTGGTCGGCTACCAGCTGGACCGGCGGATCGCGAAGCTCACCGGGTTCGAGCGGTCCAACGGGTGCGCCTTCGCCGACTCCCCCGCGCACGTGCCGGTGCAGCGCATGGCCAACGTGTCGCTGCAGCCGGACCCCGCCGGGATGTCGACCGAGGACCTCATCGGGAGCGTGGAGCGGGGCATCTACGTCGTCGGCGACCGGTCCTGGTCGATCGACATGCAGAGGTACAACTTCCAGTTCACCGGGCAGCGGTTCTTCCGGATCGAGAACGGGCGGCTCGCCGGGCAGCTGCGGGACGTCGCCTACCAGGCGACCACCACCGACTTCTGGGGCTCCATGGCGGCCGTCGGCGGCCCGCAGACGTACGTCCTGGGCGGCGCATTCAACTGCGGCAAGGCCCAGCCGGGGCAGGTGGCGGCCGTGTCGCACGGCTGCCCGTCCGCCCTCTTCAAGGGCGTCAACATTCTGAACACCACGCAGGAGGCCGGTCGATGAGCGCCCGTACGTCCAAGCCGCACGAGATCGTCGAGCGCGCCCTCGAACTGTCCCGAGCCGACGGCTGCGTCGTGATCGCCGACGAGCAGTCGACCGCGAACCTGCGCTGGGCGGGCAACGCCCTGACCACGAACGGTGTCACGCGCGGACGTACGCTCACCGTCATCGCCACGGTCGACGGCAAGGAGGGCACGGCCTCGGGGGTCGTGTCCAGGTCCGCCGTCACCATGGATGAGCTGGAGCCGCTGGTGCGGGCCGCCGAGGCCGCCGCGCGCGGCGCCGGGCCCGCCGAGGACGCGCAGCCGCTGGTGACGGGAGTGTCGGAGTCGCCCGAGTTCACCGAGGCGCCCGTGGAGACCTCCTCCGCCGTGTTCGCCGACTTCGCGCCGGCGCTGGGTGAGGCGTTCGCACGCGCGCGTGCGGGCGGCCGGGAGCTGTACGGCTTCGCCAACCACGAGCTCGTCTCCACGTACGTGGGCACGTCCACGGGGCTGCGGCTGCGGCACGACCAGCCCAACGGGACCCTGGAGCTGAACGCCAAGTCGCCGGACCGGACACGCTCGGCGTGGGCGGGGCGCTCCACGCGTGACTTCAAGGACGTCGACCCGGCGGCCCTGGACGCGGAGCTGGCCGTACGCCTCGGCTGGGCCGAGCGGCGCGTCGAGCTGCCCGCGGGCCGGTACGAGACGCTGCTGCCGCCGACGGCCGTCGCGGACCTGCTGATCTACCAGATGTGGTCGGCGTCGGGCCGGGACGCGGCCGAGGGCCGCACGGTGTTCTCCAAGCCGGGCGGCGGCACCCGCGTCGGGGAGAAGCTGACCGACCTGCCGCTGACGCTGCGCAGTGACCCGAACGAGCCGGGCCTGGAGTCGGCGCCGTTCGTGATCGCGCACTCCTCCGGGGGCGACCAGTCGGTGTTCGACAACGGGCTGCCGCTCACGGCCACCGAGTGGGTGCGCGAGGGTGAGCTGAGGCACCTGACGACCAGCAGGCACAGCGCGGCCCTGACCGGGCTGCCGCTGGCGCCGGGCATCGACAACCTGATCCTGGACGGGGGCGAGGGCCGCTCCCTGGAGGAGATGGTCGCGAGCACGGAGCGCGGGCTGCTGCTGACCTGCCTGTGGTACATCCGCGAGGTCGACCCGGCGACGCTGCTGCTCACCGGCCTGACCCGGGACGGCGTCTACCTCGTCGAGAACGGCGAGGTGACCGGCGAGGTGAACAACTTCCGGTTCAACGAGTCGCCGGTGAGCCTGCTGGGCCGGGCGACGGAGGCGGGCCGTACGGAGAAGACCCTGCCCAGGGAGTGGGGCGACTGGTTCACCAGGGCGGCGATGCCCGCGCTGCGCATCCCGGATTTCAACATGAGCTCTGTCAGTCAGGGCGTATAACCTCGTAGGCGTTCCCAGTCGGCTGTCACCCGACCGGCCGAAGATCATCCGAGGAGACACGAGAACCGTGACGGACATCGTCGACGAGCTGAAGTGGCGCGGGCTGTTCGCCCTGTCCACTGACGAGGACGCTTTGCGCAAGGCGCTCGCGGACGGTCCCGTCACGTTCTATTGCGGCTTCGACCCGACGGCGCCGTCGCTGCACGTGGGGCACCTGGTGCAGGTGCTCACCGTGCGCCGGCTCCAGCAGGCCGGCCACCGGCCGCTGGCGCTGGTCGGCGGCGCCACGGGCCTGATCGGTGACCCGCGCCCGACCGCGGAGCGCACGCTGAACGACCCGGAGACGGTGGCGGGCTGGGTCGACAAGCTGCGCCGCCAGATCGAGCCGTTCCTGTCCTTCGAGGGCGAGAACGCGGCGATCATGGTGAACAACCTGGACTGGACGCAGAACCTGTCCGCGATCGAGTTCCTGCGGGACATCGGCAAGCACTTCCGCGTCAACAAGATGCTGACGAAGGACTCCGTCGCCCGGCGCCTGGAGTCCTCCGAGGGCATCAGCTACACGGAGTTCAGCTACCAGATCCTGCAGGGCATGGACTTCCTGCAGCTGTACCGGAGGTACGGCTGCACGCTCCAGCAGGGCGGCAGCGACCAGTGGGGCAACCTCACGGCGGGCCTGGACCTGATCCACAAGCTGGAGCCGGACGCCACCGTGCACGCGCTGGCGACGCCGCTGATGACCAAGGCGGACGGCACCAAGTTCGGCAAGACCGAGGGCGGCGCCGTCTGGCTGGACCCGGAGATGACCACGCCGTACGCGTTCTACCAGTTCTGGCTGAACGTCGACGACCGGGACATCTCCCGCTACATGCGGATCCTGTCCTTCAAGTCCAGCGAGGAGCTGGAGGAGCTGGAGAAGCAGACGGAGGAGCGTCCGCAGGCCCGTGCCGCGCAGCGTGCGCTGGCCGAGGAGCTGACGACGCTGGTGCACGGCGCCGAGCAGACGGCCGCCGTGATCGCCGCGTCCAAGGCCCTCTTCGGCCAGGGCGAGCTCGCCGAGCTCGACGAGCGGACGCTGGCGGCGGCCCTCGCGGAGGTGCCGCACATCCAGGTCGCCGAGCTCGGCCCGGTCGTGGACCTGTTCGCCGAGGTCGGCCTGGTGCCCAGCAAGTCGGCCGCGCGCCGCACGGTCAAGGAGGGCGGCGCCTACGTGAACAACGCCAAGGTCGCCGGCGAGGACGCGGTCCCCGCCAAGGAGGACCTGCTGCACGGGCGCTGGCTGGTGCTGCGCCGCGGCAAGAAGAACCTGGCCGCGGTGGAGGTCACGGGCGCCTGAGGTGTGCACATGGCGGGGCGGTCACCGGTGCCGGAGACCGCCCCGTCGCTGTGGGACCGTTACGCCCTGCGCCTGCTGCCCCGCACTGCCAGGTACACCCTGTCCCCGATGGCGACGAGCACGATCGCGGCCACCAGCTGGAAGACATGCCGCCACCAGTCGATGCCCTCTGTCGCGTCGACGCCGGCCGCCCGCGCGATCGCGTTGCCGGCGATGGCGCCGAGCATGCCCAGGATGACGGTCAGCCACAGGGGAACGTGCTGTTTGCCCGGAATGATCGCCTTGGCGATCAGGCCGAGCACGAGTCCCACGATGATCGCCCACAACCAGCCCATGGCTGCCTCCTCGTACGGCTCGACGTGAGCATTACCGCCAGTGTCGGGCCGGACGGGGTACGGCGCATGCCGGGCGGGGCCATCCGCCGTACGCGGCATACACAGCACGGCGCAGGCCGGTTCACCCAGGCCGCAGGGGCCCCGGTCTCGTAGCCGACGCAGGTGCGGCGTAACGTGGAGCTGTCCGGGCCCCGGTGTCCCCGACCGGCCACGGACCGGGTACGGGGCGGGGAGAGTCCGATACGGGCGGATGGTGGAATGTGATGCGGAAGCTGCGCGGCGGGGGCGACGTCCAGGTGTTCCGGATCACCGGCGCCCGGGCGGGCCTCCAGGAGGACGTGCGCGGGCGACAGCGCCGGTACGTGATCTCGATGTCGATCCGTACGCTCTCGGTGATCCTCGCGGCCACGCTCTGGAACGTCGAACGGCACGTGGCCATCGTGGCGTTGGTGCTCGGGGCGGTGCTGCCGTACATCGCGGTGGTGATCGCCAACGCCGGGCGTGAGAACGCGCCGTCGTTGCCGTCGACGTTCGTGACGGCTCCGATGCGGCCGATGATCGAGCCGCCGCGGACGAACGGCGGTTTCACGGAACCCGTCGCGGAAGATGTGGTGTCCGAACCGGCGCCGGGCGCACGAACGGAGCCGCGCGAGCGGTCATGACCCGGCGGGCCGGGGACAAACGGAAGTCAGCCCCCCGCCAAGCTCAGGGAAAGCTCAGATCAATCATGTAGTTCCGGTGCCAGGCGGGGGGTTACCCGTGACATACTTCGTACGCGCTCCGCATCCCCCGTCGGAGCGACGGACCGACGCCGGGCAGCTCCCCCCGTGGCTGCTCGGCGTCGCCCTTTCTGTGTGCAGTGGTGAGACGAAGCTGTGAGTGACGAGACGCCCATCTGTTCCGCGAAGGGCTGCCGTGCCGGTGCCGTGTGGGTGCTCGCGTGGAACAACCCGAAGATCCACACGCCGGAGCGGCGCAAGACATGGCTCGCGTGCGAGGAGCATCGTGAGCATCTTTCGCAGTTTCTCGGGGTGCGGGGGTTTTTGAAGGACGTTGTTCTTCTGGAGGAGTGGGAGACGCGGGAAGCCTGAGAGACGGCTTGGGGTGGCTCAGGCGGTCGTTCGCCTCCCGCGCCGTCGTGGCTGGTCGCGCCCACGCGGCGGAGCCGCAGATCGATACAGCCCCGCGCCCCCGGGTTCAGCCGCCGATCGCTGACATCGGGCGGTCCGGCTGGACGAAAGTCGGGTCGTCCAGACCGGCGCCCGCCTTCTTGCCCCACATGGCCAGGCGCCAGATGCGGGCGATCTCCTCGTCGGGGGCGCCGGAGCGCAGGGCGGCGCGCAGGTCCGTCTCCTCGGTGGCGAACAGGCACGTGCGTATCTGGCCGTCCGCCGTGAGGCGGGTGCGGTCGCAGGCCGCGCAGAACGGGCGGGTGACGGAGGCGATCACGCCGACGCGGTGCGGGCCGCCGTCGACCAGCCAGCGCTCGGCCGGTGCCGAGCCGCGTGCCTCGTCGCCCTCGGGGGTGAGCTCGAAGCGGGTGCGCAGGGAGGTCAGGATGTCGCCGGCGGTGATCATGCCCTCGCGCTTCCAGCCGTGCTGGGCGTCCAGGGGCATCTGCTCGATGAAACGCAGCTCGTAGTCGTGCTCCACGGCCCAGGCCAGCAGGTCCGGGGCCTCGTCCTCGTTGAGCCCCGGCATCAGGACCGAGTTGACCTTGACCGGGGTCAGGCCGGCCTCGCGGGCGGCGCGCAGGCCCTCGATGACGTCCTTGTGGCGGTCCCGGCGGGTGAGGGCCTTGAAGACCTCGGGGCGGAGCGTGTCGAGCGAGACGTTGACCCGGTCCAGGCCTGCCGCCTTCAGGGCCGCCGCGGTGCGCCCCAGGCCGATGCCGTTGGTCGTCAGGGACATCTGGGGGCGGGGCTCCAGGGCCGCGACGCGCTCGACGATGCCGACCAGGCCGGGGCGCAGCAGGGGCTCGCCGCCGGTGAAGCGGACCTCCTCGATGCCGAGGGAGGTGACCGCGATGTCGATCAGGCGGACGATCTCGTCGTCCGTGAGCAGATCCGGCTTGGCCAGCCACTGCAGGCCCTCCTCGGGCATGCAGTACGTACAGCGCAGGTTGCACCGGTCGGTCAGTGAGACCCTCAGGTCGGTGGCCACTCGGCCGTAGGTGTCGATGAGCACGCGGGCCCCCTCCCTCGAGCGGATCGTGCGCGGAGCACGACTTCTCCGGCACCTGCGAGCCTACGTGACCCCACTGACAACGACACAGACCCGATCCCACGACGTAAGACACGGCCCCGTCGTAGAGAGCTACGACGGGGCCGTGCGGGAGGTGTCGCTCAGTGGGCGCCGGTGCCGGTCAGGGACCGGACCTCCAGCTCCGCGTACTTGGCGGTGTCGGGCTCCTCCTTGGACAGGACCGTGCCGAGCCAGCCCATCAGGAAGCCGAACGGGATGGAGATGATGCCCGGGTTCTTCAGCGGGAACCAGGCGAAGTCGACGTCGGGGAACATCGCCTTGGGGTCGCCGGAGACGACGGGCGAGAACAGCACCAGGCCGACCGCCACGATCAGGCCGCCGTAGATCGACCACAGCGCGCCCTGGGTGGTGAACCGCTTCCAGAACAGGCTGTACAGGATCGTCGGCAGGTTGGCGGAGGCCGCGACCGCGAAGGCCAGGGCGACGAGGCCGGCGACGTTCAGGTCGCGGGCGAGCGCGCCCAGCAGGATGGAGACCGCGCCGATGCCGATGGTCGCCAGGCGGGCCGCCCGGACCTCCTCCTTCTCGGTGGCCTGGCCCTTCCTGATGACGTTCGCGTAGATGTCGTGGGCGAACGACGAGGACGAGGCGAGGGTCAGGCCCGCGACGACGGCGAGGATCGTCGCGAAGGCCACCGCCGAGATGGTGGCGAGCAGGATCGCGCCCCAGGCCGAGTCGACACCGCCCAGGTGCAGGGCGAGCAGCGGTGCCGCCGTGTTGCCGGACGGGTTGGACGCGATGATCTCCTCCTGGGAGATCAGGGCCGCTGCGCCGAAGCCGAGCGCGATGGTCATCAGGTAGAAGGCGCCGATGATGCCGATCGCCCAGTTCACGGACTTCCGGGCGGCCTTGGCGTTGGGCACGGTGTAGAAGCGGATGAGGATGTGCGGCAGGCCGGCGGTACCGAGGACCAGGGCGACGCCGAGGGAGATGAAGTCCAGCTTGGAGGTGCCGGTGGCGCCGTACTGCAGGCCGGGCTCCAGGAAGGCGGCGCCCTTGCCGCTGTTCTCGGCGGCCTTGCCGAGCAGGTCGGAGATGTTGAAGTTGAACTTCAGCAGCACCAGGAAGGTGATCAGGATCGTGCCGCCGATGAGCAGCACGGCCTTGACCATCTGGACCCAGGTGGTGCCCTTCATGCCGCCGATGGAGACGTACACGATCATCAGGACGCCGACGAGGGCGACGATGAGGATCTTGCCGGCGTCGGAGGTGATGCCGAGCAGCAGCGAGACCAGGACGCCGGCGCCCGCCATCTGGGCCAGCAGGTAGAAGATCGACACGACGATGGTGGAGGTGCCGGCCGCCGTGCGCACCGGGCGCTGGCGCATGCGGTACGCGAGGACGTCGCCCATGGTGTAGCGGCCGGAGTTCCTCAGTGGCTCGGCGACCAGGAGCAGGGCGACCAGCCAGGCGACCAGGAAGCCGATGGAGTACAGGAAACCGTCGTAACCGAAGAGGGCGATCGCGCCCGCGATACCGAGGAACGACGCGGCCGACATGTAGTCGCCGGAGACCGCGAGGCCGTTCTGGAAGGCGCTGAACTGGCGGCCGCCCGCGTAGAAGTCGGCGGCGTCCTTGGTCTGGCGGCCCGCCCAGACGGTGATGAAGAGGGTCGCGATCACGAAGGCCGCGAACAGGGAGATGATCAGCGGCCGGTGCTCGCTGGCCTCATTGGCCGCAAGAGTCATCGCGAGGTTCATGCGCCGCCCTCCATCCGGGCCTTGATCGCCTCAGCCTTGGGGTCGAGCTTCGCGCTCGCGTGCCGCGCGTACCACCAGGCGATGAGGAACGTGGTGACGAACTGGGCGATACCGAAGACAAACGCGATATTGATGTTGCCGAACAGCTTGGTGCCCATGAAGTCGCCCGCGTAGTTGGAGAGCAGGACGTACAGCAGGTACCAGACGATGAAGGCGACGGTCAGCGGGAAGGCGAAGGAGCGGTAGGAGCGGCGCAGTTCACCGAACTCCGCGCTCTGCTGCACCTCGGTGAACTCCTCGGGTGAAGGGAGTTTGTGTCGCTCTTTCGAGGGGGGCGGTGCGTCGGTGGCCACGGGGTCTCCTCGCGGTGCGGATGCGGTTCCAGCAGGGACGGAGGCGAGTGTCCTCGCGCTCCTTGTCCAACGTCACGGCGCCACGCGAGGACCGGTTCAACTGCCCGGCCTTCTTTCCGCAGTCGATTTCGGCAAAACATTGCTGGCCAACGACGGCGCGGGATAGCTTCGGCCTGCACCACCCGTCATGTACCTGCCCGAGCACCACCTGTGTCTCGGGCAGGTCTCGTTTCCGGATGAAGTGGAGACCCCATGGCTCATCTGCCTTCCAGACGCCGGCTCGCGCTCGCCGTCCCCGTCGTGCTGTCCCTGACCGCCTCGCTCGGCTTCCTGCCGGCGGCGGCGTCGGCGGCCCCGCTGGCGGAGGCGCAGGCGCCGGCGCAGGCGGCGGACGCGCCGAAGCTGGCGTACGTCGTCAACACCACGACGGACGCCCGCACGATCGCCTCGGTGAAGAAGGCCGTCACCGCGGCCGGCGGCACGGTCGTGGTCTCGTACGACAGGATCGGCGTGATCGTCGCCCACTCGGCGAACCCGGAGTTCGCCCGGCAGATGCGGGCGGTGCGCGGGGTCCAGTCGGCGGGGGCGACGCGGACCGCGCCGCTGACCGCGGCGGGGACGACGGACGAGGACGCCGCGCAGTACCTGACGGACGCTCAGGCTGCCAAGGTCGAGGCCGCCTCGGCGCAGACCCCCGGCAGCGAGCCCCTCGAGGCGGACCAGTGGGACCTGCGCGCGATCGGCGCCGACAAGGCCGCCGGGATCAACCCGGGCAGTCGCAAGGTGACCGTCGCCGTGATCGACACCGGCGTCGACGACACCCACCCCGACATCGCCCCGAACTTCTCCGCGTCCCAGTCCGCCAACTGCGCCGGCGGCAAGGCCGACACGAGCGAGGGCGCCTGGCGCCCGTACACCCCCGAGGACTACCACGGCACCCACGTGGCCGGTGAGATCGCCGCCGCCCGCAACGGCATCGGCGTGGCCGGCGTCGCACCCGGCGTGAAGGTGTCCAGCATCAACGTGACCGACCGGGACAGCGGCCTCTTCTACCCGGAGAGCGTCGTGTGCGCCTTCGTGTTCGCCGCCGACCACGGCGTGGAGATCACGAACAACAGCTATTACGTTGATCCGTGGCTGTACAACTGCATGGACGATCCGGACCAGCGGGCGATTGTCGACGCGGTCAACAGGGCGCAGCTGTACGCCCAGAAGAGGGGCACGCTCAACGTCGCGTCGGCCGGCAACTCCAACCACGACCTGGACGCCGACGCGATCCTCGACGACACCAGCCCCAACGACTCCACCCCGGTCGAGCGCACCATCGACCCGCACGAGTGTCTCGACGTGCCGACCCAGCTGCCGGGTGTCGTCACGGTCAGCGCGACGGGCGTCCAGAACGTCAAGTCGTACTACTCCACCTACGGTCACGGCGTCGTCGACGTCGCGGCGCCGGGCGGCGACCGCAAGTACCAGATACCGGACACACCGTCAAAGAACGGCCGGATCCTGTCCACCATGCCGAACGGCGAGTACGGCTTCCTGCAGGGCACCTCGATGGCCGCGCCGCACGCCTCCGGTGTCGCCGCGCTGCTGAAGTCGAAGCACCCGTGGGCCTCCCCGGCCCAGCTGCAGGCGCTGCTGAAGGCCCAGGCCGACAACCCCGGCTGCCCCGAGTCGTACGACCAGGACGGTGACGGAACGCAGGACGCACTGTGCGAGGGCGGGAAGCGGGTCAACGGTTTCTACGGGTTCGGCATCGTCAATGCCCTGCGCGCGGTCAAGTGACCCGGGAATCCTGTAAACCTCCCGCACGGTCCGCTCGTACCGCGAACGAACTGGAGACAGCATGACTGCGCCTCACCCGCGCTACCGTCGCGCGCTCGCGATCCCGGCCGGGATGGCCATGGCGACGGCCCTCGCGTTCCTGCCCAACGGCACGGCCTCCGCCGCTCAGCAGCCCTCGGCCCCGGCCGACGCGACCTCGCTCAGCTATGTGGTCAACGTCCACCCGGGACACGGCCCTTCCGGCCAGGTGAAGAAGGCCATCGGCGAGGCCGGCGGCACGATCGTGACGTCGTACGACCGGATCGGCGTCATCGTCGTCCACTCCTCGAACCCCGACTTCGCCAAGACGATCCGCGCGGCGCGCGGGGTCCAGTCCGCCGGGGCCACGCGCACCGCGCCGCTGCCCGCCCAGTCGACCACCGACGTGGGCACGCCGAAGGTGCTCAGCGCGGCGGAGATCGCGGACGCCGAGGCCGCCGACGGCAAGGACCCGCTCGAGTCCCTGCAGTGGGACCTGCCCGCCATCAAGGCGGACAAGGCGCACGAGAAGTCGCTGGGCAGCCCCGAGGTCACCGTCGCCGTGCTCGACACCGGCGTCGACGACACCCACCCGGACATCGCGCCCAACTTCGACCGGGCCGCGTCGGTCAACTGTGTGTCGGGCAAGCCGGACACGACCGACGGGGCCTGGCGGCCGGGCGCGTCGGAGAGCCCGCACGGCACGCATGTGGCGGGCGAGATCGCGGCCGCCAAGAACGGCGTCGGCATGACGGGCGTCGCGCCCGGGGTCAAGGTGTCCGGCATCAAGGTGTCCAACCCGGACGGCTTCTTCTACACGGAGGCCGTGGTGTGCGGCTTCGTGTGGGCAGCCGAGCACGGCGTCGACGTGACCAACAACAGCTATTACACCGACCCCTGGTACTTCAACTGCACCGACGACCCGGACCAGAAGGCGCTCGTGGACGCCATCACCCGGGCCACGCGGTACGCGGAGAAGAAGGGCGCGGTCAACGTCGCCGCGGCCGGCAACGAGAACTACGACCTCGCCGCCGACCAGATCACCGACCCGGTCTCCCCGAACGACTCCACCCCGAGCGAGCGGGTCGTGGACCCCTCGGAGTGCTACGACATCCCGACCCAGCTGCCGGGGGTCGTGACGGTCGCGGCGACCGGCGCGAAGGGCCTGAAGTCGTCCTTCTCCAACTACGGCCGGGGTGTCGTCGACATAGCTGCCCCGGGCGGCGACTCGACCAAGTACCAGCCCCCGGCCCCGCCGGCCACCAGCGGTCTGATCCTGGGCACGCTGCCCGGCGGCAAGTGGGGCTACATGGCGGGTACGTCGATGGCGAGCCCGCACGTCGCGGGGGTCGCCGCCCTGATCAAGTCGACCCACCCGTACGCCCCGCCGGCCGCGGTGAAGGCGCTGCTGTACGCACAGGCCGACGCCGTGCCGTGCACGGACCCGTACGACATCGACGGCGACGGCAAGGCCGACGCGGTGTGCGAGGGCCCGAAGAACCGCAACGGCTTCTACGGCTGGGGCATGACGGACGCGCTGGACGCGGTGACGAGGTAGGGCCTTGAGGAGGTAAGGCTCTTGTGAACGCGGTCCGGGCCGGGCGGGGACTCCGCCCGGCCCGGCCGTCCAGTGATCCTCGGCGCCGCCCGGGCCGAAACGAGGCGAAACCAGGCGGAATGCCGTACCGCCAGTTCTTTTCCCGGAGTTGCCCGATTCCGGGACGACTGGTGAAGATCCTGGGGTGTCCTTGACAAGATCCACTCTCGAGGCGGACGAGCACGGGGCGGACCGTCGCCCCGGGACCGGCCGGGCGGTCGCCGTGCTCGTGCTGGTGACACTGGGCGCGCTGATACCACTGCTCGGGCCGTCCCCGGCGCTGCACGGCACCGGGGAGGCCGCCGCGCCCGGTGTCGGTGGCATAGCCCTGCTGCGCACGGTGCTGTTCGCGGCGCTGTGCGTGCCGGTCGGCGAACTGTTCGTCAACCGGCTGGCCCGTTCCGTACCCGGCGCTCCGCCGGACGTCCCCCGCAGCTGGTCCCCGTACGCGGCCGCCGTCGGTTTCGGCGCGGCACTCGGACTCGCCTCGGTCGTGGCCACCGGCAACCTGGTTCCCCAGGACCCGGCACAGATCGACGTCGGCGGCCTGTACGCGTCCCGGGACGGCAAGCTCGCCCTTCTGGAGGTCAACGCGTTCCTCGTGGCGGGCCTGTGCGCCCTCTCGCGCCGGCCGGCCGCGCAGGTCTGGCCGCTGGCCGCACTGGTCGTCGCGGAGGCCCTGCGCGCACACCCCACGACCGAGCACAGCCCGCTGGCCGGCACCGGGCTGACGCTCGTTCACCTGACCTGCGCGGCGCTGTGGACGGGCGGGCTGCTGCACGCGCTGCGCACCCTGCGGGTGTGGCGGCCCGCCGCGCCGGGTGCGGCCCTGTTGGGGCTCTACGCGCGCGTGGCGGCCGTTCTGCTCGCCGCCATCACCGCGACCGGGGTGTGGAGTTCGCTGCGGCGGATGCCGCCGGAGACGGTCCTGGAGCAGCTGACGACGACGGCGTACGGGCGCACCCTGCTGGCCAAACTGATCCTCGTGGCCGCCGTCGCCGCCCTCGCGCTGTGGGCACGGATCCGGCTGCGCCGCGCGGCGGATCCCCTGACCGCTTGCTCCCCCGCACGCGCGGAGGTCGTCGCCCTGGGGGTGGTGGTGGCGGTGTCGGGCCTGCTGACGGCGCTGCCGGTGCCGATCAGGTGGTGAACCGGGGCCGCGCGGGCACGGCGTGCGGGCCGCGCGTGTCGAGGCGGCCGAGCGTGCCGACGACCAGCAGGGACTGCGCGGCGAGGTACGTGAGCATGATCCACAAGTCCGGCCTCGGCAGCTGCGGCCAGTCGGCGACGCCGGTGGCGATGAGCAGGTCGGACAGCACGAAGAGCGCCCCGCCGAGCCCGGCGACGGTGCCGAGCCGGGCGGCGGCCGCGTACGCCATGGTGGTGAGAAGGAGGCTGTAGCCGGCGACGGGCACCCGTAGGTGCGCGGGCAGGTCCGGCCACAGCAGGGCGACGGCGGTGACGAGGGCGGTGGCGTAGCCGAGGGCGAGAAGTACGGCACGCGCGCGTGGGGCCGCGTTTCGGCTGCCGTGCGTCCTGAAGAGCGCGAGCCAGCACACGTGCCCGGCCGCGAAACAGCCCATCCCGGCGAGGAAGGCGGGCTCGGCGTCGGACAGCAGCAGGACGTCTCCGCCCCAGCCGCACAGGAGCGCGGCGACGAGGGGCCGGGGCGCGCCGCGCAGGACCGCGCAGGCGGCCAGGAACGGCATCAGCAGCGGCTTGGCGACGGCGTGCCCGGCGTCGAGACCGGCCGCGAGGGAGGCGAGGTCGACGGCGACGGCCAGGCCGTAGGCGGCGAGGAAGAGGCGTGCGGGTCTCACGCGGCTGTGGTCTCCTCGGCGGCCGGGGTCTCAGCGCCCGTGGTCTCAGCGGCCGTGGTCTCCTCGGCGGGCGCCGGAGCCTTCGCCGGTTCCGCAGCCCTCGCCGAGTGCGTAGCCCTGGCCGAGTCCGCAGCTCTCGCCGAGTCCGCAGCCCTGGCCGGTGCCGGCTGCCACCCCGGTCCGCGGAACACGCGGCCCGCGCGCTCGCGCCAACTGACCGCCGCCTTGAGGTCCTTGGCGATGGCGACGTACTCGTGCGTGGCGACCTTCAGCGGGTTGTATGTGGTGATGTTCTTGGTCAGTCCGTACACCGGCCGCTCGGTCTCCGGCACGAACGACCCGAAGAGCCGGTCCCAGACGATGAGGATCCCGCCGAAGTTGCGGTCGAGGTAGCCGCCCTGGGAGGCGTGGTGCACGCGGTGGTGGGAGGGCGTGTTGAAGACGAACTCGAACCAGCGGGGCATCTTGTCGATGCGCTCGGTGTGGATCCAGAACTGGTAGACGAGGTTCGCCGAGGAGCAGAAGGCGAGGGCCGCCGGGTGCACTCCCGCGGCGACGAGCGGCACGTAGAACGGCCACACGGTCAGGGACGTCCAGGGCTGGCGCAGCGCGGTGGTGAGGTTGAACTTCCTGCTGGAGTGGTGGACGACGTGGCAGGCCCACAGGATGCGGATGACGTGGTGGCCGCGGTGGGACCAGTAGTAGAAGAAGTCCTGCGCGAGCAGCATCAGCGGGACCGTCCACCACAGGACGGGGACGCGCAGCGGGGTCAGCTCGTAGATGGCCGTGTAGACGGCGACGATCGGGATCTTCCAGAGGAAGTCGAAGAAGAGGCTGCCGAGTCCCATGGTGATGCTCGTCGCGGCGTCCTTCGCCTCGTACCCGGCCGCCTCCTCGTCCGGGTGGAGCCGGTAGCTCACCATCTCGACGACGGTGAGCAGGACGAAGGCGGGTACGGACCACAGCACGACATCGGGCAGGTTCGGCATGGATGAACCGTAGGACCGCCGCCCGGCCGCGCCTAGACGTTGTTACCCACAAGTATTACCGGCGGTACGCGCTTGCTTCTTGGCGGTCTTCACCAACTGCCGCAGGAACCACGCGTCCCGCCATGGAGTTGAGAGGTCAATGGAGTTGAGAGATCGATGGAGTTGAGAGGTCATCGGATCCCCGAGGCGGCCCCGGGACCGCACGTCCGGACATTCCCGGCATGCGAACAGGCGGGAGCCGCACGGCACCTGACGGACAGCACTGTCAGTCCCGGCCCGTATCCTCAGTGACCATGCTCGAAGACCTCACGACCGCAGCATCGTCTCCCCCGTCGTGGCCGGCCGCGTATCCGCAGGGATACGCGGTCGTTGACGTGGAGACCACGGGGCTGGCCCGGAGCGACCGCATAATCTCCGCGGCCGTCTACCGGCTGGACGCGCGCGGTGAGGTCGAGGACCACTGGTACACGACGGTCAACCCGGAGCGCGACCCGGGGCCGGTGTGGATCCACGGTCTGACGAGCGAGATGCTCGAAGGGGCTCCCCTCTTCCAGGACATCGCCGAGGAGTTCGCGGCCCGGCTGCGGGACCGGGTGCTCGTCGCGCACAACGCCGTCTTCGACTGGCAGATGATCGCCCGGGAGTACGCGCGCGCGGAGCGCGAGGCACCGGTGCGGCAGCGGCTGTGCACCATCGCGCTCGCCAAGGAACTGGGCCTGCCGCTGCCCAACCACAAACTGGAGACCCTCGCGGCGCACTTCGGCGTCGTCCAGCGGCGGGCGCACCACGCGCTGGACGACGCGCGCGTGCTCGCGGAGGCGTTCCGGCCGAGCCTGCGGGCCGCGGCGGCGGGCGGCGTACGGCTGCCGCTGCACGAGTGCCGGCCGCTGACCGAGTGGTCGGACCGGCCGGCCCCCCGCATCGGGCAGCAGGCGGGCTACGGCGGCTACCGGCCGGGCGGCTGGCGGCCCTCCCGCAAGCGGCCCGCCTGCCCCTATCCCAACCCGGGACGGTACGAGGAGGGCAAACGGCTCAAGCAGGGCATGCGGGTCGCCTTCTCCGGCGACACCTCGGTCGAGCGGGAGCTGCTGGAGGACCGCGCGACCGAGGCCGGGCTGCACGTGGCCACCAGCCTGTCACGGCTGACCAGCCTCCTCGTCACCAACGACCCGGACTCGGGCACGTCCAAGGTGGTCAAGGCCCGGCAGTACGGGACGCCGATCGTGGACGAGGCGGCGTTCGGGCAACTGCTCGCGGACGTGGAGCCCGCCTCGGAGTCGTGACCGTACGGACGGGTGATTGCCGGGCGACTCGCCCGGCACCCGCTCGCCCGCGCGGCCGGGACGGCTCACCCTGTGGCGCATGGCGACATGTGAGGTGTGCGGAAATCACTACGGAATGACCTTCGAGGTGCACGCCCAGGGCGCGGTGCACGTCTTCGACTGCTTCGCCTGTGCGATCCACCGCATGGCACCCATCTGCGAGCACTGCCGTGTGCAGATCATCGGGCAGGGCGTCGAGGTCGAGGGCCACTGGTACTGCGGTGCCCACTGTGCCCGCGCGGAAGGCGGGGTGGGAATCGTCGACAAGGTGTAAGCCCACACCCGCCTGAATGCACCCCACGACCGAGTTGTACGGTCGTGGGGTGTACCGCTTCCTGTTGTCCCGCCAGTGGGTGATCCTGACGCTGGTCGCTCTCCTCCTCATCCCCACGATGATCAGGCTGGGCTTCTGGCAGATGCACCGCTACGAGGAGCGCACCGCCCGCAATCAGCTGGTCTCCGACGCGCTGGCCGCGAAGCCGGTACCCGTGGAGCGGCTGACCTCCCCCGGGCACACCGTCACCAGCGACGAGCGGTACCGCGCCGTGACCGCGAAGGGCCACTTCGACACGGACGACGAGGTCGTGGTCCGCCGCCGCACCAACGGCGACGACGAGGTCGGCTACCACGTCCTGACCCCGTTCGTCCTCGACGACGGCAAGGTCCTGCTCGTCAACCGGGGCTGGGTCCCCGCGGACAGCCGGAGCCAGATGGCGTTCCCCGAGATCCCGGCACCGCCCCGCGGTGAGATCACCGTCACGGGCCGGCTGATGCCCGACGAGACGACCGAGACGAGCGGCATCAAGAACCTCGAAGGCCTGCCGGACCGGCAGATCATGCTGATCAACAGTGCGCAGGAGGCACGGCGCCTGGGAGCCACGGTGCTCGGCGGCTACATCGCGCAGACGGCGCCCGAGCCGAAGGGCGACACCCCGGAGCTGCTCGGCGACCCGGGCAAGGAGGACGCCGCCCTGAACTACGCGTACGCCGTCCAGTGGTGGCTATTCGCCGCGGCCGTCCCGGTCGGCTGGGTGATCCTGGCCCGCCGCGAGGCCCGGGAGCGAGCGGAGGCGGCGGCCAAGGCGGCCGACGCGACGGAGGCGGAACCGGCGGCGGTGTAGCCGGTCGCCGGTTCCGCCTCCGTCCCCACGGGCCTGACGGCCGGCCTCAGCAGCACCGCCCCTGCGGATGCGCCTCCCGGTGCAGGGTGCGCAGCACCTCGTACTCCCGCCGGGTCGGCACCGGCGCGCCCGGATGCCGGTGCCGGTGCCGCGCGCAGTAGCGGTCGTACTCTGTCTCGCCGGTCAGCTCGCGCAGGTACCACCGCACGGCTCGGGCCCAGCGCGCGGCCCTCATGACCCGGCCCCGACCAGGGGTGCGTCCGCCTGCCGGGGCACGTCGAGGCGGGACTCGACGTACGGCGCCTCCGAGGTCGGCAGGGTGCCCGGAGCGCGGATCGCCCGTACGCACACCACCGCGGCGTTGCCGATGACCACGACGACCAGCAGCAGGAAGAGCGCGATGAGGACGCCGTCGACCGTGGAGTTGGTGACCACGGTGTGCATGTCGTCGAGGCTCTTGGCGGGCGGCAGGACCTGCCCGGCGTCGAGGGCGTCGGCGTACCGGGCGCGCTGGGCGAAGAAGCCGACCTTCGGGTCAGCGGAGAAGATCTTCTGCCAGCCGGCGGTGAAGGTGACCGCGACCACCCAGGCGAGGGGGGCGCCGGTGATCCAGGCCCAGCGCAGCCGGCCGGACTTGATCAGGACCGTGGTGCAGACGGCGAGGGCGATGGCGGCCAGCAGCTGGTTGGCGATGCCGAAGAGGGGGAAGAGCTGGTTGATTCCGCCGAGCGGGTCGGTGGCGCCGGTGTAGAGGAAGTAGCCCCAGCCCGCCACGACCAGGGCGCTGCACAGCCAGATGCCGGGCTTCCAGTTGACCCGGCCGATCGGCTTCCACACGTTGCCGAGCATGTCCTGGAGCATGAAGCGGCCGACGCGGGTGCCCGCGTCGACGGTGGTGAGGATGAACAACGCCTCGAACATGATCGCGAAGTGGTACCAGAAGGCCTTCATCGCGGCGCCGCCGAAGACTCCGGAGAAGATCTCCGACATGCCGACGGCGAGGGTCGGCGCGCCGCCCGTGCGGGCGATCAGGGTCTGTTCCTCCACCGCCTTGGCGGCCTGCGTCAGCTGGTCGGGCGTGATGGTGAAGCCGAGGTTCGCCACCGCGTGGGACGCGGACTCGGCCGTCGTGCCGAGGAGGCCCGCGGGTGCGTTCATGGCGTAGTACAGGCCGGGTTCGAGGGTGGCCGCCGCGATGAGCGCCATGATCGCGACGAAGGACTCCATCAGCATCGCGCCGTAGCCGATCATGCGGACCTGGGACTCCTTCCGGATCAGCTTGGGCGTCGTCCCGGAGGCGACCAGCGCGTGGAAGCCGGAGAGCGCGCCGCACGCGATGGTGATGAAGAGGAACGGGAACAGCGACCCCGCGAAGACGGGCCCGGCGCCGGACGAGGCGAAGTCGCTCACCGCGTCCGCGCGCAGCACCGGGGCGGCGACCACGACGCCGACCGCGAGCAGCGCGATCGTGCCGATCTTCATGAAGGTGGACAGGTAGTCGCGCGGCGCGAGCAACATCCACACGGGCAGGACGGAGGCGACGAAGCCGTATCCGACCAGGCAGAGGACGAGGGTCGTGGGGCTGAGGGTGAAGGCTCCCGCCAGGGAGGACTCCTGGATCCAGCTGCCGCCGGCGATCGCGAGGAGCAGCAGGACGACGCCGATGAGGCTGGTCTCCACGACCCGGCCCGGGCGGATCACGTGCAGCCAGAAGCCCATGAACAGGGCGATGGGGATGGTCATCGCGACGGAGAAGGTGCCCCACGGGGAGTGGGCGAGCGCGTTGACGACCACCAGCGCCAGCACGGCCAGCAGGATGATCATGATGGCGAACACCGCGATCAGCGCCGCGGCCCCGCCCACCCGGCCGATCTCCTCGCGGGCCATCTGCCCCAGCGACTTGCCGTCCCGCCGCATCGACAGGAACAGCACCACCATGTCCTGCACCGCCCCGGCGAAGATCACCCCGGCCACGATCCACAGGGTGCCGGGCAGGTAGCCCATCTGGGCCGCGAGCACCGGCCCCACCAGGGGTCCGGCGCCGGCGATCGCGGCGAAGTGGTGGCCGAGCAGCACCCGGCGGTCGGTGGGGTGGAAGTCGACGCCGTCCTCCAGCCGCTCGGCCGGGGTGGCCCGGCGGTCGTCGGGCTTCAGGACGCGGCGGGCGATGAAGCGGGCGTAGAAGCGGTAGGCGATGGCGTACGAACCGAGGGCGGCGACCACCAGCCACACGGCGGAGATCTCCTCCCCGCGGGCGAGGGCCAGGACGCCCCAGGCGACCGCGCCGAGCAGGGAGACCGCGGCCCACAGCAGGATCGAGCGCGGTGACATACGTGATCTTCCGGGCGCCGGGCGACCGGATTCGGGCAGGGCGGATGTGGGCATGGCGGCTCCTCACCGTGACGGTGGTGGGTGACAGGACGTACGCGGGGATCGGTGCGGTCGTCGGCCCATGACCTGCACGCCTCTCCCGCTCGCTGTCGGTCTGTGCAAGAGTTGCCCACCCGCCGGGACCGGTTGACAGCCGATGTCCAGAAGATTTCCCGCCGGTTTTCTGTCCTCCACCGCGGCCGCTCGCGCAACTCTCCCGCGAGGGCACAGGCACACCAAGGACGGTGACCCATGGCCGACGGCGCCATGACCGCGACGTTCCTCGCCGTGATCGGCGGGGCGTCGCTGCTCGCCGTCACCGCCCGGCGGCTGCGCCCGAGCGACCGGCTGCCCTCCCTGGAGGGCTGGGCGCTGGCCGACCGCGGCCTGGGCCCGGGGTGGACCTGGCTGCTGCTCGGCGGCACGATCTTCACCGCGTACACCTTCACCGCCGTGCCCGGACTGGCGTACGGCAACGGCGCGCCCGCCTTCTTCGCGGTGCCGTACACGGTGATCGTGTGCCCGCTCGCCTTCGTGCTGCTGTCCCGCCTGTCGGACGTGGCCCGCCGGCACGGCTACGTCACCGGCGCCGACTTCGTGCGGGGCCGGTACGGGTCGCCGCCGCTGGCGCTCGTCGTCGCGCTGACCGGGATCCTCGCGACGATGCCGTACCTGGCGCTGCAACTGCTCGGCATACGGGCGGTGCTGACGGCCGGCGGCGTCCATCCGCGGGGCGTGGCCGGGGACCTGGTGCTGGTGGCGCTGTTCGCGGGGCTCGCGGTGGCCACCTACCGGCACGGGCTGCGCGCGCCCACGGTCATCTCGGCGCTGAAGGCGGTGGCGGTGTTCGTCTCGCTCACCGCCGTGTGCTGGCTGGTCCTGGCGCGGTTCGGCGGCCCGGGTGCCGTCTTCGAGGGCGCGGAGCGGCGGCTGGGCAGCCCGGCGCTGATCCTGACCCCCGAACAGCAGCCCGCCTACGCCACGCTCGCCCTCGGCTCCGCGCTGGCCCTACTGATGTACCCGCACGTGCTCACCGCCGGTTTCGCCGCCGACGGGCCGCGCACCCTGCGCAAGGTCGCCGTCGCGCTGCCCGCGTGGACCGGGCTGCTGGCCCTCTTCGGCTTCCTGGGCGTCGCGGCCCTCGCGGCCGGGGTACGGGCCCCTGAGGGCGGCGCCGAGGCCGCCGTTCCGATGCTGGTCGACCGGCTGATGCCCGCCCCGCTGGCCGGGCTCGTGTTCGCCGCGATCACCGTGGGCGCGCTGGTCCCGGCCGCGGTGATGTCGATCGCCGCGGCGACGAGCTTCGTACGGAACGTGTACGTCGAGTACGTCCACCCCACGGCCACCCCCAAGCGGCAGGTGCGCATCGCCAAGGCGGTGTCGCTCACCGCGAAGGTGGGGGCGGTGGCGTTCGTGTTCGGGCTGCGGGACCAGGACGCCGTCAACCTCCAGCTGCTGGGCGGCGTGTGGATCCTGCAGGTCTTCCCGGCCGTGGCCGTCGGCCTGTTCACCGGTCGGCTGCACCCGCGGGCGCTGCTCGCCGGCTGGGCGGTGGGCATGGCGGCCGGGACGTACCTGGTGGTGCACCAGGGGTTCTCGCCGGTCGTGCCGCTCGGCACGGGCACGGGGCCGGTGGAGGTCTACGCCGGGCTCGTGGCCCTGCTGCTCAACCTGGCCGTCGCGGTGGCCGGCACCGCGGCGCTCGAACGCCTCGGTGTCCCGCGCGGCACCGACACGACCGACCTGCCGTCCCGCCTGACCGTCAGGCGACGACCGGAGACGGGAGCGAACACTCCGTGAGACGCAGACAGAACACCCCGGTCACCCTGCCGCCGGTTCCCGCACCGGCCGCCCCCGCCGAGCCGCTCGCGCCCGCGGTGTGCGATCCGGACGACCTGGAGCGGGAGGCCGGCCTCGCCCGCCTCTTCGAGCTGCACTACTCCTCGATGCTGCGGCTGGCCGTGCTGCTCGGCGCCGACGATCCGGAGAACGTGGTGGCCGAGGCGTACTACCAGATCTACCGCAAGTGGCGGCGCCTGAGGGACGTGGCCGCGGCGGAGGCGTATCTGCGCTCCACTGTGTGCAATCTGACCCGGATGCGCATACGCCACCTGCAGGTCGCCCGCCGGCACGAGGAGAACCCGCCGAGCCCGCCCGACGAGACGGTCGCCTCCGCCGAGAACACCGCGCTGCTCCGCGAGGACCAGCGGGCGCTGATCGACGCACTCCAGCAGCTGCCCCCGCGGCAGCGCGAGGCGCTCGTGCTGCGGCACTGGCTCGGGCTGAAGGAGAGCGAGATAGCCGCCGCGATGGGCATCTCCTGCGGCTCCGTCAAGACGCACACGGCACGCGGCATCGCCGCCCTGACCCAGGTGATGGAGGCCCGGCGATGAACGACACCACTCCGGACCGGACGGACCACGACCGCACCGAACGTGAACTGCGCGAGGCCCTCGAGGCCCTGGCCGGCGGGGTCCTGCCCGCCCCCGACGCCTACCGCACGGCACGCGGGGCGTGGCTGCGCCGCGAACGCCGGCGCCGGCTCGTCCTCGCCGTGCTGATCGCCGTCGTCTTCGCGCTGGCCACCCTGATCGGGCTGTGGGTGCTCAACCAGGCCCCGTCGCACCCGGGCGTGATCTTCTCGGGCGGCGGCGCCCCGGTCGCCGAGGGCATGTCACTCCCGCGGCCCCAGCCCTGATTGCCGCGCCGACTTGCCGGGAACCCGCACCCCGTGCACCCCCGTATCGAGGACTACGCACTCATCGGCGACGAACAGACCGCGGCCCTGGTCGGCACGGACGGCTCCGTGGACTGGCTGTGCCTGCCGCGCTTCGACTCGGCCGCCTGCTTCGCCAAGCTGCTCGGCGACGAGGACAACGGCTACTGGCGCATCGCCCCCACGGGCGCGGACCGCTGCACCCGGCGCGCCTACCGCCGCGACACCCTCGTCCTGGACACCGACTGGGAGACCGCCGAGGGCGCGGTACGCGTCACCGACCTGATGCCCCAACGCGACCGCGCCCCCGACCTCGTACGCATCGTGGAGGGCCTGCGCGGCGAGGTGACCGTGCACAGTGCGCTCCGATTGCGCTTCGACTACGGCTCGATCGTGCCGTGGGTGCGCAGGGCCGACGGCCACCGGGTGGCCGTGGCCGGGCCGGACTCGGCCTGGTTGCGCAGCGAGCCGGAGGTGCGCTCGTGGGGCGAGGACTTCGGCACGCACGCGGAGTTCACGGTCAGGAAGGGGGAGAAGGTCGCGTTCGTCCTCACCTGGCATCCCTCCCACGAGCCGCGCCCGCCGCTCGTCGACCCGCACGAGTCGCTGCGCCACAGCGTCGCGGACTGGCGGAAGTGGGTGGCGCACTGCCGCTACCGCGGCCCGTACCGGGACGCCGTCGTCCGCTCCCTGATCACCCTGAAGGCGCTCACCTACTCCCCGACCGGCGGCATCGTGGCCGCCCCCACCACCTCGCTGCCCGAGGAGCCGGGCGGGGTGCGCAACTGGGACTACCGCTACTGCTGGCTGCGCGACTCCACCATGACCCTGGGCGCGCTGCTGTCGGCCGGCTACCAGCAGGAGGCCGAGGCCTGGCGGAACTGGCTGCTGCGCGCGGTCGCCGGCGACCCGGCGGACCTGCAGATCATGTACGGCCTGGCGGGCGAGCGGCGGCTGCCCGAGTACGAACTGCCGTGGCTGTCCGGCTTCGCCGAGTCGACCCCCGTCCGCATCGGCAACGACGCCGTGAACCAGCTCCAGCTGGACGTGTACGGCGAGGTCATGGACTCGCTGACGCTGGCGCGCAGTTCGGGGCTGTCGGCCCAGCCGGACGTGTGGGCCGTGGAGTGCGCCCTGATGGACTTCCTGAAGACGGCCTGGCGGCAGCCCGACGAGGGACTGTGGGAGGTGCGCGGCGGGCGGCGCCAGTTCGTGCACTCCAAGGTGATGGTGTGGGTGGCCGCCGACCGGGCCGTGCACACGCTGCAGACCCACCCGGGGCTGGACGGCGACCTGGACGGCTGGCGCGCGCTGCGCGACGAGGTGCACCGCGAGGTGTGCGAGAAGGGCTACGACCCCGAGCGGAACACCTTCACCCAGTCCTACGGCTCGCGCGAGCTCGACGCCGCGCTGCTGCTCATCCCGCGCGTGGGCTTCCTGCCGCCCGACGACCCGCGCGTGCTCGGCACCATCGACGCCGTCCGCAAGGAGCTGGACCAGGGCGGGTTCCTGCACCGCTACAGCGGCGACGAGACCGCCGTCGACGGCCTGCCGGGCAGCGAGGGCACCTTCCTGGTGTGCTCGTTCTGGCTCGCGGACGCCCTGCACATGACGGGCCGTACGGAGGAGGCCCGGAAGCTGTTCGAACGGCTGGTGGGACTCACCAACGACGTCGGGCTGCTGGCCGAGGAGTACGACCCCGTGGCCGGCCGCCAGCTCGGCAACTTCCCGCAGGCGTTCAGCCACATCGGCCTGGTCAACACCGCCCTCGCCCTGTTCGGGCAGGACAGGGCAGGATAGGGACCATGGATCTTGGACTGAAGGACCGGGTGTACGTCGTCACCGGAGCCACCCGCGGACTGGGCAACGCGGCGGCGCGCGAGCTCGTCGCCGACGGCGCGAAGGTGGTCATCACCGGGCGGGACGAGGCCGGGGTCTCCGACGCCACCGCCGCACTGGGGCCGAACGCGGCCGGGGTGGCCCTCGACAACGCGGACCCGGACGCGCCCGCGCGGCTGATCGCGACCGCCCGGGAGCGGTTCGGCGGCTTCCACGGCATCCTCGTCAGCGTCGGCGGGCCGCCGCCGGGGTTCGTCGCCGACAACACCGACGAGCAGTGGCAGGCCGCGTTCGAGTCGGTGTTCCTGGGTGCGGTGCGGCTGGCTCGCGCGGCGTCGGCCGAGTTGGAGGCGGGCGGTGTCATCGGGTTCGTGCTGTCGGGGTCGGTGTACGAGCCGATTCCGGGGCTGACGATTTCGAACGGGCTGCGGCCCGGTCTCGCCGGGTTCGCGAAGTCCCTCTCCGACGAGCTGGGGCCGCGTGGGATCCGGGTCGTCGGTCTGCTGCCCGGCCGTATCGACACGGACCGCGTGCGCGAGCTGGACGCGTTGTCCGCCGACCCGGGGGCCACGCGCGCGGCCAGTGAGTCGCGCATTCCGCTGCGGCGGTACGGGACTCCGGAGGAGTTCGGGCGGGCGGCGGCGTTCCTGCTGTCTCCGGCGGCTTCCTATCTGACCGGGGTCATGCTGCCCGTGGACGGTGGGGCACGGCACGGGTTCTGACCCGGGTCGGTCAACCCTACCCTCTCGGGAACAACTGACCCTCTCGGGTCCTCTCGGGACGTCGCACCCGCTCGGCGCGTCAACTCACCCTCTCCGGACGGTGCCGGACGCCCCGCATCCGTACCTCCGCCGGCAGTGACGCGAGCCCCGCCGCGTCACGCGCGTGGGTCAGTGGCCCGCTGGTGAGCTCGTGCAGCGCCGTCCCCGGATCCACATGCGGCTCCAACGCCAGCCGTACGTGGGTCTCGGGGGCGCTGCGGCGCCCCGTCAGCTGGGCGTGGGCGCGTCCCACTCCGTCCAACTCCCCCGCCTCGTCGGCGAGTACGTCCTCCAGGGCCCGACCACGCACCACCGCGCCCTCGCCGTCGCCGGTGTCGACGAGCACCTCGGCGAGCCGGCGCCGGCGCAGTACGGCGATCAGCCACCACAGGGCGAGCAGGACGAGGACGGCGAGTGCGGCGAGGACGGCCGGCCACCACCAGCCGGCGTCCCGCCACCGGGTCCGCTCGGCGTCGTTCAGCAGGACGTCGTGCCGCCCGTGGTGGATCCACCAGGAGGGCGCGGGCGCCCCCAGTCCGACGGCCAGCACGGAGCCGCCGAGGGCGACCAGGACCAGGCCCACCACTGCGAGCAGCACACGGTTGACGACCCTGAGCACAGTTCCTCACCCCTTCCGGCCGGGCCTGCGGACACGCACCGACGGCGCGGGCGGCCGGGCGAGGCCCAGTCCCCGGATCGCGTCGGCGAGCACGTCGTTCAGGTCGGCCCGCACGTCGTCCAGTTCACGGAAGTGCGAGACCGCGCGGACGACGGCCTTCCGGCGGCGCACCCGTACCCGCACCGACTGCACGCCGGACACCTCCATGGCCCGGTCCCGCAGCGCCATGGCGGCGGCGTCCCGGTGCAGTCCGGCGCGCACGTCGGCGTGGGTGCGCCGCATCGGGAGGAGTTTCCGCAGGCCGGGTGTGGTGGCCAGGACGACCAGCCAGAGCCCGAGGGCCGCCGCGACGCCGGCGCCGATCAGCACCCAGAGGTCGTCGAGGGGGCGTTCGGCCAGCTGCCGGGCCAGTTCCCGGCGCCAGTGCATGGCGGGCCGGTCGGCGCGCACGGCGGCGATGTCGTAGAGGAAGAGTCCGGCGGCGGCGAGGAGCGGCAGCGCGACGAGGGCGGCGGAGACGCGGCGCGCCGACCAGAAGCGGCCGTTCCGGCCGCCCGCGTCGCCGAGCCCGGGCGGGGGCTCGTGCGCCGCGGCGGACGCGGACCGGTCCGTCTCGGGGCCGGGCGCCTTCTCGATGACGGGCAGTCGCTGGGTGGTGCCCTCGGTGCCCTCGGATGCGTGGGGTTCGCTCATCGCGTCCTCCCCTGTGCCGCGCGGTGCGCCGCCGACCGGTGCAGCCGCTCGATGTGGACGACGACCTCCGGCACACCCATGCCCGCCAACGCGCTCACTCGCTCGGCGACTTGACGACGTACCTGCCGGCACCGGCCGCCGATGTCGGTGGGGTAGTCGAGTTCGAGGTGGACCCGGACGCGGGCGGTGCCGTGGTGCACGACGACGTTGGTGTGCGGCCGTGCGGCGTCCGGCGGAAGGGTTCCGACCGCCTCGCGCGCCGCCTGCGCGGCGATCTTCGCGACCACCCGGTCGGCGATCCGGGTGGCGCCGCGCTCGCCCGGCGGGACGGCGGTCACAGGCGTGCCGAGCTCACCGGCCCCCGTGCTCACGGGCCTCACCGCCGCCGTTCGCCACGGGGCCGGAAGAAGTCGCCGAGGTCCATGTCCCCCTCCAGGAACCGGCCGACGACGAAGCCGACGGCGCCCAGCGCCGCCACCAGCAGGAAGGCGCCGAAACCGCCGAAGTACCCGGCGAAGCCCAGCGCCATGCCGGCGATCATGCCGACCACGGCCATGCTCATGGTGCGCTCCTCAACTCCTCAGCAGCTCATCGGCGGCTGGGTTGTCCGGTCCCGGCGTCTCACTGGATCCGACGCTCCGGTTCCTCTTCCTCTTCGTCCGGCAGCTTCACGTCGCTCACCGCGATATTGACCTCGACGACCTCCAGGCCGGTCATCCGCTCGACGGCGGCGATCACGTTCTCGCGCACGTCCCGGGCCACATCGGCGATCGGCAGGCCGTACTCGACGACGATCTCCAGGTCCAGCGCGGCCTGCACCTCGCCGACCTCGACCTTGATGCCCCGTGTCACCGACTTCGTCCCGCCGGGCACCCGGTCGCGCACGGACCCGAAGGTCCGCGACAGTCCGCTGCCCATGGCGTGCACGCCGTCCACGTCGCGTGCGGCGAGCCCGGCGATCTTCTCCACGACGCCGTCGGCGATGGTCGTCCGGCCACGGGAGCCGGGGTCTCCCCCACCGCCCTTGGTCGCCTGACTCCTGCGGGTGCCGGGGCTCTCGGTCTGCGTGCCCCTGTCCTGCTCCGTCGTCTCAGTCATCGCCGTACGTCCTTTTCGGTCGTCCTCCTTCGACCACCGTAAGCGCGGTTGCGCGATTGCGCGCCGTGGATGCGGCAGGCTGGAGGAATGACGACGGCGAACGGGTGGACACAGGCGGTACGGCAGCAGGTGCGGCTCGGCAGACTGCTGCCTCTGGGCGGCGCGCCCGACGGCGCGTGGATCGCGGAGGGCGCGGCGGGATCGGTGCTGCGGCGGGCGGCGCGGGACGTGCGCGGGGTGCGGCTGGGGAAGCTGCGCATCACGCTCGCCGACCCGCGGGACACCGGCGACCCGGCCGTACCGCCGCCGCCCAGCGCCCTGCCGCCCGGCCCGCTGCGGGTGACGGCGGAGTTCGCGGCCACGGCGTCGGAGCCCCTGCCGACGACGGCGTCCGTGCTGCGGACGGCCCTGGCGACCGCGGCGGCGGAACGGCTCGGCCTGCTGGTGACGGAGGTGGATCTGCGGGTGACGGCCCTGCTGGACGAGGCGGCCCAGGCAGCCGAGGAGTCCTCGCCCGCCCCCGTACCGGAGCCACCCCCGGCCGCCCAGGCCGCCGGCCCGCCCGACACCGACGAGGGCCGTGCGGCCGCCGCCGCCCTGGCCGTCCCGGGCGTGGACCGTCTGACGGGCACGCTGGGCGGCCTGGGCAGGGCGGTGCACTTCGAGGACAGCCGTGGCGGCACCGCCCTGCCGCGCCGCCACGCCCGGCTGGAGATCGCCGTACGCGCGGACCACCGGGCGGTGGACGTGGCCCGGGAGGTCCGTGCGGCGGTGTCGGAGGCGCTGCCGGATCACCCGACGGTGGCGGTGCTGGTGACGGCGGTCAGCTGAGGAAGCCGGCCGGCCTGGTGTGCCTCATTCGCCGAGGCCGGCGAGGTCCCGCAGCCGACGTGCCTGAGCGGCGCGTTCGGCCACGCGCTGCTCCTCGTACGTACGGTCCTGGGCACCGCGCAGCAGCGCCTTGGTCTCGACGACCGCGTCCCGGGGAGCGGCCAGAACCGCCGAGGCCAGGTCCCGTACCGTGCCGTCGAGCTGGTCCCCGGGCACGGCGATGTTCGCGAGCCCCGTGCTGACGGCCTCGTCGGCCGTGACGAACCGCCCGGTCACGCAGATCTCCAGCGCGCGGGCGTACCCGACGAGCCCCACCAGCGGATGCGTGCCGGTCAGGTCGGGCACCAGTCCGAGGCTGGTCTCGCGCATGGCGAACTGCACGTCGTCGGCGACGACGCGCAGGTCACAGGCCAGGGCGAGCTGGAAGCCCGCCCCGATGGCGTGCCCCTGGACGGCGGCGATGGAGACGATGTCGCTGCGCCGCCACCAGGTGAACGCCTCCTGGTACTCGGCGATGGTCGCGTCCAGCGCGGCGTCACTGCCCCGCGCGAGGTCGATGAACGACGGTTCGCCGTCGAAGCCCTCGGGCGTGAACGCCTGCCGGTCGAGCCCGGCCGAGAAGGACTTGCCCTCGGCCCGCAGCACGACGACGCGGACGGAGCCCGGCAGCAGCCGACCGGCCTCGGTCAGCGCCCGCCACAGAGCGGGGCTCTGCGCATTGCGCTTGGCCGGGTTGGTCAGCGTCACCGTGGCGATCGCGTCGTCGACGGTGAGCCGTACGCCGTCCTTGTCGAGAACCGGACCGAGGTCCTGGGCGGGCGAAGCCATGGGGCGCCTCCGATGGGTGCGGTCGTCTTCCGTGCCGTACGACGGAACCGCGTTCCGTGCCGCACGACGCGTCACGCCGTACGACGGCACAGCTAAGTGACTGCACAGTAACCACCCGGCCGGTCAGTCGGCCGACCGGGTGGCCACCATCGAAGCCGAGGGGCCACCCGGGGTCAGGCCGATGTGGCCTTCTTGCCCCGTGTCGCCCCGCCACGCCCTCGGAGCGTGACGCCCGACTCGCTCAGCATGCGGTGCACGAAGCCATACGAGCGGCCGGTCTCCTCGGCCAACGCCCGGATGCTCGCACCGGCGTCGTACTTCTTCTTCAGGTCTGCCGCGAGCTTGTCGCGCGCGGCGCCGGTCACCCGGCTGCCCTTCTTCAGAGTCTCGGCCACCCGTGCCTCCTCATGGGAAGTGCGCTCTGGTCTCCTCATGATCACCCCTCCGGCGCTTCATGGCCACCCATTCGGCAAGGTCCGTGAGACAAGGTTGTGACGACGGGAGCGCATCCCCACAAGCGGAATCTGCAATTCCGAAGAGTGGTGTCCGTACCGCCGAGCGGGTTGTTCCGGGAAAGGCCAGGTCAGAAAGGCGTGACGGCCGAGCCCGCGACAATCGGGGACTCGGCCGTGAAATCGGTGTAGGACACACCTCGGTACGAGGAGATCTCACACAGATGATGGATCACGACTCGGCCGAATGATCCATACGCAGTGGATCACGCCTTCGATCAAGCGAGGCTGACCGCTTGGGCGGTCAGGCCAGGGCGACGAGGTCCGCGTAGTCGGAGCCCCACAGGTCCTCGACACCGTCCGGCAGCAGGATGATCCGCTCCGGCTGCAGGGCCTCGACGGCACCCTCGTCGTGCGTGACGAGGACGACCGCGCCCTTGTAGGTGCGCAGCGCGCCGAGGATCTCCTCGCGGCTGGCGGGGTCGAGGTTGTTGGTCGGCTCGTCGAGCAGCAGCACGTTCGCGGAGGACACCACCAGGGTCGCGAGGGCGAGGCGGGTCTTCTCGCCGCCGGAGAGAACGCCCGCCGGCTTGTCGACGTCGTCGCCGGAGAACAGGAACGAGCCGAGCACCTTGCGGACCTCGACGAGGTCCATGTCGGGGGCCGCGGAGCGCATGTTCTCCAGGACCGTGCGGTCGGGGTCGAGGGTCTCGTGCTCCTGGGCGTAGTAGCCGAGCTTGAGACCGTGACCGGGGACGACCATGCCGGTGTCCGGCTGTTCGACGCCCGCGAGGAGCCGCAGCAGGGTGGTCTTGCCGGCACCGTTGAGACCGAGGATCACGACCCTCGACCCCCTGTCGATGGCCAGGTCGACGTCGGTGAAGATCTCCAGCGAGCCGTACGACTTCGACAGGCCCTCCGCCATCAGCGGGGTCTTGCCGCAGGGCGCGGGCTCGGGGAAGCGCAGCTTGGCGACCTTGTCCTTCTGGCGGACCTCCTCCAGGCCGGACAGCAGCTTCTCGGCGCGGCGGGCCATGTTCTGCGCGGCGACGGTCTTGGTCGCCTTGGCGCGCATCTTGTCGGCCTGGGCGTTGAGCGCGGCGGCCTTCTTCTCGGCGTTCTGCCGCTCCCGCCTGCGGCGCTTCTCGTCGGCCTCGCGCTGCTGCTGGTACAGCTTCCAGCCCATGTTGTAGATGTCGATCTGGGAGCGGTTGGCGTCCAGGTAGAACACCTTGTTGACGACCGTCTCGACCAGGTCGACGTCGTGGCTGATCACGATGAAGCCGCCGCGGTAGGTCTTGAGGTAGTCGCGCAGCCAGACGATCGAGTCGGCGTCGAGGTGGTTCGTCGGCTCGTCGAGCAGGAGGGTGTCCGCGTCGGAGAACAGGATGCGGGCCAGTTCGACGCGTCGGCGCTGACCGCCGGAGAGCGTGTGCAGGGGCTGGCCCAGCACCCGGTCGGGCAGGTTCAGCGCGGCGGCGATGGTGGCGGCCTCGGCCTCGGCGGAGTATCCGCCCTTGGTGAGGAACTCCGTCTCCTGCCGCTCGTACTGCTTCATCGCCTTATCGCGGGTGGCGCCCTTGCCGCTGGCGATGCGCTGTTCGTTCTCGCGCATCTTGCGGATCAGTACGTCGAGGCCGCGCGCGGAGAGGATGCGGTCGCGGGCGAGGACGTCGAGGTCGCCGGTGCGGGGGTCCTGCGGGAGGTAGCCGACCTCGCCGGAGCGGGTGATGGTGCCGGCGGCCGGGACGGCCTCACCGGCCAGGCACTTGGTGAGGGTGGTCTTCCCTGCGCCGTTGCGGCCGACCAGGCCGATGCGGTCGCCCTTGGCGACGCGGAAGGTGGCGGACTCGATGAGGACGCGGGCACCGGCGCGCAGCTCGATGCCGGAGGCGGAGATCACGGACACACTCCTGGGCGGATACGGGGGCGGGATGGGCGGCTGAGGACGTTCCCGCCGTCTAATGCGCGAGGAGAATGGCCATGGGCCTCAGTCTAGCGGGACCGTGCAACCAATTTTTCTGCGTTCGGGTGTTCGGTTGGTCTCGCCGGGCCGTTGTCAGTGGCCGGTGCGAAACTGAGCGACAAGCCGGGTTTCGGCTGTTTCACGGCAGTTCCGGCAGCGGCGACAGAAGGGAGTGAGCGATATGGCAGGCGCGAACGGCACGCGCCCGAGCATCTACCCGACGCTCGTGTACGCGGACGCGAAGGCGGCGATCCGCCAGCTGACGGAGGCCCTCGGCTTCACGGAACTCGCGGTCTACGAGGGCGAGGACGGCTCGGTGACGCACGCCGAGCTGGTGCAGGGCAACGGCGCGGTCATGCTCGGTTCCAAGGGCAGGGGCGGCGTGTTCGACACGGCGATGCAGGATGCGGGCACCACCGGGGTGTACGTCGTCGTGGACGACGTCGACGCACACCACCGGCGCGCCGTGGACCACGGCGTCGAGATCCTGATGCCCCCGACGGACCAGGACTACGGCTCCCGGGACTACATGGCCCGGGATCTGGAGGGCAACGTCTGGAGCTTTGGTACGTACGCCCCCCACATAGGGGCGTAGCCGGTCAGCTCCCCCCGGTGTGCACCTGGAAGGCGGCCCGGCGCACGGCCTTGGCGAGGGCCGGGTCGGGGTGTGCCGCGGCGAGCGCGACCAGGACCTGCACGGTGCGCGGGTGCCCGACGGCGCGTACCTCGTCGAGGAGCTGCGGGATGGTCGGCTGCACCGCGGACTCCAGGTGCCGTACGAGCATCGGGGCCTCACCGTGGTCGGCGACGGCGGCGGCGGTGTCGACCCACAGCCACGTGGCCTCCTCGCGGGTGAGGACCTCGTGGGCGTCCTCGGGGTCGACGCCGTCGTGCTCGGCGAGCCACAGCAGGGCGTAGGGCCGCAGCGTCGGCTCGTCGAGCACGGCGCGGACATCGGGCTCGGCGGGGGCGCCGACCACACGCAGCGCCTCGAAGGCGAGGCCGCGCAGCAGGGCGTCCTCGCCGCGGGCGGCCGCCAGGAGCTCGGTGACGGCGCTGCCGACGGGGCGGGCGGCGAGCCAGGCGCGGTACTCGGCGCGGGCGGCGTTCGGGCGGAGCTGGGCGCAGCCGCGGAGCATGTCCTCGGCCGCCTGCTCGATGTTCCCGGCGGGGCTCTGCGCGGCGACGCAGATCTGCTCGAGCTTGACCCAGACGGCCCAGCTGCCGAGCGGGGTGAGCGTGGCCTGCCCGTGGCCGTAGGTGAGGGCGCCGACGGAGGCCAGCGCGCGCAGGGCCCAGTCGAGGAGCGGGGCGAGCGGGGTGTCCTCGGCCCGGGGCTGCTGGACGGGCTCGGGCTGCGGCCCGTACGGGATCTCGCAGCGCTCGGTGCGCAGCTCGGTGACCCGCTGCTCCAGGAGGTCGAGGAGCTGCTCCACGGGGACGGGGCCGGCGGACAACTGGAGGAAGGAGAGGACCTGCGGCATGGCCGAGACGACCTCGGCGACGGCGGCGGCCTCGCGGCCCTCGGGTTCCGGGTAGGCGAGGGACCAGGCGTCGAAGAGGGCGACCCAGCCGCGCAGGACGGCGCTGTCGTCGCGGTCCCAGGCGCGCAACCGCCAGCCGGGGCGGGCCCGGTCGCCGTGCACCTCCACGAGGCCGGCGAGGCGGGCGGTGTCCCAGTCGGCGCGTACCTGAGCCACGGTCAGGCCCAGTTCGTGGGCTGCCCGTTCGGCGGTCGCGTCGGAGAGGGTGGCCTTGCCGTCGGCGGTCGCGCCCTCGCGGCCGGGGCCGAGGGCGGCGTCGGCCCAGCGGGCGACGCGGGCCGCACCGGCCAGACCGGAGCGCGCCATTCTGGCCAGCTCCGCCGGTGCCGGGGTGCCCTCCGGGGGGCGCGGTGCGGCGCGGCGCGGGCGCCGCTGGTTCACGGCTCTGGGGGCGGCGGCCAGGGGTCGCGGGCGGACGAGTCGAAGCCTGGAGTCGCGCGGGATACGGGACGTCACGGGTGCAGTCTTCCGGTTGACGGTCCGAAAACCCAAACGGAATGTCACCGCGGGCGACGGGGATGGCCAACGCACGGGGTCCTGCGGGCGGCGTCGGGCCGAAAACCGGCCAGTGGTACGACGCTAAACGGAATGCGCGCGACCGGGTGAGGAGGGGGGGGTGGGGGCGGGGGTTACGACGGAGCGAAGGGAGTGTGAACGGAGGAGGGAAGGGGGCGTGAACGGGGATGGTGACGTGCGCTCAGGGCGTCGCATCAGTGGTGTGCGCTCAGGGCGTCACATCAGCGCTCAGGGCGTCACATCAGCGGTGTCAGGAAGCGGCGCATCGCCTCTTCGTAGGCGTGCGGATCGGCGTTCCACATGGCGCCGTGGGGTGCGTGGCCGACCGTGTGGAGGGTGACCAGGCGGGGACGGGCCTCGGCGAGGCGGCGGGAGAGCCGCCAGGGGGCCACCGCGTCGCCCGGCCCGTGGAAGACCAGGGTGGGGACCGTGAGGTGGTCGGGCTCGGCGGCGCCGGCGAGGCGGTCACCGTACAGACCCGTGCGGCCCTGGGCGGCGCGGACGGCCAGGGGCAGGAGTGCCCCCGGTATACGGCGGGCCGAGGCGAGGGCGCGCAGGGTCGTCTCCCAGCTGAGGACCGGGGAGTCCAGGACGAGCCCGGAGACACGCTCACGCAGTCCCGAGCGGGCTGCGGCGCGCAGCGCCATGGCGGCGCCGGTGGACCAGCCGTGCAGGACGATCTGCCGAGCGCCGTACCGCACGGCGTAGTGGATCGCCGCGTCGAGGTCGCGCCACTCGGTCTGGCCGAGGTGGCCCAGGCCGTCCGGGGGGCGGGGCGCCCCGAGGTCGCCGCGGTAGGCGAGGGCGAGCACCGGGAAGTGGTGGCGGTGCAGGAAGCCCATGACGTTCATGGCGAGTTCCCGGGTGGTGCCCAGCCCGTGCACCGCGATCACCCAGGTGTCCCGGGTGCCCGGCACGAACCAGGCCGGGAGCGGGCCGAGTTCGCCGGGGATGTCGACGTCGTCGTGGTCGAGGCCGAGGGCGGCGCTCGGGTTGCCGACGTGCAGGTTCGGGGTGAGCCACACCCGGTCGCCGGGCTTGAGGGTGCCGTGCGTGACGCGTTCCAGGCGGCGTACGACGGTGTCGGCGGTGTGCGGGGCGGCGGTCAGGACGGGGCCGACGACCGCGTGCGAGCTGTCGCCGGCGAGGCCGTACCGGCCGGGCCGCAGGGCGGCCAGGTCCCGGGTGAGGCTGATCCGGCCCGCGGCGGTGCCGTGCACGATTAGCCGGGGCTCGGTGGGCAGCGGCCTGCCCGGGGGCGCCTTGAGGGCGGCGTCGCTGGCGAACCGGCCGGCGGCCACGGCGGCGGCGCCGACGCCTATCACGGCGGTGACGGCAGCGGCCGTCGCTTTGACAGTGCGCACGGATCCAGTGTCCTGGCGGACCCGGCGAGCGGCCAGCGGGAAAACGGCGCGGATGCCCGGCGAAGCGCCCGCGGACGCGGGTTCGCGGGCCGGGGCACCGGAGTCGTCACGCCCAGCACCGAACACCCGGCAGGCGTGCGCGTACGCGGGCCAGGCCACCGGAGTCGTCACGCCCAGCGCCGAACACCCGGCAGGCGTGCGGGTTCGCCGGCCGAGGGACAGGGTCGTCACGCCGCCCAGCGCCGAGCGCCCGCGGACGCAGCGGCCCCGTGGCCATCACCGGGCGCGGGTCCTCTCCACGCGCCGGAGCGTCGCCGTGGGGCGGAACCGCGCGCGGATCCCCGTTCGTGCGCCAGGGCGTCACCCCCGTTGCCCGTACCCCCGCAACCGCTCCCCCACCTCCGCCAGTTGCTCCTCCGTCAGCAGTGTCGGCGTCAGGCCCGGCACCGACGAGGCCGTCAGCCACAGGCGGCACATCCACTCCAGCTGGGCGGTGCGGTCGTAGGCCTGGTCGAGGGTGGCGCCGTAGGTGATCGTGCCGTGGTTCTGGAGGAGGCAGCCGGAGCGGCCGGTGAGGGCGTGCAGCATGTTCTCGGCCAACTCGCCGGTGCCGTACGTCGCATAGGGGGCGACCCGGACGGGTCCGCCGAGGGCCGCGGCCATGTAGTGGATCAGCGGAAGCTCCCGTACGAGCGTCGAGACGGCCGTCGCGTGCACGGCGTGGGTGTGGACGACGGCGCGGGCGTCGGTGGTGCGGTAGACCGCGAGGTGCATGGGCAGCTCGCTGGTCGGGACGAGGCTGCCGAGCACCTGCCGGCCGTCGAGGTCGACGCCGGTCACGTCGTCCGGGGTCAGCCGGTCGTACGGGACGCCCGACGGCGTGACCAGGACCGTCTCCCCGACGCGTACCGAGACGTTGCCGGAGGTGCCGACGACGAGGCCGTCGGAGACGGTCCGGCGGGCCGTCGCGACGAGGTCCGCCCAGGCGCGCGCCTCCTCGGCGCGCACCCTCCTCCCCCGCGGCTCCCGCGCATCCTGTGCGCCGTCCCGGACGTCTCCCCCGCCCCGCTGCTCAGCCATGCGGCGATCCTGCCAGGCAAGGCGTCAACGCGCCGCCGGGCCGGGGCACTTCAGGCCGGAAGCTGAGCCTCCGAAAGGGCCCATATCGCCATACTTCACCCTCTGATCCTACTTGGCCGGATCGTCGGGCATTGAACGATCCCCCAGTCCTCTCTGGGAGATTTGTCGTGCACGTCGCCATTCCGGGGGATACATGGCCCGTGACCACACGCCGTCCCGTCGCCGCAGCCGCGTTCTCGCGGCGGGCACGGCGGCGCTCGCCGTCGGGGGAACCACGCTCACCGAGGTGCCGGCCGCGGCGGCACCCAGACCGAAGGCACACGACGTCTCGTCCCACCAGAAGAACGTCGACCGGCCGAGCGGCTCACCGGCCGCCGTCCGGGAGCGCTGCCTGCCGGGTGGCCGGCCTGGACCATCTGGCATTACGGCGGCAGCGACACCCTTCCGGGTGACCAAAATCTCTTTTACGGGTCCCTCGATCGGCTGAAGAAGTTCGCCAAGGCCGCGTAGCCGTTGCGGCGCCGGGGCCGCCGGTCCGCGACGGAACGACGACCCCTCTTGCAGACACTCGGAAGCCTCTCCCAGTTCATCTTCCGTTCACCCTGGTTACCTACGTTCATCCAGCCAATGACCTCGAACGATTGCCTGGGTAAATGGAAAGCTTCTCGCTGATCCTCGCGATTGTGGTGGTAACCGCACTCGCGTTCGATTTCACGAACGGTTTCCACGACACCGCGAACGCGATGGCCACGACCATTTCCACGGGCGCCATGAGGCCCAAGGTCGCGGTGGCCATGTCCGCCGTCCTCAACCTGGTCGGCGCCTTCCTGTCCGTGGAGGTCGCCAACACCATCTCCAAGGGTCTCGTCGACGAGACCGGCATCCGTCCCGAGGTCATCTTCGCCGCCCTGGTCGGCGCGATCCTCTGGAACCTGCTGACCTGGCTGGTCGGGCTTCCGTCCAGTTCCTCGCACGCCCTCATGGGCGGTCTGATCGGCGCCACGATCGCCTCGGCGGGCGTCGGAGCGGTCCACGGTGACGTGCTGGTCACCAAGGTGCTGATCCCGGCGATCGCCGCCCCGCTCGTCGCGGGCATGGCCGCGATGCTGGCGACCCGGCTGACGTACTCGCTCGGCAGGAAGGCCGACGGCAAGGCGTCCGAGAAGGGCTACCGCGCCGGCCAGATCGCCTCCGCGGGCCTGGTCTCGCTGGCCCACGGCACCAACGACGCGCAGAAGACCATGGGCGTCATCACCCTGGCCCTGGTCGCCGGCGGCGCCGTCGCCCCCGACTCCGACCCGCCCCAGTGGGTCATCCTCTCCGCGGGCATCGCCATCGCGCTGGGCACGTACCTCGGCGGCTGGCGCATCATCCGCACCATGGGCAAGGGCCTGACCGACCTCCAGCCCCAGCAGGGCTTCGCCGCCCAGACCAGCGCCGCGACGGTCATCCTGGCCTCCTCCCACCTCGGTTTCTCCCTCTCCACCACGCACTCCGTCTCCGGCGCGGTGATGGGCGCGGGCCTGGGCCGCAAGCACGGGGTCGTCCGCTGGTCGACCGCCACGCGGATGTTCGTCGCCTGGGGCCTGACCCTGCCGGCCGCCGGCCTGGTCGGTGCGCTGGCGGAGTACGTGACCGGCTTCGGCGCGTGGGGCACGGGCGTGGTGGCCGTCTTCCTGGTCGCCTCCAGCGCGGCGATCTGGAAGATCTCCCGCCGGGAGGTCGTCGACCACACGAACGTCAACGACGTCGACGACGCCAGCGATGTCGACGAGGAGCCGACCGGTGTGGTGACCGCGGCGATGGCCGCGGTGGCGCCGCCTCCGGTGGCGGGCGCGGTGACCGAGGACCTCACGGCCACGATCCCGGGCCAGTCCTCGTCCACCGACTCGAAGGCCTCGTCGGCCACGACCACCGTCTGAGCCCGCCGCACCCGGCCGGATCCGAAGAAAGAGAAGTATCAGCATGAAGATCGACTGGGCGGCCCTCGGCTCCGTCTTCGGTGTCAGCCTCGTGGTCACCGTGGCCCTGGTGGGCCTGTTCACCCTCGGCATCACGGGGCTGTCGCGGCGGGAGCGGGCTGTGGCGCAGGGCGGGGGCGCGTCGCTCGCGGTCGCCGGGGCGTACGCGTGCTTCGCGGCGTGTGCTGCGGCCGTGGGATACGGGATCTATCTGATCGTGGCCTGAGGCCAACGAGCTCTACCGCCCGCCCTGCCCGGGAACCGCCTCATCGGTGGTCCGGGCAGGGCGGGTCTTTGTCTGCCGTAGGTGGGATTCCCATACGTCCCGTACGGGTGGGGGCAGCATCGCGGTTGCAGGCGTCACGGACCGTGGCCGCAAGGCGATGCCGCGTAGTCACCTCGTGTGAGTGAAACGCGCCGGGCGCGAGCGGCCCGAGAGGGAGCGCATTCGGGGGTGTGGGCCTGAGCACACTCCCCCGCCGCAGGTCAACGGCAAGTTGACGGCTGTTCGCGGGCCATGGTGGACTGCCGGAGCCAGTACGGCGGCAGGAGAGGAAGCCGGTGGAAGTCCGGCGCGGTCCCGCCACTGTCACCGGGGTGCACAGCCCCGGGAGCCAGGAACTCTCACCGCCGGTCTCGTCGAACCAGGGCGTGGACACCCTGAGTGAGGACATATCGCCATGCGCGCCTGCCGTTTGAGTCGCCCCTTCCGAGCCCTGCCCCACCCTTACGCGGGCTGAGCCCATGGGTGCCGAGCGCGTCTTCGCGTACGGCGCCGCCGCCGGTCTCCTCGGTGACCTGCTCCTCGGTGATCCGCGCCGCGGGCATCCGGTCGCCGTGTTCGGGCGGGCCGCCGGTGCCGTGGAACGGGTGTTGTGGCGGGACCACCGCGGGTGGGGTGCGCTGCACACCGCCGTGTGCGTCGGCGGGGCCGCCGCCCTAGGAGGGCTGGCCGCGCGTGCCGTACGCCGCTCCCCGGCCGCCTCCGTCGCGCTGACCGGTGTCGCCACCTGGGCCGTCGTCGGGGGGACCTCCCTGGTCCGTGAGGCCCGGGCCATCGGCAGTGCCCTGGACGCCGGAGACGTCGAGGCCGCCCGTGCCCGTCTGCCGCATCTGTGCGGGCGGGATCCGCAGGCGCTCGACGCCGACGGGATCGCGCGGGCCGTGGTCGAGTCCGTCGCCGAGAACACCTCCGACGCGGTGGTGGGGGCGCTCGTGTGGGGGGCCGTCGGGGGTGTGCCCGGGCTGGTCGGGTTCCGGGCCGTGAACACCCTCGACGCCATGGTGGGGCACAGGTCGCCCCGGTACCGGCGCTACGGGTGGGCCTCCGCGCGGCTCGACGACCTCGCGGGGTGGCCGGGGGCGCGCCTCACCGCTGTCCTCGCGGCGGTGACGGGGCCGGATCCGCGGGGCGCCGTGCGGGCCTGGCGTGCCGACGCCTCGAAGCATCCGAGTCCCAACGCGGGGCCCGTGGAGGCGTCTTTCGCGGGTGCGCTCGGGGTGCGGCTCGGCGGGACGCTGTCCTACGGCGGGCGCGTCGAGCACCGGCCCGTGCTCAACGGGGACGGGCGGGCCGTGTGCGCGTCCGACATCGAGCGGGCCGTACGGCTCTCCCGGCGGGTGAGCTGGCTCGCGCTCGGCGTGTGTGCGGCAGGGCGGCTTCTCGGGAAAGGGCGTACGTCGTGAACGGTGGTCTTCTCGTCGCAGGCACCACCTCCGACGCGGGCAAGAGCGTCGTCACCGCCGGGATCTGCCGCTGGTTGGTGCGGCAAGGCGTCAAGGTCGCGCCGTTCAAGGCGCAGAACATGTCGCTCAATTCCTTTGTGACCCGTGAGGGCGCCGAGATCGGGCGGGCGCAGGCCATGCAGGCGCAGGCCTGTCGTACAGAGCCGACCGCGTTGATGAATCCCGTGCTGCTCAAGCCGGGTGGCGAGCAGAGCAGTCAGGTCGTGCTGCTGGGCAAGCCGGTGGGCGAGTTGAGCGCGCGTGGGTATCACGGAGGGCGGCAGCAGGCGCTGCTCGGGACCGTGCTGGACTGCCTGGAGCAGTTGCGGGGCACGTATGACGCGGTGATCTGTGAGGGGGCCGGGAGTCCCGCCGAGATCAATCTGCGGCGGACCGACATCGTGAACATGGGGATCGCGCGCCACGCGCGGCTTCCCGTGCTCGTCGTCGGGGACATCGACCGGGGCGGCGTCTTCGCCTCCTTCTTCGGGACCGTCGCCCTGCTCTCACGCGAGGACCAGGAGTTCGTCGCCGGGTTCCTCGTCAACAAGTTCCGCGGAGACGTCAGCCTCCTGGAGCCCGGGCTCGACATGCTGCACGACCTCACCGGGCGGCGTACGTACGGGGTGCTGCCCTTCCGGCACGGCCTCGGCATCGACGAGGAGGACGGGATGGCGGTGTCCTTGCGGGGGGCCGTGCGCGAGTCCGTCGTCGCGCCGCCCGTCGGGGAGGACGTGCTGCGGGTGGCGGTGTGCGCGATCCCCCTCATGTCCAACTTCACGGACGTGGACGCGCTCGCCGCCGAGCCGGGGGTCGTGGTGCGGTTCGTGGACCGGCCGGAGGAGCTGGCCGACGCCGACCTCGTGGTGATCCCCGGTACCCGGGGGACCGTCCGCGCGCTGGAGTGGCTGCGGGAGCGGGGGCTCGCGGAGGCCCTGGTCCGAAGGGCCGCCGAACAACGGCCCGTGCTTGGCGTCTGCGGCGGCTTCCAGGTCCTCGGCGAGCACATCGAGGACGAGGTCGAGAGCCGCCGGGGGCACGTCGACGGGCTCGGGATCCTGCCCGTGCGGGTGCGGTTCGCGCGCGAGAAGACCCTGACACGTCCGACGGGGGAAGCCCTCGGCGAGCGGGTCGAGGGGTACGAGATCCATCACGGGGTCGCCGAGATCAGCGGCGGGGAACCCTTCCTCGACGGGTGCCGGGTGGGCCAGACCTGGGGCACGCACTGGCACGGCTCGCTGGAGTCGGACGGGTTCCGGCGGGCCTTCCTGCGCGAGGTCGCGGCCGCCGCGGGCCGCCGCTTCGTGCCGGCGCCCGACACGTCGTTCGCCGCGCTGCGCGAGGAGCAGCTCGACCGGCTCGGCGACCTGATCGAACAGCACGCGGACACGGACGCGCTGTGGCGGCTCATCGAGTCCGGCGCGCCGCAAGGACTGCCTTTCATTCCACCGGGAGCGCCCGCATGAGCACAGTGTTGTTGTTGTCCACCGCCGACACGGATCTGCTGGCGGCCCGGGCCTCCGGCGCGCCCTACCGGATCGGCAACCCGACCCGCGTGGACGTCGCCGAGGAGCTTCCCGGGCTGATCGAGGGCGCCGACATCGCCGTCGTACGGCTGCTGGGCGGCAAGCGCGCCTGGGAGGACGGGCTGGCCGCGCTGAGGGCGTCCGGCATTCCGACCGTGCTGCTCGGCGGTGAGGCCGTGCCGGACGCGGAGCTGATGGCCGAGTCGTCCGTGCCGGCCGGTGTGGTGGCGGAGGCGCTGAAGTACCTCGTCGAGGGCGGGCCCGCCAACCTGACCGAGCTCGCCCGGTTCCTGTCCGACACCGTGCTGCTGACGGGCGAGGGATTCGCCCCGCCGCAGAAGATGCCGGAGTACGGCGTCCACGGCGACCGTGCCCTCCAGGACGGCCGCCCGACCGTCGGCGTGCTCTTCTACCGCGCCCACGAACTGAGCGGCAACACCGCCTTCGTGGACACGCTGTGCGACGCGATCGAGGCGCGGGGCGCCAACGCCCTTCCCGTGTACTGCGGTTCGCTGCGCGGCGCCGACGCCGGGCTGTACGAGATCCTCGGCGGGGCCGGCACCCTCGTCGCCACCGTCCTCGCGGCCGGCGGCGCGCACGCCTCGCAGGCCTCGGCCGGCGGCGACGAGGAGTCCTGGGACGTCGGGCGGCTCGCCGAGCTCGACGTCCCCGTGCTGCAGGGGCTGTGCCTCACCTCGTCGAAGGCCGCCTGGGAGGAGTCGGACGCCGCCCTGTCCCCCATGGACGCGGCGATGCAGGTCGCGATCCCCGAGTTCGACGGCCGGCTCATCACCGTCCCGTTCTCCTTCAAGGAGCAGGGTCCGGACGACGTGCCCGTGTACGTGGCCGACCCGGAGCGGGCCGCGCGGGTCGCCGGGATCGCCGTACGGCACGCACGGTTGAAGCATCTGCGCAACCAGGACAAGAAGCTGGCGCTGGTCTTCACCGCGTACCCGACCAAGCACTCGCGCGTCGGCAACGCGGTCGGTCTGGACACGCCCGCCTCCGCGGTGCGGGTCCTGGACGCGCTGCGGGACGCCGGATACGGCCTGACGGAATACCCCGACAACGGCGACGAGCTGATCCACCGGCTCATCGAGGCCGGCGGTCACGACGTCGAGTGGCTGACGGAGGAGCAGCTGGCCGCCGCGCCCGCGCGCGTGCCGCTCGCCGACTACCGGGCCTGGTTCGACCAGCTCGACCCGGAGCTCAAGGAGGCCATGACCGAGGCGTGGGGCGAGCCGCCGGGCAGCCTGTACGTCGACGGGGACGACATCGTCCTCGCGTCCCTCCAGTTCGGGAACGTCGTCGTGATGATCCAGCCGCCGCGCGGCTTCGGCGAGAACCCGATCGCGATCTACCACGACCCCGACATGCCGCCCTCGCACCACTACATGGCGGCCTACCGGTGGCTGGAGAACTCCTTCGGCGCCGACGCGATCGTGCACATGGGCAAGCACGGCACGATGGAGTGGCTGCCGGGCAAGGGGCTGGGGCTGAGCGGGGGCTGCGCGCCGGACGCCGTCCTCGGGGATCTCCCGCTGATCTACCCGTTCATCGTCAACGACCCCGGCGAGGGCACCCAGGCCAAGCGGCGCGGGCACGCCACCGTCGTCGACCACCTGGTGCCGCCGATGGCCCGGGCGGACACGTACGGCGACCTGGCCAAGCTGGAGCAGCTCCTCGACGAGTACGCGCTCGTCTCCGACCTGGACCCGGCCAAGGCCCCGGCGGTCCGGGCGCAGATCTGGACGCTCGTCAAGGCGGCCGAGCTGCACCACGACCTGCATGTGGACGAGCAGCCGGACGACGACGCGTTCGACGAGTTCGTCATGCACATCGACGGCTATCTGTGCGAGATCAAGGACGTGCAGATCCGCGACGGCCTGCACATCCTGGGCGGCGGTCCGATCGGTGAGCCGCGTGTGAATCTCGTGCTCGCCGTGCTGCGGGCCTCGCAGGTGTGGGGCGGGCAGGCGAACGCGCTGCCGGGGCTGCGGGCCTCGCTGGCGGCCCATTTCGGTCTCAGCGAGAAGGAGCTGCTCGCCGAGCCCGGGGCGCCGGTGAAGGTGCCGGTGGAGCTGACGGATCTGGTCGAGGGCCCGTCCCGTACGGCCGCCGACGCCATCGATCTGCTGGAGCAGCTGTGCCGGCGGGTCGCGGAGGGCATGGAGTCCCGGGACTGGGACGTCACGTCGGTCCCGGCGCTCGTCCGCGAGGTCCTCGGCACCGAACTGCCGGAAGCGGTCGCGGTGCTGGAGTTCGCCTGCCAGGAGGTCGTGCCGCGGCTCGCCCGCACCACGGACGAGATCGGGCACATCCTCAAGGCGCTGAACGGCGGTTACGTCCCGGCCGGTCCGTCCGGTTCGCCCACGCGCGGGCTGGTCAACGTGCTGCCCACCGGCCGGAACTTCTACTCCGTCGACCCCAAGGCCATTCCGTCCCGGCTGAGCTGGGAGGTCGGCCAGTCGCTGGCCGACTCGCTGGTGGCCCGTTATCTGCAGGACACCGGCGAGTACCCGAAGTCCGTCGGCCTGACGGTGTGGGGGACGTCGGCGATGCGCACGCAGGGCGACGACATCGCCGAGATCCTGGCGCTGCTGGGCTGCCGTCCCGTCTGGGACGACGCCTCGCGCCGGGTGACCGGGTTCGAGGTCGTGCCGCTCGCGGAACTCAGCCGGCCGCGCATCGACGTCACCGTCCGCATCTCCGGGTTCTTCCGGGACGCGTTCCCGCACGTCGTCGGGCTGATCGACGACGCCGTGCGGGCGGTGGCTGAGCTGGACGAGCCCGCCGACCAGAACTTCGTCAAGGCCCACGCCGACGAGGACACCGCCGAGCACGGCGACCGGCGACGCGCGACGGCCCGCGTCTTCGGCTCCAAGCCGGGCGCGTACGGCGCCGGTCTGCTGCCGCTCATCGACGCCCGGAACTGGCGCTCCGACGCCGACCTCGCCGAGGTGTACGCGGTCTGGGGCGGCTACGCGTACGGGCGCGGGCTCGACGGGCGGGCCGCGCGCGGCGACATGGAGACGGCGTTCAGGCGGATCGCCGTCGCCGCGAAGAACGTCGACACCCGCGAACACGACCTCGTCGACGCCGACGACTACTTCCAGTACCACGGCGGCATGGTCGCCATGGTGCGGCACCTGACGGGCGCGAGCCCCGAGGCGTACGTAGGCGACTCGGCCACCCCCGACCAGGTGAAGACCCGCACGCTGGGCGAGGAGACGCACCGCGTGTTCCGCGCCCGGGTGGTCAACCCGCGCTGGATGGCGGCGATGCGGCGGCACGGCTACAAGGGCGCCTTCGAGATGGCGGCGACCGTGGACTACCTCTTCGGGTACGACGCCACGGCCGGGGTCGTGGACGACTGGATGTACGAGAAGCTCAGCGCCGAGTACGTCTTCGATGCGGAGAACCGGGACTTCATGAAGAAGTCCAACCCGTGGGCGCTGCGCGGCATCACCGAGCGGCTGCTGGAGGCCGCCGACCGAGGACTGTGGGCCGAGCCGGACGCGGACACGCTGGAGCGGCTGCGCGCCACCTACCTGGAGCTCGAAGGCGACTTGGAGGGTGACGACAAGTGACCACCCCGTTTCCGTTCACGGCCGTCGTAGGCCAGGACGATCTGCGGCTCGCGCTGCTGCTGAACGCCGTGTCGCCGGCGGTCGGCGGTGTGCTGGTGCGCGGCGAGAAGGGCACCGCCAAGTCGACGGCGGTACGCGCCCTTTCGGCGCTGCTGCCGGAGGTCGCCGTCGTCCCGGGGTGCCGCTTCTCCTGCGACCCCTCGGCACCCGACCCGGCCTGCCCCGACGGGCCGCACGAGCCGGGCGCGGGGACGCGGCGCCCCGCGCGCATGGTCGAGCTCCCCGTCGGCGCCTCCGAGGACCGGCTGGTCGGCGCCCTGGACATCGAGCGGGCCCTGGCCGAGGGCGTGAAGGCCTTCGAGCCCGGCCTGCTCGCCGACGCGCACCGCGGGATCCTCTACGTCGACGAGGTCAACCTGCTCCACGACCACCTGGTCGACCTGCTGCTGGACGCCGCCGCGATGGGTGCCTCGTACGTGGAGCGCGAGGGCGTCTCCGTACGGCACGCGGCGCGTTTCCTGCTCGTCGGGACCATGAACCCCGAGGAGGGTGAGCTGCGGCCGCAGCTGCTCGACCGGTTCGGGCTGACCGTCGAGGTCGCGGCCTCGCGGGAGCCGGACCAGCGGGTCGAGGTCGTCCGGCGGCGGCTCGCGTACGACGACGATCCGGCCGGTTTCGCCGCCCGGTGGGCGCAGGAGGAAGCCGCCGTACGGGCGCGGATCGTGGCGGCGCGCGAGCTGCTGCCGTCGGTGCGGCTGGGCGACGGGGCGCTCAGGCAGATCGCGGCGACCTGTGCCGCCTTCGAGGTGGACGGCATGCGCGCCGACATCGTGATGGCGCGGACCGCGACCGCGCTGGCCGCGTGGGCCGGGCGGACCGACGTACTCGCCGAGGACGTACGGCAGGCCGCGCTGCTCGCGCTGCCGCACCGCCGCCGGCGCAACCCCTTCGACGCGCCGGGGCTGGACGAGGACAAGCTCGACGAGACGCTGGAGGAGTTCGGCGGGTCCGAGCCCGAGGACGACGACCCGGATCCGGATCCGGGTCCGGACGGGCCCGGTGGCGGGGGCGGGCAGTCTCCTTCGGAGGGACCTCGGGACGGGGACGCGGGCGCACGGCCCGAGGCCGGGGAGGGCGGGGAGCCGCAGCCGTCCGGTGCCGGTTCGGGTGAGCAGTCCGCCGTACGGGCCTCCGAGCCGTTCCGTGCCAAGGTGCTGAGCGTGCCCGGGATCGGTGAGGGTGCCGCCGGGCGGCGGTCGCGGGCGCGGACCGAGCACGGGCGCACGACCGGGGCCCGGCGGCCGCGGGGCGCGCTGACCAGGCTGCACCTGGCGGCGACCGTACAGGCGGCCGCACCGCACCAGCGGGCGCGCGGGCGGTCCGGGCCGGGGCTGGTGGTACGCCGGGACGATCTGCGGCAGGCCACCCGTGAGGGGCGCGAGGGAAACCTCGTGCTGTTCGTCGTGGACGCCTCCGGGTCGATGGCGGCGCGGCAGCGGATGAGTGCCGTGAAGGGGGCCGTGCTGTCCCTGCTGCTCGACGCCTACCAGCGGCGGGACAAGGTGGGGCTGGTGACCTTCCGGGGGTCGGGCGCGGAGGTCGCGCTGCCGCCGACCTCGTCGGTGGACGCGGCGGCCGCACGGCTGGAGTCGCTGCCGACCGGTGGGCGTACGCCGCTCGCCGCCGGGTTGCTTCGCGCGCATGACGTGCTGCGGGTGGAGCGGCTGCGGGACCCCGCGCGGCGGGCGCTGGTCGTGGTGGTGACGGACGGGCGGGCCACCGGTGGCCCCGAGCCGGTCGCGCAGGCCACGCGTGCGGCGCGGCTGTTCGCGGCCGAGGGTGTCGCGTCCGTGGTCGTGGACTGCGAGTCCGGGCCGGTACGGCTGGGGCTCGCGGGGCAGCTCGCGGGCGAACTGGGCGGGACCGCCGTGACGTTGGACGAGCTGCGGGCCGACTCGATCGCCGGGCTGGTGAGGGATGTGCAGGGGACTTCCAGGAGGGCCGCGTAATGCCGCAGGGGCAGCCGAGTGTCGTACCGGACGATGGGCTGACGACTCGTCAGCGGCGTAACCGGCCGCTCGTCGTCGTGCACACGGGAGTGGGCAAGGGCAAGTCGACGGCCGCCTTCGGGCTCGCGCTGCGGGCCTGGAACCAGGGGTGGCCGATCGGGGTGTTCCAGTTCGTCAAGTCGGCCAAGTGGAAGGTCGGCGAGGAGCGGGCACTGCGGGTGCTCGGGGACTCCGGCGAGGGCGGGACCGTCGCCTGGCACAAGATGGGTGAGGGCTGGTCCTGGGTGCAGCGGGATGCGCAGATGGACAACGAGGAGAAGGCCCGGGAGGGCTGGGAGCAGGTCAAGCGTGACCTGGCCGCCGAGACGTACAAGCTGTACGTACTGGACGAGTTCGCGTACCCGATGCACTGGGGATGGGTGGACACGGATGAGGTCGTCTCCGTGCTCCGGGAGCGGCCGGGGACCCAGCATGTGGTGATCACCGGGCGGAACGCGCCCGGGAAGCTCGTCGACTTCGCCGACCTCGTGACCGACATGTCCAAGGTCAAGCACCCCATGGATGTGGGGCAGAAGGGGCAGAGGGGCATCGAGTGGTGATGTCCTCGCCCGTGCCCCGGCTGGTCGTCGCCGCGCCGTCTTCCGGCAGCGGCAAGACCACCGTTGCCACGGGGTTGATGGCCGCGTTCGCGGGGCGCGGGCTGGCCGTGTCCCCGCACAAGGTCGGGCCGGATTACATCGACCCCGGGTATCACGCGCTCGCCACCGGGCGTGTGGGGCGGAACCTCGACGCGTACCTGTGCGGGGCGGAGCTGGTCGCTCCGCTGTTCCTGCACGGGGCGCGCGGGTGCGACATCGCCGTCGTCGAGGGGGTGATGGGGCTGTACGACGGGGCCGCGGGGGAGGGTGAACTGGCGTCCACCGCTCATGTCGCGAAGCTGTTGCGGGCGCCGGTCGTGCTGGTGGTGGATGCCTCCTCGCAGTCCCGGTCGGTGGCGGCGCTGGTGCATGGGTTCGCGTCGTGGGATCCGGAGGTGCGGGTCGGGGGCGTGATTCTGAACAAGGTCGGGTCGGACCGGCATGAGGAGCTGTTGCGGGAGGCGTTGGATCAGGCGGGGGTGCCTGTTCTCGGGGTCTTGCGGCGGGTTGCTCAGGTGGATACGCCGTCTCGGCATCTGGGGCTGGTGCCGGTGGCTGAGCGGCGTTCCGCGGCGGTGGAGGCTGTTGCCGCGATGGCTGCGCAGGTGCGGGAAGGGTGCGATCTGGGGGCGTTGGTCGCGCTGGCGCGGAGTGCGGGGGTGTTGTCGTGTGCGGCCTGGGATGCGGCTGAGGTTTTGGCCGGCCCGGGCAGCATGCCGACACGGCCGACCGGAGACCCGGGCAGCACGTCGGCACGGCCGGCCGGAGACCCGGGTACCCCGCCGGCACGGTCGGCCGGAAAGCCGGGCACCCCGCCGGCACGGTCGGCCGGAAAGCCGGTGCCGGTCGTCGCTGTCGCCGGTGGTGCCGCCTTCACCTTCTGCTACGCGGAGCACGCCGAGCTGCTCAGCGCCGCCGGTGCCGAGGTCGTCCCCTTCGATCCGCTCCGGGATGAGCAACTGCCCGATGGGACCGCCGGGTTGGTGATCGGGGGCGGGTTTCCCGAGGTGTATGCCGCCGAGTTGTCCGCCAATGAGCCGCTGCGCAAGTCCGTGGCGGCCCTCGCGGAGCGCGGTGCTCCCGTCGCCGCCGAGTGTGCCGGGCTGCTGTACCTGTGCCGCGAGCTCGACGGGCAGCCGATGTGCGGGGTGCTGGATGCCACCGCGCGGATGAGCGAACGGCTCACCCTCGGCTACCGGGACGCGGTGGCGGTGAGCGACAGCGTGCTGGCCGCGGCCGGGACGCGGATGCGCGGGCACGAGTTCCACCGGACCGTCGTCGAGCCGGGAGCGGGCGCGGCGCCCGCCTGGGGTGTGCGCACGCCCCGAAGGCGTGTCGAAGGTTTCGTACAGCGCGGTGTGCACGCGAGTTATCTGCACACGCACTGGGCGTCCGAGCCCGGTGTCGCCCGTCGGTTCGTGGAGAGGTGCCGGACGTCATGAGCAGCAGGCTGGTCGGAGTCGGGGTCGGGCCCGGTGATCCCGAGCTGGTGACCGTCAAGGGTGTGAACGCCCTGCGGGAGGCGGACGTCGTCGTGGTGCCCGTCATGGACACGGGCGAAAAGGGACGGGCCGAGGCGACCGTGCTGCACTACGTGCCGGAGGACAGGGTCGTCCGGGTGGTGTTCGCGCTGAACGAGCGGAGCGACCGGGCCCGGCGGGAGGCCGCCTGGGACGCGGCCGGTGAGCGGGTGGCCGGGTTGCTGAAGGAGCACGGCCGTGTCGCGTTCGCGACCATCGGTGATCCCAACGTGTACTCGACGTTCACCTATCTCGCGCAGACCGTCGCGGAGCTGGTGCCGGGGACGGTCGTGGAGACCGTGCCGGGCATCACCGCCATGCAGGATCTGGCCGCGCGGTCCGGGGCGGTGCTCACCGAGGGGACCGAGCCGCTCACGCTCGTACCCGTCACGGCCGGGTCCGCCGTGCTCAAGGACGCGCTCACCGGCCCCGGGACCGTCGTCGCCTACAAGTTCGGGCGGCAGGCCCAGGAGGTCGCCGAGGCGCTGCGGGAGACCGGGCGTATCGACGACGCGGTCTGGGGGTCGGCGCTCGGGCTGCCGGAGGAGTCCATCCGGCCGGCCGCCGATCTCGACGGGGCACCGCTCCCCTACCTGTCGACGCTCATCGCTCCCGCGCGGCGCGACGGCGGGCGGGGCGGCAAGCTGTGACCGCTCCGGGAGGCAGTGGGGCACTCCGCGATGCCCATCACCAGCCACGTCCGACAGCCCGTCGCGTACTGACGTGCACGTACTGACATGCACGTACTGACATGCACGTACTGACTTGTAGGAGAGGACCGAATCCCATGGCCGATGCCCCCACCGGCAAGGTGACCTTCGTCGGTGCCGGCCCCGGCGCCGCCGACCTGCTGACGTTCCGTGCCGCGCGCGCCATCGCCGAGGCCGACGTCGTGATCTGGGCCGCGAGCCTGGTCCAGGCGGAGGTCCTCCAGCACGCGCGCGAGGACGCGGAGGTCCTCGACTCGGCGACGATGTCGCTGGAGGACGTGGTGGCCGTGTACGAGCGGGCCCGCCGGGAGGGCCTGAAGGTGGCCCGGATCCACTCCGGCGACCCGGCGCTGTGGGGCGGCACGCAGGAGCAGCTCGACCGGTGCCGGGCGATCGGTATCGAGACGGAGATCGTGCCGGGTGTCTCCTCCTTCTCCGCCGTGGCCGCGATCGCCCAGCGGGAGCTGACGATCCCCGAGATCGCGCAGTCCGTGGTCCTCACCCGGCTGGGCGGCGGCAAGACGCCGATGCCGCCCGGGGAGGAGGTCCGTGAGTTCGCCAAGCACGGCACGACCATGGCGATCTTCCTGTCGGCCGCGCGCAGCGGGCAGCTGGTGCGGGAGCTGCTGGAGGGCGGCTATCCGACCGACACGCCGGTCGTCGTCGCCCACCAGGCGACCTGGCCGGAGGAGCTGGTCGTGAAGTGCACGATCGCCACGCTGGAGGAGACCGTCAAGGAGCACAAGCTCTGGAAGCACACCCTCTTCCTGGTCGGCCCGGCCCTCGACGCGCACGGCACCCGCTCGCACCTGTATCACCCGGGTCACTTCCACGGCTACCGCAAGGCCGACCCCGAGGCCCGCCGGGCCCTGCGTGCGCGGGGTGCGAGCACATGACGCCCGGGCGTCCGATCACCGTCGTCGGTACGGGCACGGGGGCGGCGCCGCTCGACGAGCAGGTGCTGACCGGGGCCGGACTCGTGGTGGGCGGGCGGCGGCATCTGGACGCCGTACCGCTGCCGGAGACGGCGGGGCGGGTCGTTCTCGGGCCGCTGGCGCCTGCCCTGGACACCATCGAGGAGTACCTCCGCAAGGACCGGCCGGTCGTCGTGCTGGCCTCCGGCGACCCCGGGTTCTTCGGGATCGTGCGGGCGCTGGCCGAGCGGTTCGGGCCGGAGCGGCTGGACGTGCGGCCGGGGGTGTCGTCCGTGGCCGCCGCGTTCGCGCGGGTCGGGCTGCCGTGGGACGACGCCGTGGTGGTCAGCGCGCACGGGCGGGATCTGCGCACGGCCGTCAACCTGTGCCGGGCCCGGCCGAAGGTGGCCGTGCTGACCGGGCCGGGGGCGGGTCCGGCCGAGCTCGGGGCCGCGCTGACGTCGTACGAGCGGGTCCTCGTCGTCGCCTCGGCGCTCGGCTCCGCGGACGAGCGCGTCGAGCGGGTCACGCCCGCCGAGGCCGCCGGGCGGGACTGGGGTACGGCGGTGAGTGTCGTCATGTGCCTGGACGAGTCCCGGGCGCTCGGCCCGGTGCGGACCGTCGCGGGAGCGGGCGGACAGCCCGCCGGGTGGGCCCTGGACGAGGCGGAGTTCGCCCACCGCGACTCGATGATCACCAAGTTCGAGGTGCGGGCCCTGGCCCTGGCCCGGCTCGGGCCGCGCCTCGGTGACCTGGTGTGGGACGTCGGCGCGGGCTCCGGGTCCGTGGCCGTGGAGTGCGCGCGGCTGGGTGCCACCGTCACCGCCGTCGAGAAGACCGCGGACGGGGTCGAGCGGATCCGCGCCAACGCCGCCGCGCACGGCGTCGACGTCCACGTGGTGCACGGGGCCGCGCCGTCCGTGCTCAGCGACCTCGACGATCCCGACGCCGTGTTCGTCGGCGGCGGGGGGCAGGAGCTGCCCGCCGTCGTCACGGCGTGCGCGCGGCGCGCCCGGCGGGCCGTGGTCGTCGCCATGGCCGCGCTGGACCGGGTCCCGGCGGCGCGCGCGGCACTGACCGGTGCCGGGTTCGCCTGCGACGGGGTGCTGTTGCAGTCCTCGCGGCTCGCGCCGCTGCCGGGGGACGTGACCCGGCTCGCGGCGACCAATCCCGTGTTCCTGCTGTGGGGCGTCAGGTCCCCGGCGCGTAGTGAAGGAGTTGCCCAGTGATCGGCCTCATTTCCGCCACCGCGGCGGGAGCGGCTGCGCGGGACCGGCTGGCCGCGGCGTGGCCGGACCGTACGCGCGTGTACGACGGTCCCGTCGCCGACGCCGTACGCGCCGCGTTCGCTCAGTGTGAGCAGCTCGTGTGCTTCCTGGCCACGGGGGCGGTGGTGCGGCTGATCGCCCCGCTGCTGGGTGACAAGCGGACCGATCCGGGGGTCGTGTGCGTCGACGAGGGCGGGCGGTTCGCCGTGGCGCTGGTGGGCGGGCACGGTGGCGGGGCGAACGAACTCGCCCGTGAGGTCGGTGAGTCGCTGGGGGCCGAGCCGGTGGTGACGACGGCGACGGACGCGGTCGGGCTGCCGGGGCTGGACACGCTCGGGCTCCCGGTGGAGGGGGACGTCGCCGGCGTCTCGCGGGCCCTGCTGGACGGCGAACCGGTGGCGCTGCGCGCCGAGGTGACCTGGCCGCTGCCACCGCTCCCGGTCGCCGGCGAGGGGGCGTACACGATCCGTCTGACGGACCGTCTGGTCGAGTCGGCCGAGCGGGAGGTGGTGCTGCGGCCGCCGTCGCTGGTCGTGGGCGTCGGCGCGTCGAAGGGCGCGCCCGTCGACGAGGTGCTCGGGCTGGTCGGGGGCGCCCTGCGCGACGCCGGGCTGTCGGTCGCCTCGGTGGCCGAGCTGGCCACCGTCGACGCGAAGGCCGACGAGCCCGGGATCGTGGCGGCGGCCGAACGCCTGGGCGTGCCCCTGGTGACGTACGCCGCCGAGGAGCTGGCGCAGGTCGAGGTGCCGAACCCGTCCGACGCGCCGCTCGCCGCCGTCGGTACGCCCTCCGTCGCCGAGGCGGCGGCCCTGCGGCGCGGCGGCGAACTCCTCGTCCCCAAGCGGAAGTCGGCCATGGCGACCTGTGCGGTCGTACGGCGGTCCGGGCGCGGGCGGCTCGCGGTGGTCGGGCTCGGCCCGGGCGCGCGGGACCTGCTGACGCCGCGCGCGAAGGCGGAGCTGCGGCGTGCCTCGGTGCTCGTCGGGCTGGACCAGTACGTCGACCAGATCCGCGACCTGCTGCCGCCCGGCACCCGGATCCTGGAGTCGGGGCTGGGTGCCGAGGAGGAGCGGGCGCGCACGGCGGTCGAGGAGGCCCGGCGCGGGCACGCCGTCGCGCTGATCGGCAGCGGGGACGCCGGGGTGTACGCCATGGCCTCCCCCGCGCTGGCCGAGGCCTCCGACGACATCGACGTGGTCGGCGTGCCCGGCGTGACGGCGGCGCTGGCCGCCGGGGCGATCCTGGGGGCGCCGCTGGGCCACGACCATGTGTCGATCAGCCTGTCCGACCTGCACACGCCGTGGGAGATCATCGAACGGCGGGTGCGGGCGGCGGCCGAGGCGGACCTCGTCGTGACGTTCTACAACCCGCGCAGCCGGGGCCGTGACTGGCAGCTGCCGAAGGCCCTCGCGATCCTCGCCGAACACCGGGAGCCGACGACGCCGGTCGGGGTCGTCCGGAACGCGTCGCGGCCGGACGAGTCCAGCCGGGTCACCACCCTGGCCGGCCTCGACCCGGCGACGGTCGACATGATGACGGTCGTGACCGTGGGCAACACGGCGACCCGCACCATCGCGGGGCGTATGGTGACGCCGCGCGGCTACCGCTGGCAGGAGGAGCCCCGGTGAAGCGAGTGGTCCACCCGATCGAGCAGGAGTCCTTCCGGCGGCTGCGCGCCCGCCTGGACACCGCGCACTTCCCGCCGCTCACGCGGGCCGTGGTGGAGCGGGTGATCCACTCCTCCGCCGACCTCGCCTACGCCGACGACCTCGTCATGGACGAGGGCGAGTTGGCCAAGGCGCACGCCGCGCTGCACGCCGGGGCGCCCGTCGTCGTGGACGTGGAGATGGTCGCCGCGGGCATCACCCGCCGCGAGACCGTCTGCCGGCTGAAGGACGCCGAGTCCGGCCCCGGGCTGACGCGTTCGGCGCACGCGATGCGGCTGGCGTACGAGGAGGTCGGGCCGGGTGCGCTGTGGGTGATCGGCTGTGCGCCGACCGCCCTGGAGGAGCTGCTGACCCTGGACGCCTCGCCCGCGCTCGTCATCGGGCTGCCCGTCGGTTTCGTCGGTGCGGCCGAGTCCAAGGCCGCGTTGCGGGAGAGCGGGCTGCCCGCCGTGAGCAACGTGTCCGAGAAGGGCGGTTCGGCGGTCGCCGCCGCCGCGCTCAACGCCCTGCTGTATCACCCCACTTCGCATGAGGAGAACCTGTGACCACCCCGCCCGCCCTGCTCATCGCCGGACACGGCACCCGGGACGACGCCGGAGCCGAGGCGTTCCGCGACTTCGTGCGGGAGCTGGGGCGCCGCAACCCCGGGCTGCCCGTCGCGGGCGGCTTCATCGAGCTGTCCCCGCCGCCGCTGGGCGAGGCCGTCACCGAACTGGTGGAGCAGGGCGTACGACAGTTCGCCGCCGTGCCGCTGATGCTGGTGTCCGCCGGGCACGCCAAGGGCGACATCCCGGCGGCCCTGGCCCGCGAGAAGGAACGCCACCCGGGCATCTCGTACACGTACGGGCGTCCGCTGGGCCCGCACCCGGCGCTGCTGAGCGTGCTGGAACGGCGGCTGGAGGAGGCCCTCGGCGGCGGGGAGGGGCGTGCGCCCGGGGACCGGTCCGACGTGACCGTGCTGCTGGTGGGGCGCGGGTCGACGGACCCGGACGCCAACGCCGAGGTGTTCAAGGCGGCACGGCTGCTGTGGGAGGGGCGCGGGTACGCGGGCGTGGAGACGGCGTTCGTGTCGCTGGCGGCGCCGGACGTGCCGAGCGGTCTGGACCGGTGCGCGCGGCTGGGGGCACGGCGGATCGTCGTCCTCCCGTACTTCCTCTTCACCGGGATCCTGCCGGACCGGGTGCGGCAGCAGACCGAGGGCTGGGCGGCCGCGCACCCGGAGATCGAGGTCCGCTCGGCGGACGTCATCGGCCCGGAGCCGGAGCTGCTGGATCTGGTGATGGAGCGGTACGAGGAGGCCCTGAAGGGCGACCTGCGGATGAACTGCGACTCGTGCGTGTACCGCATCGCGCTGCCCGGCTTCGAGGACAAGGTGGGGATGCCGCAGCAGCCGCACTTCCACCCGGACGACGACGGTCACCACCACCATGGCCACGGGCATCACCACCACGGGGCGCACTCCCATGCGCACTGAGTCCCCGGACGGGTCCGGGCACGACCTGCGGCATCACGGGGACGCGGAGGTCCGGGACGACGGCTCGGCACTCGTCGACCTCGCCGTGAACGTACGCGCGGACACGCCTCCCGTGTGGTTGCGGGAGGTGATCGCCGGGTCGCTGGACGGCCTGGCGGCCTATCCGGACGGGCGGGCCGCCCGGGCGGCGGTGGCGGCGCGGCACGGGCTTGCGGCGGAGCGGGTGCTGCTGACGGCGGGGGCGGCGGAGGCGTTCGTCCTGCTGGCGCGGGCGCTGAAGGTGCGGCGGCCGGTGGTGGTGCATCCGCAGTTCACCGAGCCGGAGGCGGCGCTGCGGGACGCCGGGCACACGGTCGACCGGGTGCTGCTGCGGGAGGAGGACGGCTTCCGGCTGGACCCGGCGGCCGTTCCGGAGGACGCGGACCTGGTGGTGATCGGCAATCCGACGAACCCCACGTCCGTGCTGCACCCGGCGGACACGATCGCGGGGCTCGCCCGTCCCGGGCGGGTCCTGGTCGTGGACGAGGCGTTCATGGACGCGGTGCCGGGCGAACGGGAGGCGCTGGCCGGGCGGACGGATGTGCCCGGGCTGGTGGTGCTGCGGAGTCTGACCAAGACATGGGGCCTGGCCGGGCTGCGGATCGGGTACGTGCTGGCGGCGCCGGAGATCGTCGCGGAGCTGGAGCGGGCGCAGCCGTTGTGGCCGGTGTCCACGCCCGCGCTGGCGGCGGCACAGGCGTGCGTGGGGCCGCGGGCGCTGGCGGAGGCGGCACACGCGGCACACCGCATCGCGGCGGACCGGGCCCACCTGGTGACCGGGCTGGCTCGCTTCGCGTCGGCCGGGCTGCGGGTGGTGGAGCCCGCGGAGGGGCCGTTCGTCCTGGTGCGGCTGCCGGGAGCGGCGGCCGTACGGCGGCGGCTGCGCGACCTCGGGTACGCGGTCCGGCGCGGGGACACGTTCCCCGGGCTCGGCGAGGACTGGCTGCGGCTGGCGGTGCGGGATCGGGAGACGGTGGAGGGGTTCCTGCGGGCGCTCGACCGGGCGGTGGTGTCGGCGCGCGGCTGAGGTGCCCTCGGCCCCGGGGCCCGAAGTCCGGAACTCACCCCTTCATTTGACATGTCATTGACACGGCTTTGAAGGGTGTTGGTACACAGGTGCGTCCAGCGCTTCCTGTGAGAGGACTGTGCCCGCAGGGACAAGGAGCCCTTCATGGCAACCTCAGGCCGTACCCGCTTACGCTCCCGCCTCAGAGCCCGCATCCACACCCGCCGCCGCCTGCGCGCCGCCGTGATCGGCGCTGCCGCGTCGGCGTTGATCCTCAGCTCCGCACCGGCGACCCCCGCCCGCCCGGGCGGGGAGAGACCCGCCGCCTCCCGCCCCGACATCAGCGACCCCCGCGAGGGCTGGCGCCCCAACAGCGAACGCGCCGACGATGACCCCGGTCTGTGGGACCGCCTCTTCGGCGACGACGACAAGGACGACCGGCAGGGCGGCAACGACGACGACCACGACAAGCCGCGCCGCATCACCCTCGACCGCGGCCGCGGCGCCGCCTCCCCGACCCACCCCCGGATCGCCGGCGCGGCCGACGGCGTCCGCATCGGCGCACCCCGCACCGTCCACGCCACCGGCGCCGACCTCACCTGGACCGCGTACAGGGGCAAGGACCTGCGGGAGTACGAGGTCCACCGCTCCACGGCGAAGAACTTCACGCCGAACGCCGAAACCCTCGTCGCCCCCGTCGACCGCGACACCCGCACGTTCGCCGACCGGTCCGCACACCCGGTCCGCGACGGCGCGGCCCACCACTACCGGATCGTCGTACGCACCCAGCAGGGCAGGCTCCTGGCGAGCCCGGTGCGCACGGTCGAGCTGCCGGCCCTCGGGCACGTCGCCAAGGGCACGAAACTCCTCGCCGCGCCCGGCACGGAGACATACTTCCTGCCGTACACGCCCGCCCGGGTCGTCCCCGGCGAGACCTCCACTGTGGAGGCGACGCTCACCAACACCACGGACACGGTGTGGAAGAAGGGCGAGCGCGTCCTGTCGTACCGCTGGACGCTGGACGGCAAGGACGTCACCAACCTGCTCAACAAGGACGCCACCCCGCTCCCCAGGGACGTGCCGCCCGGTGACTCCGTCACCTTCGACGCGCAGCTGAAGTCACCCGTCCTCGTCGACCCGCTCGACAAGCGGCTGACCTTCGGCCTGGAGTGGGACCTGCGGGAGAAGGCCACCGGCAAGTGGCTGTCGCAGACCGACGGCGTGCCACCCTCCAAGCACCAGGTGACCGCCGAGTACCCGACCTCCGACCAGCTCGGTCTGGAGAACTTCTACTCGTACGCGGGCAAGAACACCGGTGCCGGCTCGGCGCTGATGAGCAACCTCTACGCCGGCAACGCGGTCTGGTCGTACGACGCCTTCTCCAACCCCTCCCTGGGGTTCTCCACCTTCCTGCGCCTGGCCTACAACTCGCAGGACGCCTCCAGCACTCCGGCCGGCCCCGGCTGGTCGCTCCAGGCCTCCTCGCCGGTGCGGCTCGGCACCCCGCTGGACTTCCACCCGTCCGCCCTGCTGCCGAAGCAGATCACGCTGACCGACGGCGACGGCACCAGCCACACCTTCGCCAAGAACAAGAAGGGCACATGGGACTCGCCGTCCGGAGTCCACTTCCGCGTCAGCCAGCTGGAGAAGCACTGTCTGCTCCACCCGCACGAGCGGGAAGCCTGGGAGTTCCTGCGCCCGGACCGCACCCGGTTCCTCTTCGACTGCCAGGGCTATCCCAGCGCCATGGTGGACAAGAACGGCAACCGGATGGAGTTCACGTACGAGGAGCGGCTGCTCGGGCACCCGGCCAAGCTGCTGAAGCACGTGACCGACGCCGAGGGCCGGCGCACGCTCACCGTCGGCTACTGGGAGAAGGGCGAGCCGTACACGTACGTCGACGAGGACGGGAAAGTCCGTGAGGGCAAGCACCTGCTGAACCCGTTCATCATCGGCAAGGTCCGTTCCGTCACCGACGTCTCAGGGCGGCGGATCGACTTAACGTTCACCGAGAAGGGCCTGCTCGGGCGGCTCACCGACGGCGCGAACGCCGCCGAGAAGCTCCGCAAGGTGTTCACGTTCCGCTACGGCAAGGAGTTCGACCACCCGGGCGTCAAGCTGGTCCAGGTCACCGATCCGCGCGGCCACGCCACGAAGCTGGATTACGTCGGCCCGCACGACGACAAGGACCAGCTGCACTACCTGGGGTACACCAAGACGGTCAAGGACCGGCTCGGCGGTCTCACCCGCTACCGCTACGCGGACGCCGACGGCCACGACGGCAGGGCGATCCGGACCGTCGTCACGGACGCCGAGGGCAACCCGAACACCCAGCTGATGGACAGCTACGGGCGGCCGGTGAAGCTCACCGACGCCAAGAAGCGGACCACGAAGCTGGGCTGGGACGCGGACAACAACGTCACGCGCCTGGAGGAGAACAACGGCGCCGCCCGCACCTGGAAGTACGACCCCAAGACCGGCTATCCCCTGGAGATGAAGGACGCCGAGTCGGTGGAGAACGACCGGCCCGCCGCCACCTTCACCTACGCCACCGGCGAGGACGGCTACATCGCCGACCTCGTGCGACGCGTCTCCCCGGAGGGCCGCACCTGGCGGCTCGGCTATGACGCACGCGGCAACCTGACCTCGGTCACGGACCCCAAGGGCGTCGAGAGCGAGCCCGAGGGCGACTACACCTCCACCAACGCCTATGACGCCCGGGGCCGGATCACCGCGGCCACCGACGCCAACGAGCACACCACCCGCTTCGAGGACTACGACCCCTCGGGCTATCCGCGCGTCATCGTCGACCCGCTCGGCCACCGCACGCTGACCACGTACGACGTGCGCGGCAACGTCACCGAGCTGGAGGAGGCCAACGGGGCGACGACCACGCAGACGTACGACGTCTTCGGGCGGCCGCTGGAGAACCGCAGGCCCAAGGACCACAAGGCCGGCGACTTCATCGTCACTCCCGCCCCGCAGTACGACGCGAACGGCAACACCGTGGTCTTCACCGCCCCCAGCGGGGTGAAGGGCACCAGCGAGTTCGACGCCGCCGACCAGCTGGTGAAGTCCGTCCAGCCGGGCGACGAGGACGGCTCACCGGACCGGGTGTCGACCTTCACCTACGACAAGGTCGGCAACCAGCTCACCGCGACCGAGCCGAAGGGCAACCTGACCGAACGGCCCGGGGACTTCACCTCGACGACGAAGTACGACGAGGTCTACCAGCCGATCGAGGCGGTCAACGCGGCCGGCGGCCGGGCCACCGCCTTCTACAACGACGTCGGTGACCTGGTGAAGGTCGTCGACGCCCGCAAGAACGAGACCGAGGACCCCGACGACTACACCACCAGGTTCCGCTACGACCTCGACCACCGCCTGCTGGAAACCACCGACGCGGCCGGCAGGTCGACGACGAGCACCTACGACTGGGACGGCCTGACCACCGCCACCACCGACGCGGAGGGCAACCGCACCGAGCTGGTCCTGGACGCCCGCGCCGCCCTGGTCGAGGCCCGGGTGCCGCACGACAAGGACGGCGACGACACCGTCCGGCGCACCACCCGGTTCGAGTACGACGAGGTCGGCAACCAGACCCGGGTCATCACCCCGCGCGGCGTGGAGACCGGCGACGACCCGCAGGACTTCGCCGCCGAGACGGTCTACGACGAGCTGAACCGCGTCAAGGAGACGCTGTCCCCGTACGACCCCGACGACACGCGCCACAACACCCCGGACCGGACCCGGTACGAGTACGACGCCGTGGGCCGGCTGGCGAAGGTCAGCGCCCCGCCGTCGGAGGGCCAGTCGGTCCGCAACGAGACGACGTACACCTACTTCGACACCGGCTGGATCAGGACGTCCACGGACGCCTACGACATCGTCAACCGCTACGAGTACAACGAGCTCGGCCAGCAGATCCAGAACACGCTGACCAGCGCGGGCGGTTCGGTCTCCCGGACGCTGAACTCGTCCTTCTACCCCAGCGGGGCGCTGAAGTCCCGCTCGGACAACGGTGTTCCGGTGGGCCTCGCGGTCGCGCTCGTCGACAACTCCGACATCAACAACACCGCCACGCAGGGCACGTGGGAAGAGCGGGCCGCCGACGGCTCGTACGGCTACAACGTGCACACGCACCCGGCCGGTTCGGGCGAGGCACGCTTCGTCTGGCAGCTGACGGTTCCCCAGGACGGCGACTACACCGTCTACGTTCGCCACCCGAAGGTGGACGGGGCGGCCAAGGACGCCTCCTACGAGATCAAGCACAAGGACGGCACCGAGCGGAAGACCCTCGACCAGACAGAACTCCCCGGTGAATGGCGATCGTTGGGCAAGTACGCCTTCGCCGAGGACGGCGCCCAGGCGATCACCCTCACCGACAAGGCGACCGGCACGGTCGTCGCGGACGCGGTGCGGCTGGTCCGCGACAACACCGGCGACACTGACAACGAGGAGAAGGACTTCTCCTACCGCTACGACGCCAACGGCAACCAGATCGAGATCGTCGACCGCAGCCCTGGCGTCGAGGTGGACCGCTACACCCTGGAGTACGACGGCCTCAACCAGCTCAGCAAGGTCGTCGAGCACGACGGCGACACCGCCCGCAACACGACCACGCTGACCTACGACGCCAACGGCAACACCCTCACCACCACCCACGACCTGACCTGGAGCAAGCTCGACTACGACCCCCTGGACCGGGTGGAGCGGATCACCAACGCCGCATCCCCCACGGCCGGGGACCGGCAGGTCACCACACTGGAGTACACGGCCCGCGGCGAACTGGCCAAGCAGACCAAGCCCAACGGCAACGTCCTGACCGTCGACTACTACCTCGACGGCTCGACGAAGAAGACCAGCGAGAAGAAGGCGGACGGCACGGTAGTCGCCGAACACGCCCTGAAGTACAACGCCAACGGTCACAAGCTGGAAGACGTCCTGAAGCTGATGGACGCCGACGACCACGGCGACACCATCGACAACACCTACGCCTACACCTACGACCCGCAGGACCGCATCGCCAAGGTCACCAAGACAGGTGACGACGAGGCGACGGAGGAATACCGGCACGACGCGGCCGGCAACGTGGTCTGGCAGAACGTGGACGACACGGTCACCACGCACCGCTACGACCGCAACCGCCTGCTGACCTCCACCGCCGACGGCGCGTCCTCCACCTACAACTACGACCCGCTGGGCCGCCTCGACACCGTCTCCTTCGGCGGCGAGACGATCCAGAAGTACCGCTACGACGGCTTCGACCGCCCGGCGACGATCACGGCGGGCAGCGGCGATGCGGCGAAGACGACGCGGATGACGTACGACGCCTTCGACCGCACGGTGAAGGAGACGGTGGGCAGCGGGGAGGACGCGAAGACGACCCTGTTCACCTACTTGGGCATCACGTCGCACTCCCTGAAGGAGGACGTGACCGACGAGGGCGTGACGTCCTTCCAGTACGCCTCCTGGGGCCAGAAGCTCACCCAGACCAAGGACGAGGAGGACAAGGACCCGGAGACCACGCAGTACCTCTACCACCCGCACGGCGACGTCGAGGCGCTGACCGACAAGGACGGCAACACCAAGACGACGTACGGCTACACGGCGTACGGCAAGAACGACACGGCGCAGTTCACGGGCGCAGACAAGCCGGGTGCGGGCGGCGAGGAGCCGGCGGACCCCTACAACTCCTACCGCTTCAACGCCAAGCGCTACGACACCACCTCCGGCACCTACGACATGGGCTTCCGGACGTACGACCCGGGCCTGAACCGCTTCCTGACCCGGGACATGTACGGCGGGGCGCTGGCCGACATGGGCCTGACCACGGACCCCTTCACCGGCAACCGCTACGCCTTCGCGGGCGGCAACCCGGTCTCGTTCATCGAGATCGACGGGCATCTGTTCGGGATGTCCTGGTCCGACATCGGTCACCTGGCCCTGGACGTGGTCGGTCTGATCCCGGCCGTGGGTGAGGTCGCCGACCTGGCCAACTGCGCCTGGTACGCGGCCGAGGGCAACTACGTGGACGCGGGTCTGTCCTGCGCCTCGGCGATCCCGTTCGCCGGATATGGGGCGACAGCGGCCAAGGCGGCCAAGTACGGCGACGAGGTTCTCGACGCGGTGGACACGGCGGGAGACGTCGGCCGGCAGGTGGACAACGCGACACCGCCGAGCGCGGCGAACCCTCCGTCCACCGGCGGCGCGAATCCCCCGTCGACCGGCGGCGCCGACGCGCCGTCCACAGGCGGTGCGAACCCGCCGGCGGCCGACCCGGCGCCCGGTCCGGCACCGGCACCCGCTCCGGCACCCGCCGCGCCGAAGCTCCCGGACCCGCCACCGGCCACTGGTGCGGCCTGCAGGGTCGGCAACAGCTTCGCGCCCGGCACCGAGGTCCTGATGGCCGACGGCACCACCAAGCCGATCGAGGACGTCAAGGTCGGGGACAAGGTCGCCGCGTCCGACGTGGAAACGGACGACACCCAAACCCGCACGGTCACCCGCACCATCAAGGGTGACGGCACTAAGCACCTGGTCACGATCACCGTCGACACGGACGGCCGCGCGGGCGGCAAGACCTCCACACTCACGGCCACCGACGGCCACCCGTTCTGGGTGCCGGACGTGGGCCGCTGGGTGGACGCGGGGAACCTGAAGCCGGGCCAGTGGCTCAGCACGGGCAGCGGCAGCTGGATCCAGGTCACGGCGGTCAAGGCCCGGACGGCGAAGGCGACGGTTCACAACCTGACCGTCGAGGGTTTGCACACGTACTACGTGCTGGCGGGAACCACACCGACCCTGGTGCACAACTGCGCCTCCGGTGTGAACGCCGCCGGTCAGGCGTGTGCTTGTGCAGCCGGCCCCAACGCCTACTCCGTCGCGTTCGAGATGACGCTTGACGCGGCTGACTTCGGCCGGTCGCGAAACACACATTTCAGGAGGGCCAACGCAGCCCTCGATGCCGCGCTTCAGTCGGATCCGAGCTTCGCCCAGGCAATGGAGCAACTGATTCCCGGCGTCGGTGCCGCCGTCTCGTCGACGGGGGGTCGCCGCACTCCCGGCGGCTGGACCTGGCAGCATGAGCCCTCCGTCAACGCCGGCGGCCGACAGGGCGTGATGCGTCTCGTGCCGACTTTCCAGCATGCTCCGGGATCACCCTGGCAGCCTCTGCTGCATCCTGGTGGCGCCGGTGGCTACGCGGAGTGGGCGATTCCGAACGGCGCCCCGCGCAACAGGAGGTGAGGTGACGGTGTCCATCACGTTCACGCATCGAGGTGGCGACATGGATGACGGAAGCGAGGCGGGCATCCCCGCGCTCGTCGCCGAACTCGACGGGCCGCTCGATGACGAGCATCCGGACGTCTCGGTCACGGATGACGAGTCGTCCTGGAGCATCTCCGCGTTCCAGGGGGGGAGCCTGGTGTTCGAGAACCTCGACGACAGCGAAGTCGAGCCTCGCCACCTGCCGCAGGTTTCGCGCGCGGAGATGATCCGGGTGATGACCCTGCTCGCGCGCGGTGACCTCACGGCTCTCGAGCAGCTGGACTGGCAACCCGGGTACGCATAGCCGATGAGTGCGGTAGCCCGGTCGGCAGGTGCCGGCCGGGTTACTCCACCACCCGGCCGTTCAGCACCACCCGCAGCGGGGCCCCCAGCACGCGTACGTCCGTGCGGGGGTCCTGCTCGTAGATCACCAGGTCCGCCGGTGCCCCCTCCTCCAACCCGGGCCGGCCCAGCCACTTCCGTGCGCCCCAGGTCGTCGCCGACACCGCCTCCACCGGCGGGATCCCCGCGGTGACCAGTTCCGCGACCTCGCCCGCCACCAGACCGTGTGCCAGTGAGCCCCCCGCGTCCGTGCCGACGTACACCGGGATCCCGGCGTCGTACGCGTTGCGCACCGTGTCGTAGCGGCGTTCGTGGAGGCGGCGCATGTGGGCCGACCAGTGGGGGAACCTGCTCTCGCCGCCGTCGGCGAGCTGCGGGAAGGTCGCGATGTTGACCAGGGTCGGGACGATGGCGACGCCGCGCGAGGCGAACAGCGGGATCAGGTCCTCCGTCAGGCCCGTCGCGTGCTCGATGCAGTCGATGCCCGCCTCGACCAGGTCCTGGAGGGAGTCCTCCGAGAAGCAGTGGGCGGTGACGCGCGCGCCCAGGCGGTGGGCCTCGGCGATCGCCGCCTCGACCGCCTCCCTCGGCCAGCAGGCCGACAGGTCGCCGAGGTCGCGGTCTATCCAGTCGCCGACCAGCTTGACCCAGCCGTCGCCGCGCCGGGCCTCCTGGGCGACGTACGCGGTGAGCTCGTCGGGCTCGATCTCCCAGGCGTAGTTGCGGATGTAGCGGCGGGTGCGGGCGATGTGCCGGCCGGCCCGGATGATCTTCGGGAGGTCGTCGCGGTCGTCGATCCAGCGGGTGTCGGAGGGCGAACCCGCGTCGCGGATGAGCAGGGTGCCGGCGTCCCGGTCGGTCAGCGCCTGCTTCTCGGCGACGTCCTCCGGGACCGCGCCGTGCCGGTCGAGGCCGACGTGGCAGTGCGCGTCGACGAGGCCGGGCAGGGCCCAGCCCTCGACCGTGCGCACGTCGCGCGCGCCGGCGGGACGGTCGTACGAGATCCGGCCGTCGACCACCCACAGCTCGTCCCGGACCTGGTCCTCCTCCGGGCCGACGAGCACCCGTCCCCTCACATGCAGCACCGCGCGTTCGCTCATGTACCGCACCTTAGTGAGCCCCTAGTCGGCCTTGCCCACCTGGTCCGACGTCTCCTCCTCCACCTCCGCCATCGCGGGGTCCAGGAGGCGGGAGAGGAAGTGGCGGGTGCGGTCGTGCCGGGGGTTGCCGATGACCTGCTCGGGGGTGCCGTCCTCGACGATCACGCCGCCGTCCATGAAGACGACCCGGTCGGCGACCTCGCGGGCGAAGGTCATCTCGTGGGTGACGACCATCATCGTCATGCCCTCGTTCGCCAGCATGCGCATGACCGCGAGGACGTCCCCCACCAGCTCGGGGTCGAGCGCCGAGGTCGGCTCGTCGAACAGCATCACCTCGGGGCCCATCGCCAGCGCGCGGGCGATGGCGACGCGCTGCTGCTGGCCGCCGGAGAGGGAGGACGGGTACGCCGTCGCCTTCTCCGACAGCCCGACGCGGGCCAGGTTCTCGGCGGCGACCCGGGCGGCCTCCGCCTTGCCCCGTCTGAGCACCCGGCGCTGCGGCAGCGTGAGGTTCTCGGTCACCGTCAGGTGCGGGAAGAGGTTGAACTGCTGGAAGACCATGCCGATACGGCGGCGTACGGCGTCGATGTCGACGTCCGGGTCGGTGAGTTCCGTACCGCCGACGAAGACCCGGCCCTTGGTGGGCTCCTCCAGGAGGTTCACGCACCGCAGCAGCGTGGACTTGCCCGAGCCCGACGGGCCGATGACGCAGACGACCTCGCCCTGGCCGATCTCCAGGTCGATGCCGCGCAGCACCTCGTTGGTGCCGAAGGACTTGTGCAGGTCGCGGACCTCGATCTCGGGACGGGTCATTTCACGGCCTCCTGGGCATTGGCCTCCAGGCGGCGGACGACGAAGCCGAGCGGGATGGTCACCAGCAGGTAGCACAGTCCGGCGACCAGGATCGGCGTGGAGTTGGCGGTCTGGCTGGCCAGGTCGCGGCCGTACTTGGACAGCTCGCGCTCCTCCAGGGTGACACCGAGGAACAGCACCAGCGAGGAGTCCTTGAAGAGCAGGACGAGTTCGTTGGTGAGCGGCGGCAGGATGATCCGGAACGCCTGCGGGATGATGATGGAGACCATCGCGCGGGCCGGTGAGAAACCCAGCGAACGGGCCGCCTCCATCTGCCCCTTGGGCACGGCCTGGATGCCCGCGCGGATCGTCTCCGCCATGTACGCGGCGGCCACCAGGCCGAGCGCGAGGGCCACCTTGCCGTACGTGCCGCCGGGGATCTCCGTGCCGGGGAAGGCCAGCGGCACGGCCACGCCGATGAAGATGAAGATCAGCAGGGCGGGCAGGCCGCGGAAGATCTCGATGTAGACGCCGGCGAGCCAGCGGTAGGGGCCCACGGACGACAGCCGCATCAGGGCGATCACCATGCCGAGAGCGAGTCCGACGGCGAAGCCGGTCACGGTGTAGAGCACGGTGTTCTTCAGCGCCAGCGTGATGACGTCGGGGAACATCTGCTCCGCGATGTCCTCCTGCGCGAACTGGTTGCGCAGCCGGTCCCAGTCGGCGTAGACCGCGAAGGCGATCACGGCCGCGACGAAGACGGCGTACTGGACCCCGCGCGACACGCTGCGCTTCTGACGTCGTGTCAGGCCCTTCTTCCTCGGCTGGACTCGCGTGTCCGCCTCGGTCATGAGGCGGCCGCCGGGGACGCCGCGGCCTCGTCGTACGGGCCGATCCACCGCTCGTACAGCTTCTTGTACGTGCCGTCGGCCCTGGCGTCGGCGAGTGCCTTGTTGATGGCGGCGAGCAGCTTGGTGTTGCCCTTCTTCACCGTGAAGCCGTACTGCTCACCGGTGTCGATGTTGTCGGCGACCTCGAAGGCGTCGGCGTTGGCCTTGTCCTTCAGCCAGCCCTGGACGACCGGGTAGTCGATGACGACGGCCTTGACCTGGCCCGTGCGCAGGCCGTTGAGGACCGCGTCGGAGGACTCGAAGGAGACCGGGTCGAAGCCCTGCTTCTTCGCGTGGTCCTCGCCGGTGGTCTGCGCCTGGGCGCCGAGCTTGACGCCCTTGGCCTTGACGTCGGCGAGCGAGCCGACGCCGCTGTTCTTGTCGACGAGGAGGGCCTGGGTGGCGTTGAAGTACGGGTCGGAGAAGTCGACGTTCTTCTTGCGCTCCTCGGTGATGGTCATGCCGGCCGCGGCCAGGTCGCACTCGCCGGAGTTGAGGAACGCGCCGGTCTTGAAGTTCTCGAACGGCGTGTCGAGGATCTGCTGCTTCACGCCCAGGTCGGCGGCGACGAGGTCGATCAGCGAGACGTCGAAGCCCTGCACCTTGCCGTCGATCTCCGACTGGAAGGGCGGGTACGGCAGGTGCGTACAGGTGGTCAGCTGCCCGGCCTTGACGAGCTCCACCCCGCCGGCGGCGGTCTTCGTGCCGCTGCCGCCGTCGTCGTCCGAGGCGCAGCCGGCCACGAGCAGCAGCCCGGCCGTCGCGGTGGTGGCGGCCAGGACGCGGGCCCGGCGTCCGGGGAGCGTGTTCACGGGGGGCCTCCTGTGAGGGAACGCGAGTTCCGATTATTCCGATTATGGGGATAATGCTGGTCTTTCAAACCAGGCCTGGGGCCACGGTGGCGGTCCGTCCGGCCCGGGCGGTCGCCCGCCGCCGGGGTCCCGGCACCGGCCGGAACGGCCGGCAGGCGCCGGTTACCCTCGACTGCGTCTACCCGCGATCGAAGAGTTGACCGAAGAGAGCACCGCCGTGACCCACCCCCTCCTCGACCTGGCCCCCTTGAGCGCCGCACACTTCGCCTCGATCGAGGACCGCGTGGCACGGCTGCTGAACACCGAGCAGGACGTCGTGATCATGCAGGGCGAGGCGCTGCTGCCGCTGGAGGGCGCGATCCGCGCCACGGCCGGTCCCGGCACCACGGCGCTCAACGTGATCACCGGTCCGTACGGGCAGACCTTCGGCGACTGGCTGCGGGACTGCGGCGCCACGGTGATCGACCTGGCGGTGCCCTTCCACACGGCGGTCACGGCCGGCCAGATCCGGCAGGCCTTCGCCGAGCACCCGGAGATCGACTTCGTGTCCCTGGTGCACGCGGAGGCGGCGACCGGCAACACCAACCCGGTCGCGGAGATCGGCGAGGTGGTGCGGGCGCACGACGCGCTGTTCTACCTGGACGCGGTGGCGTCGATCGGCGCCGAGCCGGTGCTGCCGGACACGTGGGGCGTCGACCTGTGCGTGATCGGCGCGCAGAAGGCGATGGGCGGTCCCGCCGGGGTGTCGGCGGTGTCGGTGAGCGAACGGGCCTGGTCCCGGATGGCGGCGAACCCGCGGGCGCCACGCCGGTCGTACCTCTCGCTGCTGGACTGGAAGGAGCGCTGGATCGACGGTGGCCGCAAGGCCCTGCCGCACGCTCCGGCACAGCTGGAGATGCTGGCGCTCGAGGCGTGCGTCGAGCGGATCGAGGCGGTGGGCCCGGACACGGTGATGGCCCGACACGCGTCCGCCGCGTCGGCCACCCGCGCCGGGGCACTGGCGCTCGGCGGCGGCCTGGAGCCGTACGTCCACGAGGTGACGGAAGCGGCCCCGGTCGCCACCACCCTGCGGGCACCGTCCGGGGTCGTGGCCGCGGAACTGGTGACCCGCGCCCTGGCCGCCGACCCGGCGGTACCGCTCGCCGCAGGCGGGGGCGCGCTCGCCAAGGACATGATCCGCGTCAACCACTACGGCACGGACGCGACACCGGGCGCGGTGCGCAGTTCCCTGACGGCCCTCGGGGTCGCGCTCGCGGAGAAGGGGCTGGACGTGGACGTGGTGGCGGCGCTGCGGGCCGCGGAGGACGCCTGGCGGTAGGCGACGCGGGCTGCCGAGGTGCCCGACAGCGGCGTCGCAGGCTGCGGCGGATGCCCGACAGCGGGCGTCGCGGGCTGCGGCCCATGCCCGACAGCCGGCATCGCAGGCTGCGGCGAATGCCCGGCGACACCGTCCCCCACCGCCGAAGATGCCCGGCGACAGGCGTCCCCCACCGCCCAAGTGCGCGGCGACGAGTGTCCCGCGCCGCCCAATATGCCCGGCGTTGGTCCTCGGCCAGGCCGAAAGGCGCCGGTCGGCGGTGCAGAGCCGGCTGCGCTGTCAGTGGCCCGTGCCATGCTCCCCGCATGACCACCGACACAACCCCCCACACCCTGCCCGACGGCCGCCCCATCCCCCTCCTGACCGGTGACGAGCGCGCCACGCTCGAGAGCTGGCTCGACTTCCACCGGGCCACGCTGGAGCTGAAGTGCGCTGGGCTCGACGACGCGCAAGTGCGGTGTGCGTCCGTCGAGCCGTCGGCACTGACGCTGCTCGGGCTGGTGCAGCACCTCGCCGAGGTCGAGCGGAACTGGTTCCAGCGGGTGGCCGGCGGGCTCGACGTACCGCCCGTGTTCGAGGACGGGACCGGGTACGGCCTCGATCCCGCGCGAGGGCTCGACGAGGCGCTCACGATCTGGCGGCGGGAGGTCGCGCGCGGACGGGAGCTGTGCGCCGGGCGGTCGCTGGAGGACACCGGCCGGGTCGCCGACGGGCCGGTGGCCGGGCTGGAGGTCTCGCTGCGCTGGGTGTTCATCCACATGATCGAGGAATACGCACGCCACAACGGTCACGCCGACCTGCTGCGCGAACGCATCGACGGAGTGACCGGAGCGTGAATTCAACGTAATTCCGGGAATTCTTTTCCTGGCTTTCCATGGGTAGCTTCCCGTATTCTTCTGCCCGCTCTTCCCGAACCTAAACGCAAAGATTCTGCGAACGCCAAACGACGTAATTCGGGCAGGTCTCGCGAGGGTTACATGGTTGTGACGCGTTACACATCGTGCTCGCTTTGCCCGGTATTTTCCTGACAAACAGGGGCAATACGCCACGGCTGTGCGTTGATCCACGCGCCCGCGTGATAACACATGACCCGCCCGTACGTAAGCCCGCACGGCGATGCAATTTTGAATTTCCCTCGGTAAATTCGCTTCGCATGACTGCCGCACAAGCAGACCTGCAAATCGACCGTCCGTCGGTGGCGGACGGGGCCGCGCTGTGGCGGATGGCCAGGGACTCGAAGGTCCTCGACCTGAACTCGTCCTACAGCTATCTGCTGTGGTGCCGGGACTTCGCCGCCACCTCGGCCGTCGCGCGCGACGAGCACGGCGAACCGGTCGGCTTCATCACCGGCTACGTCCGGCCGGACCGCCCCGACACCCTGCTCGTCTGGCAGGTGGCGGTGGACGAGGCGCACCGCGGGCGCGGGCTCGCCGCCGCGCTGCTGGACGGGCTGGCCGCGCGGGCCGTCGCGGAGCGCGGAGTGACCACCGTGGAGACCACCATCACACCGGGCAACACCGCCTCCGAGCGCCTGTTCACCTCGTTCGCCGAGCGCCGCGGCGCCCGGCTGGAGCGCGACGTGCTGTTCGACGCGGGCCTGTTCCCCGACGGACCGCACGACCCCGAGGTCCTGTACCGCATCGGTCCGCTCTCCGGCTGACCCCTCCGACTTCCCCTGACTCCCCGACTCTCCCCCCCGACTCCCCCTGACTTCCCCCCACGCAACGAGGAGCGATTCGTCGTGACCATCACCCAGCCCGACCTGAGCGTCTTCGAGACCCTGGAGTCCGAGGTGCGCAGCTACTGCCGCGGCTGGCCCACCGTCTTCGACCGTGCGGTGGGCAGCCGCATGTACGACGAGGACGGCCACGAGTACCTCGACTTCTTCGCCGGCGCCGGTTCGCTCAACTACGGGCACAACAACCCCGTCCTGAAACGGGCACTGCTCGACTACCTGGCGCGGGACGGCGTCACCCACGGCCTCGACATGTCGACGACGGCCAAGCGCGCCTTCCTGGAGTCCTTCCAGAACCTGGTGCTGCGGCCGCGTGACCTGCCGTACAAGGTCATGTTCCCGGGTCCGACCGGCACCAACGCCGTGGAGGCCGCGCTGAAACTGGCGCGGAAGGTGAAGGGCCGCGAGGCCATCGTGTCCTTCACCAACGCCTTCCACGGCATGTCGCTGGGGTCGCTGGCCGTGACCGGCAACGCCTTCAAGCGCGCGGGCGCCGGCATACCGCTGGTACACGGCACGCCGATGCCGTTCGACAACTACCTCGACGGGCAGGTCCCGGACTTCCTGTGGTTCGAGCGGCTGCTGGAGGACCAGGGCTCGGGGCTCAACCAGCCGGCCGCGGTCATCGTCGAGACCGTGCAGGGCGAGGGCGGCATCAACGTCGCCCGGGCCGAATGGCTGCGCCGGCTCGCGGAGCTGTGCGAGCGGCGCGACATGCTGCTGATCGTCGACGACATCCAGATGGGCTGCGGTCGTACGGGCGCCTTCTTCTCCTTCGAGGAGGCCGGCATCACGCCCGACATCGTCACCGTCTCCAAGTCCATCAGCGGCTACGGCCTGCCCATGTCGCTGTGCCTGTTCAAGCCCGAGCTGGACGTCTGGGAGCCGGGCGAGCACAACGGCACCTTCCGCGGCAACAACCCCGCCTTCATCACGGCCACCGCGGCCCTGGAGGCGTACTGGGCCGACGGCTCGGCGATGGAGAAGCAGACGCGCAAGCGTGGTGAGCAGGTCGAGCAGGCGCTGATCTCCATCACCGAGGAGAACCTCGCCGACGTCAAGGAGTACCGGGGCCGCGGGCTGGTGTGGGGCATGGAGTTCCACGACAAGACGCGGGCCGAGCGCATCGCGCGGCGCGCCTTCGAACTCGGGCTGCTGATCGAGACGTCCGGCCCCGAGAGCGAGGTCGTCAAACTCCTGCCCGCCCTGACCATCACCCCCGACGAGCTGGACGAGGGCCTGACCACGCTCGCCCGCGCCGTCCGCGAAACCGCCTGACCGACATCGGGTCCCGCCCGACCATCTATCTAGGAGGCATCGCAGCACGTGATTGTCCGTTCCTTCAAGGACATCGAAGGCACCGACCGGCATGTGAAGGCCGCGTCCGGGACGTGGGAGAGCAAACGCATCGTCCTCGCCCGGGAGAGGGTCGGCTTCTCCCTGCACGAGACGATCCTGTACGCGGGGACCGAGACCTCCATGTGGTACGCCAACCACGTCGAGGCCGTCGTCTGCGTGGAGGGCGAGGCCGAGCTGACCGACCACGAGACCGGGCAGAGCTACACGATCACGCCCGGCACCATGTACCTCCTGGACGGGCACGAGCGGCACACGCTCAAGGTCAAGGAGGACTTCCGCTGCCTCTGCGTCTTCAACCCGCCCGTGACCGGCCGGGAGGACCACGACGAGAACGGCGTCTATCCGCTGCTCACCGAACCCGAGGAGGTGTGACATCACCATGACCACGACCGTCACCGATCTCTACCCCAGCCGAGGAACCAGCGAAGTACTGATCCCCCGCCAGGACCCGGTGGTCTGGGGCGCGCCCGACGCGCCGGGCCCGTTCGAGCCCGCCGACCTCCAGGCGTTCGAGCGCGACGGCTTCCTCGCCATCGACCAGCTCATCACCGAGGACGAAGTAGCCGTCTACCACCAGGAGTTGCAGCGGCTCGTCACCTCGCCGGAGATCCGCGCCGACGAACGCTCGATCGTCGAGCCGAAGTCGAAGGAGATCCGGTCGGTCTTCGAGGTCCACAAGATCAGCCAGGTGTTCGCGAACCTCGTGCGCGACGAGCGGGTCGTCGGGCGGGCGCGGCAGATCCTCGGCTCGGACGTGTACGTCCACCAGTCGCGGATCAACGTCAAGCCGGGCTTCGGGGCCAGCGGCTTCTACTGGCACTCGGACTTCGAGACCTGGCACGCCGAGGACGGGCTGCCGCGGATGCGCACGGTGTCGGTCTCGATCGCGCTGACCGAGAACTACGACACCAACGGCGGGCTCATGATCATGCCGGGGTCGCACAAGACGTTCCTCGGGTGCGCGGGGGCCACGCCGAAGGACAACTACAAGAAGTCGCTGCAGATGCAGGACGCGGGCACGCCGTCCGACGAGGCGCTGACCAAGCTGGCGTCCGAGTACGGCATCAAGCTGTTCACGGGCAAGGCCGGTTCGGCGACCTGGTTCGACTGCAACGCCATGCACGGCTCCGGGGACAACATCACGCCGTTCCCGCGCAGCAACGTGTTCATCGTGTTCAACAGCGTGGAGAACACGGCGGTGGAGCCGTTCGCGGCGCCGGTGCGGCGGCCGGAGTTCATCGGGGCGCGGGACTTCACGCCCGTGAAGTGACCTTTCGTGCCCTTCGGGCGGGCGGCGTCAACCGTGGGACGGTGACGCCGCCCGCCGGCGTGCGTCAGCCGGAAAGCACGTCCAGCAGCCGGTCGACATCCGCGGCCGTGTTGTACAGGTGGAAAGATGCGCGCAGGTTCCCCGCGCGGTTGGAGACCTCGATGCCGGCCTCGCTCAACTCGGGCTGCCGGTGGCCGAGTCCCGGCACGGAGACGATCGCCGAACCGGGTGCCAGGACGGGCTCGTGGCCGAGTTCCGCGAGCCCCGCGCGGAACCGGTCGGCGAGGGCGAGGTCGTGGGCGCGGATGGCGTCCACGCCGAGTTCCTCGATCAGGGCGAGGGACCGGCGCAGCCCGGCGTAGGTGAACAGGGCGGGTGGCAGGTCGAACCGCCGTGCGGAGTGGGCGAGTTCGGTGACGGGGCCGTAGCAGCTGTCCCAGGGGTTCTCCCCCGCGACCCAGCCGGCCAGGACCGGCGTCAGCCCGCCGAAGTCCTCCGGGACGACCAGGAAGCCGGCCCCGTGCGGGCCGAGCAGCCACTTGTAGCAGACGGAGACCGTGTAGTCGTACGCGTCGGCGTCCATCGGCAGCCACGTGGCGGCCTGCGAGAAGTCGACGCACGTGCGCGCCCCGTGCTCCCGGGCGGCGTCGCGCAGCGCGGGCAGGTCGGCGATCCGGCCGTCGGCGGACTGGGCGGCGCTGACGGCGACGAGCGCGGTGCCCGGCCGGACGGACTCGGCGAGCCGCTCCAGCGGCACGGCGCGCACCTTGAGGTCGCCCCGGATGTGGAAGGGGTTCACCACGGAGGTGAAGTCGTTTTCGGCGGTGAGGACCTCGGCGCCCTCCGGCAGGGAGGCGGCGACCACCCCGGTGTACGCGGCGACCGAGGAGCCGGCCGCCACCCGGCCGACCGGGACACCGGCCAGCCGGGCGAAGGAGGCCCGGGCAGCCTCGACGTCCGCGAACAGCGGGTCCAGCGGACGGCCCTCGGCCCGCAGCTGTGCGGCCTCGTTCAGGGCGTTGACGGTACGGGCGGGGAGGAGCCCGCTGCTCGCGGTGTTGAGGAAGGTGTTCTTCGGGGCGAACTCGGCACGGACGAGGTTCTCGAAGGTCTCCATGCGACCACTCTGCGGCCCCGGGAACTCCCCGTCCATTGCCGATTCCTGCGCGGCATCGCTAAGGAGCGCTTATATGTAGGCCGCGGCCTGCTGTTTCGCCCCTGCGGCACGGCGCAGCCGTCCGGCCCGCAGGCGTCCGCGTCCTCGTCCTTGATGAGCTGCAGGGGCGCGCGCTCGCCCCACGCCCGCGTCAGCGCCTGGGCGAAGACCTCGGTGGGCTGGGCGCCGGAGATGCCGTACGTCCGGTCGAGGACGAAGAAGGGCACGCCGGTCGCGCCGAGTTGCGCGGCCTCGCGCTCGTCGGTGCGGACGTCGTCGGCGTACGCGGCCGGGTCGGCGAGCACCTTGCGCACCGCGTCGGCGTCGAGCCCGGCCTCGGCGGCCAGCTCCACGAGCCGCTCGGCGCCCTCGGAGTAGACGGACCGCTCCTCGGCGAAGTTCGCCCGGTAGAGGATCTGGAGCAGCTCGTCCTGCCTGCCCTGCTCCTTGGCGAAGTGGAGCAGGCGGTGCATGTCGAAGGTGCTGCCGTGGTCGCGGCCGCGGGTGCGGTAGTCCAGTCCCTCGGCGGCGGCCAGGGCGCCCAGGTCGTCCTCACCGGCCAGGGCCTGCGCCTCGCTCATGCCGTACTTCCTGGTGAGCATCGTAACGACCGGCTCGATGTCGTCCTGGGCACGGCCCGGGTCGAGCTCGAAGGAACGGTGCACCACCTCGACCTCGGCACGGTGCGGGAAGGCGGCGAGCGCCTTATCGAAGCGGGCCTTGCCCACGTAGCACCAGGGGCAGGCGATGTCGCTCCAGATCTCGACGCGCATTCTTCGGCTCTCTCCAGGTCGTACGGGTACGGAGACTCCCTCCGCCTGATATGTGAACGTTCAAGCAGCCGGGTTCATTCCCCGGCCACCGCCAGGCGCAGGCGCAGGTGGTGCTCACCACCGGACGGCGGGTGCTCCGGATCCGCGCGCCACCCCTGCCGGGCGTAGAAGGCCTGAGCCCGCCGGTTGCCGGCGTGCACCTCCAGTACGGCCGTCCGCCTGCCGTCGGCCCGCCACTGCTCCAGGCAGGCGGTGTGCAGGGCGGTGCCGACGCCGGAGCGCCAGTGGTCGGGGTCGACGTGGAACTGGAACAGCTCGACCGTGTCCGCGGGGGAGCCGTCCGGGACGCGGAAGGAGGCGATGCCCACCAGACGGGCGTCGCGCACCGCGCACAGCACCTGACCGTCGGGCCGCTCGATGGCCTCGCGCCACCGGGCCGGCCAGTCGGTGCCGTCGTCGGGGAGGCCGTCCGGGTAGTACGTGGACCGGGCGCGGGTGTGCAGCGCGGCGACGGCCGGGGCTTCGACGGGCAGGGCGGTTCTGATCACCAGACGTCCACTCACACGGTCACTGATCATGCAACGGAGGACGTGTCCGCCGCGGCTCCGGTTGCCAGGCGGCTGAACTGGGCACGGTACGCGCTCGGCGTCAGCCCCGTGCGGCGGACCAGGTGAGCCCGGAGCGAGTCGGCGGTGCCGAGGCCGCGGGCGCGGGCCACCGGGTCCATGGGCAGGGTGCCGGAGGCCTGGGGATCGCCGTCTTCGGCACCCTGGTCTCCGGCGGATTCACCGAGGGCATGCGGGCGAGCCTGGCATCGGTGCGGCCCTGCTCCTGCTGACGTGCGTGTTCAGCTTCCGTCTCGCAGGTCGCTCGGCCAGCTCGGCCTGAACTCGATGTGGTCGTACGTCACCACACAGCCCTCCCCCATCGGCGACTGCGTCATGAAGCCGACCAGGGCCGCGCCCGTCTCCTTCTCGTCGCCCAGCGTGAAGAGCCGGACGAAGGTCCAGCGTTCCCCGTCGCGGGAGGCGTGGAAGGCGAAGGCGCGGCCGGTGCGGCTCACCCGCAGCCAGACGGAACTGCCGTCCACGGTGAAGGAGTTGGCGTCGTCGGAGTGCCCCCGGGTGACCACCGTGCACACGGTGGGCACGTCCGGGGAGTACTCCAGACAGAGCTTGGCCCAGGCCCGCTCGCCGACGTGTACGTACAGCACCCCGGCGTCGAAGGTCGCCGCGAACCCGACCGTGACACGGGCGATCAGCTGGAAGTCGCCTTCCGGCGCCCCGAGCAGCCGGGGCGCGTCGGAGGCGGGATCCAGCCGTTCATCGGTGGGCGGCACGAACCGGTCCTGCCGCGCCCCGGCCCACCCGGTCAACACCCCACCCTCGTGGGACCAGTGCCCGTCGGGCCCGTACGTACGGAGCGGGAAAGGGAGTTCGGGAAGCTCGAGATCCATTCGCCGAGTCTCTCAGACCGGCCTTCAAGGGGCGCGGGGCTGCGTCGATATGCGGCTCCGCCGCGTGGGCGCGACGAGCCACGGCCGACCAGCGGCCCGCAGTCCACCCGCACCCCTGCGGCGCTACCGCTCAGACCTCCAGCCGCCCGTTGAACCGCCGAGGCAGCCCCAGCGGGTTGTCGTCCTTCAACTCCGGCGGCAGCAACGCCTCCGGCGCGTTCTGGTACACCACCGGCCGCAACCACCGCTCGATCGCCGTACCACCCACGGAGGTCGACGTCGAGGTCGTAGCCGGGTACGGCCCACCGTGGTGTTGCGCGGGCGCCACCGCGACCCCCGTCGGCCAGCCATTGACCAGTACACGCCCCGCCAGCGGCGTCAGCTCCCGCAGCAGCTCCGCACCACGCCCCTCCCCCGCGGCCTCCTGCTCGGACACGTGCACGGTGGCGGTGAGGTTGCCGGGCAGACGCGACAGCACGGCCTCGACCTCGGCCTCGTCCTCGTAGCGGGCGACCACCGTCACCGGCCCGAAGCACTCCTCCAGCAGCAGGTCGTGCTCGCCCTCCTGCGCCAGCTTGCCCGCCGGCACGGTGAGGAAGCCCGCGCTGACCGTGTGCTCGCCGCCCGCGCCCGGTGTCACCGGGGACTCCACGTCGGGCAGCTGCGTGCGCTCGGCGACCCCGGCGACGAAGTTGTCGCGCATGCGGTGGTCGAGGAGGACGCCCGCCTCGGTGTCGCTGACGGCGTCCGTCAGGGACTTCACCAGGCGGTCGCCCGCCGCGCCGGACGGCGCGAGCACGAGGCCCGGCTTCACACAGAACTGTCCGACGCCCAGCGTCATCGAACCGGCCAGGCCCTGCCCGATGGCCTCCGCGCGCTCGGCGGCGGCGGCCTCGGTGATCACGACCGGGTTCAGGGAGCCCAGCTCGCCGTGGAACGGGATCGGCACGGGACGCGCGGCGGCCGCGTCGAACAGCGCACGGCCACCCTTCACGGACCCCGTGAAGCCCGCCGCCGCGATCAACGGGTGCTTGATCAGCTCGATGCCCGCCTCGAAGCCGTGCACCAGGCCCACGACCGCCGCGGGGATGTCGTGCCGGGCGGCGGCCCGGCGCAGCACCTTGGCGACCAGCTCGGACAGGGCCGGGTGGTCGGGGTGGGCCTTGACGACGACCGGGCAGCCGGCGGCGAGCGCGCTCGCGGTGTCGCCGCCGGCGACGGAGAAGGCGAAGGGGAAGTTCGACGCCGAGTAGACGGCGACGACACCGAGGGGCACCTTGTAGCGGCGCAGGTCCGGGATCGGCGGGGTCGCCGTGTCGTCGGGGTGGTTGATCACGACGTCGAGGAAGGCGCCCTCGTCGACGATGTCGGCGAAGGCCCGCAGCTGGTAGCAGGTGCGGGCGAGCTCGCCGGTCAGCCGGACCGGGCCCAGCGCGGTCTCGGCGTCGGCGGTCTCGACGAGACCGTCCTTGGCCGCCTCCAGCTCCTCGGCGCAGGAGCGCAGGAAGGCCGAGCGGACGCTGCGGTCGGTCAGTGAGCCCCGCACCTCGTGCGCGGCACGGACGGCGGCGTCCACCTCCTGGGCTGTGGCCTCCACCGCAACCTGTTCACGCTGCTTCCCGGTTCGGGGGTCGACACTCCAGACTGGTGCTGCTGCCACCGCGGGTCCCTCCACATTGACTGCCGCATGCAATGCCGCAGGATGTACGTCATCCACCAGGACTGTTCGATATACTGAACACTGTCTCTGATGCTGAATAGCTGTTGGAGACTATATCTCCAGCTTCTCGTCGAACGAAGGGGTCAAGGGCGATGTCGGCAGGCGAGACAGGCGGCGGGGCGCAGGTCAAGTCAGCGGTACGGACCGTCGAACTGCTGGAGTACTTCGCCGGACGGCCCGGTATGCACTCCCTCGCGGCGGTCCAGGAAGCCGTCGGCTATCCCAAGTCCAGCCTGTACATGCTGCTGCGCACCCTCGTCGACCTCGGCTGGGTGGAGACGGACGCGACGGGCACGCGGTACGGCATCGGCGTACGGGCCCTGCTGGTCGGCACCTCCTACATCGACGGCGACGAGGTCGTGGCCGCGGCCCGGCCGACGCTGGACCGGCTCTCCGACGACACGACGGAGACCATCCACCTCGCCCGCCTGGACGGTACGAACGTCGTCTACCTGGCCACCCGCCAGTCGCAGCACTACCTGCGCCCCTTCACCCGGGTCGGCCGCCGGCTGCCCGCGCACTCGACCTCCCTCGGCAAGGCGATCCTCGCCACGTACAGCGACGAGCAGGTCCGCAAGATGCTCCCGGAGACGCTGCCCGCGCTGACCGAGAACACGATCACCGACCGGGAGAAGCTCATCGAGGAGCTCCACCAGGTGCGCGAGCAGGGCTTCGCCGTCGACCGCGAGGAGAACACCCTCGGGCTGCGCTGCTTCGGCGTGGCGATCCCGTACCGCACGCCCGCCCGCGACGCGATCAGCTGCTCGGTGCCGGTGGCGCGGCTGACTCCCGCGCACGAGCAGCTGGTGAAGGACGCGCTGTTCGACGCGCGGGACCGGCTGACGCTCGCCACCCGGAGGCTCTGACCGATGGAGGTCACGCTCCGCGAGGTCCACGACAGCGACCTGCCGGTCTTCTACCGGCAGATGAACGACCCCGAGTCCCTGCGCATGGCGGCCTTCACCCCGAAGGACCCGGCCGACCGGGACGCCTTCGACGCCCACTGGACCCGGATCCGCTCCTCGTCCTCCGTCGTCCGCACCGTGCTCGCCGACGGTGACGTGGTCGGCAGCGCGGCGGTGTACGGCTCGCCGGGCGAGCGGGAGGTGACGTACTGGGTCGACCGGGCGTACTGGGGGAAGGGCATCGCGACGGCGGCGCTGCGGGGGCTGCTCGACGAGGTGCGGGAACGGCCGTTGTACGCCCGGGCGGCCGCGGACAACGCCGGGTCGCTGCGCGTGCTGGAGAAGTGCGGGTTCCGAGTGACCGCGCACGCCACGGGGTACGCGGCGGCGCGGGGTGCGGAGATCGACGAGGTCGTGCTGACGCTGGAGGACTGAGCCCGGAGGGCAGAGGCCGGAGGGCAGAGGCCGGAGGGCAGAGGCGGCACGCCTCCCCCGTGCGGCGGAGAGGGATCGTCTCCGTGCAGGAGGTGCCCGATGCCGGCCTCGCGGGAGGCTCATCGCATGACGCAGTCGCTCGCTCCCGCTTCCCCTCCCGCCACCGCCCCCGCCGGCCCCGGCCTCAGTCGCCCCCGCCGGGTCCTGCGGGCCGTCGCCGTCGTGTCCTGTGTGCCCTACCTCGCCCTCAAGGCCGCCTGGATCGCCGGCAGTCAGGTCGGCATCCCGGAGGGCAGCCCGCTGCTGGAGCACCGGGTGAGCATGGCCGTGGTCAACGGTGTCTCGGTGCTGGTGGACAGCGCCGTGATCGTGCTGGCGCTGGTGCTGACCCGGCCGTGGGGGCTCAGGGTGCCCGCGTGGCTGCTGGCGTTTCCCGTGTGGGTGGCCACCGGGCTGCTCGCGCCGATCATGGCCGGCTTCCCGCTCCAGCTCCTGATCAGGATGCTCGGCGGCGGCACGCGGACGGACTCCGGCGGTGAACCCTTCCTCCACGAGTGGGTGTTCGCGGTCGTGTACAGCGGCTTCATCCTCCAAGGACTCGCCCTCGGCGCCCTGTTCGTGCTGTACGCCCGCGACCGCTGGGGCGACCTGTGGCGCGGCCGGGTGTGGGAGCTGCCCGTCGGCCTCATCGGCGCAGCGCAGCGGGCCACGGCCGGCGCGGCCGCCGTGCTCGCCCTGCTGCCTCTGACCCTGCACCTGATGTGGGCCTGCGGCGGCACCGCCGGGCTCGGCGAGGACCGGGGCGCAAACCGGGGCAGCGATTTCCACGTCCTGGAGGCCCTGTACGTCGGCTTCCTCCTCGCGGCCGTCGCCGGCGGCTGGCTGCTGGCCTTCCGCCGGGCCCGGGCGCTGCCCGTCGCCGTGCCGCTCGCCCTGGCCTGGGTCGGCTCCGGCGCGGTGGCCTGCTGGGGCGGCTGGCTGTCCCTGGCCTCCCTCGGCGGTGTCGCCGACATCGCCGACCGGCCGACACCGCTGATGCACCTCGCCTACGCTGGCCAGATGATCGTCGGGATCCTCGTCGCCGCCATCGGCGCCTACTACTTCGCCGAGCGGTCCGCGGGCACCCCGAAGCGGCCGGCGGCGTGACGGCGTACGCCCGGGCGCTGTTCGGCCGGCGGGCGCGCCTGCGGTGGATCCACCTGATCCTCGGCGGTGCGCTCGCCATGCCGTACGTCCTCGTCGGCGAGGTCGTCATCGGCCCGGCCACCGGCAGCACGAACGTCTTCGGCTCCCTTTCCCTCCAACTCGCCTCCTTCGCCCTCGGGTTGCCGATCGCCGCCGCCACTTCCCTGTTCCCGCTGACCCGGCCGCTGGAGGCCGGTGCCGTGCGCTGGCTGTGCGGAGTGGACGCGGACCGGCTCGCCTACGGGCCCGCCCGGACGAAGGGCGAGAAGGGGCGTACGGCGGCCTGGTTCACGCTGCATCTGGGCTTCGGCGGGATCATCGCGGGGATGACGCTGGCGGTGCCGCCGTTCGCGGCCGTGCTGATCGTGCTGCCGGTCTTCGCGTGGCTGCGCGACAGCCGCCTCGGGCTGCCCGAAGTCTTCGGCCACGCCTGGGCGTTGGCACTCGCGCCGGTCGCGGGCGTGGCGACGCTCCTGGCGCTCGCCGGCTGTGCGGCCGGCTGCGGCGCCCTGCTCGCCCGCTGGGCGCCCGCGCTGCTCGGGCCCTCCCCTCAGGACCGGCTCGCGGCGGCCGAGGCGCGCGCCGCCGACCTCGCCGTACGCAACCGGCTCGCGCGCGAACTGCACGACTCCGTCGGCCACGCCCTGAGCGCGGTCACCCTCCAGGCGAGCGCGGCGCGCCGCGTGCTGGACTCCGACCCGGAGTTCGTCCGCGAGGCGCTTGCCGCGATCGAGGACACCACCCGGCGTACCGTCGGCGAACTCGACGCCGTCCTGGGCGTGTTGCGGGAGGGTGACGCCCCCGGCACGGCCCCGGCGCCCACCCTCGCCGCCGACCTCGACGGTCTGCTGCGCCGCACCCGCGCGGGCGGCCTGCGCGTCGCCGCCACGGTCACCGCGGACCTCGGGCTTCTTCCGCCCGTGCTGTCCCGAGAGGCGTACCGCATCGTCCAGGAGGCGCTGAGCAACGCCCTCAAACACCCGGGCGACGGGGTCACGGTGACCCTGCGGATCGAGGTCGCCGACGAGCACCTGGAGATCACCGCCGAGAACCCCCTGTCCCGGGCCGGCCCCTGCCGCCCCGGCGGCGGCCACGGCCTGCGCGGCATCGCCGACCGGGCGCGGCTGCTGGGCGGGACGACCGAGGCGGGCGCCGCGGAGGGCGGCTGGCGCCTGCACGTACGACTCCCCATGACAGGAACCACTGAGGCCGGTGTCACGTACGAATCCCCATGACAGGAACCGCCTGAAGCCCCGGAGGACCCGCATGACGCCCCGCCCGCCGATCCGGCTCGTCCTCGCCGACGACGAGCGCATGGTCCGCACCGCCCTGCGCGCCATCCTGTCCGCCGAGCCGGACCTGGAGGTGGTCGGTGAGGCGGCGACCGGGGCCGAGGCGGTGTCCGTCGTACGGGACCTCAGGCCCGACGTCGTCCTCATGGACGTCCGCATGCCGGAGATCGACGGCATCCGCGCCACCGAGCAGATCCTCGCCGGTCTCGACGCCCCGCCCCGCATCGTCGTCGTGACCACCTTCGAGAACGACTCCTACGTGTACGACGCCCTGCGCGCCGGAGCCGCCGGGTTCCTGCTCAAACGGGTGGACGCCGACGCGCTGGTACAGGCCGTGCGGCTGGTCGCGCGCAGCGACACCCTGCTGTTCCCGTCGGCCGTACGGTCGCTCGCGGCCGAGCACGCACGCGCGTGTCCCGCGCCGCCCGGCTGGGTGGCGAAGCTCACGGGACGCGAGAGCGAGGTGCTGCGGCACATGGCCGCCGGGCTGACCAACACGGAGATCGCGCGCCGCATGGCGGTCGGCCCCGCCACGGTGAAGACGCACGTGGCGGCGGTCCTGGCCAAGACGGGCACCCGGGACCGGACGCAGGCGGTCATCGCGGCGTACGAGGCGGGCTTCCTGAAGCAGACCTGAGCGGCGGCTTCAGCAACACACGCTCGCTTCATGAACACACGATGAGAAAACCGGGCGGAAGGGAACGTTCCGATCCATCCCGTTCGTCTTGCAGAACGGAATGAACAAGACGATCAGGCGCGCTGCGGTCTTCACGCTGCTCCTGGTGCTCGCCCTGCTGATCAGGGCGACCTGGGTGCAGTTCTACGAGGGCCAGGCACTCGCGGACGACAAGGACAACCGGCGCAACGCGATCGAGACGTACGCGGAGCCGCTCGGGAACATCATCGTGGCCGGCGAGTCGATCACCGGCTCGGCGCGGACGAAGGGCAGCGACCTCGCGTACAAGCGCACGTACACCGACGGCTCGCTGTACGCGGCGGTGACGGGCTACGCCTCGCAGGCCTACGCGCCGACGCAACTGGAAGGCATCTACCAGGACCTGCTCAACGGCACGGACAGCCGGCTGAAGACCGTGATGGACACGATCACGAACAAGCGGGCGGATCCGGGCAACGTGGTCACGACGATCGACCCGGCCGTGCAGAAGGCGGGGTTCGACGCGCTCGGTGACAAGAAGGGCGCGGCCGTCGCCATCGACCCGAAGACCGGCAAGGTCCTCGCGGTCGTGTCGACGCCGTCGTACGACCCGTCGTCGCTGACCGACGCCAACACCGCCGGGAAGGCCTGGAAGGAGCTCAACGCGGACCCGGACAAGCCGCTGACCAACCGGGCGCTGCGCCAGCCGCTGCCGCCGGGCTCGACGTTCAAGCTGGTGGTGGCGGCGGCCGCGCTGGAGGACGGGCTGTACTCGTCGGTGGACGAGCGCACCGACAGCCCCGACCCGTATCCGCTGCCGGGCACCACCCGGAGCCTGACGAACGAGAACCCGAACGCGCCCTGTGAGAACGCCTCGATCCGGGAGGCGCTGCGGTACTCGTGCAACAACGTCTTCGGCAAGATGGCCGTCGACCTCGGCCAGGACAAGGTGAAGGCGATGGCCGAGAAGTTCGGGTTCAACGACGACGAGCAGGACGTGCCGGTGCGGGCCTACACCAGCGTGTACCCGTCGGACATGTACCCCTCGGAGACGGCCCTGACGGGCATCGGCCAGTTCGACGTCACCGCGACCCCGCTCCAGATGGCCATGGTGTCGGCTGCCATAGCCAACGGCGGCAAGCTGGTCTCGCCGCACATGGTCTCGCAGATCACCAACAGCGGCGGCGATGTACTCAAGGACTACGACGACGAGGCGGGCACGAAGGAGATCATCAGCTCCTCGACCGCCGAGCAGCTGGAGTCGGCGATGCAGACGGTCGTCGAGAAGGGCACCGGTACGAACGCGCAGATTCCGGGTGCGACCGTGGGCGGCAAGACGGGTACGGCCCAGCACGGCGAGAACAACAGCAAGACGCCGTACGCCTGGTTCACCTCGTACGCCAAGTCCGACTCGTCGGGCAAGGAGGTCGCGGTCGCGGTGATGGTGGAGCAGTCCGACGCGGCCCGTTCCGAGGTCAGCGGCAACGGACTGGCGGCGCCGGTCGCCAAGGCGATGATGGAAGCGGCGCTGAAGGACTGAACCCGCGCCGCCGAAAAGCCGTCTGAACAGACGGGCCGCCCCCTTCCCCCCGGGGGCGGCCCGTTGCCGTCACGGCACGATCGAGGTCACTTCACTCCGAGGACCTGCTCGATCGGGTCGATCGCGAAGTACACCAGGAACAGCACCGAGGTCCCCCACAGCAGCCAGTGGACCTCCTTCGCCTTGCCCAGAACGGTCTTGATGACGACGTAGGCGAGGAAGCCTGCGCCGATGCCGTTGGTGATGGAGTACGTGAACGGCATCACGGCGATGGTCAGGAACGCCGGGATGGCGATGTCGTACCGGTCCCAGTCGATGTGCTTGACCTGGGTCATCATCAGGAAGCCGACGGCGACCAGGGCCGGGGCGGCCGCCTGGAGCGGGACGATGGTGAGCAGCGGGGTCAGGAACAGCGCCAGGCCGAACAGGCCGCCGGTGACCAGGTTGGCGAAGCCGGTGCGCGCGCCCTCGCCGACGCCGGCCGCCGACTCGATGTAGGAGGTCGCGGAGGAGGCGGAGCCCGCGCCGCCCGCGACGGCCGCGGCCCCGTCGATGAGCAGCACCCGGCCGAGGTTGGGGACCTTGCCCTGCTCGTCCAGCAGTCCGGCCTCGGCGCTGATGCCGACGACGGTGCCCATGGTGTCGAAGAAGTCGGACAGGATCAGCGTGAACACCAGCAGGACGACCGTGATGACACCGGCCTGGCCGAACGCGCCGAACAGGCTGAAGTCGCCGAGGAGTCCGAAGTCGGGGGAGTCGACGAGCTTGTCGGGCCACTGAGGGGTCGTCAGGCCCCAGGACTTGATGTCGGCTGTGGAGTTGATCACGATCGCCACGACCGTCATGGTCACGATGCTGATCAGGATGGCGCCCTTGACCTTGCGGGCGAGCAGTCCGATGGTCAGCAGCACACCGAGGCAGAAGACGAGAATCGGCCATCCGGTGAGCGTGCCCGAACCGCCCAGCTGAACGGGCACGGTGGTGTTGGCGGCGTCCGGGATACGGCTGACGAACCCGGCGTCGACGAAGCCGATGAAGGCGATGAACAGGCCGATGCCGACGCTGATCGCCTGCTTGAGCGGCTGCGGGATGGCGTGCATCACGGCCTCACGCAGGCCGGTCACCACCAGCACGCAGATCAGCAGGCCTTCGAGGACGATGAGGCCCATCGCGTCGTCCCAGCTCATCAGCGGGGCGATCTGGAAGGCGACGACGGCGTTCAGGCCGAGTCCGGCGGCGAGCGCGAGGGGTAGATTGCCGCCGATGCCCATAATGACCGTCATGACCGCGGCCACCAGGGCGGTGGCGGTGGTGAGTTGGACCGGGTCCAGCTGCTGCCCGAACTTGTCCTTCGCGCTGCCCAGGATGATGGGATTCAGGACAAGGATGTAGGCCATGGTGAAGAACGTGGCGAAGCCGCCGCGTATCTCCCGGCCGAAGGTGGATCCCCGCGCGGAGATCTTGAAGAACCGGTCGACGCCGTTCACCGCGCGGGGCGGGGCGTCGGGCCGGTCGGCCACCTTCTGTGTTTCGGACATGGCGCGTGCTCCTTGTCGCCTGGTTGATCGGTGTGCGGATGCTGGCTGGATTGTTCCCGCGTTGAACCCCGTTCAGGTTTTCTCCGTGTTACGGAATCAGGCCCGACGGGTCATACACCGTTCGACGGGTCGTACGAATCCGCGCACCATCACTGCTACGCTTCCGGATCTCGTCCGGGTCACCTCCGGACGCTCACATGTCATCTACATGACACGCACAGGCACCTGGTAGGTGCCCGAAGCCGCTGCGAGGAGAGGTCGCCCGTGGGCACAGTCGTCGACGACGCCGCCTCCGTGGAGTTCCACGCCTTCTTCGAGCGCCACTACGCCGAACTGTCCCGGCTCGCCCACCTGTTGACGGGCGAGCCGGACACCGCCGACGACCTTGCGGCGGACGCGTTACTGGCGCTGTGGCACCGCTGGGACCGGGTGCGCGCCGCCGACCATCCGGCGGCCTACGCGCGCGGTGTGGTCGCCAACCTGGCCCGCACCCGCATCCGCAGCGCGGTGCGCGAGCGGCGGCGCATCGCCCTGTTCTGGTCGCAGCGCGAGGAGCGGACCGAGAACCCGGACGTCGCGGGAGTGGTGGACGTACAGGAAGCCCTGCGGCGGCTGCCGTTCCGCAAGCGGGCCTGTGTGGTGCTGCGGCACGCGTTCGACCTGTCGGAGAAGGACACCGCGCTCGCCCTCGGCGTCTCGGTGGGTACGGTGAAGAGCCAGACGTCGAAGGGAATGGCCGAACTGCAGCGGCTGCTCGGGGACCAGGCAGTACCGCAACGGGTGCATGCGGCGATGGCACGCACCGGTGAGGCCGGAGGAAGGGACCGATGACCATGCGGCGGGACGTGCACGACGAGCTGCGCGCCCGGCTGCACGAGGCGGCCGGGGCCCACGAGCCGGACCGGGCCCGGATCCTGGCCCGGGTCGAACGCGGCATGGCCGCTCCGGACCGCCCCGACCACCGGGCCACGCGTCCGCCCGTGTGGGGCTGGGCGCGGGTGGTGAGCGCGACGGCCGCGGTCGCGGGTGTGCTCGCGGTGGGCGGTTACGCGGTGGCGTCCGCGGTGAAGAGCGACGAGGCGCCTGAGCAGCAGCAGGTGGCGGTCTCGGCGACGCCCACCCCGTCCCCGGACGCGACGAGCCGTGCCCCCGCGCCGCCGGTGGGTCCCACCCCGAGCGCCGAGCCGGAGTCCCGCGCCCCCAGTGCGCCGCCCTCGCGGACCCCCGGCAGCACCCCCGGCACCGCACGGCCGCCCGCCGCCGGGGTCGAGGACGGGCCGCTGTGGTCGGACGGCTCGGTCGACCCGCACAGCAACGACTTCTGGGCGCAGAGCAACATCACCCTCAAGACGGGCGAGCAACTGACCGCGCTCACCGTCCAGTTGTGGATCGCGCAGACCGGCGGGGTGTCCTTTGCGGGTGCCTGGCGGTCGCTGCCCGAGGACGACTTCACCCTCACGGTCGGCGAGCGGGACGGCTTCCTCGTCTACACGTGGACGCTCAAGGAAGGCCGTACGGTCCCGGCGGGCGAGTGGGTGTTCGCGGGGCAGTACGACCACGAGCGCGGCGGCCGGGACGCGAGGGACGACCGCTACACGGCGACGGCCACCGCCGGCGACGAACAACTGTCGGTGGGCGGCCGCTTCGCGGCCCAGGACGACCAGGACGAGACGCCCGAGGGCGACTCGTAAAAAACTTCTGGAGACCCGGCAACCCTTTCCTCACCGGCGGCGACCACAAGGCGCAAGAGTCACCACCCACTTGAGGAATTGGTACATGACTGCACCAGCAGACCAGCGTGTCCGCCACCGCCGCCGGGTCACCGGGCGGCGGGCGCTGATCGCCGGAGCCTCCGCGCTCGGCATCACGGGGGCGGCGATCGTCACCACGACGATGCTGTCCTCCGCGGGCGCCGCCGCCGCATGGCCCTCGGACACCGGCAGCAAGCCGGTGTCGAAGACCATCCCGGTCTCGGGGGTCTACGACGGCACGATGAAGAAGTTCTACGGCACCGGCGCACTGGGCGGCAGCGGCCAGGAGGAGGGCCAGGACCCGATCTTCGAGCTGGCCGACGGTGCCGTGCTGAAGAACGTCATCATCGGTACCCCGGCCGCGGACGGCGTGCACTGCAAGGGCACCTGCACGCTGCAGAACGTCTGGTGGCTGGACGTCGGCGAGGACGCGGCCAGCTTCAAGGGCAAGTCGTCGTCGGCCGTCTACAAGGTGATCGGCGGCGGCGCGAAGAACGCCGACGACAAGGTGCTGCAGTTCAACGGCGCCGGCAAGCTGGTCGTGACCGGCTTCAAGGTGGAGAACTTCGGCAAGCTGGTCCGCACCTGCGGCAACTGCAAGACCCAGTACAAGCGCACGGTCGAGCTGAGCGACATCGACGTCACCGCGCCCGGCAAGTCGATCGTCGGCGTCAACGCCAACTACGGCGACACCGCCACGCTGTCGAAGATCCGTATCCACGGCGACAACAAGAAGAAGATCAAGACGTGCACCCGCTTCGAGGGCAACAACACCGGCAAGGAGCCGAAGGAGCTCGGATCCGGCCCGGACGGCAAGACCTGCAAGTTCGCCTCCTCGGACATCACCTACCAGTGAGCCTGAGGAACCTGTGACCCCGGCCCGCCCGAAACCCCCCTCGGGCAGCCGGACGCCGACAGTCCGAACCACGTTCGGGCAGTCGGCAAGCACGACCGTCCGAAGCCCCCCTTCGGACGGTCGGGACAGCACTGGTCGAGCCCCCCTCGGCCAGTGAGCGCAGCGCCCCCGCCGGCGTGAACCGGCGGGGGCGTTGTCCTGTGTGCGGGCCCCTTCGCGGTTCCTTCTCCCAGGTCGTTGCCAGGTGTGAGGGCCGGCCCACGAGGCGGGCCGGCCCACGGTCAGGTCACCGGATCGAGGAAGGTCAGCACGGAGGCGTCCTCCTCGATCAGCGGGGCGAGGGCCGTGTTGAACGGGCCGCCGTACGGCGCCTTCAGGTGTGCCTGGAAGGCGTCCTCGTCCCGGTACACCTCGAAGATCCAGTAGGCCCGCGGATTGGACGCCTTGGTGTAGACGTCGAAGGCGAGGTTGCCGTCCTCCTCGCGCACCTTCTGGGCGTAGTCCACGATCAGGCGGGCGACCTCGTCCTCCGCTCCCTCGCGGGCGGTGAACTCGGCGAGCAGGGTCTTGTTCACGGTTGGTGTCCTCGTGGTCGGGGATCAGTCGCGGTAGGAGTCGAGGTGCCAGACGCGGGCCTGGTCCAGCTTCACGGAGCCGTTCTCGGCGAAGACCTGCACTCCCTGGCTGTCGGGGTCGGGGAAGATCTGGTCGGTGATCACGGCTTCACCGCCGCCTCCGAAGACCTCGACGGACGACCAGTCGACGAGGATCCGCAGCTTCACCTTGCCGTCCTTCGCTTGGAGCGGGGCCCGCTGGACACCGGGGAAGCTGCTGTTGAAGTCCACGGCGCCGGAGCGGGTGCGGTCGACGTACAGCTCCTGTGTCGTGGTGTCGTAGCCGATGACGGTCTCCTCGCCGCCCGCCCCGGTGCGCACCTTGAGGCCGAAGCGTTCGGCGTCCTCGAGGGAGAAGGTGGCCTCGATGTCGAGCGCCTTGCCGCTGGCCGCAGGGCCGATCAGGGGCTTGGTGGTGCTCTTGACGGTGACGCCGGCCGCTGTCGCCGGGTCGCTCTGCCGGAGGGATTCAAGGCTGTTGACCGGCTTGCTGGTCAGCCGGATGTGGCCGTTGATCGTGCGCAGAGCCATCTCCCGGGGGGCGCTCTGCGCGCCGCGCCAGGGGGAGGTGGGGACGGCGCCGCTGTAGTCCCAGTTGTTCATCCAGCCGACCATGTACCGCTTGCCGCCCGGCGCCTCCTCCCAGGACACCGCCGCGTAGTAGTCCTTGCCGTAGTCGGCCCAGTCGGCGCGCTGTACGACGGACTTGGCGGGCTTGTCGGCGGCGGTGAACCCGTCGGCCAGGATGTGGCCCCAGCCGGCGGTGTTCATGTCGACGATCTGGACGCGTGCCTTCTTGCCGGCGTAGGGGCGCATGTCGAAGGAAGCCCAGTCCAGGGTCTCGCTGTTCGATCCGGTGGCGCTGCGGACGATCTGGCCGTCGACGATCAGGTTGACGGACGTCTCCTGGGAGACGGGCCGGGCCTTGGTGTCGGACAGCATGATGTGGTCGACGTTGATGTGGCCCCAGCCACCGGTGTTGTCGTCGACGATCCTGATCTGCGCCTTCTTGCCCGCGAGGTCGCCGACGTCCCAGGAGGCCCAGTTGAGCGCCTCGGCGTCCTTTCCGGTGGCGCTGCGCACCACCTGGCCGTCGACGAGGAGTTCGACGGCGGTGGGGTTGCCGGAGCCGGCGGGGTGGTAGCCGCCGCCGATGAGGAAGTTGATGTGGTTCTTGTCGATGGTGAATTCGGGCGAGGTGAGGGTGCCGGTGGTGGAGTCGCCGTTCAGGTAGGTGTTGACCAGGCCGTCGCCCAGGAACCCGGAGACCTCTTGCTGGTCGGGGAGGGTGCCGGTGGCCGGTGCCGAGCCGAAGGCGTCTCCGGTCGTCGTCCAGTCGCCGTAGCTGCCGCCCTCGAAGTCGGCGAGGACCGTCCCCTCGGGCGGGGGCCCCTGTTCCATGACGGTTCCGGGCTCGTGCGGGTGCCGTCCGCCGCCGACCTTGAAGTTCAGGTAGGGGCTGTCGACGGTGAACTCGGGTGAGGTGAGGGTGCCGGTGGTGCCGTCACCGCTGTGGAAGCTGTTGGCGAGGCCCTTGCCGTCGAAGCCGTCGACGGTCCCCTGTCCGGCCAGGGACCCGGCCGCCGGTCCGTCGCCGAACGCGGCGCCGGTGGTCGTCCATGTACCGAAGTCGGTGCCCTCGAAGTCCTGCATCACCGTGCCGGTGGGCGGGGTGTAGGTGCCCTTGTCCTCGGCGGTGAACTTCTTTCCGTCGAAGTCGCCGATGAAGTACTGGGCGGCCGAACCGCCCGCGATGCCACCGGGGTTGATGTTGACGACCAGGACCCACTTGATGTTCTTCTCGTCCCCGTCGACCGCGAGCGGGAACAGGTCGGGGCACTCCCACACGCCGCCCGTCGCGCCGGCCGGCCCGAACTCGCTGAGCAGGCTCCAGTCCTTGAGGTTCTTCGACGAGTAGAACCGCACCTTGTGCTCGGTGGACAGCGACACCGTCATCAGCCAGCTCCTGGTCGGCGCGTACCACTGGACCTTGGGGTCGCGGAACTCCTTGGAGCCGATGTCGATGACGGGATTGCCCTGGTACTTGGTCCAGGTGCGGCCGCGGTCGGTGCTGTAGGCGAGCGACTGCGCCTGTATGCCCGTGTCCTTGTGGTAGCTGGTGTAGACGGCGACCATGGGCGGGTTGCTCTTCGTACCGAACCCGGTGGTGTTGTTCCAGTCGACGACCGCGCTGCCGGAGAACACCATCTCCTTGTCGTCGTACGACAGGGCGAGCGGCAGCTCCTTCCAGTGCACGAGGTCCCTGCTCACCGCGTGCCCCCAGGACATGTCGCCCCACGAGTTGCCGTTGGGGTTGTACTGGTAGAAGAGGTGGTACTCGCCCTTGTAGTACACGAGGCCGTTGGGGTCGTTCATCCAGTTCTTCTCGGGCGTGAAGTGGAACTGGGGCCGGTAGGTCTCGGTGTAGGGCGAGGTGTCGGCGGCGACGGCCTGGGGGGCCGGCGGGGCTGCGGACAAGGCGCAGACGGTCGCCACCGCAGCGATCATCCGGGTGCGGGCATGCCGGGGTGCACGTCCAGAGCTCATGGTGTCTCCGTAAGTTGTTGGGTGGCCCGGGAGGGCCGGATGTGGCTGATGGGGTCTTGCCTTCAGTGGCTCCGCAGGAGTGGCCGTCCGGCTCTCCGGGGC
>NZ_BAAGRZ010000027.1:0-113679 GCF_054782695.1 Streptomyces deserti
AACGCCCGGTTACATTCCGAACCCGGAAGCTAAGCCTTACAGCGCCGATGGTACTGCAGGGGGGACCCTGTGGGAGAGTAGGACGCCGCCGAACAATCTTTGGAGGGACCCCTGGTCTCCAGCGTTCAGCTGGGACCAGGGGTCCTTTCGCTGTTTTGAAACAGGCACAGCCCGGAGCGCGTCGGGTACCCGGCTGCGCGAGAATGACTGCGGTACCGAAGACAGGAGTCACCATGTCCACCAACTCTCCCGACGACCGACCAGAGCGCGACCAGCGGCGACGGGACAGTGGTGACCGTGACGACCGCAGTGGTCAGCGCGGGGAGCGCGGCGGCTTCCGTCGTGACAACGACCGTGGTGGCTACCGTCGTCGTGACGACCGCGATCGTGGCGGTTTCCGGCGTGACGACCGCCGGGGCGACGATCGGCGAGGCGACGATCGACGTAGCGGCGACCGTCCGTCCTTCCGCCGTGACGACCGTGGGGAGCGTCGGGACGACGACCGCGGGGAGCGCGGTGGGTTCCGTCGTGACAACGACCGTGGTGGCTACGGTCGTCGTGACGACCGCGATCGTGGCGGTTTCCGGCGTGACGACCGCCGGGGCGACGATCGACGAGGTGACGATCGACGTAGCGACGACCGTCGCAGGGACGACCGTGGGCAGCGCGGCGGCTTTCGTCGTGACGACAGGCGTGACGATCGTCGGGATGACCGGCGTGACGACAGGCGTGACGATCGGCGTCATGACAGGCGTGATGACCGGCGCGAGGGCGACCGTGGTGGGTACGTCCGGCGTGACGAGCGTCGGGATGATCGGGACCGAGGGTTCCGGCGGGACGACCGGAGTGCTTTCCGGGGGCGGGACGACCGCCGGGGCGATGACCGCGGGGAGCGCGGTGGGTTCCGACGTGAGGACAGCCGGGGCGAGCGCGGTGGGTTCCGGGGGCGGGACGACCGTGGGCGTGGGCCCCGTCGGGACGACCGTGGTGGCCGGCCCGGTGGGTTTCGCGGGCGGGACGACCGGCGTGATGACCGGCGTGACGACCGGCGTGGTGGTGGGCGGTTCCGTGAGGAGCGGGATCGTGACCGGGAGCCGATCAAGCGGCTGCCGATCCCCGAGGACGTCACGGGCGACGAGATCGACAAGGACGTACGGCAGGAGCTGCAGAGTCTGCCGAAGACGCTCGCCGAGGACGTCGCCAAGAACCTGGTGATGGTCGCGCGGCTCATCGACGAGGACCCCGAGGCCGCCTACGGATACTCCAGGGTGGCGCTGCGGCTGGCGTCGCGGGTCGCCGCCGTACGGGAGGCCGCCGGGTTCGCCGCGTACGCCAACCAGAAGTACGGTGAGGCGCTCGCCGAGTTCCGGGCCGCGCGGCGGATGACCGGGACCGTGGATCTGTGGCCCGTCATGGCCGACTGCGAGCGTGGGCTCGGGCGGCCGGAGAAGGCGCTGGACATGGCCGGGGCGCCCGAGGTGCACAAGCTGGACAAGGCGGGACAGGTCGAGATGCGGCTCGTCGCGGCCGGCGCCCGGCGTGACATGGGACAGCTGGACGCGGCGATCGTGACGCTGCAGAGCCCCGAGCTGGCGTCCAACTCCGTGCAGCCCTGGACCGCGCGGCTGCGGTACGCCTACGCCGACGCGCTGCTCGCCGCCGGGCGGGAGAGCGAGGCGCGGGAGTGGTTCGCGAAGGCCGTGGAGGCCGACCGGGACGGCAGCACGGACGCCTCCGACCGGCTCGCCGAGCTGGACGGCGTGGAGTTCATGGACGCCCTTGACGAGAGCGGCGGCGAAGACGCCCTGCACGAGGACGTCTCCCCGGAGGACGACAAGGACTGACGTCCGTGGCGGAAAGGGCGGGGCTCCGGCAGCGGGGTCCCGCCCTTCGTCGTCAGAGGTCCAGTGCGCGCAGCACCAGGCCCGACGCCGGTTTCGGGCCGAACGACGTCGACTTGCGGGGCATCGTGACGCCCTGGCGGGCGAGGTCGCGGACGACCTCCTCGCGGACCGGGTGCAGCAGGACGGCCGTACCGCCGTCGCGTTCCGCCTTGGTGACCGTGGCGGCCGTGTCGTGGATGTAGGCGATGCGGGAGGGATCGTCCTCGGGGATGTGCCAGACGTGGTCGAGGAGAGTGGCGTGCAGGACCGTCGCGTCCAGGGTGCGCCAGGCGACCGGGCGGTCGACGGGGATCGTACGGGCCAGGAGGTCCGGGTCCGGGCGGTCGACGAGGTGAAAGGCACCGTCGCCGGCCAGCAGGAACGCGTTGCCGGCGCAGGCCGCGTCCGCCAGGACCGCCAGGGCCTCGGCCAGGGGGACGTCGAGGCGGCGTACGCGGAACAGGCCGTCCAGGGCGGCCAGCGCGTCCGCGACCGGCAGGCCGTGCAGGAGGCGGTGGATGGCGCGGACGCGGAGCGGGTAGCGGGCCGTGTCGACGAGGAGGACCAGGCCGTAGTCCCAGGGGCTCGGGGAGGGGTGCTCGGTGCGGAGGCGGCGGTAGGTGGCCCAGCGGTGGTGGCCGTCGGCGATGAGGGCCTGGTGGCGGGCCAGGTCGGTCTGGATCTTCACCAGGTCGGCCGGGTCGGTGACCGACCACAGGCGGTGGCTGAAGCCGTCCTCCGTGGTCGTGGCCAGGAGCGGCGGCTGGTCAGCGGTGCGTTCGATCAGGTCGGCCGTGGCGGTCGCCGAGCCGTTGCCGCGGTAGGTCAGCAGGAGCGGTTCCAGGTTCGCCGAGGTGGCCCGCATGAGGGCGGCGCGGTCGGCGACGATGTGCGGCATGACGTCCTCGTGCGGGAGCACCACCTGCTCGGCGGGGTCCGAGACGCGCAGGGCGCCTATGACGCCGCGTTGCAGCATGCCGTTGCCGTCGCTCTGTTCGTAGATGTACAGGCCCGGTTCGGGGTCGGCGGTCAGCACGCCCTCGGACAGCCAGCGGCGCAGGGTGTCGGCGGCCTGTTCGTTACGGATGCTGGGGGTCGCGGCCTCGGGCAGGATCAGGCGGACGATGTTGTGCGGGTCGGCGGACTGGAGGTGGTGCAGGCCGTCGGGGCGGACCACGACGTCGTACGGCGGGGATGTCACGGCGGCCAGGCTGCCGACCCGGTCGGGGTCGTAGCGAAGGCCTCGGAACGGGGTGAGTTCCAGGCCTCGGCGCGTCGTTGCTTCCCAGTGACCTGCTGTGTTCATCCCGGCATCGTACGGGTGTCAGTGGCATGGGGCATGATCGGGGGAAAGCGAGCCACACCGAGGAGCGATGCGGAATGAGCCGGAGCGTCAGGACGAGGCCCGAGGGCAGTGGGCAGGCCCTGAGCGAGGCGTACGACACGGCGCTGCTCGACCTGGACGGAGTGGTGTACGCGGGCGGGAGCGCGATCGCGTACGCGGTCGAGTCGCTCGCCACGGCCCGCGCGGGCGGCATGCATCTCGCATACGTCACCAACAACGCTCTGCGGACTCCGGATGCCGTGGCCGCGCATCTGACCGAGCTGGGGATACCGACGGGCGCGGACGACGTCATCACGTCCGCGCAGGCGGTCGCGCGGCTCATCAGTGAACAGGTGCCGGAGGGCTCCCGCGTGCTCGTGGTCGGCGGGGAGGGGCTGCGGGTGGCGCTGCGGGAGCGCGGGCTCGTACCCGTCGAGTCGGCGGACGACGATCCGGCGGCGGTCGTGCAGGGGTACGGCGGGCCCGAGCTGCCGTGGGGGCGCTTCGCGGAGGCCTGTTACGCCATCGCGCGCGGGGTGCCCTGGTTCGCGTCGAACACCGACCTGACGATCCCCAGCGGACGCGGTATCGCGCCCGGCAACGGCGCGGCGGTGGAGGTGGTCCGGATCGCCACGGGCGCCGATCCGCAGGTCGCGGGCAAGCCGCTGCCGCCGATGCACCGGGAGACGATCCTGCGGACGGGGGCGAAGCGGCCGCTGGTCGTGGGGGACCGGCTGGACACGGACATCGAGGGCGCGTTCAACGGCGAGGTCGACTCGCTGCTCGTCCTGACCGGTGTCACGGATGGCGCGCAGCTGCTGGCCGCGCCTCCGCAGCATCGGCCGACGTACGTCGACGCCGATCTGCGCGGCATGCTCACCGGGCAGCCGGAGGTCGTCGAGGTGGGCGGTGGTGGCTTCCGGTGCGGTGGATGGACGGCGAGTGCGGATGCCGGGCGACTGGAGCTGGAAGGGGGCGGCGAGGCCCTGGACGGGCTGCGCGCGCTGTGTGCGGCGGCCTGGACGGTGGCCGGGGAAGGTGTGTGCGGGCTGGACGGGGGGAAGGCACTGGCTCGACTGGGCCTGTGAGTGCCGCGGCTGTGCGTCCGAGGGGGCGGTCGGCCTCGGAATCGTGATCGCTTGGCAGGGTAGGCTAACCTAACTGCGTGTTGGTCGACAGTCCTCCTGAACAGCGCGCGGAGACCGCCCCCGCGCCCCCAACCCGCCGGGCGATACGTGCCTTTGGGCTGCTCGTCTCCCTGGCCCTCCTGGTGCTGGTCGCGTTGGCGAGCATCGCGGTCGGTGCGAAAGAGCTCTCTCTGGAGCAGGTCTGGCACGGTCTGTTCGAGGACTCGGGCACGTACGGCGACGTGGTCGTCGCGGAGCGGCTGTCGCGAACCGTCCTCGGACTGCTCGCCGGTGCGGCGCTCGGGCTGGCCGGGGCGGTGCTGCAGGCGCTCACCCGCAACCCGCTGGCCGATCCCGGTCTGCTCGGCATCAACGCGGGCGCGTCCGCCGCGGTCGTCACCGCCATCACCTACCTCGGCGTCACCTCGCTGACCGGCTATGTGTGGTTCGCGTTCTTCGGCGCGGCGGCGGTCGGGGCGCTGGTGTGGTTCCTCGGCGGCAGCCGGGGCGCGACGCCGGTACGGCTGGCGCTCGCTGGCATGGCGATCAGTGCCGCGCTGTACGGCTATCTCCAGGCCGTGATGATCCTGGACGAGGCGGCGCTCGGGAAGATGCGCTTCTGGACGGTCGGTTCGCTGTCCTCGGCGGACGACAAGACCATCACGCAGGTGCTGCCGTTCCTGCTGGCCGGCTCCGTCCTGGCTCTCGCCCTCGCCCGGCCGCTCAACGCCATGGCCATGGGCGACGACACCGCCAAGGCCCTCGGCGCCAACCTGAACCGCACCCGGGCGCTGTCGATGCTGGCCGCCACCGTGCTGTGCGGTGCCGCGACCGCCGCCTGCGGGCCGATCGTGTTCGTCGGGCTGATGGTGCCGCACGTCGTGCGGTCCTTCACCGGGCCCGACCTGCGCTGGATCCTGCCGTACGCCGCGCTCCTGTCGCCCGTGCTGCTGCTCGGCGCCGACGTCATCGGCCGGATCGTGGCCCGGCCCGCCGAGCTGCAGGTCGGTATCGTCACCGCGATCCTCGGCGGCCCGGTGTTCATCTATCTCGTACGACGGCGGAGGACGGCGCAGCTGTGAAGACCGCAGTGAAGACCACACGTGCCACACGGGCTGTGCGGACTCCGGGCGGGCTGTCGGTCCGGCTGGACGTGCGCGCGCTGACCGTCGTCGTCCTGCTGCTGGCCGCGGCGCTCACGGCGAGCGTGGTGCTGATCGGTACCGGCGACTTCCCGATCCCGGCCGCAGACGTGCTGAAGACGCTGGTCGGCGAGGGCAACGCGGGCCAGGAGTTCATCGTCAACGAACTGCGGCTGCCGCGGGTCCTGGTCGGGCTGCTGGTCGGCGCCTCGCTCGGGCTCGGCGGCGCACTGTTCCAGTCCATCTCCCGCAATCCGCTGGGCAGTCCGGACGTGCTCGGCCTCGGGCAGGGCGCGACGGCCGGCGCGCTCACGGTGATCGTGCTGTTCTCCGGGAGCGCCAACCAGGTCGCCGTCGGCGCGCTCGTGGGCGGCCTGGTGACCGGGCTCGCCATCTACCTGCTCGCCTGGAAGCAGGGAGTGCACGGATACCGACTGGTCCTGGTCGGTATCGGTGTCTCCGCGATCGTCACCGCGATCAACGGCTATCTGCTCACCAAGTCCGACATCGTCGACGCGGCCCGTGCGGTCGTGTGGATGACCGGGTCCCTCGACGGCCGTGACTGGGCCCAGGTCTGGCCACTGCTCGGGCTGTGCGCCGTACTCGTCCCGCTCGTCCTCGCCAACGCGCGCGGGCTGCGGATGATGGAGATGGGCGACGACGTGTCCTACGCCCTCGGGGTGCGCGTCGAGCGCGTACGGGCGCTGCTGATGGTCGCCGCCGTGCTGCTCACGGCGTCCGCGACCGCCGCCGCCGGTCCCGTCGGCTTCGTCGCGCTCACCGCGCCGCAGCTCGCCCGGCGCCTGACCCGCTCGCCCGGTCCGAACCTGCTGCCGTCCCTGTGCATGGGCGCCGCCCTGCTGGTCATCGCCGACTGGGCGTCGCAGCGGGCCTTCGGCGCCGACCAGCTGCCCGTGGGCGTGGTCACCGGCGTCCTCGGCGGCGTCTACTTGGTGTGGCTGCTGGTCACCGAGCGCAGGGCGGGCCGGATATGAGTGCCGCCCCCGGCTCGGATACGAGCGCCAAGACCAGCGTCAGCAGCGGGCTGAACAACCAAAGGAGCACCGTGAACCGCCTGTCCGCCGAGAACGTCACCCTCGCCTACGACCAGCGCGTCATCGCCGAACAGCTGTCGGTGGAGATACCCGACCACTCCTTCACCGTGATCGTCGGCCCGAACGCGTGCGGCAAGTCGACGCTCTTGCGGGCGCTGTCGCGGATGCTCAAGCCCAGCCAGGGCCGGGTGCTGCTCGACGGGCAGGTCATCCAGTCGATGCCCGCGAAGAAGGTCGCCCGGACCCTCGGGCTGCTGCCCCAGTCGTCGATCGCGCCCGACGGGATCACCGTCGCCGACCTCGTCGGCCGCGGCCGTTACCCCCACCAGGGCATCCTGCGCCAGTGGTCGACCGAGGACGAGCGGGTCGTCCAGGAGTCCATGGAGCAGACCGGGGTCGCCGAGCTCGCCGACCGGTACGTCGACGAGCTGTCCGGCGGTCAGCGGCAGCGCGTGTGGATCGCCATGGCGCTCGCTCAGCAGACCCCGCTGCTGCTGCTCGACGAGCCGACGACGTATCTGGACATCCAGCACCAGATCGACGTACTCGATCTGTGCGCGGAGCTGCACGAGGAGCAGGGGCGCACGCTCGTCGCCGTGCTGCACGACCTGAACCACGCCGCCCGGTACGCCACCCACCTCATCGCCCTGCGCGAGGGGAAGATCATCGCCGAGGGCGCGCCGAACGACATCGTCACCGCGGAACTGGTCGAGGACGTGTTCGGGCTGCGCTGCCAGGTCATCGACGACCCGGAGACGGGCACGCCGCTGGTGGTGCCGGCGGCGCGCAAGGCACGTACGGCCGCGAAAATGGTGGCTACAGAAGCTTTCTGAGGCGGAACACGTCCCGCAGGCCCGCCTCCAGTCTCACCCGGCCCGAACCCCAGGCCTTGGCGAAGTTCAGCTCGCCGTTCACCAGTGCCACCAGGTCGTCGCCCGTCAGAGCCAGTCTGATCTCGGCCTTCTCGCGCGGCGGGCCCTCAAGGGTGTCGTGCACCACGATCCGGCCGTTCTCGAGCCGGCCGACGAAGGTGACGTCGAGGTCCTTGATGTGGCAGCTCACCGAGCGGTCCAGGGCGGCGGCCTCGCGGACGTCCCCTTCGGCGTTCTGCATGTTGTCCGAGAGCTTGTCGAGTGCGGCGCGGCACTCCTCGATCGTGGCCATCGCGACCGACGGTACCGCAGCGGTTCGGGGTAGCGTCAGGGCATGGACGACGCAGTTCCGCAGACCGGGACGCCTCAGGAGGCGGTGGAGGCCGAGCCCGCGTACGACCCGGCCGCCCCCGCCCCGCTGAACGTGCCCCGCACCCCCACCGGCAACGCCGACGTGGACGCGGCCCTCGACCGGCTCGGCGACGCCGACCACCTCGCCACCGACGGGCATGTCGAGGTGTACGAGGATGTACACCAGGGGCTGCGCGACGCGCTCACCGCGCTCGACGCCCGCCCGGGACCTCCGGCGCCCCCGTCACCGTTTGGACATAGGAGCTGAACCAACCGTGGCAGGAGTCGCACGCCGCCGTCTCGACGCGGAGCTGGTCCGCCGGAAGCTCGCGCGCTCACGTGAGCACGCCAGCCAGCTGATCGCCGCCGGGCGCGTCACCGTCGGCAAGACCGTCGCGACCAAGCCCGCCACACAGGTGGAGACGGCGGCGGCGATCGTCGTCGCGCAGGACGAGAGCGATCCCGAGTACGTCTCGCGGGGTGGGCACAAGCTCGCGGGCGCCCTGGAGGTCTTCGTGCCCCAGGGACTGGTCGTCGAGGGGCGGCGGGCGCTGGACGCCGGCGCGTCCACCGGCGGCTTCACCGATGTCCTGCTGCGCGCCGGGGCCGCGCACGTCGTCGCCGTGGACGTCGGATACGGACAACTGGCCTGGTCTCTCCAGAAGGATGAACGCGTCACCGTCAAAGACCGTACGAACGTGCGGGAGTTGACGCTTGAAGTGATCGATGGGGAGCCTGTGGATCTTGTCGTGGGGGATCTGTCCTTCATCCCGCTCGGGCTGGTCCTGCCCGCCCTGGTGCGGTGCGTGAAACCGGACGCCGACCTGGTGATGATGGTCAAGCCGCAGTTCGAGGTGGGCAAGGAGCGGCTGGGCAGCGGGGGAGTCGTACGGAGCCCGCAGCTGCGGGCGGAGGCCGTGCGGGGGGTGGCCGAGAAGGCCTGGCAGCTGGGGCTCGGGGCGAAGGGTGTGACGGCCAGTCCGCTGCCCGGGCCCTCGGGGAATGTCGAATACTTTCTGTGGCTGCGGGCCGGGGCACCGGAACTGGACCCGGCCGACGTTGACCGTGCAGTGGCGGAGGGGCCGCGTTGACAACGAACCGAGCTCGTACTGTTTTCCTGCTCGCCCACACGGGGCGGCCCGCGGCTGTGCGCAGTGCCGAGCTCGTGGTGAAGGGGTTGCTGCGCTCGGGGCTGGGCGTGCGCGTCCTGGAGGCGGAGGCACGGGACCTTCCGCTGCCCGACGAGGTGGAACTCGTCAAGGAGGCGACTCCGCAGTGCCTCGACGGGTGTGAGCTGCTCATCGTGCTGGGTGGCGACGGAACGCTGCTGCGGGGTGCCGAGTTCGCCCGGGCCTCCGGGGTGCCGATGCTCGGCGTCAACCTGGGGCGGGTCGGGTTCCTCGCCGAGGCCGAGCGCGACGACCTCGACAAGGTCGTCGACCGGGTCGTGACCAGGGCGTACGAGGTCGAGGAACGGATGACCGTCGATGTCGTCGTCCACCGCAACGGCGACATCGTGCACACGGACTGGGCGCTGAACGAGGCGGCCGTGCAGAAGGTGTCCGCGGAGCGGATGCTGGAGGTCGTCCTCGAGATCGACGGGCGGCCGGTCACGGGGTTCGGCTGCGACGGGATCGTGTGCGCGACGCCGACCGGGTCCACGGCTTACGCGTTCTCCGCGGGCGGGCCCGTGGTGTGGCCCGAGGTCGAGGCACTGCTGATGGTGCCGATCAGCGCGCACGCGCTGTTCGCCAAGCCGTTGGTGACCTCCCCGGATTCCGTGCTGGCGGTGGAGGTGCTGCCGCACGTACCGCCGGGGGTGCTGTGGTGTGACGGGCGGCGGACCGTGGAGCTGCCGCCCGGGGCGCGGGTCGAGGTGCGGCGGGGGGCTGTGCCGGTGCGGCTGGCCCGGCTGCATCACGCCTCGTTCACGGATCGGCTGGTGGCGAAGTTCGCGTTGCCCGTGTCCGGGTGGCGGGGGGCGCCGCACTAGCCTCCCGGGGGCCGAGCCACTCCCCCGGGTGACATAAGCGACCCATGTGACTTTGTCACCTGGGGCTTCTCACAAGCGAGGCGGGGGCCGTCGCACTCCCCGCCCCCGACCTCGTAAGGTCGTGTCCGTGTTGGAGGAGATGCGGATACGGTCGCTCGGAGTGATCGACGACGCTGTCGTCGAGCTGTCGCCCGGATTCACCGCTGTCACCGGTGAGACGGGTGCGGGCAAGACCATGGTGGTCACCAGCCTCGGACTGCTGCTGGGCGGGCGTGCGGACCCCGCGCTCGTGCGGATCGGTGCCGACAAGGCGGTCGTGGAGGGGCGCATCACCGTGCCCGCGGACGCGGCGGCCGCCGTACGGGCCGAGGAGGCCGGCGCCGAGCTCGACGACGGGGCGCTGCTGGTCAGCCGTACCGTTTCCGCCGAGGGGCGCTCGCGGGCGCACCTGGGCGGGCGCAGCGTGCCCGTGGGGCTGCTCGCCGAGCTCGCCGACGACCTGGTGGCCGTGCACGGGCAGACCGACCAGCAGGGGCTGCTCAAGCTGTCCCGGCAGCGGCAGGCCCTCGACCGGTACGCGGGCGACGCCGTCGCCGTGCCGCTCGCCAAGTACACCGAGGCGTACAAGCGGCTGCGGGCCGTCTCCGCCGAGCTGGAGGAGATCACCACGCGCGCGCGTGAACGGGCCCAGGAGGCCGACATGCTGCGCTACGGCCTCGACGAGATCGCGGCCGTCGAGCCGCGGGCCGGTGAGGACGCCGAGCTCGCGGAGGAGGCCGAGCGGCTGGGGCACGCGGAGGCGCTGGCGTCCGCCGCGTCCGTCGCGCACGCCGCGCTCGCGGGCAATCCGGAGGACCCCGAGGGAGTGGACGCGGGGACGCTCGTCGCGGGCGCGCAGCGGGCGCTGGAGGCCGTACGGTCGCACGATCCGGCGCTGGCCGCGCTCGCCGACCGGATCGGCGAGATCGGAATCCTGCTGCGCGATGTGGCGGGCGAACTGGCCGGGTACGCCGACGATCTGGACGCCGATCCGCTGCGGCTGGCCGCGGTCGAGGAGCGGCGTGCCGCACTCACCGGGCTGACGCGGAAGTACGGCGAGGACATCAACGCCGTACTGGCTTGGGCGGAGAACAGTGCACAGCGGCTGACCGAGCTGGACGGCGACGACGAGCGGATCGAGGAGCTGACCGCCGAACGGGACGCGCTGAGGGCCGAACTGGGCGGGCTGGCACAGGCGTTGACGGACGCGCGGACGGAAGCCGCCGAGCGGTTCGCCGCCGCGGTGACCGCCGAGCTCGCCTCGCTCGCCATGCCGCACGCGCGCGTGTCCTTCGCCATCCGGCAGACCGAGGACCCGGAGGGCGTCGAGGTGGGCGGGCGTACGGTCGGGTACGGGCCGTCCGGTGCCGACGAGGTGGAACTGCTGCTCGCCCCGCACCCCGGGGCGCCGCCGCGGCCCATCGCCAAGGGCGCCTCCGGCGGTGAGCTGTCGCGCGTGATGCTCGCCGTGGAGGTCGTGTTCGCGGGGACCGATCCCGTGCCGACGTACCTCTTCGACGAGGTCGACGCCGGTGTCGGCGGCAAGGCGGCCGTCGAGATCGGGCGGCGGCTGGCTCGGCTGGCGAAGACCGCGCAGGTCGTCGTCGTGACGCACCTGCCGCAGGTCGCCGCCTTCGCCGACCGGCAGCTGCTCGTGGAGAAGACCAACGATGGGTCGGTCACCCGGTCCGGCGTGAAGGTGCTCGAAGGGGAGGAGCGCATCCGGGAGTTGTCCCGGATGCTCGCCGGCCAGGAGGACTCGGAGACGGCCCGGGCGCACGCGGAGGAGCTGCTGGCGACGGCTCGGGCGGACGTGTAGCGGGCGGTCAGCCCGCGCGGATCCGGGGCGAGCTGTTGTGGGCGGTGGGCGGACTGCTGTCGGCCGGGGTCCTAGGCTGGCCGGATGATCGACCGTGCACGCACGACCAGCTCGTTCGCACGCGCCGCCGCCCTCACCCGGGGTGCGACGGCCGCCCTCCGCCGCGCGGCGCCCGGTGGCCGCGACCGGTGGGAGCGGAAGAACTACGCCGGGCGGACCGTCGAGTTGTACGCGGGGCCCGCTGCGGCGCTGGCGGCTGCGGTCGGGGCCGGCCGGGTGCGGCCTGCCGCCGGGTTCGCCGTGCTGGCCGCCGGGGTCTGCGGGGCGTACGACGATGTCGCCGGTGCCGGGGATCCCCGGCGGGGGTTCCGGGCGCATCTCGCCGCGCTGCGGGACGGTGAGGTCACCAGTGGTGCGGTGAAGCTGTTCGGGATCTCGGCGGCCGGGCTCGTCGCCGGGGCGCTGCTCAAGGAGCGGCCGGTCGACAAGGTGCTGGCAGGCGTGGTGATCGCCGGGGCCGCACACTTCGTCAACCTCGTGGACGTACGGCCCGGGCGCGCCGCCGCGGCGGTTCTCGCGCTCGGGGCGCCGGGGCTGGTGCGCGGCGGGCCCGCGGGGGAGGTGTCCGCCGCCGCGATGGGGGCCGCGGCGGCCGTACTGCCCGACGACCTCGGCGAGCGGGCGATGATCGGCGACACGGGGGCGCATGCGCTGGGGGCGGCGCTGGGAGCAGCCGTCGTCACCGGCGCCGGTCGCGCCGGGCTCGTTGCGCATGCGGCCGCGCTGGTGGGTGCGGCGGTGTGCGGTGGTGAGGTGAGTGGGCTGGCGCGGGTTGGGCTGCGTGTGGTGACGGGGTGAGAGGTGGGCACGGGTCGGGCTGAGGGTGGGCGCAAGGTGGGCCGGGCGGGCACGGCCGGGTTGCCGCGCGGCGGCAAGGTGAGGGAGCCGGCCTCGGCAGTGGATCGGCTGGGTCACTCGTGTGGGTGACGCTGCCCGTCTCGTTGCCGCGGCAGCCGTGCGGTCGCGGTGGTCGCCGTTCCCGGAACCCCCGTACGTCCTGGCATCCTTGGCGGAGTACGCGTAGGAAACCGCGCGGTGCACACCCTCCGCCCGATCCTTCTGTACTTTCTTCGTGACCGCCCCGAATCTTCTTCGTGACCGCTCGACCCGAACCAGGAGCCCCGGCCACGTGACCCCCGTGAGCAGCCCGTCACCGCACGGCCAGTCGCCGCTGCGCACCGTGCAGGTGCTGGGCGGAGGCAACGCCGCCAGCAGTGCGCACGTGCGCTCCCTGGCCGCGGGGCTCGTCGCGCGGGGCGTGAAGGTCACGGTGTGCGCCCCCGTGGAGGCGGACCACGCCTACGACTTCACCGGCGTCGGCGCCGGCCACGTGCACGTGCCGCGCAGCAGCGACCCGGTCTCGGTGGCGGCCCTGCGCGCGGCCTGCGCCAACGCCGACCTGGTGCACGCGCACGGGCTGCACGCCTCCTTCCGTACCGTGCTCGCGCTGAGCGGTCGGCGCGTCCGTACCCCGCTCGTCGTCACCTGGCACGACCGGGCGCACGCCGACGGGCCGCGCGCCCAGCTGCTGCGGCTGCTGGAGCGGCGCGTGGCGAAGGCGGCCACCGTGGTGCTGGGGACGACCTCCGCGCTGGTGGACCGGGCGCGCCGCACCGGTGCGCGGGACGCGCGGCTCGCCGCCGTCGCGCTTCCGGGGCCTCGACGGCCCGTCGAGCCGGACGATCCCGACCGGCTGCGGCCCAAGGTCCGGGCCGAACTCGGTGCCATCGGGCGCCCGTTGCTGATGGCCGTCGGCTCCCTGGAGCGGCACCGGGGGTACGACGTCCTGCTGGACGCCACGCACGCGTGGCGTCGCCTCGATCCCGTGCCGCTGGTGGTGATCGCGGGGGAGGGCTCGCTGCGCGGCGAACTCCAGCGGCGGATCGAGGAGGAGGGGCTGCCGGTCCGGCTCATCGGCCGACGTGACGACGTCACCGACCTGCTCATGGCCGCCGACCTCGCGCTGCTGCCCAGCCGGTGGGAGGCGCGCTCCGTCCTCGCCCAGGAAGCCCTCCACGCGCGCGTGCCGCTCGTCGCCACCCGCGTGGGCGGCATCCCCGAACTCGTCGGCGACGCCGCCGAACTCGTCCCGTACGGCGATGCCAAGGCGCTCGCCGACGCCGTCGTACGCCTGCTCGGCGATCCCGGGCGCCGGGAGCTGCTGAAGGAGAAGGGCGCCCGGCAGGCGGCCGACTGGCCGACCGAGGACGAGACCGTCGCCCAAGTGTTGAGCATCTACGACGAGTTGACCCAGCCGCAGCCGTTGATCTAGCCCACGTGGCGGCGTGCCCGCAGGGCCAGGCTCAACGCCAGGACCGTCTGGGGGTCGTCGAGGTCCGTGCCCAGCAACTCGCCGATGCGGGCGAGGCGGTTGTAGAGGGTCTGCCGGTTGAGGTGCAGTTCGCGGGCCGTCTCCGCCTTGCGCCCGGCGTGGGCCAGGTAGGTCTCCAGGGTGGGCAGCAGCGGCGGTCTGGAGCGGCGGTCGTGGTCGCGGAGCGGGCCGATGGCGCGGTCCACGAAGGCCGCCAGGTCCGGGTGGTCGCGCAGGCGCCACAGGAGCAGGTCGGTGTCCAGGCGCCGCGCGTCGTACCAGGGGCGGTCCGGCAGGCCCTGCGCGGCCGTCGCCGTCTCCGCCGCGTGCCGCAGCCCCGCCGAGGCCGCCGCCCAGCCGCCGGCCACCCCGACGACCACGACCGGCGGCTGTGTCCCCGGCCTGAGCATCCCGGCCCGTTCCACACCGGCCCGCAGCGCCGCCGCGACCCGGTCCGCCAACGCCGACCGCTCCGACTCCGAGCGCAGCCCCAGCAGCAGCGGCACACGGCCCTCGACCGGCCGTACGCCCAGCAGGACCGGCACACCCACCGAGGCCAGTTCCTCCCCGACCGCGCGGGCCAGCACCGCCCAGCCACCGCCCGGCGCGAGGGCATCCCCGAGTCGCATCACCACCGGCAGCAGCGGGCTGTCGCCCGGCTTGAACCCCAGCACCCGCGCCTGTGCGGGCGCGTCCTCCGCGCTGATCCGGCCCTCGGCGAGGTCGGTGAGGAAGTCGCCGCGTCCGCGCGCCGCCAGTTCCTCCTCCTGGCGCGCCTGCATCAGCACCACGGCCAGGATGCCCGCCGCCCGCTCGGCCGCCATGCGGTGCACCGGCGCCAGCGGAGCCCGTACCGGCAGCAGGACGAGCCGCGCGCGAACACCGCCGGAGCCCGGGCCGCCGCCCGGCACGTCCACGAGGACCGAACCGGCCGGTGGCGGGGCGTCCTTGTGCGGGCCGCGCAGTCCCTCCCACACCTGGAGCGGGTCCGCGCCCTCGGGACCGGCCCCGGCGGCGTACAGCAGCTGGCCGTCCGCGGTCTCCAGGAAGACCGGGTTGCCGCTGAAGTCCGCCAGAATGCCGAGGACTTGCGGTACTCCGCCGCCTCCCAGCAGCGCCTGGGTGCAGCGGCGGTGCACCTCCTCGGCGCGCTGCAGCAGCGCGTAGTGGCCGTTGACGATCTCGGTGTGGATCTCCTCCGTGACCGTCACGAACGGCACCTCGCGATGCAGTTGCACGAGCGGCAGACCGGCCGCGCGGGCCGTGTCGACCAGGGCGGCGGGCAGACGCGTGAAGCGCGGGCCGAGCTCCACCACCAGGGCCGCGATGCCGCGCTCGGCCAGGGTGCGCACGAACGCCCGCTGCTCGGCCGGGCGGCTGCCGAGGCCGTAGCCGGTGGTCAGCAGCAGCTCGCCGCCCTTGAGCAGCGAGGCGATGTGGGGCACCTCACCCGCGTGCACCCAGCGCACGGTGCGCCCCAGCCGGTCGGCGCCCGCCAGCACCTCGGGCAGCCCGCCGCGCAGCCCGGGCAGCTCCAGCGCGCGCTGCACGGTGATCCCGGCCCCATGGGTACCGAATCCGCTGTCCCTACCGCTGTCCATGTGCCGGACGCTACCCGGGGGCATGCGTCCGGCACATCTCCGCGCGGTTCCGGAGCCCGGTGACGCCGGCCGGACGCGGGAGCGCTGGTCGGCGGCTGGGCGTGGCTGGTCGGCGGCCGGACGCGGGAGCGCTGGTCGGCGTCCTGTGTCCGACCGGCCGGAACACGGACGGCGAGGCCGGAGAAGTCCCGGCTTGAGGTACCTGGCGGTACGGGTCGGGGCGGGGTGCATCCGGCGCAGGCGCAAGTCGACGACCAGTGCCCCGTCCCCCAGCGTCATGCCCAGCACGCTGTGGCCGCCGCCCCGGACCGCGACGGGCGGGTCCAGCTCGCGGCGCCGAAGCGCACGGCCCGGACGACGTCCTCCTCGTGCGCGCACCGGGCGATCACGGCGGGCCGCCGGTCGATCATGCCGTCGAAGACGCTCCGCGCCTCGTCGTAGCCCGGGTCCCCCGGGAGAACACCTCGCCGGTCGGACCCTCGCGCAACGCGGCGAGGGCCGGGCCTGTTGTAGGTTTCCTTCGCTTTTGGCCACCGCTGGGGCCGTGCGCTCCAGGTTCAGATGCGGTACCAACAGGCTGGCCGCGGTTCTATTCCATGATCGTGTCCATTTCCTGGGGGCTGTTCCGTCGCATGTCAGTGCATGTTCAGAGGCCCGCGCACCGATCCTCGTGCCGGACGCACGCAAGCTCGACCGCACGGCGTACGGCAGCCTGCGCGAGGCCCGCATCGCGTACGAGGACCGGCAGCGCCAGGAGCAGCTGGCGCTCGACGACCCACGGTCGCCCATCCTCCCCTGTCAAACAGAGCTGCGGATCGCTTCCGCAAGCCGATCCGGCGTGCGGGTGGAGAGGTGGATGTAGGGAGTGGGGTCCCCGGGGGCGACGACCTCGACGCGGACCGGGTGGTGATGAAGCCGCGCATCACCATGAACGCCGGCAGAACTTCCTTATACGTACGCCACGCCCGAGCTTCCTCGCCGTCGAGTGACTCCGGTTCGCCCAGTGCGGTCAATGGGATACGTGCGTCTCCGACGAACAGCAAGCCAGCCACCACACGGATCCGCATCGAACCCAGCGCGCTGACCACGAACCCGGCCAGGCCGGTGCCCGCGGCAGGTCGATCAGGGCGGCGATCACGCCGTAGGGCATGAAGACAGCGGCAAGGGAGAGGCCGAAGAAGACAGCAACGCTCGACTTCCTCATCAGGGCCTGCGGGCCATGGGGAAACGTCGAGACCTCGGTGCAGACCTGGGACGGCGACGGCCTCGGCACTTCCTCACCTCGCTTGCCGAAGACTTCCGGGGCTGGAAGGAGTACGTACCTGGCACTCCCTCTGCTGCGACCCGACTCTCTCAGCGGAGCACCGCCACGGTGGCCACGTCCAACTGACTTGGGGCATTCACGACCGAGCGCCCTCCGAGGAATGGCACTTCCCGACCACCACGGTGCACGCAGCAGGCGAGGACATCCGCAACCTCGCCGCCGAGATCCACACTCATTGCGGGGCGTCGCGAAGTAGCCGAAAGGGGGCGCCTCACCACGTGAGATGCCGCCTAAGGCCGCCTTATAGGGCAGCCTTATAAGGTACATCGGGATTGGGTCTTGGACGCGCTGCCCGGCCCGCTGCTGCAATCGGCCGTATGACGAACCAGAACCACCGCCTCGCCCTCGCCCCCGGTGACGGCATCCGGTCCGAGGTCCTGCCGCCCGCCGGGCGATTGCCGAAGGCACCCGTCCCCTCCTGGGACGGCACCGCCTGATTCCTGCCGCCCGGCGGCGCCTGCGACGAGGCAAAGGACAAGGCGTTCTGAGCCGATACCGACGGCGGTGACACTGCCCAGACTTTCCGCGGCGTGGTCGTGGCAAGTCGCACCGCCCTGGCGGGTCGTGCTCGCTCGCCCTCTTGCCGCACCCCACACACCCGCACGCCTGAACACGCTCCGAGAGAAGGCCCGGCCTGCCATGACCGCCGTAGCGCACCGCAGCGAGCACGACCTGCTCGGTTATCGCGACGTCCCCGCTGAGGCGTACTGGGGCATCCACACCCTGCGCGCCAGGGAGAACTTCGCCATCACAGGCACGCCGATTGCCGCCTGCCCGCATCTGATCGACGCTCTGGCCGCCGTGAAGGAGGCCGCCGCCCTGGCGAACGAGGAACTCGGCCTGCTGGAGCCGAGGAAGGCCGCCGCGATCGTCGAGGCCTGCCGTGAGATCCGCGACGGCAAGCTGCACGACCAGTTCGTCGTCGACGTCGTCCAGGGCGGCGCCGGCACCTCCACCAACATGAACGCCAACGAGGTCGTGGCGAACCGGACGCTGGAGCTGCTGGGGCACGCCAGGGGCCAGTACGAGCACCTGCACCCCAACGAGGACCTCAACCTCGGCCAGTCGACGAACGACGTCTATCCGACCGCGGTCAAGATCGCGACGGTGTTCGCGGTGCACGGCCTGCTCAGGTCCATGCTCGTACTCCAGGACGCCTTCGCCGCCAAGGCGGTCGAATTCCGGAACATCCTCAAGATGGGCCGCACCCAGCTCCAGGACGCGGTCCCGATGACGCTAGGTCAGGAGTTCTCGGCGTACGCGGTCATGATCGAGGAGGATCGCAGCCGGCTCTCCGAGGCAGTGGAGCTGATGCACGAGATCAACCTCGGTGCCACCGCGATCGGCACCGGCCTCAACGCCCCTGCCGGCTACGCCGAGGCCGCCCGCCGCCACCTCGCCGCCATCACCGGACTGCCGCTGGTCACCGCCGCCAACCTGGTGGAAGCCACCCAGGACTGCGGGGCGTTCGTGCAGATGTCCGGTGTGCTCAAGCGGATCGCGGTCAAGCTCTCCAAGAGCTGCAACGACCTGCGGCTGCTGTCGTCCGGCCCGCGCGCCGGGCTCGGCGAGATCAACCTGGCGCCCGTACAGGCCGGTTCCTCGATCATGCCGGGCAAGGTCAACCCGGTGATCCCGGAGGTCGTCAACCAGGTCGCCTTCGAGGTGATCGGCAACGACGTCACCATCACCATGGCCGCCGAGGCCGGACAGCTCCAGCTCAACGCCTTCGAACCGATCATCTGGCACTCCCTCTCAAAGAGCATCACCTCGTCCTGGACAAGGGCCTGTTGCCCGCCGGCACCCTCGCCGAGCTGCTCCGTCCCGAGGCCGTCGCGGGACCCGGTCAGGCCCTGGTGTGACGTGATCAAGCGCGACCCCGACTGACGTTCCCCGCAACTACCCCTAATGGAGCAGGAATCGCCATGCCCCTACCCCTCCATGCCCAGGCGCGGCCCGCCCCCGAGGCAGCGGTGCTCACAGGGCTGCCCCCGGTCCGCGAGGTGAGCGCCGCGGAAGTGGCCACCCGGATATCCGGCGGCCCCCGTCTCGTCGTCCTCGACGACGATCCCACCGGCACCCAGACGGTCGCCGACGTGCCCGTCCTGACGTCCTGGACGGTTGAGGACCTGCGCTGGGCGCTGCGCCAGGACAGTGGCGTCTTCTTCGTCCTCACCAACAGCCGCAGCCTGTCTGCTGAGGACGCCGCCGCGCGCAACCGCGAGGTGGTCCGCGCCCTGCACGCGGCCGCCGCGGGCGAGGGCACCGGTTACGTCCTGGCCAGCCGTGGCGACTCGACGCTGCGCGGCCACTTCCCGCTGGAGACCGATGTCCTCGCCGAGGAGCTGACCGAGCTGGGCGCAGGTGCCCCGGACGGTGTGGTACTGGTCCCCGCCTACATCGAGGCGGGTCGGCTGACCATCGGCTCGAACCACTGGATGCGGACCGCCGACGAACTGCTCCCGGTCGGCGAAAGCGAGTTCGCCCGTGACGCCACCTTCGGCTACCGCAGCTCGTCGCTGCCCGAGTGGGTCGAGGAGAAGACGGGCGGACGCATCCCCGCGGACCAGGTCCTGCGCATCACCCTCGACGACCTGCGCGGCGGTGGCCCGGCGCACACGGCGCGGCTGCTGTCCTCGCTGCGCGGCGGACGGGTGGCCGTGGTCGACGCGGTGTGCGACGACGATCTGCGAGTGCTCGCCCTGGCCCTCGCGGAGGCGGAGGAGAACGGCACGCGGCTGCTGTACCGGGTCGGGCCGTCCTTCGTCAGGGCCCGCGCCGGACAGGCCGGGCGGGCACCGCTCACCCCGGCCGAACTGCGCCCGCTGCGCGGCGACGCACCGCACGGTCTCATCGTCGTGGGGTCTCATGTCGCGCTGACGACACGGCAGTTGGACCGGCTGCGGGAGCGTGGCGGGATCGCCGAGTACGAGCTGGACGTGGCCCTGCTGCTCGACGAGGAGCGGCGTGACGCCCACATCGCCGAGGTCGCGGCCGCGGCCGCCGACGCGCTGGACTCGGCCGACGCCGTGATCCGCACCTCTCGCGTGCTGGTGACGGGTGCCGACGCGGACGACAGTCTGGCGATCTCCCGCCGGGTCTCCGCCGCGCTCGTTCAGACCGTGCGCCAGGTCAACGCCTCCCGGCGGCCCGCTTTCGTCGTCGCCAAGGGCGGCATCACCTCCAGCGACACCGCCACCCACGGCCTTGAGATCCGCCGTGCCTGGGCCCGGGGCACGCTGCTGCCGGGCATCGTCTCGCTGTGGGAGCCCGTGGACGGCCCCGCCGCAGGCATCCCCTACATCGTCTTCGCCGGCAACGTCGGGGGCCCCGATGCCCTCGCCGACGCCCTCGACCTGCTCAGGAGTGCCTGATGCTGCTGCACGGAACCGATGCCCTGAAGCAGGCCGCGGCCGCCGGTCACGCCCTGCCCGGGTTCGTCGCCTACAACCTGGAGACGGTCCAGGGCGTCACGGCCGCCGCCGAGGCCGCCGGACGGCCGGTCTTCATCCAGGCGGGCTCCAGTCCCTTCAAGCACGCCGGCCGCGAGGCCCTGATGCGGCTGGCACTGGACGCCGCGGCGCGCTCCACGGCCTCTCTCGGAGTGCACCTCGACCACAGCCGGGACCTGGACGAGATCACGGCCTGCCTGGAGGCGGGCTACACCTCCGTCATGGTCGACGGCTCCCACCTGCCGTTCGCCGAGAACATCGCCTTGACGAAGGAGGCGATCCGCCGGGCCCGCGACCACAGTGCCTGGGTGGAGGCCGAACTCGGTGCCCTCCCCGGCGACGAGGACGTCTCCACCGACGCCGTCGCGCCGGCCGCGGCGATGACCGACCCGCAGCAGGCGGCCGAATTCGTGGCCGCGACGGGCGTGGACGCACTCGCCGTCGCCGTCGGCAACGTCCACGGCTTCACCAAGCACCCGGTCCGCCTGGACCTGGAGCGGCTGGCCGCGATCCACGAGGCCGTAACCGTCCCGCTCGTCCTGCACGGCGCCAGCGGTCTGCCCGTCGAGGAGCTGCACGGCGCCCTCGCCCGAGGCGTCGCCAAGGTCAACGTCAACGCCGAACTGCGCCGCGCCTATCTGGAGGCCACCCGCGTGACCCTCCCGTCCGCGTTGCCCGGCTCCGACGTCGTCTCCCTGTGGGCGGCGGGCCGCGACGCGGTCCGGGACGCCGCCCTGGAGGTCATCGGCCGCCTCAGCCCCCGCGCTTAGGGGACGCACGCGTGACCTGATCCAGCCCCGCTGCCCTAGCCGCACCACACCGCCAGACACAAGACCGTCGTGCGCCCCGGCCGTGCGCGCTGCGCGCGGTTCGCACCGTTCCGTCCCGCGCACTCGTGCCCTCCTGGGCACGCGGGCCGGTACCTCACCCTCTTGGAGCCACCATGTCCACCACTGCCTCGATCGCCGTGCTGCACACCAGCCTGCTGTTCGTCAACCCCGATTCGGTCATCAACGAATACCTCGCGGAACTCGCGCCAGACGCCAAGGTCCTGCACTTCGTCGACAGCGATGTGCTCGCAGCCGTGGTGCGCGACGGTGAGGTCTCACCTGCCAGCACGCGGCGCATGGTGCACCTGGCCCAGGCCGCGGAGTCCGCAGGGGCCGACGTCATCTTCTCCGCCTGCTCCTCGGTCGGTCCGGCCATCGACGTGGCCCGACGCCTGGTCTGCGCCCCGATCGTCAAGATCGACGACGCGATGACCGCGTCAGCGGTCGAGACCGCGGGCGCCATCGGCGTCCTGGCGACGGTCCCCACGACGCTGCCGCCGACCCGTGCCCTCGTCGAGGAGAAGGCCCGGGCTGCCGGTCGCGACATCACCGTCCAGGAGCAGCTGTGCGAGGGTGCCTTCTCGGTGCTGATGTCCGGTGACCGCGACCGCCACGACGCGATGGTGCTGGACGGGGCACGGGCGCTGGCCAAGGAGGTCGACGTGATCGTGCTGGCGCAGGCATCCATGGCACCGCTGGCTCCCGCGATCGCCGAAGCGGTCGGCAAGCCCGTGCTCTCCAGCCCGCGCAGCGGAGCGGAGAACGCGGTGCGGGTGCTGAACGAGCAGACGGCGGAACCTGGCCATACCACGGAGAGGGCCTTTGAGACCACGGGATGGCAGGGAGGCTGCGGAGCAAGGTGATTGAACCACTGACCGTGGCCGTCCCCCGGCCGGAACACAGGAGCCAGCATGCCGAGATTCGCAGCGAACCTGTCCATGATGTACAACGAGCACGATTTCCTCGACCGCTTCGCCGCGGCCTCGGCTGATGGCTTCCAGGGGGTCGAGTACCTCTTCCCCTATGCGTACGACGCCGCCGAGCTGCGCCGCCGGCTCGACGACCACGGCCTGGTGCAGGTGCTCTTCAACGCACCTGCAGGAGCGTGGGAGTCCGGAGAGCGCGGGATGGCGGCACTGCCCGGACGTGAGGCGGAGGTGCGTTCCGGGGTGGACCGGGCGCTGGAGTACGCGGGGGTGCTGGGCTGCCCGCGGGTGCACCTGATGGCCGGGCTGGTCCGACCGGACGCGACACCGGTGGCCAAGCACCGCGACACCTATCTGACCAACCTGGCGTGGGCCGCGGAACGGGCCGCCGCGGCGGGCGTCGACATCCTGATCGAGCCGATCAACGGCCGCGACATGCCCGGATACTTCCTGAGCACCCAGGCCGAGGCCCACGCCGTGGTGCAGGAGGTGGGAGCCGCCAATCTCAAGGTGCAGCTCGACCTCTACCACTGCCAGATCGTCGAGGGCGACCTCACCACGACACTGCGCCGCGACCTGCCGACCGGCCGGGTCGGTCATCTGCAGATAGCGGGCGTGCCCGACCGGGATGAGCCCGACCAGGGTGAGTTCAACGTCCGCCACCTGCTCGACGTGGTCGACGAACTGGGCTTCGACGGGTGGGCCGGCTGCGAGTACCGCCCCCACGCCGGCACGAGCGAAGGTCTTGGCTGGCTCAACGACTACCGCAGCCACCAAGCAGACAGCGCATGAGGATGAGCGGTACGGCCTCGACCCTGACCTGGTCACCTTCGCCAAGGGCGTCACCTCCGGCTACGCCCCGCTGGGCGGCGCCCTGGTCTCGCCGCGCATCTGGCAGCCGTTCTACCGCGACTGCGAGCAGACGCCGATCTTCCAGCACGGCGCCACCTACGCCGGAGACCCCACCGCCAGCGCCCTGGCCCTGCGCAACATCGACGTCCTCGAACTGCGCGGCAACACCGTACGGATCAGCCCGCCCTTCATCACCACCGACGACGAACTCCGCCATCTCGTCGCCGCCATCGACACCGTCATCACCGCGCAGGACAGCGAGCTCATCGCCATCCACCAGCGCTACGCCGCGCCCACGCGCCCCGTTCTCCAGGAGACTCCCGTGTCTGACACCGTCGTACCCCCCAGCATCGAATGGGGCGCCGACACGGCGCCCGTGCACAACCCCTACACCGGCGAGGTCATCGCCTCGGTGCCCACCGTCGAAGCAGGCGCCATCGGCGGCATCCTGCAGCAGGCCAGATGCGGGCGCCGCACCGCGGCCGCGCTGTCCCGCGCCTCCAGGGCCTCCGTGCTGGAACGCGCCGCCCGACTGATCGAGCAGCGCGCCGAGTCCTTCGCCCAGCTGATCGTCAGCGAGGCCGGCAAGACCATCACCCAGGCCCGCAAGGAAGTCGCCCGCGCGGTCAACACCCTGTCCCTGTCCGCGGCCGAGGCACGGCGCAACGCCGGCGAGGTCATCCCCTTCGACTCCCATGAGGGCTCCGAGAAGCGGCAGGGCTGGTTCACCCGTGAACCGCTGGGCATCATCGCCGCCATCACCCCGTTCAACGACCCCCTCAACCTGGTCGCCCACAAACTCGGCCCCGCCATCGCCGGCGGCAACGCGGTCATCCTCAAACCGTCCGCGCTGACGCCACTGTCCGCGCTGCGCCTGGTCGACACGCTCATCGAGGCCGGCCTGCCCGAGGAGATCGTCACCGTCGTCAACGGCGACGCCGGCATCGCCGCCGCGATCGTCGCCGCCCCCGACGTGCGCATGGTGTCCTTCACCGGCGGATTCGCCACCGGCGAGGCCATCTCCCGCACGGCCGGCCTGAAAAAGCTCGCCATGGACCTGGGCGGCAACGCCCCGGTCATCGTCATGGACGACGCCGACCTGGACGAGGCCGTGGCCTCGTGCGTCTCCGGCGCGTTCTGGGCCGCGGGCCAGAACTGCATCGGCACCCAGCGGATCCTGATCGCCCACGACGTCTACGAGCGCTTCCGCGACGCCTTCGTCGCCCGCACCAAGCTGTTGCGCGTCGGCGACCCCCTGAACGACACCACCGACGTCGGCCCCATGATCACCCGGGAGGCCGCGGCCGCCACCCGGGCCAAGGTCGACACGGCGGTGGCCGAAGGCGCGGTGCTGCTGTGCGGCAACGACGTCAACGGCGCCCTGTACACGCCGGCCGTCCTGGAAGGTGTCCCGGCCACCTGCTCGATCTGGCAGGAGGAGGTGTTCGCCCCGGTCGTCGTGCTGCAGCCGTTCACGTCCTTCGAGGACGCCATCGAGCAGGCCAACGCCATCGACTACAGCCTCCACGCGGGCATCTTCACCTCGCGCCTGGACCGCGCCCTGAGCGCGGCCCGGCAGCTGGAAGCGGGCGGAGTCATGATCAACGACTCGTCCGACTACCGCTTCGACGCCATGCCGTTCGGCGGGTTCAAGTACGGCAGCATGGGCCGCGAAGGCGTGCGCTTCGCCTTCGAGGAGATGACCCAGCCCAAGGTCGTCTGCATCAACCACATCACCGACGTGGTGCACTGACCGCCTTGCGCGCCGAGCACGACTCTCCGGGCAGTGGCGCGACCGGAGGGTTTGTCAGATCTGTGGTGGGGCGCACCTGACTGTCTGTAGCATCAGCCGCATGATTCGGCTGGAACGATCGCCTGACGCCCTGACAGCAGAAGGGTGCCTCCCACCTGCGATGATCTGGACTGTCTAGATCAAGAAGACCGCGAGGAAGAGGCACCCAACGGGTGAAGAGCAGCGGCTGGGATCATCGGCTTGCCGTGCGGGCCGACGGCAAGAACCTGATCGGCCACGCGGGCGTGGGCTGCTGCGGAAGGTTGCGCCCGCATCGGCCTGGCCACTGCGCTGAATGGGGCGTTGCCGAGGGGCACCGGGCCGGACTGGCGGGACCGGGGCTCGGCGCTGCTCCAGCTGGCCTGCGCAGTCGTGCTCGGTGCGACGAACACCTAGGAGGCGGCCGAACACCGCCCGCCAGTGGTACTGGAGTTGCTCGTCGTCGTGCTGGAGAAGGAGCCGGGTTCAGGCGACGTTCGTGGCGACGCGAGGGCTTGAGCCGGCGCACGACATCCCCGCGCGCCGGAAGCGGAGCGAACGCGGGCAACCAGGACACCCAACACCCCCGCCTGCGCGAGGCACTGGAGAACCGGCCGTGCGCTTCGCCACCCCCCTGCGGGCCGCGGGCCACGGAGGGCCCCTTCGATCTGGGCCTCTCCGTGCGCCCACCTGCTTTCCATGCGGTGACGCCGAGCAGTACGGATGGGACCGGGCGACAGCCGACGGTCCCATCCGTACATACCCCGTCGCTGAGCCGCATTTCTGCCACAGCGCGGTCCTCATTCAGGGCATCGAGACATGTGTCTACCGGGCAGATTGCCCTTGCGAAAGGCCCCGACGCCGATCGTGCCCTGCGGGATCGGCGTTACGACACGGTCACGTAGATCTTGCGCACGGTTTCGATGGTCTTCCAGACACCGACGTAGCCCGGCTTCATGACAAAGCTGTCGCCAGCCTTGTAGATCACCGGCTCACCACCTTCCGGCGTGAGTTCGACGACTCCGGAAAGGATGTGACAGAACTCGAAGGTCTCGCCCTTGATCGAGCGCGTCTCGCCGGGAGTGGCTTCCCAGACACCCGTGTTGATCGTTCCTTCGCGGGCGGCGTCCTGGGCCCATGTCCTGTAAGTCGGGTCGCCGGAGATCAGGCGTTCCGGCAGCGGGCCGGACTCGCTGGGAGCGAAGGAGGGGTTGGTGTCGATGGTCTTCAGGAGCGACATGCTTTTCCTCTATTGCTTTCGGGAACGAGGCAAATTGAGAACGGACATACCAAGCGTCACCGGGTCGGGTTCGACCAGGCTCATCGTGCATCTGCGATTGAGGCCTGACAGCTGCGCTCCACGGTCACGGCGCGCAGCAGGTCGGCGAGCCTCTCGGCGGGCAACGGGCCCTTCTCCTGAGCGGTCGGGCCATGCACGGCTTGCCACAGAGCCATGCTTCCGATGCTGCCCAGGCCGGCTGTCGACCGGTCAGCGGATGCGGTCCAGCGTCTTGTAGTAGGCGCCCGCGAAGGGCAGGAACCAGGCAGTGCCGTTGTAGAGGGGGATGCGGGGCGGGGCGATGTCGCGGACGGGGCTGACCTCGGGGTGGCCGTCCATCACCTCGGCCATGACGTGCCCCATGTGGGTTGCCATCTGGACGCCGTGGCCCGCGTATCCCATGGAATAGTAGACGCCGTCCTCGGTCTGCCCGGCGTGCACGATGCGGTCCATGGCGAAGCCGACGGAGCCGCCCCACACGTACTCGATCTTGGTGCGGGAGAGCTGTGGGAAGATCTCGCACATCTCACGGAACAGAACCTGTCCGCTCTTCTTGTCCGAGGTGGGATCGGACGGGGCGAAGCGGGCACGGCCGCCGAACAGCAGCCGGTTGTCAGGGGTGAGCCGGAAGTAGTGGCAGACCTTGTTGGAGTCGACGATGAGGCGGGCCTTGGGGATGATGTCCCGGGCGAGCTCCTCACCGAGCGGCTCGGTCACGATGATGAAGCTGCCCACGCAGACCTGCTGGCGGCGCAGCCAGGGGAAGTTCTTGTCGGTGTAGGCGTCGGTGGCCATCATGACCTGCCCGGCACGGATCACACCGCGCTCGGTGCTGACCTCGTACCGGCCGGCAGCGGTACGCCGCACGCCGGTGGCCGCGTTGCGCTCGTGGATCTCGACACCGGTGCGCTCGCACGCCTCGGCCATACCGCGCACGAAGCGGCCGACGTGCAGGGCGGCGCTGAACGGGTCGAGCAGCCCGCCGTGGTAGGCATCGGATCCGATCTCGGAACGCAGCTCGGCCTTGCCGATCAGAGTCGTCTCGTGTCCGAAGTACTTCGCCAGGTCGCGCTGCTGGGCCTTCTTGCTCTCGAAGTGCGAGGGGCGGGACGCGACGCCCAGGCGTCCGACGCGACGGAACTGGCAGTCGATGGATTCCTCGTTCACGAGCCGCTCGACGGTGTCCACGGCCTCGCCGTAGGAGTTGTAGATCTCGCGGGCCCGTTCGAGGCCGTACCGGCGGATGGCCTGGCCCACACCGATGGTGAAGCCCAGGTTGGCCATGCCGCCGTTGCGGGCGGAGGCGCCGGAGCCGATCTGGCCCTTCTCGACGAGGGTGACACGGGCACCCTTGCGGGCGGCGTGCAGGGCGGTGGACAGACCCGTCAGGCCGGCGCCGACGACCACCAGGTCGGTGTCCTCGGTCAGCGGCTTGCCGGACCGGTCGGGAAACGCCCCTGCGGTTTCTATCCAGTAGGGAATCGTCTTCATTTCGGGTCCTTAGCGGGGAGTTTTCACGGCGCGGCCGGGCACCACCAGGAGCACGGCCGACGGGGCTGCGGTCGCTGATCAGCGGGGGCGCAGTGGGATCAGCGGCAGGAAACGGTTGCAGACGCGGGCGAGGAGGCCGGCCCCGCCTGCGGTCGGCGCGATATCAGGTCGACGATCAGGCCGGTGCCGGCCACAGCCCCCACGGGCCGCCGATGCAGCGCCTGCCGTCGGCGTCGTCGACGTACGATCCCTCCCCTCGCTGGACGACGAGGAGGTTCTCGCCCTCGAGGCCGAACGAGCCGTTGGCGGTCATGCGGCCTCGCCGGCGGGATTGGCGACGCCTGCCGTGTTCTCGACCGAGAGCAGGGAGCCCTGCTTTCCGGAGTCGATCCAGCGCACCAGGGCCACCAGGCCCAGGGCGAGGATGGCGAAGGCGGTGAGCAGCGCGCTGACCGCGGTCACGCTGGGGTCGATCTCGAAGGTGAGGGAGTTGTAGACCTGCACGGGCAGGGTGACGGTGTCGACGGAGGAGAGGAACTGGGAGATGTAGAACTCGTCGAAGCTGGTGATGAAGGAGAAGATCGCTGCCGCGATCATGCCCGGCGCGGCCAGGGGGAAGGTGATGCGCCGGGCGATCGTGAGGCGGCCGGCGCCCATGCTGGCGGCGGCGTCTTCGAGGCGTTCGTCGATGCCGCGCAGGGTCGCGATCAGGATCAGCACCGCGATCGGCGCGGCCAGCACCGTGTGCCCCAGCGCGATCGCGATCGGACTGCCCAGCATCGCGGCCGGCTCGAAGAGCAGGAACAGGCCCAGCGCGGTGACGATCTGCGGGATGACCAACGGTCCGAGGACCAGGGCGAACACTGCCGAGCGCAGCGGCAGTTCACTGCGGACCAGAGCGGTCGCCGCGGTCACAGCGATGATCAGTGAGAACACGGTGCTCATAGCGGCGATCAGGGCGCTCAGGGAGAGCGCGGCGGGCCATTTGCTGCCGTCGGCGAACAGTGCCTTGTACCAGTTCAGCGTCCACGCCTCGGGGGGGAACGACGCGACGGCGTTGTTGCTGAAGGAGGTGACGAGGATGACGACGATCGGCAGCGCCAGGAACAGCAGGATCACGGTGGAGATGGCCGTCAGGGCGATCCGCCCGGCCAGGCTGCTGCGCAGTTCCATCATGACGCACTCCTCTTCTTACGGCTGGCGCCGAGGGAGCTGACGGCCTTGACCAGCAGCAGTCCGGCGAGGGTGAGCAGCAGCAGGATGACGCCCTGGGCGGCGGCCCCGTTCCACTGGTTCTCCTTGGTGACCTGCTGGTTGATGAGGGTGGCGATCATCGTCTGGTTGGGTCCGCCCATCAGGGCGGGGGTGATGTAGTAGCCCAGCGAGAGGATGAAGCTGAGCAGTCCGGCACTGGCCAGGCCGGGGGCGACCAGCGGCAGGTAGACCCGGCGGAAGATGGTCACCCGGCCGGCGCCCATGCTGGCCGCGGCCGCCAGCAGGCGCCGGTCCACGCCGCGCATCACCCCGTACAGCAGCAGCACGGTGTACGGGAGCATCATGGAGGTGGTGCCGATGACCACGCCTAGCTCGTTGTAGAGCAGCTGGAACGGCGCTCCGGGGACGGACAGGGCGGTCAGGGTCTCGTTCACCAGGCCCTTGTCGCCGAGCATGATGATCCAGCCGTAGGTACGCACCAGGGCACTGATGAAGTGCGGCACGACCACGACCAGCATCGCAAGGCCCGCCAGGATGGGCTTGAGCCGACAGATCGCCTGGGCGAGGAGAAACCCGAAGACCAGGCTGAGCAGCGCCGTCTCGGCGGAGATCCGCAGCGTGGTGATCAGCACGGACAGGTTGACACCCGTCAGCGCGTCGGCGTACCAGTGCAGCGTGAAGGCGCCGTTGGCGTCCTTCAGGCTGAGCAGCAGGGTGCTGAAGATCGGGTAGACGAACAGCACCAGCAGGTAGACGACGACGGGCAGGGCGTAGAGGATCCCGACGCGGGTCTTGCGCGAGGCGAGGAGCTTGCGCGGACGGGCGGGCGCTGGGGCGGTGGCGGTGAGGGCGGCCATGGCTCACCCGTCCTGTTCGGTGGCGAAGAGGTTGACGTCGTCGGGGTCGGCGGTGATCCCGACCCGCTCACCTGCGACGGGGCCGCGTCCGGCCGGGACCTCCAGGCGCAGCAGGGGCGCGTCCTTGCCGTCGATGCGCACCCCGGCGCGGACCAGGGTGCCGACGTAGGTGGCGGTCTCGACCGTGCCGGTACAGAACCCGTCGTCACTGGCGCAGGCCCGCAACCGGCCCGGCTGCACAGCCACCTTCACCTGCGTACCGGTGGCCAGGTCGTGGCGGCGCGCTTTGATCAGGCCGCCACTGCCATCGAGACGGACCAGGGTGTGCTCGCCGTCTTGCTGCTCGATGCGGCCGGGCAGGAAGTTGGCCGCGCCGAGGAAGTCCGCCACGAAGGGGGTCTTGGGCCGTTCGAACAGCTCGCGGGGGGTGTCGAACTGCTCGATCAGGCCGTTGCGCATCACCGCGATGCGATCCGACATGACCAGCGCCTCTTCCTGATCGTGCGTCACATAGATGACGGTCAGGCCCAGCTCCTGCTGGATGGTCTTGATCTCCACCTGGAGCTGGTCGCGCAGCTTCTTGTCCAGCGCGCCCAGCGGCTCGTCCATGAGGATGACCGGAGGCCGGTAGACCAGCGCCCGGCACAACGCCACACGCTGCTGCTGACCACCCGACAGCTCACGCGGCTTGCGCCCGGCGAACCGCGACAGGCCCGCGATCTCCAGCGTCTCCCCCACCCGCCGGCGGATCTCGTCCTTGCCCACCCCACGCAGCGTGAGCGGGAAAGCGACGTTCTCCTGCACGGTCATGTGCGGGAAGAGCAGGTACTGCTGGAAGACGAAACCCAGCCCCCGCTTCTGCGGCGCGAGCCGCGTCACGTCACGGCCGCCGACGGTGATGGTGCCGGAGTCCGGCTCACAGAAACCGGCGATCATCATCAGCGTCGTGGTCTTGCCCGACCCCGACGAGCCGAGGAAGGTGACGAACTCACCCGCCGCGATCTCCATCGACGCCTCGTCCACGGCGACCACGTCACCGTAGGTCTTGCGCAGAGCCACCACCGACAGCGCCTTGCCGGTCGCGGTGGCCGGCTTGGCGCCGGCCACCTTCACCGACGGTGCGGCAACACCGAAATCAGCCACGAGCCCACTCCAACCAGCGCTTGGTGACGGCCGCTTCGTTCTTCAGCCACCAGTCGATGTCCGCGTCGAAACCCTTGTCGTAGTACTTCGGCGCACCCGCGAGCGCGTTGCGCTCGGCCTCGGTGAGCTTGGCGTAAGCCAGCGGCGAGGACGGGTTCGACGGGAAGGCCTTGGCCAGGTTGGCCTGGCTCTCGGCACTCAGCGAGAAGTCCATCAGCCGGTAGGCGTTGTCCGCGTTGGCCGCGCCCTTGGCGATGGCATAGCCCGAGAACTGGCGGCGGATGCCGTTGAGCTGGCGCTCCACCGGGACGCCCTGCTTTTGCAGATCGGCGATCCGGCCGTCCCAGACGGTGGACATCGTCACCTCCTGGCGGCTCAGCAGCACGCCGGGCACCGGGCCGCTGTCCCAGAACTTCTTGATGTCGCCCCGCAGCCGGGTCAGCACCTTGAACGCGCGGTCCACATCCAGCGGATACAGCTTGTCCATCGGCACACCGTCGGCCAGCAGCGCGAACTCCAGCTCCGGCAGGTCACCGTCCGGGCTGCACATCGCACGCCCGCCCTTGAACGCCTTGGTGTCCCAGAAGTCCGCCCACGACTCCGGCTTACGGCCGCCGAAGGCATCCGTGCGGTACGCAATACACTGACCGTAGAAGCTGTGGCCGATGGCATGGTCGGTGATCTGAGCCTCGGGGATCTTCGCGCTCTTCACGCTCTTGAGCCGGTCCCGGTCCAGCGCCTCCAGGGCGTCCTCGGCCGCGTACTTGGCGAACGACATCATTGAGTCGTTGATGAGGTCGCACTGCGGGCGGCCCTGCTTGATCTGGGCCAGCAGCGGGGCGTTGTCCAGGTTGAGCACCTTGACCTGGATGCCGGTCTCCTGGGTGAACGGCGTGTAGATCGCCTTCTGCAGGGCCGCGCCCCAGGAACCGCCGCTGTCGCGGACGACCACCGTCTTGCCCTTGCCGCCGCTGCTCGCGGCGGACCGGCTGGTACCGGTACCGCAGGCGCTGAGGGCGGTCGCGGCGGTTACGCCCGCCGTGACTCCGCCTATTCCTCGCAGGAACAGTCTGCGGTCTATTCGGGCGTCTTTCATTGTGTGCCTCCTGGTGGTGCCGGCCGCGAGAAGGGGAGCGGCTGGGGACGTGGAAAGCGGCAGCTGGAGCTGGGTTTAGGGGGTGGTGATCTGCCTCGTCGGAATCGACGCCCTGGCCTGGGCCGGAGGGTTGGGCGCGTGGCTGTGTCGGAGTCCCACGGGAGGGCCAGGGCGGCCAGTTCCGGGTCCGGGACGGTGAGGTCGTGCGTGCCGTAGGGGATCAGCCCGCCGGCCCGGGGCGTGGAGCGTGTGCTCCCCGCTTTCGGCCGGGTCGATGATGCGGCGGAGGACGTCGCATCATCGACCCGGTACTTCGAGTTCTACGCGGTCGTCGCCGACATGGACGGCGGGTCCTTCGGGGCTGTCGGTGCGGGACGGCGCGCGTCGCGCGTCAGATGCCGAGCATGGTGTTGAGCTCGTCCAGGGACTTCACCGTCACGTAGTCGTAGCCGTGGGTGACGGGGTCGCAGCCGCGGTCCAGGAGGACGAGGTTGCGGAAGCCCATGTCGTGCATCGGCATCAGGTCGTAGCGGGTGTGCGAGGAGACGTGCACGAAGTCCTCGGGGGACGCGTCGAGCTGGTCGAGCATGTACTCGAACGCCGCGTAGCGGGGCTTGTAGTAGCCGGCCTGCTCCGCGGTGAAGACCGCGTGGAAGTCCGCACCGAGCCGGGGCACGGTCTCCTCGAGGAAGGCGTCCTCGGCGTTGGAGAGGATGACCAGCTTGTAGTTCTCGCCCATCTTCTTCAGCGGTTCCGGCACATCCGCGTGCGGGCCCCAGCTGCGCACCCCGTCGGCGAACCGCTTGCCGGCGTCCGGGGCCGCCTTGATGCCCCACTTGCGGCAGACCCCCTCGAAGGCGGCCTGCAGCGTCTGCTCGTAGGGGTAGTACTTGTCGAGGACCGAGTCGTAGCGGTAGCCGCGGAACTCCTTGACGAACTGGTCCCAGTGCTCGGCCGGGATCTGGTCGCCGACGAGCTCACGCGTGATGGGGGTCATCGGCCACTCGATCAACGTGCCGTAGCAGTCGAACGAGACGTACTTCGGGCGGAACTGGAACGAGGGAATGGGCATGGAAGTGCTCCACTTTCTTGCGTCGGGGAACCGGTCAGGGCCAGCGTGGGCCCTTCTTAGACATGCTCATGACAGAGATGTCGGGAGTGGGGGTGGGGGGTGATGACGTCGACGATCGCCGGGGATCAGGCGGCGCCGACTCCTGCCGGAGCGAGGAAGTCGATCGGCTGCTGCGTGGTGCCGTCGAGCGCCAGGTCGGCGGCGATCTCTCCCATCGCGGGCGACAACTTGAAGCCGCTGCCGGAGAACCCGGCCATGACGATGATGTCGTCCTCGCCGGGCAGATGACCGACGAGCGGGTTTGCGGACTCCGTGTAGCCCTCCATGTAGGCCGACACCCTGATGGGGTCGGGGTTCAGGTCGGGCATGAGTTCACCGATGAGCTCGCGGAAGATGCCGAGTTCTTCGGGGCGGACGGTACGCTCGAGCCGTTCGGGCTCGGGCACCGGCGCATGGTATTTGAAGGAGAGACCGAGCTTGACGGAGATGCCGTCGGGCGACGGGATTCCGAAGCAGTCGTGGGGTGTGGCGCGCACGAAGGAAGGGGCACCGCCCGCGAACCAGTCGTGGCGGGTGGGCAGGTGCCAGGAACAGATCACCCGGCGGACGTCGATGCTCCGGGGCAGGTCCGGGAGCAGTGTGTTGATCCAGGGGCCCACGGTCACCACGGCGGCGTCCACATGGTCCGTGCCGTGGTCGGTGACGACGTTCACCCCGCCGCCGGCCGCGGGGGCGACCTCCCGCACCGTGGTGTAGCGGTGCAGCCGGGCGCCCAGCTGCTCGGCACGGGCGGCGGCGGCCTGGATCGACGCCTCCGGCCTGATGACGGCGCCCAACCGGTCGAGGACGGCGGTGTGTCCGTCCGGGAGCCGGTGCTGCGGGTAGCGGCGGGCGAGTTCCTCCCGGTCCAGTACCTCGTGATCCAGCCCCTGGGCGGCGCTGGTGGAGAGGAGGAGGCTCATGGACGGTGAGGAGGCCTCTCCCATCACCAGGCTGCCGCTGCGGCGTCGCAACGACCGGCCCGTCTCCGCCTGGAGCTGCTCCCACATCCGGTCCGCGAGCCGCAGCAGCGGAATGTACCCGGGCTCGCCGAGGTGGGCGGCTCGGTAGATGCGGCTCTCGCCCCCGGCCGCTCCGCGGTCGTGACCCGGTGCGTACCGGTCGTAGCCGATGACCTCGGCTCCGCGGGCGGCCAGTCTCCACATGACCTGGCTGCCCATGCTGCCGGCACCGATCACGGCGACGCGTTTCGGGATGCTCATGAAATCGCTCCTTTCTTCCGATTTTGGGTCCCGCTGGATTGGCGTTCACTTTCGGCCATGGAATCTTGCGGGTCAATCCATACTTCGCTTTACCTTGAGGCAGGGGGAGACGGCTCAGAGGAGCTCGATCAGCTGGTCGGTGAACTCGGCGGTGGTCGCCGTTCCGCCCAGGTCACGGGTGCGGACATCGGTCTTGGCCAGGACCGAGGCGATCGCGTCCGTGATGTCCCTGGCCGCGGCGGGATGGCCGAGGTGGTCGAGCATCATGGCCGCGGACCAGATCGCGCCCAGCGGGTTGGCGATGCCCTGACCCGCGATGTCGGGCGCGGAGCCGTGCACCGGCTCGAACATCGAGGGGAAGTCCCGCTCGGGGTTGAGGTTGGCCGCCGGGGCGATGCCGATGGATCCGGCGACGGCGGCCGCGAGGTCGCTGAGGATGTCGCCGAAGAGGTTGGAGGCGACGACGACGTCGAAGCGGGCCGGCTCGAGGACGAACTTGGCCGCGAGCGCGTCGATGTGCTCCTGGTCCCAGGCGACCTGCGGGAACGAGGCGGCCCGCTCGGTGACGAGCTGGTCCCAGAACGGCATGGTGTGGATGATGCCGTTCGACTTGGTCGCGGAGGTCAGGCGGCCGCCGCGCTGGGAGGCGAGCGTGAAGGCGTAGTCCAGCAGGCGTGAGACGCCGGCCCGGGTGAACACGGCCTCCTGCACGGCGATCTCGTCCGGGAAGCCTCTGTTGAGCCGGCCGCCGACCTCGCTGTACTCGCCTTCCGAGTTCTCCCGCACGACGACGACATCGACCTCGCCCGGCCGTGCGCCGCGCACCGGGCTGTCGATGCCTTCGAAAACACGGATGGGCCGGAGGTTGACGTACTGGCGGAAGCTGCGCCGGATCGGGATCAGCAGCCCCCACAGCGAGACGTGGTCGGGCACCCCCGGGTATCCCACCGCGCCCAGCAGGATCGCGTCCTTGTCGCGCAGCTGGTCGATCCCGTCGGCGGGCATCATGGCGCCCTCCCGCAGGTACCGCTCGCACGACCAGTCGTACGACGTGTAGGACAAGCTGAAGCCGTGGCGGCGGCCGAGGACATCGAGCACCTGCTGTGCTGGGGGCAGTACCTCGGCGCCGATGCCGTCGCCCGGGATCAGGGCAATCCGGTGGTTCGTCGTCATGGCGTCGATTGCAGCAGGGCGGTCCGTGGGGCGTCCAAGACGCAAAGCGGATCTCCCTTATAAGCGGCGCCTATCAGCTGTCGGCGGCCGAGGTCGCGGCCGTGAGGAACGCGGCGGCCGCGGGCGACAGGATGCCGCGGCGGGCGACGAGGGCGATGTCCAAGGTGTTCTCCGGCTCGATGTCCAGGACGCGGGCGCCCAGCCGCCCGGCGAGGTCCCGCCAGGAATCCGTGACCACCGCCAGCCCCACCCCGGCCAGCACCAGAGGCATCAGCGACACCCGGTGCTCGGTCTCGACCGCGACGGCGAACTCGATGCCCTGCTCCTGCAACGCGTCGACATAGGCACGCATCCCGGTACCCGACTGCCCGACGATCAGCCGCTGTCCCGCAAGCTCCCGGCATTCCACCGCCGTCCGGCCGGCGAACGGGCCGTCGGCGGGCACCACCAGCACGAAACGCTGCCGTCCCAGCGCATGCGAGACGACCTCCTTGTCGGAAAGAGGACCGGCGGACGCCAAAAGCCCCAGCTCCACCGCACCCGTGCGCACCATGTCGATCACATCACGCGACGTGAACGCCGCATTGATCGCCACGGAAACACCGGGATAACGGCGGCTGAAGGCACTCACCAAGCTCGTCAGCGGCTCCACCGCCTGTGACGGCATCGCCGCCACATCCAGGCGCCCCTCACGCAGCTCATGCACCGCCGCGACACTCGCCCGCGCCGTCTCCAGACTCCGCACAGCCTCCCGGGCAGGCTCGATCAGGGCCCTTCCGGCCTCCGTCAGCACCGCCCTGCGCCCGATGCGATGGAACAGTTCGGATCCCAGATCACGCTCCAGCGCCCGCACGGCCTGCGACAGCGACGGCTGCGACACGTACAGAGCCGACGCCGCACGGTTGAACCCCCCACGATCAACGATCGCAAGGAAGTACTCCAGCTGCCGAATGTCCATACGCGCCCTCTGCCCTGGAAGAAATCAACCGACGACTCGACCGGTCCCGACCATGGTGGCGTGAAGGATCGCCTCGACGAAGTACGGACCACCGATGCACTGGCCGTCATCCTCACCGAAGCGCGGTTACAGCCACCTGAGGCACTCAATGGCTGGCTGCGGCACTCGGTCACAGCCGTCTCCCGGCCCGAGGCTCGAACAGACACTGAGGGCTTCTCGCATGTGCCGTCACCGACAGGGCCGGCAACTGTCACACTCAATACTGCATGCACCGTCCAGGATGGAACGCTTACGCAAGAGGATGCTCCTCCGCAGGAGAACGAACGGTGCTGCAAGTGGCGGACCGCGAAGTGTTCGCGACGGTTGCACACCAAAGAGGCCGCCTTCGTTCGAGTGACGCGGGCCGGCTCACGGCGGGTACTTCCGGTCGCCTCGTCCAGGAGCAGCGGGCGGGGCTTGCTCAGGAGGGCGCGGGCGATGGCGATGCGTTGCCGCTCGCCGCCCGATAGCTTCGAACCGCGGTGTCCGACCGGGGCGTCCAGGCCGGGGGGCAGGCGCTCGACGAGGGTGTCGAGTTTTGTCCGGGCCAGGACGTCGCGGATGTCGTCGTCCGTCGCGCCGGGCGCCGCGAAGACCAGGTTTTCCCTCAGCGTGCCGGTCAGCACCGGAGCGTCCTGCTCGACATAGCCGATGGCGGACCGAAGCCGGGGCAGTGACCTAGCCCCTTACGTCCGTGCCGTCGACCAGCACGCGGCCGCCGGCGACCTCGTGGAACCGCTCGATGAGCGCGAACACGGTGCATTCAGCGGCCGACCCGGCCGCGGACCGGCGGGATCGCGTCGAGCAGCGCACATCTGGGTCATGCCGTTGTGGCGTCGGTGAAACCGCCCACGAGGCGGAGAATCGGGTGTCAGGGATGGACAGTCCCGGCAGCGAACCAGTCACGAGCGGTTGATTCTCCTCCTTCGGGCAGGTCGTTCAGGAAGACCACTGCCAGACCGCGCTTGGCTCGTGAGCAACAGACGTAGAACAGGTTTCGTGACCGTTCGGTGGGGTCGGGCTTGTCGGTGCCGACGAGCATCTTGCCGATGTTGTACATCGTCCACGCGGAGTCGTCGACCACCACGACAACGTTTCCGAACTCATCTTTCTTCACGCCGTGCTGCGTGGAGAAGGGGGTGAGTTCGTCGATGAACTGGGTAACGCTGATGACCTCCCGATAGGGAATGTTGCGTAGGTTGTTGGAAAAGTCGGCCTTTCGCTGTTGGCGGTCGTCCAGGCCGGTCGCAGTTCTGCGGCGTTCGAGATCCCGCACCCTTCCTGGAACGGACAGAAGGTGCGCGCCATGAGGTCATCGGGGCCGTGGCTGCCAAGCTGCCGGTACTGCTCCAACAGGCTGGCGTACTCCAGCGTGCCGGCGATGCCGCGGTGGGTGAGCAGGAGGTACTTGGTGTTCTCGCTTGACCAGCCTTTGCTTGCAAGAGTGGCCTCTGCGGCAGCAAGCCGGGGCGGGCCGGGAGAGGCGTGGGTGTTGAGGAACAAGTGCACCTCGCCCTCTTGCTGTTCTCCGGAGGCCCGCTGGATGAGCTGGGGACGCATTTTGTTGAGAACGTCGATAACAGGGCGCGAACACCGGTAGTTCTCGTGTTTGGTGATCGGCGTAAGTTTTGCATGCTGAACCGCACCGACGCCGGACCGGTAGATCTTTTGCATCGAGTCGCCGAAGAGGCCGATCACACAGGGGACCTGACCTGCGCCTGCCAGGTGGTCCAACAGCAGCTCAATCGTCTTGGGTGAGGTGTCCTGGTACTCGTCGACGAAGATGACGGGTATGTGCTGGTGATGATGCGTATGAGCTTTGGATGGGCGGCGATGAGGCGGAGGGACAGTGCAATGACATCGTCGTGGGAGATGCGTCCCTCGCTCAGTTTCCGCCCTCGGTCCGAGTACTCGATGACTGGAGGAGTGGTTACCTCGTCGAGATCTTCTGGCTTCGACAGTCCCTTGTTGTAGTCGAGGACCTGCTGCCAGAGCTCACGCGGATAGGCCTGGATAACGCTCCCGAGGAATTCGTGGATGGTGCCGACAGCGGGTCCGCCGAAATTCGTTCAACAATCTTCTTTTTGGCCACGTTTGTGTACGTGATGCAGGCGATTCGTCGGCCGCTTGCCTCAAGCTCTGTGCGCCGGTGGCTGAGGAGGTGCTGCAAAGCGCGGACGAGAGTCGTCGTCTTGCCGGCCCCTGCTCCGGCTTCCAAGAGGAAGCTGCGCCCGGCTTCCAGCTCTTCGATAACGGCCGTGAGGGTGTCTAAGGGCCGTCCCGTAATTGATCATGGTCGTGCTTGCTGGCCTGCCTGCTCTCGGCTCAGCCGGTGACGGTGAGGTTGTAGAGGCGGGCGATACCGAGCATGGCGTGGTGAACGCCGTCCCCTTTCAAGCGGCAGTCACGGAGGATCTTCCAGCTCTTCATCCTGGCGAAGGCGTGCTCGACGCGGGCCCTGACCTTGCGGTGCGAAGCGTTGTGTTCCTCTTTCCAGGTCGGGAGGTTTGCCTGGCCGGGGTCACGGCGGTGAGGGATGAGCAGGCCAGTGCCCCGGTAGCCGCCGTCAGCGATCACGGTGGTCCGGCCGATGGCGCCCTTCGCTCCGGACAGCTCCCATGCCTTGCAGTCGTTGCGGTTCCCCGGGACTGGCCGGCCGACGGCGACGACCAGGCGGGTGTCGGCGTCGATGACGACCTGGTGGTTGGTGGAGTACCTGTAGTTCTTCGACTGCTCGGCGATCGTGTGGTCACGGGTGGGGACCAGGGTGCCGTCGACAATCAGCACGGTGTCCTTCCGGAACCTCTTGCGAGGCCGCAGGGCGAGCGATGGCCCGAGGTGGGCGATGATCCGGTCCGCGGCGGACTTGGAGACCCCGAAGAGCGGAGCGAGCTGCCGCAGAGGTTTGTCCGCCAGTACGCGGCCACCAGCAAGACTCTGTCCTCCAGTGGCAGGCCCCAGGGGCGACCTCTGCGCACCGGGTCGGTGCCCTCCCGCCGCAACGCGGTCACGAGCTGCCCGAACTGTCGCGGGCTCAGCCCGGTGAACGGGGCTATCCAGGAGGGTTCCGTGATCACACCAGCCACGGCGAGATCGATATTGGCTACGCGGTGGCCATCGCTGATGGAAAGTGGCCACGGGATCTGGAAACCTACATGTTCAGCCGCCGTACGCGCCGGACGCCGTCAGCCGCAGCGCCGTGTCGATCAGCGGCACGTGGCTGAAGGCCTGCGGGAAGTTGCCGACCTGGCGCTGCAGCCGCGGGTCCCACTCCTCCGCCAGCAGACCGAGGTCGTTGCGCAGCGACAGCAGCTTCTCGAACAGCTGCCGGGCCTCGTCGACCCGGCCGATCATCGCCAGGTCGTCGGCCATCCAGAACGAGCAGGCGAGGAACGCGCCCTCGTCGCCGGGCAGCCCGTCGACGCCCTCGTGGTCGCCCTGGGTCGGGTAGCGCAGGATGAAGCCGTCCGGCGTGGACAGCTCGCGCTGGATCGCCTCGATGGTGCCGATGACGCGCTTGTCGTCCGGGGGCAGGAAGCCCATCTGCGGGATCAGCAGCAGCGAGGCGTCCAGCTCCTTCGAGCCGTACGACTGCGTGAACGTGTTGCGCTCCTTGTCGTAGCCCTTCTCGCACACGTCCCGGTGGATGTCGTCGCGGAGCTCCTTCCAGCGCTCCAGCGGGCCGTCGGCGTCGCCCGACTCGATCAGCTTGATCGTGCGGTCGACCGCGACCCAGGCCATCACCTTGGAGTGCACGAAGTGGCGGCGCGGGCCGCGCACCTCCCAGATGCCCTCGTCCGGCTCCTGCCAGTGGTCCTCCAGGTAGCGGATCAGCTTCAGCTGGAGCAGGGAGGCGTAGTCGTTGCGGGCCAGGCCCGTCATGTGGGCCAGGTGCAGGGCCTCGGTGACCTCGCCGTAGACGTCCAGCTGGAGCTGGTGGGCCGCGCCGTTGCCGACCCGGACCGGGGCGGAGTTCTCGTAGCCGGGCAGCCAGTCCAGCTCCGCCTCGCCGAGCTCGCGCTCGCCGGCGATGCCGTACATGATCTGCAGGTTCTCCGGGTCGCCGGCCACCGCCCGCAGCAGCCACTCGCGCCAGGCGCGGGCCTCCTCGCGGTAGCCGGTGCGCAGCAGCGAGGACAGGGTGATCGCCGCGTCACGCAGCCAGGTGTAGCGGTAGTCCCAGTTGCGGACGCCGCCGATGTCCTCCGGCAGGGAGGTGGTGGGCGCGGCCACGATGCCGCCGGTCGGGGCGTACGTCAGGGCCTTCAGCGTGATCAGCGAGCGGATCACGGCCTCGCGGTAGGGCCCGTGGTACGTGCAGTGCTCGACCCACTCGCGCCAGAAGTCCTCCGTCGCCTCCAGCGACTGCTCCGGCTCGGGCAGCGGCGGCGGCTCCTTGTGCGAGGGCTGCCAGGAGATGGTGAACGCGATCCGGTCACCCGGAGCGACCGTGAAGTCCGCGTACGTGGTCAGCGACTTGCCGTAGGTCTCGGCGTGTGTGTCGAACCACACGGAGTCCGGGCCCGCCACGGCCACCGTGCGCCCCTCGTGCTTGTGCACCCACGGCACGATACGGCCGTACGAGAAACGCATCCGCAGGGCGGAGCGCATGGGCACGCGGCCCGAGACGCCTTCCACGATCCGGATCAGCTGCGGGGCGCCGTCACGCGGGGGCATGAAATCGGTCACTCGGACCGTGCCGCGCTGGGTGTCCCACTCGGACTCCAGGATCAGCGAGTCGCCGCGGTAGCTGCGCCGGGCCGCGGTGGGCGGCTGCTGGTCGGAGGCGTACGCGGGCCCGAGCCGCCAGAAGCCGTGCTCCTCGTTGCCCAGCAGACCGGCGAAGATGGCGTGCGAGTCGAAGCGGGGCAGGCACAGCCAGTCGACTGTCCCGTCCCGGCAGACCAGGGCAGCGGTCTGCATGTCTCCGATGAGTGCGTAGTCTTCGATGCGCCCGGCCACGTGCAACTCCAGTCGAACGGCCACGTCACCCCGCATGGGGGCTGTCGCTAGTGCGGTCAAGGGGTTCTTGTAATGCGTCGTTGAGCGATGAAGCAAAACAGTCGCTCTGCCGTGATGCAAAACGCCAATTGTTGCTCAACGAACTGACGAGCTCTCGTTGTTCCGGTGTTTACGGTCGGGGTTGGTGCCGTGAGGCCGGTCGGGCTCGGCAGCGAGTGTCCGAGCAGGATACGACGCACGTAGATGATGTGTATGCCGCTCCGGGCAAGGCGAGTACGCCGAACGAGTGAGCAATGGGTGAGAGACCGGTGTGGGAGACCGCATCCGTGGCGGCGCGTGTGCGGAGCGTGGCCGGAAGCCATCCCCGCGCGGCGCTGATACGCTGGTAGCCCGTGGACCGGTGGGCCCCTTCCCCGGAGGGGAAACTTCGACAGGGAACCCCCGAACCGCAGCGACGGCACCCCGGAGACCTCCGGCAGGCAGCCGTACCGCACCCACAGACCGCGACCACGGGAGCCCCCTCTTGGCCATGCCTGCTGCTTTCCGAAACAGCACCTCGACGACCAAGCACATCTTCGTCACCGGGGGTGTCGCCTCCTCTCTCGGCAAGGGGCTGACGGCCTCCAGCCTCGGCATGCTGCTCAAGGCCCGCGGTCTGCGCGTCGTGATGCAGAAGCTCGACCCGTACCTGAACGTCGACCCGGGCACGATGAACCCCTTCCAGCACGGTGAGGTGTTCGTCACCAACGACGGCGCCGAGACCGACCTGGACATCGGCCACTACGAGCGCTTCCTCGACCGTGACCTCGACGGCTCGGCCAATGTCACCACCGGCCAGGTGTACTCCACGGTGATCGCCAAGGAGCGACGCGGCGAGTACCTGGGCGACACCGTGCAGGTCATCCCGCACATCACCAACGAGATCAAGCACCGCATCCGCCGCATGGCGACGGACGAGGTCGACGTTGTGATCACCGAGGTGGGTGGCACGGTCGGCGACATCGAGTCGCTGCCGTTCCTGGAGACCGTCCGCCAGGTCAGGCACGAGGTCGGCCGCGACAACGTCTTCGTCGTGCACATCTCCCTTCTGCCTTACATCGGGCCCTCGGGAGAACTCAAGACGAAGCCGACCCAGCACTCGGTTGCGGCTCTGCGCAACATCGGTATCCAGCCGGACGCGATCGTGCTGCGCTGCGACCGTGAGGTGCCCACCGCGATCAAGCGGAAGATCTCCCTGATGTGCGACGTCGACGAGGCCGCCGTCGTCGCCTGCCCCGACGCCCGCTCGATCTACGACATCCCGAAGACCCTGCACGGCGAGGGCCTGGACGCCTACGTCGTGCGCAAGCTGGACCTGCCCTTCCGTGACGTGGACTGGACGACCTGGGACGACCTGCTCGACCGCGTCCACAACCCCGACCACGAGGTCACCCTCGCCCTGGTCGGCAAGTACATCGACCTGCCCGACGCCTACCTGTCGGTCACCGAGGCGCTGCGCGCCGGCGGCTTCGCCAACAAGGCCCGCGTGAAGATCAAGTGGGTCACCTCCGACGACTGCAAGACCCCGGCCGGCGCCAAGGCGCAGCTGGAGGACGCCGACGGCATCTGCATCCCGGGCGGCTTCGGCGACCGCGGTGTGCTCGGCAAGGTCGGCGCGATCAAGTACGCCCGCGAGAACAAGATCCCGCTGCTCGGCCTGTGCCTCGGCCTGCAGTGCATCGTGATCGAGGCCGCCCGCAACCTGGCCGACATCTCCGACGCCAACTCCACCGAGTTCGACCCGGCCACCGCCCACCCGGTCATCTCCACGATGGCCGAGCAGCTCGACATCGTCGCCGGTGAGGGCGACATGGGCGGCACGATGCGGCTGGGCATGTACCCGGCCAAGCTGGCCGAGGGCTCGATCGTGCGCGAGGTGTACGGCGGCAAGGAGTACGTCGAGGAGCGCCACCGGCACCGCTACGAGGTGAACAACGCCTACCGCGCCGAGCTGGAGAAGAAGGCGGGCATCCTGTTCTCCGGCACCTCGCCGGACGGCAAGCTCGTCGAGTACGTGGAGTACCCGCGCGACGTCCACCCGTACCTGGTCGCCACGCAGGCGCACCCCGAGCTGCGCTCGCGGCCGACGCGTCCGCACCCGCTGTTCGCCGGCTTGGTCAAGGCCGCGGTCGAGCGGAAGAATTCCAAGTAACACACCAGTTGTACGGTGGCCGGGGTGCATACCTTCACAAGGTGGGCACCCCGGTTTCTTTCAGCACGTCTCTTTGGGCACGTGGAAGGACAGGCATGACGATCAAGGACACCCCCGAGGAGTGGGAGATCCGGGCCACGGACACCCCCTTCGTGGGCAACAAGACCTCCGTCCGCACGGACGACGTGGTCATGCCCGACGGCACGGTCGTCACCCGCGACTACCAGGTCCACCCCGGCTCCGTGGCCGTGCTCGCCCTCGACGACGCCGACCGCGTCCTGGTCCTGCGCCAGTACCGCCACCCCGTGCGCCACAAGCTGTGGGAGATCCCGGCCGGTCTGCTCGACGTACCCGGCGAGAACCCGCTGCACGCCGCCCAGCGCGAGCTGTACGAGGAGGCGCACGTCAAGGCCGAGGACTGGCGGGTGCTGACCGACGTCTACACCACCCCGGGCGGCTGCGACGAGGCCGTTCGGATCTTCCTCGCCCGCGACCTGTCCGAGGCCGACGGCGAGCGCTTCGAGGTGGAGCACGAAGAGGCCGACATGGAGATCGCACGGGTGCCCGTCGAGGAGCTCGTGCGCGGGGTGCTGGCCGGCGAGCTGCACAACAACTGCCTCGTCGTCGGTGTCCTGTCGCTCGTCGCCGCGCGGAACGGGGACGGGCTCGACGCGCTGCGGCCGGCGCAGGCGCCGTGGCCGGCGCGTCCGTTCGAGGCGTGAACCCACCGCCGCAGCCCGCGGGGCTCTCTGGTGTGACGATCTGCTGATCCGATCGGGGGACGTGTCCGCCGCGCTCCACACGGGACGTAGCAGAGCGTGAACTAGGCTCTGGAGACGCCCGATCCGGAGTCCCGGCGGGCCCCGGCATGCGGTGGGACGGGAGTGTGGCCCGTGACGGATCAGGTGGTGGACACAGACAGCGTGCAGCTCTCCGGAAAGGTGACCGAGGAGAGTCGGTTTCTCGGCCGCACACGGGAGTTGAAGGAGCTGCGCGCCGATATCGAGCGCATCGGCCTGGACACCCTCGCCGGCCGCAAGGCCCCCCGCGCGCGCGTGCTGCTCATCGCCGGCCGGCCCGGCTCCGGCCGCACGGCGCTTGCCGAGGAGCTCGTACGACAGGTCGCGGACCGTTACCCCGACGGGGTGCTGCGCGCCCGCCTGAGCGAGCCCGACGGCACGCCCGTGCCCGTCGAACGCACCGCCCGGGACCTGCTCACCGCCCTGGACGTGACCGCCCCGGCCGGAGCCGCCGAGGACGACCTCACCGCCGAACTGCGCACCGCCCTGGCCGACCGGCGGGCGCTGCTGCTGCTCGACGACGCGGCCGACGCCGAGCAGGTCGACGCCCTGCTGCCGCAGAGCCCGGACTGCCTGGTCGTCGCCGTCTCCGGGGGCCCGCTGACCGGGATCGCGGACGTCCGCCCCTGCACCCTGGGCGGCCTCGACACCAAGTCCGCGGTGGAGCTGCTGTCGCGGCACACCGGCTCGGTCCGCATCACCGTCGACCCCCGGGCCGCCGAGGGGCTCGCCGAGGAGTGCCAGGGGCAGCCCGCCGCGCTGATGCTGGCGGGCGGCTGGCTCGCCGCCCGGCCCCAGGCGGCCGTCTCCGACCTCGCCAAGCAACTGCGCGCCGAGGACGCCGAGGGGGCACCCCTCACCCGCGTCTTCCGGCTCGCCTACGCCTCGCTGCCCGCCACCGCCGCCCGGATGCTGCGCCTGCTCTCCCTCGCCCCGGCCGGCCTGGTCGACCCGCAGATCGCCTCCGCGCTCGCCGGCTGCTCGGTCGGCAGCGCCCGCACCACGCTGGACGACTTCGTCGCCCTCGGCTTCCTGCACGCGGTGGAATCACCGCTGCCGGAGTACGAGGTGCCCGGCTGTCTGCAGGCCCTGCTGCGCGCCCTCGCCCAGACCAGGGACAAACCCGCCGAGCTCCAGCTGGCCCGCGCCCGCATGCTGGAGCGGACCGTACGGCTGCTGCAGTCGTGCCGGGCGATCACCGAGACCGACAGCCCGCTGGCCCGCGAAAAGCTCCTCAGCATGCCGGAGGCGCTGCGCTTCCCCACTCCCCGGGCCGCCGCCGACTGGCTGCGCATCCGCCGGCCCGCCCTGCTGGCCGCGGCCCGCCTCGCGGTCGCCGACGGGGAGCTGGACACCCTCGCCCGGCGCTTGATGTCCCAGCTGGTGCGGGCGATGGCCGCCCACGTCGGCACCCAGGCCGCCGCCCCCGACCTGTACGGCGTCCACCGCCTCGTCCTCGACGTGGCCGAGCGCCGGAACCTGCCCCGGGAGAAGGCCGCCGCCCTGCTGAACCTCGGCGACCTCGACGCCCGCACCGGCCGCACCGCCGAGGCGCTGGTGCGCTACCGGGCCGCGCTGGACGCCGGACGCGAGGTGAACGACCCGTACGCGACCGGCCGCGCGATGGAATCCGTGGGCGGTGCCCACCTGGAGCTCGGGGACTACGACCGGGCCGCCGACTGGTTCGGCCGGGCCCTGGTCGAGCGGCTCGCCCGGGACGAGCGCGCGGACGCCGCCCGGCTGTACGGCCGCATCGCCTCCGCCCACACCTATGCCGGGCGCTACGGCGAGGCGGTGCGCAACTGGCGCGCCGCGGTCGCCGGGTATCGCAGGACCGGCGATCTGGCCGCCCAGGCGCGGGCGTTGAGCGAACTGGCGCGAGTCCAGGAGTACGCGGGGCGGCCCGAGGAGTCGCTGCGCACCTGCCGGGAGGCCGTGGAGTGGGCCCGGCTGGCCGAGGACACCCGGTTGCAGGGCGCGCTGCACCTGCGGGTCGCCGACACCCTCGAGCACCTCGGCGACCCCGCGTCGGCCCGGCTGCACCGGGGCGCGGCCGAGCGGATGCTGGAGGAGGAGGCCCAGGAGCCCCAGGACGGCGACTCTGATCTGGAACAGGGAGCTAACGCCTGCGAAATCCGTAGCGCATCCGCTGAAGATTGATGCAATGAAAGGCTAGACAGCGGGAACACCTTCATTAGACTGGCTCTGCCGCACGTTCTCCTGCGGTCTCTCCCGGTGTGCCCGCGCGTGCCCGGGTATGTCTAGTAATACCCCCATACCCTCTGAGCCAAGGACCGTGATCGACGTGAAGGTCGGCATTCCCCGCGAGGTCAAGAACAACGAGTTCCGGGTGGCCATCACCCCCGCCGGCGTGCACGAGCTGGTGCGCCACGGCCACCAGGTCGTCATCGAGCGCGGCGCCGGGGTCGGCTCCTCGATCACGGACGACGAGTACGTCTCCGCCGGCGCCGAGATCCTTCAGACGGCGGACGAGGTGTGGGCCGCCGCCGACCTGCTGCTGAAGGTCAAGGAACCCATCGCCGAGGAGTACCACCGCCTCCGCAAGGACCAGACGCTCTTCACCTACCTGCACCTGGCCGCCTCCAAGGAGTGCACGGACGCCCTCCTGGAGTCCGGCACCACCGCGATCGCGTACGAGACGGTCGAGCTGCCCAGCCGCGCGCTCCCGCTGCTCGCCCCCATGTCCGAGGTCGCGGGCCGGCTGGCCCCGCAGGTCGGCGCCTACCACCTGATGCGCGCCAACGGCGGCCGCGGTGTGCTGCCGGGCGGTGTCCCGGGTGTGACCCCGGCCAAGGCCGTCGTCATCGGCGGTGGCGTCTCCGGCTGGAACGCCACCCAGATCGCCGTCGGCATGGGCTTCGACGTGACCCTGCTGGACCGCGACATCAACAAGCTGCGCGAGGCGGACAAGATCTTCGGCACGAAGGTCAAGGCCGTCATGTCCAACTCCTTCGAGCTGGAGAAGGCCGTCCTCGACGCCGACCTCGTCATCGGCGCGGTGCTCATCCCCGGCGCCAAGGCCCCGAAGCTGGTCACCAACGAGCTCGTCTCCCGGATGAAGCCGGGAAGTGTCCTTGTCGACATCGCGATCGACCAGGGCGGCTGCTTCGAGGACTCCCGTCCCACCACGCACGCCGAGCCGACCTTCAAGGTCCACGACTCGGTCTTCTACTGCGTCGCCAACATGCCGGGCGCGGTGCCCAGCACCTCCACCAACGCCCTCACCAACGCCACGCTGCCGTACATCGTCGAGCTCGCCGACCGCGGCTGGGTGGAGGCGCTGCGCCGCGACCCCGCGCTGGCCAAGGGCCTCAACACCCATGACGGCAAGGTCGTTTACCGCGAGGTCGCCGAGGCGCACGGCCTGGAGCACGTGGAGCTCGACTCCCTGCTCGGCTGAGCGCCCGACTCCCTGCCCGGCGGGGCGACAGGATCAAGTCATCCGTAAGCAAAAGGCGATACGTCAACACGGCTCGTCAACACCGCGCACCCGGCCGGACCTTGTCGAGAAGGTCCGGCCGGGTGTGTGTATGGTCACTTCGCGCCGCTCGGGCAACTCGCCTCGAACGCAACCCTTCAACCGATTCGCACACCGGCGAAACCTGCCGTGCGACGGCCGTACGCCCTTGACAGCGGGATGTTTCATTGCCGACACATCGGGCCGGGTCCGGCGGATTGTGTTGCTGCGGACCGCCGACACGCCATAGAGTCGCCAACCGTCGGCATGGTGCCACGCTGACCTGTCTAGAAGTTTCCTGGTCACCAAGGAGGTAAGACGACTTGTGAATGAGTCGACATTTACTCCCGGGGGTGGTCAACCAGGAATGCCTGCACGGGGCCAGGGCTCCGCGGGGTTCGAGGCTGTCGGCTCCGTCGCTGTGCGCACCTTCGCAGCCCACCAGAGTCGCCAGAGCCCAGGGGTGACTCACCCAGCACACCGAAGCATGGATGGCCATCACGTGAACGCCATGGCCGGCGACGGAAGTGGCGCGCCCCACAACCACTTCGCCGACTACGACGAACTGCCCGAGGGGCACTTCTACGACCCCGACGCGGAGTACGAGCCCGACCCCGAGTACGCGGCCACTCTCGCGCCCGACGCGGCCCGCCAGCGCCGCGAGCGCATCGGTCCGACCGGGCGCCCGCTGCCGTACTTCCCGATCCCGGGCCCGCTGACCGACCACGGCCCCGCGAAGATCATCGCGATGTGCAACCAGAAGGGCGGCGTCGGCAAGACGACGTCGACCATCAACCTGGGTGCCGCGCTCGCGGAGTACGGACGCCGTGTCCTCCTCGTGGACTTCGACCCGCAGGGCGCGCTGTCGGTCGGACTCGGCGTCAACCCGATGGAACTCGACCTCACCGTCTACAACCTGCTCATGGAGCGGGGCATGGCGGCCGACGAGGTGCTGCTGAAGACCGCGGTCCCCAACATGGACCTGCTGCCCAGCAACATCGACCTGTCGGCGGCCGAGGTCCAGCTGGTCTCCGAGGTCGCCCGCGAGTCGACGCTGGCCCGCGCGCTGAAGCCGCTGCTGCCCGACTACGACTACATCGTGATCGACTGTCAGCCCTCGCTCGGCCTGCTCACGGTCAACGCCCTGACGGCCGCGCACAAGGTGATCGTGCCGCTCGAGTGCGAGTTCTTCGCACTGCGCGGTGTGGCGCTGCTGACCGAGACCATCGAGAAGGTCCAGGAACGGCTCAACCCGGAGCTGGAGCTCGACGGGATCCTCGCCACGATGTACGACTCGCGCACGGTGCACAGCCGCGAGGTGCTCGCGCGGGTCGTCGAGGCCTTCGACGACCACGTGTACCACACGGTCATCGGGCGCACGGTCCGCTTCCCGGAGACCACGGTCGCCGGTGAGCCGATCACCACGTACGCCTCCAACTCCGTCGGTGCCGCCGCCTACCGCCAGCTCGCCAGGGAGGTGCTCGCCCGGTGTCACGCCGAGTGAGTCTGCCGGGGGCCGACGAACTCTTCCGTACGACAGGGGGAATGGGGCTGCAGCCCTCCACGCCCAGGCGTCAGGCCAACGGCGACGCCCGGGTGCCCGCTCCCGCGGGGGAGGGCGACGCCGTGGCGGCCTCGGAGGACGCGCCGCAGTCGGTGCCCGCGCAGGGCGGCGACGGCGAGGGCGCGGAGCACGTCGCGGCGGACGCGGAGCCGGCCGAGGCCGGGGAGTCCCGCAGCCGCACCGCGGCGACCGAGCGCTCCGGCTCCGGGCGACGTCAGGCCGCGCAGGAAGGTTCTGCCGCCGCATCCTCCTCCGCTGCTGCCGCCGCGCCGCGCAAGCGCGGGCGGGCGGCCACGCGCCGCCCCAGCGGACGCGAGCGGCACGACGAGAAGATCACGGTGTATGTGTCCGCCGAGGAGCTCATGGACCTGGAGCACGCCCGTCTCGTCCTGCGCGGCGAGCACGGGCTGGCCGTCGACCGCGGCCGGATCGTCCGCGAGGCGGTCGCCGTCGTCCTCGCCGACCTGGAGACCCGCGGGGACGCCAGCATCCTCGTACGACGGCTGCGCGGGCGGTAGCGGTAGCCTGCGGGGGCTATGACCTCGAACGGCGCCTCAGTCCCCGCTTCCGGCTCGGCCGGTCGTCGGCGTGCGCTGGGGAGGGGGCCGGGGGTTCCGCCGGCGGCTTCGCCGACTGAGCCGGTCGAGTCGCTCGCGCCTCCCGAGCCACCCGAGCCTCCCGTGGAGGAGGCGGCCGGTTCGGCCGCGAGGGAAGCGGCGCCTGGCGCGAAGCCTCCGGGGATCGCCGACCTTCCGGTTCCGGTCGAGCCGGAGCACCGGGGCGATGTTCCGGGGCAAGAGGGGGCGTCCGGCGATCCGGTCTCGGGAGAGGAGCCCGAGCGTGTCGATCCGGCACCGGAGCACGGGGGCCATGCCGTCCCGCCCGGGTCGCAGTCCGCGGGCGCCGCGCCGGAGGTGACGCCCGCGCCCGGGGCGGCTTCGGACGAGCCGGACCCTGGCTCGCACACCCCGCAGGATCAGACCGGGTCGGAGGCCGACGACGGTGTCTTCAAGGTGCGGCTCTCGAACTTCGAGGGCCCCTTCGACCTGCTGCTCCAGCTGATCTCCAAGCACAAGCTGGACGTCACCGAGGTCGCGCTGTCGAAGGTGACCGACGAGTTCATGGCGTACATCCGGGCGATGGGGCCGGACTGGGATCTGGACGAGACGACCGAGTTCCTGGTCGTCGCCGCCACCCTGCTCGACCTCAAGGCCGCGCGGCTGCTGCCCGCCGCCGAGGTGGAGGACGAGGCCGACCTCGCGCTCCTGGAGGCCCGGGACCTGCTGTTCGCCCGCCTGCTCCAGTACCGCGCGTACAAGCAGATCGCGGAGATCTTCAGCGGGCGGCTCGACGACGAGGCCCGGCGCTACCCCCGTACCGTCGGCCTCGAACCCCACCATGCCGAGCTGCTGCCCGAGGTCGTCATCAGCATCGGGCCGGAGGGCTTCGCCAAGCTGGCCGTCAAGGCGATGCAGCCCAAGCCCAAGCCGCAGGTGTACGTCGACCACATCCACGCCCCGCTGGTCAGCGTGCAGGAGCAGGCCGGGATCGTCGTCGCGCGGCTGCGGGAGCTCGGCGAGGCCAGCTTCCGCACGCTCGTGGCGGACACCGACGACACCCTGACCGTCGTGGCCCGGTTCCTGGCGCTGCTGGAGCTGTACCGCGAGAAGGCCGTGGCGCTGGAGCAGGAGACCGCGCTCGGTGAGTTGACCGTGCGCTGGACCGGCGGGGACGGGGACGAGACGCCGACGGTCACGGACGAGTTCGACCGGCCGCCCGAGCCGCCGAAGGAGGAGAAGAAGGCGTGAGCGAGGACACCATCGACGCCACCGATGTCACCGACGTCACGGACGCCACCGACGTCCCGGCCGGGCCGCGCACCGTCGCCGGCCTCGATCTCAAGCCCGCCCTGGAGGCGATGCTCATGGTCGTGGACGAGCCCGCGACCGAGGAGCATCTCGCGAAGATACTGGAGCGGCCGAAGCGGCAGGTCGCGGACGCCCTGCGGGAGCTGGCCGACGAGTACACCGTGCAGGGGCGCGGCTTCGAGCTGCGGTTCGTCGCGGGCGGCTGGCGGTTCTACACGCGCTCCGCGTACGCCGCCGCCGTCGAGCGCCTCGTGCTGGACGGCCAGACGGCCCGGCTCACCCAGGCCGCGCTGGAGACGCTCGCGGTCGTCGCCTACCGCCAGCCGGTCAGCCGCAGCCGGGTCTCGGCGGTGCGCGGAGTCAACTGTGACGGCGTCATGCGCACCCTCCTCCAGCGGGGTCTGGTCGAGGAGGCGGGCACGGAACCCGAAACAGGTGCGATCCTGTACAGGACGACGAACTACTTCCTGGAACGGATGGGCCTGCGCGGTCTGGACGAGCTCCCGGAGCTCGCGCCCTTCCTCCCGGAGGCGGAGGCGATCGAGGCCGAGACCCAGGAGGGCGTACCGTCGTTCGACCCGGACGCGCCTGATGACGACGCGCCGGGCGCCCCGGTGAACCCGGGAACCGACGACGTAGACGACCAGACGGAACTTTGATGCGAAGCAGCGGCAGGAACGGCGGACACGGCGGGCGCGGCAATCACCGCGGCGCCGGCAACGACAGGGACCAGAAGCAGGGGCAGGGCCGCCCCCGCAAGCCCCGCCCCGAGGAGCGCCGCTACGACGTGGGCCCCGGGGCCACGAAGGACGGCCCCAAGGCCGGCCGCGGCGGCGCGGCGCGCGGCGGGGCCAAGGGCGCGCCCAAGAAGCCCCAGCAGCGCGGGCGTACGGCCCCGGCGCGCCCCCGTGAGTACGAGGCGCAGATCGAGGAGCGCAACCGCGAGCGGTACGCGGGGAAGAAGGAGGTCAAGGTCCCCAAGACCTTCCCCGGCGCCGAGCAGGAGGGCGAGCGGCTGCAGAAGGTGCTCGCCCGCGCGGGCTACGGCTCCCGGCGCGCCTGCGAGGAGCTGATCGAGCAGGCCCGCGTCGAGGTCAACGGCGAGATCGTTCTCGAGCAGGGGCGGCGGGTCGACCCGGAGAAGGACGAGATCAGGGTCGACGGGCTGACCGTCGCCACGCAGCGCTACCAGTTCTTCGCGCTGAACAAGCCCGCCGGGGTGGTCTCCACCATGGAGGACCCCGAGGGGCGGCAGTGCCTCGGCGACTACGTCACCAACCGTGAGACGCGGCTCTTCCACGTCGGCCGGCTCGACACCGAGACCGAGGGCGTCATCCTGCTCACCAACCACGGTGAGCTGGCGCACCGGCTGACGCACCCCAGGTACGGCGTGAAGAAGACCTACCTCGCGCACATCGTCGGCCCCATCCCGCGCGACCTGGGCAAGCGGCTGAAGGACGGCATCCAGCTGGAGGACGGGTACGCGCGTGCGGACCACTTCCGGGTCGTCGAGCAGACCGGCAAGAACTACCTGGTGGAGGTCACCCTCCACGAGGGCCGCAAGCACATCGTGCGCCGGATGCTGGCCGAGGCCGGCTTCCCCGTCGACAAGCTGGTGCGCACCGCCTTCGGTCCGATCACCCTGGGCGACCAGAAGTCGGGCTGGCTGCGGCGGCTGACGAACACCGAGGTCGGGATGCTGATGAAGGAAGTCGACCTGTAAAAGAGCGTTCTTCAAGAGCGCGCAGGGCCCGCGAGGCTTGTGAGTGACCCCCACCCCCTTTTATAGTCGTGGTGACTATAAAAGGGGGTGGAGGTCGTCATGGCGGGCTACGACAAACACGCCTACGAACCCTTCGCCGTCACCGTCGACCTCGCCGTGTTCACCCTCCGCGAGGGCGCGCTGCACGTGCTGCTCGTCGAGCGCGGGGTGGAGCCGTACGCCGGGCGCTGGGCGCTGCCCGGGGGGTTCGTGCACCCGGACGAGTCCGCGGAGACGGCCGCCCGGCGCGAACTCGCCGAGGAGACCGGCCTGTCGGACGTCTCGGGGCTGCATCTGGAGCAGCTGCGGACGTACAGCGAACCCGACCGCGACCCCCGGATGCGGGTCGTGTCCGTCGCCTTCACCGCGCTGCTGCCCGACGCGCCCGAGGCGTACGGCGGCAGCGACGCGGCGCAGGCCCGCTGGGTGCCGTACGACACGGCCGGGCCGCTCGCCTTCGACCACGACCGGATCCTGGCCGACGCCCACGAACGCGTCGGCGCCAAGCTCGAGTGCACCTGCCTCGCCACCGCCTTCTGCCCGCCCGAATTCACCCTCGGCGAGCTGCAGCAGGTCTACGAGACCGTGTGGGGCACCGCGCTCGACCGGCCCAACTTCCGCCGCAAGGTGCTCGCCACCCCGGGCTTCGTCGAACCCGTCCCCGGTGCCGCGCGGCTGACCGGCGGGCGCGGCAAACCGGCCGCGCTGTACCGCGCGGGCACCGCCACCACCCTCCACCCGCCCCTGCTCCGACCGACCCGGGAAGGACGCCCCGCATGACCACCACCGTCCGCAAACAAGCCGCCACCGGAGCGCTCACCGGCCTCGCACTCGGGGACGCCCTCGGCTTCCCGACCGAGTTCAACGACGTGCCGTCGATCCTCGCCAAGTGCGGGCCGTGGCGGAAGATGGAGCTGCCCGATCCGGCGGTCGTCACCGACGACACGCAGATGACGCTGGCGTTGGGGCGGGGGCTGCGGACGGCGATGGACCGCGGGGTGCTCGCACCTGACGCGATGGCCGAGGCCGTACGGCAGGAGTTCATCGCCTGGAACCGGTCCCCGGAGAACAACCGCGCCCCCGGCAACACCTGCATTCGGGCCTGCGAACTGCTGGAGCACGCCGACCGGCCCTGGCAGGACGCCAGCCAGATCCACTCCAAGGGCTGCGGCGCCAACATGCGTGTGGCGCCGATCGGGCTGATCCCCGGGCTGAGCGACGAACAGCGCGCGGGCGCCGCCCAGTTGCAGTCCGCGCTGACGCACGGGCACCCGACCGCGCTCGCCGCCTCCGACCTCACCGCGCACGCCGTACGGCTGCTCGCGCAGGGCGCCGAGCCGGCCGGGCTGATCGGCCTGCTCCGCTCGTACGCCCTGGAGAACCGCTCCCGCTACCACCACCGCTGGCTCGGCGACCTGTGGACCCGCGCCCAGGACCCCGCCCCGGAGCAGTTCATCGCGCGCGGCTGGGACGAGTGCCTGGCGATCCTGGAGCGCCTTCAGGAGGCCGTCAGGACCGTCTCGCCCGAGACCGACCCCTGCCTGGCCACCGGCGCGGGCTGGATCGCCGAGGAGGCCCTGGCCACCGGGCTGCTGTGCTTCCTGCTCTTCGTCGACGAACCGGTCACCGCCCTGCGCCGCGCCGCCTGCTCCTCCGGCGACTCGGACTCCATCGCCTGCCTGGCCGGCGCCTTCGCGGGCGCCTACCTGGGCGCGGAGGCGTGGCCGACCGAGTGGGCAGACCGCGTCGAGTACCGGGGCGACCTGCTGACGCTCGGGGCGCTGTGGGACGCCTGAGCGGGGCGCGCGCCCGCTGATGCGCGGGCCGCCTCACAACTGCCCGACGCCCCCGGCGCGTACGGCGGTGCCCTGCACGGCCTCGTCGTACGCCTCCGCCTGGAGCGCTGAGGCCCGGCGGACGCGGGCGAGGAAGTCCTCCACGCGCCGCCGGTCCGGTTCAGCCGGGAGCGGGCTGCGGTGGGCGGCCTCCTCGGCCTCCGCCGCCAGGCGGGTCATCCAGGCGTCGACCTGAGACCACGGGACTTCGCCGCGCTTCACCGCGAGCAGCGGCTCGCGCTGGTCGCCGACGTCGACGGTGAGCCTGCCGGTGCGCAGCAGGTCGCGGGCGCTCATCAGCAGGCGCAGCAGGTGCATGGCGTGCTTCCAGCGCGGGGCGCCGTGCGTGCGGACGTCGGCGTCCAGCTTGCGCCGCTGGCCGTGCGCGTAGCGCGTGAACGTCTCGTGGGCCCGGCGGGAGAGGAACGCCTCGCGCAGGGCGAGCAGTTCACGGCCGGTGTCGTCGGCGTACTCCACGAGCGGGGAGTGCAGGCACTCCAGGATGTTCGGGTTGGCGCGCAGGGCCAGCTCGCAGAAGCGTTCCAGCTCCCAGCTGAACTGCTCCTCGGCCGGGCCCTCGACGTGCGTCGGCGGCTTGTCGAAACGCCAGAACAGGGGCGTCGGCGCGAGGAACACGCCCCGGCGGTCCGTGTCGCTGCCGTCCGTCGCCAGACCGAAGGCGCGCGAGCCCGTCACACAGGCGTAGATCGTGCGGTCGCGTACCAGGGTCTCGGGTGTCTCGGGGCGCATGCCCGGGAGCGTACGCGGCGCCTCACGCCAGGCGGATCGAATTTCCGTCCACGGTGATCCGCTCCTCGGGCAGCGGCCTGGTCGCCGGTCCCTCGGCCACCGAGCCGTCGGCGACGCGGAACCTGCTGCCGTGGCACGTGCAGTTGATGGTGCCGTCGGTGACGTCGGCGACGAGGCAGTTCTGGTGGGTGCAGATCGCCGAGAACGCCTTGAACTCGCCCTGTTCGGGCTGGGTCACGACGATCTTCTCGTCCTGGAAGACCGTGCCGCCGCCGACCGGGATGTCGCCGGTCGAGGCCAGCTCCTGCCCGGCGGTGGCCTGCGGTGAGCTCTCGCCCCCGTCGTCGCCGTTCGCGCCGCAGCCCGCGGTCAGCGCGGTCGCGCCTGCCGCGAGCAGAACCGTGCGTCGCGTCGCGCTGTGGGTCATGTCGTCACTCCGAAGGTGCGGAAGAACCAGAGGGCCGAGGTCAGCCGGATGAAGGTGAGGACGGTGCGGACCAGCCGCCGACGAGCGGCGGCAGCCGGCCGGGCAGTCGCTCCGAGAGGAGCAGCAGCATCTTGGCACTGAAAGAGCCGAAGGAGAAGCAAGCCGGGAGAGAGCGCCACAAAACGCGCGTTTGGGATGCCTGGTGGTCCGGCGCGTACAGGCCGCGCACCGCCACCGGCAGTGCGGGTGCGTGCCAGGCCGCGCCGTCTCACCGGGCGGGCGCCACATACCCGCACGACGCGGGCTGACTAGGCTGGACGGACAGGCAGCAGACAAGCACGTCAGCAAGGAGCATCGCCGTGGCGGTACGAGCGGTCCGGGGCGCCGTCCAACTGGAGCGGGACGAGGCCGGCCACATGGACGAGCAGGTCGGGGCCCTGCTCACGGCCATCCTGGAGCGCAACGGGCTGACAGCGGACGACCTGATCAGCATCTGGTTCACGGCCACGCCCGACCTGCACAGCGACTTCCCGGCGGCCGCCGCCCGCAAGCTCGGCATCGTCGACGTGCCCCTGATCTGCGCCCAGGAACTGGACATCGCCGGCGCGATGCCCCGCGTCGTCCGGGTCCTCGCGCACATCGAGTCCGACAAGCCCCGCGCCGACATCGCGCACGTCTACCTCGGCACCGCGGCCGCCCTGCGCAAGGACATCGCCCAGTGAGAACCGCACTCGTCATCGGCACCGGCCTCATCGGCACGTCCGCCGCCCTTGCCCTCACCCAGCGGGGCGTGGTCGTCCACCTCGCCGACCACGACCCGGAGCAGGCCCGTACGGCGGCCGCGCTCGGCGCCGGCACGGACGAGGCCCCCGACGGGCCCGTCGACCTGGCGCTCGTCGCCGCCCCGCCCGCGCACGTGGCCGACGTGCTCGCCGACGCCATGCGCCGGGGCGTGGCCCGCGGCTACGCGGACGTCGCCAGCGTCAAGGGCGGCCCGCGCCGCGAGCTGGAGGCGCACGGCCTGGACCTCGCGTCGTACATCGGCACCCACCCCATGTCCGGCCGCGAGAAGTCCGGCCCGCTGGCCGCCACCGCCGACCTCTTCGAGGGCCGCCCCTGGGTGCTGACCCCGACCCGGGACACCGACACCGAGGTGCTGAACCTCGCCCTGGAGCTGGTCTCGCACTGCCGGGCCGTGCCGGTCGTCATGGACGCCGACGCCCACGACCGTGCCGTCGCCCTCGTCTCCCACATGCCCCACCTGGTCTCCAGCATGGTCGCCGCACGCCTGGAGCACGCCGAGGAGGCCGCCGTACGGCTGTGCGGGCAGGGCATCCGCGACGTGACCCGGATCGCCGCCTCCGACCCCGGAATGTGGATCGACATCCTCTCCGCGAACCCCGGGCCGGTCGCCGACCTGCTCGGGGACGTCGCCGCCGACCTGGAGGAGACCGTACGGGCCCTGCGCGCCCTGCAGTCCTCCGACGAGGACAAGCGCCGCGAGGGCACCGCCGGCATCGAGGACGTCCTGCGCCGCGGCAACGCCGGCCAGGTCCGCGTCCCCGGCAAGCACGGGTCCGCCCCGCGGGCCTACGAGACGGTGGCCGTCCTCATCGACGACCAGCCCGGGCAGCTGGCCCGCATCTTCGCGGACGCGGGGATGGCCGGGGTCAACATCGAGGACGTCCGCATCGAGCACGCCACCGGGCAGCAGGCCGGTCTGGTGCAGCTCATGGTCGAGCCGAAGGCGGTGCCGGTGCTGACCTCGGCGCTGCGGGAGCGGGGCTGGGCGGTCCGCCAGTAAAACGGCCGCTGGGGAGCCAGTAACCTTGTGCGGGGCGCCCTCGCGTCCCGCACTCTGCCCACCACCTCGCACCAGGAAGGTGTCCCGCTGTGGAAAACGGCGCCGCCCAGCCCGTGATTGTCGCCATCGACGGCCCCTCCGGCACGGGCAAGTCGAGCACGTCGAAGGCCGTGGCGGCGCAGCTCGGCCTGAGCTACCTGGACACCGGCGCCCAGTACCGGGCGATCACCTGGTGGATGGTGAGCAACGGCATAGACATCGACGACCCGGCCGCGATCGCCGCCGCGGCCGGCAAGCCGGAGATCGTCTCCGGCACCGACCCGCGCAACCCGACCATCACGGTCGACGGTGTCGACGTCGCCGGCCCGATCCGCACCCAGGAGGTCACCTCCAGGGTCAGCGCCGTCAGCGCGGTGCCCGAGGTGCGCGCCCGGATCACCGAGCTGCAGCGCTCCATCGCGGCGAGCGCGGCCACCGGCATCGTCGTCGAGGGCCGCGACATCGGTACGACCGTGCTGCCCGACGCCGACCTCAAGATCTTCCTCACCGCCTCCCCGGAGGCCCGCGCCGCCCGCCGCAGCGGTGAGCTGAAGGGCGCCGACGTGCACACCACCCGCGAGGCGCTGATGAAGCGGGACGCGGCCGACTCCAGCCGCAAGACCTCGCCGCTCGCCAAGGCCGACGACGCCGTCGAGGTGGACACCACCGACCTGACGCTGGCGCAGGTCATCGAGTGCGTCGTCACCCTCGTCGAGGAGAAGCGGGCCGGGAAGTGACCTCGCCGTCCGTGCCTTCGCAGCGGGGTGCCGACGTCGGGCGGCGCATCGGCGTCGGCCTGATGTACGGGCTGTGGAAGCCGCGCGTGCTCGGCGCCTGGAAGGTGCCCGCGGCCGGCCCGGTGATCCTCGCTGTCAACCACTCCCACAACATCGACGGCCCGATGGTCATGGGCGTGGCGCCCCGGCCGACGCACTTCCTGGTCAAGAAGGAGGCGTTCGTCGGCCCGCTCGACCCGTTCCTGACCGCCATCGGCCAGCTGAAGGTGGACCGCGAGACCACCGACCGCACGGCGATCACCCGCGCGCTGGGCGTGCTGCAGAACGGCGGGGTGCTCGGCATATTTCCCGAGGGCACCCGCGGCGAGGGCGACTTCGCCTCGCTGCGCGCCGGGCTCGCGTACTTCGCCGTACGCAGTGGCGCGCCCATAGTCCCGGTCGCCGTACTGGGGACGGCTGGGCGGGATGGGCGGGGGAATACGGCGCGGCGCGGGCGGTTGATAAAGGGGCTGCCCCCGCTGCGCTCCCGTGTCGACGTCGTCTTCGGCGACCCCTTCGAGGCGGGCGACGGCAGCGGACGGCGTACCCGCACGGCGCTGGACGAGGCGACCGAGCGGATCCAGAAGCAGCTCACCGCGCACCTGGAGCAGGCCAGACGGCTGACCGGCCGCCGGCCGGACCCGGGCGTCTGACGGCCCCGGAAAACGCCGGGCGGCCGACCGGGCGCCGGGCGACACTGAGTAGTGGATCAACCCGGACCGGGGCGGCCCACCGACCACCACGATGAACGACGAGGTACGGACTTCATGAACGACGACATCCAGCCCGACGGCTCGGACGCGTACGAGGGCGCGCACGAGCACGACCACGGGGCGCTCGGCGACGTCGAGTACGCGGAGTTCATGGAGCTCGCGGCGGAAGAGGGCTTCGACCTCGAGGACGTCGAGGGCGCGATCGAGGCGGCCGGGCACGGCCCGCTGCCGGTCCTCGCCGTCGTCGGCCGCCCCAATGTCGGCAAGTCGACTCTGGTGAACCGCATCATCGGCCGCCGCGAGGCGGTCGTCGAGGACAAGCCGGGCGTCACCCGCGACCGCGTCACGTACGAGGCCGAGTGGGCCGGGCGCCGCTTCAAGGTCGTCGACACCGGCGGCTGGGAGCAGGACGTCCTCGGCATCGACGCCTCCGTGGCCGCGCAGGCCGAGTACGCCATCGAGGCCGCCGACGCGGTGGTCTTCGTCGTCGACGCCAAGGTCGGCGCCACCGACACCGACGAGGCGGTCGTACGGCTGCTCCGCAAGGCCGGCAAGCCGGTCGTGCTGTGCGCCAACAAGGTGGACGGCCCGAGCGGCGAGGCCGACGCGGCGTACCTGTGGTCGCTGGGGCTGGGGGAGCCGTACCCGGTCTCGGCGCTGCACGGCCGCGGCACCGGCGACATGCTCGACCGTGTCCTGGAGGTCCTGCCGGACGCCCCGGCCCAGACCTTCGGCACGGCCGTCGGCGGCCCGCGCCGCGTAGCCCTCATCGGCCGCCCGAACGTCGGCAAGTCCTCGCTGCTGAACAAGGTGGCCGGCGAGGAGCGCGTCGTCGTCAACGAGATCGCGGGCACCACCCGCGACCCGGTGGACGAGCTGATCGAACTCGGCGGCAAGACCTGGAAGTTCGTCGACACGGCAGGCATCCGCAAGCGGGTCCACCTCCAGCAGGGCGCCGACTACTACGCCTCCCTGCGCACCGCGGCGGCGGTGGAGAAGGCCGAGGTGGCGGTCGTCCTGATCGACGCCTCAGAGTCGATCTCCGTCCAGGACCAGCGCATCATCACCATGGCCGTCGAGGCGGGCCGCGCGCTCGTCCTCGCGTTCAACAAGTGGGACACCCTCGACGAGGAACGCCGCTTCTACCTGGAGCGGGAGATCGAGACCGAGCTCGGCCAGGTGACGTGGGCGCCCCGGGTGAACGTCTCGGCGCGCACCGGGCGGCACATGGAGAAGCTGGTCCCGGCGATCGAGACGGCCCTCGCGGGCTGGGAGACCCGTGTCCCGACGGGCCGGCTGAACGCCTTCCTCGGTGAGCTGGTCGCCGCCCACCCGCACCCGATCCGGGGCGGCAAGCAGCCGCGCATCCTCTTCGGCACCCAGGCGGGCACCAGGCCGCCGCGGTTCGTCCTCTTCGCCTCCGGCTTCATCGAGGCGGGCTACCGGCGCTTCATCGAGCGCCGGCTGCGCGAGGAGTTCGGCTTCGAGGGGACGCCGATCCACATCTCGGTGCGGGTGCGCGAGAAGCGCGGCGCGAAGAAGAAGTAGCAGAAGAAGCAGCAGAAGGGCGGCCCCGGTGGGGTCGCCCTTCTCCCTTTGCCCTCTTTGACGCTCGGTCAGAGGCCGCCGCGCCTCGCCGGCGGCAGCGCGGCCGGGACATGGTGCATCCCGGTGCCCTGCGGGCCGATCGTCCCGACCCGCTGCCACTGTGGCTGCTGCTGCCCGCCGTGCCGCGCGCTCTGGGCCCCCGCGCTGTAGGCGCTGTATGAGCCGCTGTACGACTCCGAGCCGTGGCCGCCGTACGAGCCCGTGCTGTGCGGGGTGTTCCCGAAGGCGGTGAAGCCCAGCTTCTCCTCGCCGCTGCGGTCGCCCGGCAGCGCACGGAAGGACTTGAGGTACTCGGCATAGAGCGCGTCGTAGATCGGCGTGGCCGAGGGGCCACCCTGGGAGTCCTGAGCCGGTCGCGCGGGAGGTGCCGGCGCGAAGGACTGGCGGCGGGGAACGTCGTATGCGTGCACGTATGTCCAAACGATCCCGATCCTGAAGAGATGCGGCTGGACACCGCCTTAAGGGGTGCGGTGCTGTGTCGACATGCGGCTCCGCCGCGTCGGCGCGCTCGACCACACAGGACCCGCAGCCGCCGAACAACGGTCAGCTCCCGAGTTCTTCGGCGCTCACGTCCCGGCAAGCGGCAGCGCCGCCCCGACCAACTTCCCGTTCGCCGCGGCCTTGTCCAACGCGTCCCGCAGCAGATCCTCCCGCGGCTGCCGCCCGATCGACCCCACCGGCGCCGCGAGCATCAGCACCTGCTGATGCTTGTTCGCGGCCGTCCGCCAGCCGTCCGTGACCTGCAGCGGCTGGTGCGCCTGCCACCAGGCCACCGGCTGTCCGCCGTTGGCGCCGGGCTGCAGCACGGCGTGCAGTCGGCCCACGGCGAGCAGCACCGACCAGCCGTGCAGCACGGGGGGCACGGCGGACAGCTCGGACAGGGGCATGAAGCCCTGCTCGATGAGCAGCGGCAGGAATTCGTCGCCGCCGCCGGTCGCGCCGGGGCGCGCGATGGCCGAGGTCGGCTCCACGACCAGGGCCGGGTGCAGCTCCCCGGCGATCAGGACGAGTCCGCTGGTCACTCCGAGCACGGCCTGCTCGGGCACGACCTTGTCGGGCTCCAGGTCGACGGTGTCTCCGGAGATGGACCTCACGGCGCCCTGGAGCTGTTCCTCGGTGACCTTGACGACCTGGGAGGGCAGGCAGCCGGCGTGGGCGAAGGCGAGGACGGCGGTCTCGTCCCCGATGAACAGGACGGTGCTGGTCAGCTCCTGCTCGGAATCGCCCGGAGTGCGGCAGGACGTGCAGTCGTAACTGCCCGGGGCACTCTCTCCGGCGAGCAGGCGGTCGGCTTCTTCGTCGCCGATCTCGGCGCGTACCTCGTCGCTGACGTCGAGCATGCGCGGCACGGGTGGCTCCTCGGGATGCGGTGCGTGGCGAGGCCGGGTGGCTCCCGGCCCGTGGTCCGGGCGGGTCCCCGGCTCATGAAGAAGACAACGGGCGATCTGTGGCGGGAGTCACGCCCCATGGCGAACGGAATCGAACCATCCTGCGCGCAGGGTCACGTCCGATGCGGAATCGGATACTCATCGTCAACTCGTTGTGCTGCCAACGGCGTTGGGAAGGTGAAGTGGGTCACAGATCGCCGAACCCGCTGGTCGACAAATCCTGAAATCGGCGAATGAAGTGGGTGTCCAAAAATCGCTGATACCGGCGGTAATGGCGAACTGGCCTCGCATGACAAGGAGTTGCTTGATACCGGCCGGACGCCGTCCTTACATTCCTCCGCCGTGTGCAACGAGCACCGCTCGGGTACGTCCGCCGGCCGCACCACAGCCAGCCGCAAGCACGAGCTCCGGCGGACGGGGCGAGCGCGACTCACGCGTCCAAGCGCGTCGAGTGGCGTTCCGCCTCGGGGGACCCCGAGTTGTTCGAGAGGGAACTACATGTCCGAATGTGCCGATAACACGTGCGACAACGCTCGGAAGACCCAGGTTCGTACGACGGCGGTCCTCGCCGGGGCGGCACTGCTCGCGCCCCTCGGGCTGCTGGCCGCGACCGGCAACGCCGCGGCGGCGGACGGCGCAGTGTGGGACCGCATCGCCCAGTGCGAGAGCGGCGGCAAATGGCACATCAACACCGGCAATGGCTACTACGGCGGACTCCAGTTCTCCGCCTCCACCTGGCGCGCGTACGGCGGTACGGCCTACGCGCCGACCGCCGACCAGGCGACCAAGGACCAGCAGATCGCCGTCGCCACCAAGGTCCAGCGGGCCCAGGGATGGGGCGCCTGGCCGACCTGCTCGGCGCGCGCCGGGGCCTACGGGAGCGCACCGGCTGCTCCCGCCGCCGAGTCGGCGCCCGAGCCGGCCCCCAGGAAGGCAGCCCCGGCGAAGGCACCGACGCGTTCGGCCGCCCACACCGACCGCAGCTCGTCCCGCGGCGACTACACCGTCCGTGAGGGAGACACCCTGAGCGGCATCGCCGCCCGGCACGGGATCAGCTGGGAGCGTCTCTACGCCGCCAACAAGGCGGTCATCGGAGGTGACCCCGACATGATCGTGCCCGGCCAGCGCCTCGAGATCTGAGCCGCTTCCCCTCGCCCGGGGCAGGGGCCCCGCCTGGTCCACCGACCGGCGGGGCCCTCGGCGTGCACACCGCAGGTCAGCCCCGGCGCCCGAGTTCCCCCGCCTCACCCGCGAACACGACGGCACCGCGCCGCAGTTCGTACACGATGGCCGTCCTGCCGCTCAGGGCGGGCGGCAGCCGCTGCTCCGCGACGACCACGCACGCGTCCAGCGCGCCCAGCAGCTCGTACGTGCGGGCCGCGACCGTGGGCGACATGCCCTGGGCGGGCTCGTCGACGAGCACCACGCGCGCGCGTGCCAGCAGGGCCCGGGACAGGGCCAGCATCCGCTGCTCGCCGCCGGAGAGGGTGCCGGCGCGGCGCTCCAGCAGGGGCCGCAGCTGCGGGTAGGCGTCGAGGGCGGGCTCGTGGGCGGGGGCGGCGAGGTCCAGGTTCTCGCGGACGGTGAGGGAGCCGAACACGGCCTGCCGCTCCGGTACGAGGCACAGCCCGCGCCGGGCCCGCTCGTACGCCGGTACGCGGGTCACGTCGGTGCCGTCCCACACCACCGCGCCGCCGGACAGCGGCACGGTTCCGGCCAGCGCGCGCAGGGCGGTGCTGCGGCCGGAGCCGTTGCGGCCCAGCAGCACGGTGAGGCCCGGGCCGGGGGCGGCGAGGGTGACGCCGTGCAGGGCCTCCAGGGGGCCGTAGCGCACGCGCGCGTGGCGCAGGGAGACGGTGGTCGTCATGGGCCGGCCGCCGATCCGAGGGCGTCGAGGACGCGGCCGGGCGGGCCGGAGGCGACGACGCGGCCGGCCGTCATCACGTGCACGACATCGGCGAGGTCGGCGACCAGGTCGAGGTCGTGCTCGACGACCAGCAGGGCCGTGCCGTCGGCGGCCAGGGCCTTCAGGACGCGGGCCAGCGCGGCGACTTCGGCGGTGTCGAGGCCGGCGGCGGGCTCGTCGAGCAGCAGCACGCGCGGGGCGCCCGCGAGGGCCCGGGCCAGTTCGACGCGGCGCAGTGTTCCCGTGGGCAGCCCGGCGGCGGGCAGGGACCGCACCGGCCCGTCCAGACCGAACAGCCGGAGCATCCGCTCCACGGCGTCCGGATCGGTCACCCGGCCCTGCTCGGCGCCCACCCGGACGTTCTCGGTCACGGTCAGCGTCGGGAAGACGGCCAGCTGCTGGAAAGTCCGCGCGATACCGAGCCGGGTACGGGCGTGCGCCGGCAGCCGCGTGATGTCCCGCCCGCCGAAGCGCACCTGTCCGCGCGCGGGCCGCAACGTCCCGGCCAGACAGTGGAACAGCGTGCTCTTTCCGGCACCGTTGGGCCCCACGACCGCGGTGATCTGCCCGGGCGGGAGGTCGAGGTCCACACCGTCGAGGGCGGTGAAACCGCCGTAGCGGGCGTGGAGATCGCGGGCGGTGAGGGTGCCGCCCGCCGACCCGGCACGCGCCCCACCGCTCACTTCGTGGCCTGCCCCGCCACGCGTCCCGTCGGCCGCCCGCCGACCCGCCGCGTCCTCCCGCCGCTGCCCCGGCGCGCCGGCACCCCCTCCCCGGCTCCCGGACCGGCGTCTGGCTTCAGCTCGCCCCACCGCCGTCACGCCCGTCAGAGCGGGGCGGCGCGCGGGCGGCGGTTGCGTCGGCCGCAGCCGGCCGCGCACCCGTGCCCCGAGCGGTGTCAGCGCCGGGCGGCGTCGCAGCCGTAGGCGTTCCGCCGCCGTGCGCAGCGCCTCGTACGGTCCTCCGGGGAAGCGCCCCACCAGGACTGCCAGGACACCGACGACCGCCGCCGCCACGCCGCCCCGCGTCCCCGCGTCGAGGCCCACCAGGAGGGCCGCGGCGCCCAGCGCGCCCAGGGCGCTGTCGGCGCCCAGGACCACGACCGCCGCGAACCACAGCAGGCCGCGTACGGGGTCGTACGCGGCGGGGTCGAAGGCGCGCAGCCCCATGCCGAGCATGCCGCCGCCCAGGGCGGCCAGCGCGGCGCCCGAGACGAATGCCAGGAGCTTGAGGGAGGGCACGCGCACGCCCGCCGCCGACGCCCCCGACTCGTGGTCCCGCATGGCGGCCAGGGCCCGGCCCGTGCGGCCCCGGCGCAGGGCGTGCGCCGCCAGCAGGGCGCCGGCCAGCAGGACCAGTTCCAGGACGTAGTAGGCGCGGTCCCCGTCGAAACCGGCCGGGCGGCCCAGGGACAGTCCGGCCGTGGCGTACGGCTGGGCGAAGACGAAGCGGCTCACGCCGACACCGACCGCGAAGGTCGCCAGCGCCAGCGCGAGGCCCTGACGGCTGATCGCCGGCCAGCCGGTCAGCATGCCCAGGGGCGCGACCAGGAGGACCGCCACCGCGAGCGCCAGCAGCTCCGGCAGGCGGGGCAGGCCCGGGAAGCGGCCCGCCGCGAGCAGGGCCGTGAACAGGGCGCCCAGGCCCGCGTACGCCGCCTGGCCGAGGGAGATCTGCCCGCCTCGGCCCGTGACCACCACCAGCGACAGCAGGATCACGCCCAGCGCGGGGACCTGCACCGACGTGTGCAGGTCCCGGCCCGCGAAGCCCAGCGGCAGCAGGAACAGCACGACGGCCACGATCCAGACGCCCGGCGGGGTCGGCACGCGCGCGGTGGCCGTGCGCGGCAGCGCGTCGCGGGTCCCGACGCCGGGCAGCACGACGGCCGCGACCAGCAGCGCCACGACGAACAGGTTCGCGCCGACCGCCTGCAGCAGAGGCTCGCCCCACCCGGACGGGTGCAGCCGCGTCAGCTGGCTCTGAGCGACCCCGACACCGAGGGCGACGACCACCGCCACCGGCAGGCTGCGCATCCGCGCGGCCACCGCGACCGCCACCACCTCCATCACCAGCAGCGGCAGCCCGTACGGGTCGAGACGCACGTACGGCGCCAGCAGCACGCCCGTCAGGCCCGCCGTGAACGACCCGAACGCCCAGCCCGCCGCGGCCACCCGGTCGGCGTCGATGCCACCGAGCACCGCGAGCTGCCGGTCGTCGACGACGGCCCGCAGCTCCCGCCCGAAACGCGTCCACCGGATCACCGCGGCGACACCCGCGGCCAGCACCAGCACCACCGCCAGCTGGCCCCACGGCTCGTCCGGCACCAGCTGCGGCGCGTCGTCCCGCGCGCCCTGCCCCCACAGCAGCGCCGCCCCGCCCACCAGCAGCACGAACACCCCGAGGGACGCCACCAGCGTCTGCGCCGGGTCGCCGCCCAGCACCGACAGCGGCCGGAAGACGAACCGCTCCAGGACGACGCCGAGGCCCGGCGCCAGCACCAGCAGCGTCACCGTCGCCCCCAGCCACAGCGGCCAGCCCCACTCGACCACGCACTGCCGCAGCGCGTACGCGCACACCATCGCGATCGCGCCGTGCGCGAAGTTGAGCACGCCCGTCGCGCGGTACGTCACGATCAGGCCGATCCCGGTGAGCGCGGCGGCGCTGCCGACCGACAGGCCGGCCAGCGTGAGGTCGTACGTCAGCGAGGACATCAGCCGGTCGTCAGTCGGTTTCGTCGGCCGGCTCGCAGATCGGGCAGGGGCCCAGCTCGCCGCTCGCCACCAGCTTGGAGTCCACCGGAACCGCCTCCACCTTCCCCGCGACCAGCGGGCAGTCCGCGCGGTGCCACAGCGTGCCGCCCGGCACCATCAGCATCTCTCCGCTGACCGCGAGGGGCGCGGCGGCGGCCTGCCCGGTCACCTCGTCGGCGTCGGCGTCGGCGGGTTCGGCGGCCACCAGCAGGCCGTACAGCTCCTCCACGCGCTCGGCGGCCATCGCGCCCCGGCCGTGGGCGAGCAGTACCGCGCCCGCGATGATCAGGGCGGCCCCGGGGATGGTGCAGGACGCGAGGTAGGGCAGCTGCCGTTCGGCGTACCGCTCGCCGGAGACGCCGTACCAGCCGATGACGCACAGGACGGCGCCGACGGCCAGCGCGGCCCAGGCGGCCCACAGGACGGGGCGCACGGTCCGCAGTCGGGCTGTCCGCGTCATTGGCATCGTTGGCGTCGCTGGCATCGCTGGCTCCCACACGTCGGGTCTCGGTGCACGTGCCTGGTGCCTCTGTCGGCGTCCGTCGGTCCCTGCCGGCCTCTGTCGGCCCGTGACGGCCCCTGACGGCCCCTGACGGCCCCTGTCCAAGTTCGCCGTTGGCTTGCACTATGCCTTCTGGAAGCTGACCCTGAAAGCACCGGGCGCACTTGGCCCGGACCGACACCCGGTGGTGAGCCAGATGGTTCTCGGCAGCGACCTCAGGCGGGGGAACGCAACGAGGGGCCGCGGCCCACGGGCTGCGGGACGGGGTACGGCGATGGCGGCCGCCCTGGCCCTGTTCCTCGCCCCGGCCCTCGCGGCCTGCGGCGACGACGCGGGTGGCGGCGGCGACACCCCGCCCCCCTCCCCGACCGTGCAGCCGACGACGAGCGCGCCGGCGGCCACTCCGCCCAACGCGGCGGCGGCCGAACAGGAGATCAAGCGCAACTGGCAGAAGTTCTTCGACCCGAAGACCTCCCTGCGGGACAAGCAGGCGGTCCTGGAGAACGGTGAGCGGATGGCCCCGGTGCTCAGGGCCTTCAGCGGTGACGAGCGCGGCGGGCAGGTCCAGGCGAAGGTCACCAAGGTCGAGTTCACCTCCCCGACCGAGGCGAACGTGACGTACGACCTGACCCTGAAGGGCGCCACCGCCCTGCCGAACGCCTCCGGGACGGCCGTCGAGCAGGACGGCGACTGGAAGGTGTCCGCCAAGACGCTGTGCGCGCTGGTGCAGATGAGCGGCAATGGGCCGGCGACCGCCGTCCCGGGTTGCTGAGGCCGCCGCCGCGGTGCTGCTGCTCGTCCTGAGCGCGGCCTGCGGCAGCCGCGTGCCGGAGAGCGAGTTCGAGCGCGACGACCGCAGCCCCGCGCCCACGCGGGACACGGCGGGCCCGGGGGAGCCGATCCGCGTCGGCATCATCACCAGCGCCACCAGCCCGGTCGGCGGCAGCGCCTTCACCGGCCCGCGCGACGGGGCCAAGGCCTGGTTCGACCGCCTCAACGCGCGCGGCGGCGTCGACGGCCGCCGCGTCGAGGTGCGGCTGTGCGACGACGGCGGCAGCGGCGTCGGCAACAACGAGTGCGTGCACAAGCTCGTCGACGAGGAGAAGGTGGTCGCCCTGGTGGCCACCACGGCCCTGGACTACGCGGGCGCCTCCCGCGTGTCACGCGCGCGCGTGCCCGACATCGGAGGCCAGCCCATCGGCGCCGCATACGACACCTGGCCGCACCTGTACAGCATCTACGGCAGCCACGCGCCCCGGAACGGCACCCCCGGCTGGGACGGCAGGCTGTACGGCGGCACCGAGGTTTACCGCTACTTCAAACGCGAGCACGGCGCCCGCACGGCCGCCGTAGTCTCCTACAACCAGTCCGCCTCCGCCGCCTACGCCCGGCTCGTCGAGCGGGGCCTGAAGGCCGAGGGCTACCGGGTCGTCGCCGAGCAGGTCGACTTCGCGCTGCCCAACTTCCGTGCGGTGGCGGCCGACCTGAAGGAGCAGGGCGCCGACCTGGTGTTCGACGCCATCGACACGCACGGCAACGCCCGGCTGTGCCAGGCGATGGACGACGTCGGCGTCCGGGTCACCGCCAAGGTCACCAACGTGCAGAACTGGACGTCCACCGTCCCCGACGACTACAAGGACGCCCCGCGCTGCCGCAACGCCCTGTGGGCGACCGGCTCCAGCCGCAACTACGAGGACACCGGCCATCCGGCGGTACGGGAGTTCCGGGACGCCACCAAGGGGCTGAAGACGCACTCGCAGTGGCAGCTGGAGGGGTGGGCGGCGGCGCGGTGGTTCACGGACGCGGCGAAGTCCTGCGCGGACGAGGGCATCACGCGCGTGTGCGTCGACGACTTCGTGAACCGCAGCGAGGGCTACACCGCCGGCGGCCTGCTCCTGCCCGTCGACTTCAGGCGGCTGTCCGAGCCGCCGAAGAGCGGCAGGACCTGTCTGTCGGTGGCCCGCTGGCAGGACGGCAAGGGCTGGGTCAGCCAGGGAGACATGAACCGCACCTGCTTCGACGTGCCGCAGCTGTCGTACCGGCCATGACCCTTGAGGACAGTGGTCGTCCGCGAGGGCTGGCAGACTCGCCCCATGTTGGAGACCTCGGCACGACTGCTGCGTCTGCTGTCCCTGCTCCAGGCCCACCGCGAGTGGCCCGGGCCCGACCTGGCCTGGGGGCACCTCCCATGCCCTTAAGGCAATGGGGGAGGCTCGGCGTCAGCGCCCGCACCCTGCGCCGGGACGTGGACCGGCTGCGCGAACTCGGCTACCCGGTCAATGCCAGCCCCGGCACGGGCGGCGGCTACCAGCTGGGCGCGGGCGCCGAAAGCCGCCGCTGCTCCTGGACGACGACGAGGCCGTCGCCGTCGCCGTCGGGCTGCGCACGGCCGCCGGGCAGGGCATCGAGGGCATCGGCGAGACCTCCGTACGGGCCCTCGCCAAGCTGGAACAGGTGCTGCCCAGCCGGCTGCGCCGCCGGGTGAGCACCCTCAACGCCTTCACCGTGCCGATGCTGCGCGGCCCCCAGCCGAACGCCGTCGACCCGGCCGTCCTGACCGAGCTGGCCAACCTCTGCCGGGACGCCGAGCGGCTGCGCTGCGAGTACCGGGGGCACGACGGCACGTCCACCCGCCGCACCATCGAACCGCATCGCCTGGTGTGCTCCGAGCGCCGCTGGTACCTGGTCGCCTGGGACCTCGACCGCGCGGACTGGCGTACGTTCCGCGTGGACCGCATCACGCCCAGGCCGCCGCACGGCCCGCGGTTCGTGCCGCGCGAGCCGCCCGCCGAGGACCTGGCCGCGTACGTCTCCCGGGGCGTGTCCACGCGCGCGTACGCCGAACAGGCCGTCATCCGGCTGCTGGTGCCCCTGGAGGAGGCGGCCGAGCGGACCTCGCCCTCCGCGGGGGTGCTGGAGGCGGAGGGCCCCGATCGCTGCGTCCTGCGCACCGGGGCCGCGAGCCTCGACGTGATGGTGATCCACGTGATGGTGCTCGGCTTCGCCTTCGAGGTGCTGGAGCCGGCGGAGCTGATCGAGGCGGTCAGGACGGCTCGTGACCGGCTTGATGACGCTTTGGCTCGGGCTGAGGGGTCATGGCCGCGTACTGCGGATGGTGCAGGTCGAACGCCGGCGACTCGGAGCGGATCCGGGGCAGCGACGTGAAGTTGTGCCGGGGCGGCGGGCAGGAGGTCGCCCACTCCAGTGAGCGGCCGAAGCCCCAGGGGTCGTCGACCTCGACCTTCACGCCGTACTTGGCGGTCCGCCAGACGTTGTAGAGGAACGGCAGCGTCGAGAAGCCGAGCAGGAACGAGCCGATCGTCGAGACGGTGTTGAGCGCGGTGAAGCCGTCCGCGGCGAGATAGTCCGCGTAGCGGCGCGGCATGCCCTCCGCGCCCAGCCAGTGCTGCACCAGGAACGTGGTGTGGAAGCCGACGAACAGCGTCCAGAACTGGATCTTGCCGAGCCGTTCGTCGAGCAGCTTCCCGGTGAACTTCGGCCACCAGAAGTAGAAGCCGGCGAAGATCGCGAAGACGACGGTGCCGAAGACCACGTAGTGGAAGTGCGCGACGACGAAGTACGTGTCCGTGACGTGGAAGTCCAGCGGCGGCGAGGCCAGGATCACCCCGGACAGCCCGCCGAGCAGGAACGTCACCAGGAAGCCCGTCGCCCACAGCATCGGCGTCTCGAAGGACAACGAGCCCCTGATCATGGTGCCGATCCAGTTGAAGAACTTCACGCCCGTCGGCACCGCGATCAGGAAGCTCATGAACGAGAAGAACGGCAGCAGCACCGCGCCCGTGGCGAACATGTGGTGCGCCCACACCACCATCGACAGACCGGTGATCGCCATCGTCGCCGCGACCAGCGTCAGATAGCCGAACATCGGCTTGCGGCTGAAGACCGGGACGATCTCGGTGATGATCCCGAAGAACGGCAGCGCGATGATGTACACCTCGGGATGCCCGAAGAACCAGAACAGGTGCTGCCACAGGATCGCCCCGCCGTTGACCGCGTCGAAGATGTGCGAGCCGAACCGCCGGTCCGCCTCCAGGCACAGCAGCGCCGCCGCGAGCACCGGGAACGCCATGAGGATCATGATCGACGTGAACAGGGTGTTCCAGGTGAAGATCGGCATCCGGAACATCGTCATGCCGGGGGCGCGCATCCCGACGATGGTGGTGATGAAGTTGACCGCGCCGAGGATCGTGCCGAACCCGGCCAGGGCGAGACCCATGATCCACAGGTCGGGTCCGACGCCGGGGGAGTGCACGGAGCTGTTGAGCGGCGCGTAGGCGAACCAGCCGAAGGCGGCCGGCCCCGAGGGCACCAGCAGCGAGCCGAGCACGATCAGGCCGCCGAACAGGAACAGCCAGTACGACAGCATGTTCAGCCGCGGGAAGGCGACGTCCGGCGCGCCGATCTGCAGCGGCATCAGCTCGTTCGCGAAGCCCGCGAAGGTCGGGGTCGCGAACAGCAGCAGCATGATCGTGCCGTGCATCGTGAACATCTGGTTGAACTGCTGGTTGTCCACGATCTGCAGTCCGGGCCGGGCCAGCTCGGCCCGCATCACCAGCGCCATGACACCGGCGATCAGGAAGAACACGAACGACGTGATCAGGTAGAGGTGGCCGATCTTCTTGTGGTCGGTGGTGGTCAGCCAGTCGACCACCACCCGCCCGTGCCGCGTCCTCGGCACGGTCCGCGCCGTCGCCTGTACGGTCTGCGTCCCCATCGCTCGCTCGCCCCTTCGCTCATCGCGTACCGGGCCCGCCGAAGCCCACGTCACACGTGCCCGCGAGCTCACGCCATGATGCTCGCGCCGCCGCGCGCTCCGACAGAGGGCGAACCCGCCCTTCTGTCCGGCGGCCATGCATTTCCTGTGGGGCGGACGGCTCCTACGGCCCGGCGCGGCGTCGGAATGGAATGAGTCCGGGGGCACTTCTCGGCACTTTCGACCGGGCATTTCGAAGAACCTGTGTGACACGCGGGAATTACGATGGAATGCCTGCGGAAGGCGTACACAACCGCCCATCCGTGCGACGGAGCGCGACCGAAACGCGTGTCGTGATCTTGTGACAGAAATGTGACGCGAGAGGGACGTACGACACGTGTTCCCGGTCGGCCTTCCGCGCTTGCCGGGCAGGGCATAGCGTGGCCGCATGGCACCCATTCCGACACCCCCCGCGGAACCCCACGACAGCCCGGACACGTACGTCGGCCTCGAGGCCGGCCGGGCCGAGCACCTCGCGCGCGAGCGCGGCTGGTCGACGGTGCGGGCGCTGCCGCCGGGGGCGATCATCACCATGGAGTACCGCGTGGGCCGGCTGAACTTCGAAGTCAGGGACGGCCGCGTGGCACGGGCCTGGAAGGGCTGACGACGGCGGCGGCCCCGGCTCCCCTCAGGGGAGTCGGGGCCGCGTGCTGTGCGTACCCGTCCGCGCCGTTGGTCAGCCGCCGGTCAGCGGGCGGGCCGCCGAGGCCGGGCCGCGCTGCAGGCGCTCCGCGTGCGGCGGGCGGCGGGGGCCGGCCGGGGTGACCGGCGTGCGCTCCGAGCGGGCCGTGTGCGGGCCCGGCGCCAGATAGACGGGGGCCCGGGACGAGCAGGCCGCGGAGACCGGCTCGCGGGCCGCGGCGTCCCCTTGGTCCGCGATACACGGCTTGAGCATGACCGGTGCCCCGAGCGGTGCGGTCGCCGGTGCCGTACGGCCCTGGCCGCGGCGGGCGCGCCAGCGGTCGCGCTGATCGAAGATCCAGGACTCGCAGCGGGCGATCAGCGGCTCGAACCAGGGCAGCGCCAGCAGGATCAGCAGACCCGCGGCCCAGCCGAGGAGCACGTCGCTCAGCCAGTGCGTACCGAGGTAGACGGTGGCCAAGCCGACGCCGAGCGAGGTCACCGCGGACACGGCGGACAGCCAGCGCCGGGCTCTCGGCGTGGACGCCATATAGGCCAGGATTCCCCAGGTCACCACGGCGTTGGCGGTGTGACCGCTCGGAAATATATCGCCGCCGAGCCACATCTCGTTCGAGCCGATCTCGGTCGCGTAGTGCGGTCCGAGACGCCCCATGCCGTACTTGGCGGCGCCGACCGTGACGTTCAGCAGCAGCAGGGAGACGCCGAGCGCGAGCAGCGGACGCAGGGTGTGCTGCCGCCAGGAGCGCCAGCCCAGCCAGGCCGCGACCATCACGGCGGTCGGGCCGCGCTGGCCGAGGACCACGTAGTAGTCGACGAACCAGTGGATCTCCGACCACTGCTGGTACGGCCGGAAGAACATGACCTGCCAGTCCAGCCGGACCAGCCAGGAGGTGATCACGACGGCCCACACGATCGCCCCGTAGAAGGCCAGGGTCGCCGCGAAGAGCACGACGCGGTGCCGGCTCATCTTCGGCACGTCGATGTGGGCCGGCCGTTCCGGCTCACGATCCAGCCTGGCGAACACCCGGTCCAGACGGGTGAGCTTCGGTTCGGTACGCACCCAATCGACGTTACAGCGAGTGAGCTCAGAACCCGGTCGATTCAGCGGCTTTGTGATGACGATGTGATGTGGGATTCCTCTCAGCGGGAGGGTTTATTTCCAGCGAATCCGCAATCGGCGACGGCTGCGGCCTTCAATTCCTTTGATCATTCCAAGTGCTCGGTTTAACGGCGCTTTTGAATTCGTTCACCGGGTCATGGTGCGGAATTCGCCAGATGCTCACGGACCGTCAGGGCGGACCGGAGCCGTTCAGCCAGAAGGCCCCGTACACCGCCGACGCCACGGCCACGGACCCGGCCACCAGCGCTGACCTGGGCGCACGCAACCGGGCCAGCGCCAGGGCGAGGGGCAGCAGCAGCGGGAAGGCGGGCAGCAGCAGGCGCGGTTTCGAGCCGAAGTAGCTCGACGCGCACAGGGCCAGTGCGGTGACGACCCCCGCGTACACCAGCAGCGGCAGCGGCTGGCGCTGCCGGACGCAGACGACGTACAGCCAGACCACCAGGCCGACCCCGGCGATCAGCCCGGCACCCGCCAGGGCCGACGGAAACGACGTGAACTTTTCGGCGACGAAGCGGGCGAAGGCGTAGCCGCCGTCGAAGCCGTTGCGCCAGCCGGCCTGGACGTCGAGATAGCCGAGCGGGCCCTTGCCGGTGCGGTGACCGACCCACAGGACGTAGCCGACGGTGCCGAGGGGCGCGAGCAGCATGCCGAGCGCCCGGCGCACAGGGACCTGGGGGGTGCGCGGCCCGCCGCGCGCGCCGTCCGGTGCCGGCACGCGCCGGGCGGGCTCGTCCCCGGCCGGGACGGGGGCGCGTTCCCCGTCCCGCGCGCCGTGCGCCGCGGCCGTGCTGCGGTCCCGCACGAACGAGGCAAGGCCCGCCGCCCACACCGCCGCGACGACGGCGAGCCCGACCGGCCGGTCAGCCCGGCCAGCAGGGCCAGGGTGCCCGCCGTCACCCAGCGGCCGGTGAGCACCGCGTGCAGCGACCAGGCCGCCAGCGCCGTGAACAGCGACTCGCTGTACGCCATCGACTGCACGATCCCGACCGGGAGCACGGCCCACAGCAGCACCGCGCAGACCCCCACCCGGCGGCCGTACACGTGGTCCGCCACCGCGAAGATCCCCCAGGCCGCGGCGAACGAGGCGAGCAGGCTCACGACGAATCCCCCGTCGGCGTACGACAGCGGGGACACCGCCGCGACCAGCCGCTCCAGCCAGGGGAGAAGGGGGAAGAACGCGAGGTTGGAGTGCACGTCCCCGTTCGACAGGCGCACCTCGTAGCCGTAGCCCAGCTCGGCGACCCTGGTGTACCAGAGCGCGTCCCAGCGGGCCGTCAGCAGCGTGTACGCGCTCTTGTCGCGCGCCGCGCTCCACAGGGCCAGCACGATGAGGCCCAGGGCGCGTACGGCCGCGTACCCGAGGAGCGCCGGGGCGGCCCGGCGCAGCGCCCCGGAGCGGGCCGGTGCCACGCGCGTCGCAAGATCGGTCACGGGCTCGATTATCGACCGGGGCCGGAACCGGGCGGACCGCCGGGGCGTGATCGCGGGGGAGGGGACAGGACAGGGGAGTGGTGTACGCCACACCTGTTCCGCCGCACGTGTGAGAGGTCCGCCACTCGGCTCCAGCAGGGACTCGCGTACCCTGACGTGTCACTCGCCTTTCGTTGCGCGGGCCGGAGACCACCGCTCCTCTCCGGCCGAGTCACGGGGAGTCCCCACCCCGTGAGCCCGCCGAACGCGAGGAGACATCTGGGAGGTACGTACATGTCCGGGACGACCACGGCCGCCGCTGCGCTGCGCCGTCGGGCGGCCGGGGCCGGTGCCGACCGCTGGGTTGTTCTCGTCGTCCTCTGCGTCAGCCTGCTGCTGGTCGCCGTCGACGCGACCGTGCTGCATGTGGCCGTCCCCGCTGTGACGGAGGACCTCAAGCCCGGCGCGATGGAGCTGCTCTGGATCGTCGACGTCTACCCGCTCGTCTGCGCCTCGCTGCTGATCCTGTTCGGCACGCTGGGCGACCGGGTCGGTCGCAGAAGAGTCCTCCTGCTGGGGTACGCGCTGTTCGGCGTCGCCTCCGCCCTGGCGGCCATGGCCGACAGCGCCCAGGTGCTGATCGTGGCGCGGGCGCTGCTCGGCGTCGGCGGCGCGATGATCATGCCCGCCACGCTGTCGATCCTGCGGCAGGTCTTCCCGGACCGGCGCGAGCGGGCGCTCGCGATCGGCATCTGGAGCGCGGTCGCCGCCGTGGGCGCGGCGGTCGGGCCGCTGCTCGGCGGCTTCCTGCTGGAGCACTTCTGGTGGGGCGCGGTCTTCCTCGTCAACATCCCGCTGATGCTGGTCAGTCTGCCGGTCGGATGGTTGCTGCTGCCCGAGTCCAAGGGCGATGGCGACGGCCCCTGGGACGTGGTCGGCGCGCTGATGGCCGCCGCCGGGCTGTTCGGGATGGTGCTCGGCGTGAAGCGGCTGGGCGGCGGGGAGCCGGCCGGGAGCGTGTTCACGGTGCTCCCGCTGGTGGCGGGCGCGGCACTGCTGGCCGCCTTCGTACGACGGCAGAGGCGCCGCACGCGTCCGCTGGTGGACCTGCGGATGTTCGGGCGGCCGGCGTTCAGCACGTCCGTGGGCTGCATCGTGCTGGCGATGCTCGCCCTGGTGGGTCTGGAACTGATCGCCGCGCAGTACCTGCAACTGGTGCTGGAGCTGTCCCCGCTGGAGACGGGTCTGCGGCTGCTGCCGCTGACCATCGCCGCGATGGCCGCGGGGCTCGCGGGCGCGCGGATGCTGCGGCGGTTCGGGCCGCGGCGGATGGTGTGTTTCGGCTTCTGCCTGACGGCGGCCGCGGTGGTGCTGCTCACGGCGCTGGGCCGGACCGACAACTGCCCGCTGATGCTGTCCGGGTTCGTGCTGCTCGGCTTCGGACTGGAGACGACGCTGTTCGGGGCGTACGAGTCGATGCTGAGCGAGGCGCCGCAGGAGCAGGCGGGCGGCGCGGCGGCGATCGGGGAGACGTCGTACCAGCTGGGTGCGGGCATCGGGATCGCGCTGCTGGGCACGGTCATGAACGCGGCGTACGCGCCGGGGCTGGACCGAGTGCCCGGGGTTCCGGCGGAGGCGTCGGGGGCGGCTTCGCACTCGTTGGGGGAGGCGTACGAGGTCGCTGCGCAGCTGGGCGGGCCCGCAGGGGTTGCGCTGCGGCATGCCGCCCGGGACTCCTTCGTGTACGGGCTTCATGTGACGTTGCTGGTGAGTGCGGGGTTGCTGCTGCTCGGGGCTGTGATGGCGTTGCGGCTGCCGCGGGAGATGCAGTGTGAGGGGCCGGCGGATGTGGACCTGCCCGCGCCGAGGGAAGCTGCGGAGTCCCGCGTGTCCGCGTGAGGTGGAGACCCCCTGGACGTGCGGCACATTGCGTCGTAACGTCGGCCGGAGTCGTGACTAGCAGCGCTAGTTTTGAGTGTCCCGGAGGGTGTCCCATGTCCGCGTCCGCGAAGTTGCCCCCCTTCGACCCCGCCGACCCCCTCGGCATCGACGACCTGCTGGAGCCGGAGGACCTCGCCGTCCGGGACACCGTGCGGGCCTGGGCCGCGGACCGGGTGCTGCCGTACGTCGCGGAGTGGTACGAGCAGGGGGAGCTGCCCGGTGTACGGGAACTCGCCCGCGAGCTCGGCCGTATCGGCGCGCTCGGGATGTCGCTCAGCGGGTACGGGTGTGCCGGGGCCAGTGCTGTGCAGTACGGGCTGGCCTGTCTGGAGCTGGAGGCCGCCGACTCCGGGATCCGGTCCCTGGTCTCCGTGCAGGGCTCCCTCGCCATGTACGCGATTCACCGGTTCGGGAGCGAGGAGCAGAAGCAGGCGTGGCTGCCGCGGATGGCCGCCGGTGAGGTCATCGGGTGCTTCGGGCTGACCGAGCCCGACCACGGCTCCGACCCCGCCTCGATGCGGACGTACGCCAAGAAGGACGGCTCCGACTGGGTCCTCAACGGGCGGAAGATGTGGATCACCAACGGGTCCGTCGCCGGTGTCGCCGTCGTGTGGGCGCAGACCGACGACGGGATCCGCGGGTTCGTCGTGCCGACCGACAGCGCCGGGTTCTCCGCGCCCGAGATCAGGCACAAGTGGTCGTTGCGGGCCTCCGTCACCAGTGAGCTCGTGCTGGACGACGTACGGCTGCCGGCCGATGCCGCCCTGCCGGAGGTGACCGGGCTGCGGGGACCGCTCAGCTGTCTGTCGCACGCCCGGTACGGGATCGTCTGGGGTGCCATGGGCGCGGCGCGGAGCTGTTTCGAGGCGGCGCTCGACTACGCGAAGTCGCGGGAGCAGTTCGGGCGGCCCATCGGGGGTTTCCAGCTGACGCAGGCCAAACTCGCCGACATGGCGGTCGAACTGCACAAGGGGATTCTGCTCGCCCATCACCTGGGGCGGCGTATGGACGCCGGCCGCCTGCGTCCCGAGCAGGTCAGCTTCGGCAAGCTCAACAACGTACGCGAGGCGATCGAGATCTGCCGTACGGCCCGTACCATCCTCGGGGCCAACGGGATTTCCCTCGAGTATCCCGTGATGCGGCACGCGACCAACCTGGAATCGGTGCTCACCTATGAGGGCACCGTCGAAATGCACCAGCTCGTGCTGGGCAAGGCGCTCACCGGACTCGACGCGTTCCGGTAGACCCCGCGGCAGGGCGGGGCCGGTGAGCGGCCCTGCCTCAGCTCTGGTTGAAGAAGCCGTCCGTGCGGTGCGCGGCCGGTTCCCCGCTGACGACCTCCGTGTCGGCCGGGCTCAGCAGGAACACGCGGTTGGACACGCGCTCGATGGAACCGCGCAGGCCGAAGATCAGCCCGGCCGCGAAGTCGACCACGCGCTTGGCGTCGCCGGGCTCCATGGCCGTGAGGTTCATGATGACCGGGACCCCTTCCCGGAACATCTCGCCGATGGCACGTGCGTCCCGGAAGCTGTCCGGGGTGACCGTGCCGATGCGGCGGCCCTTCTCCTCGGCGACGTCCGAGGCCACCTTGACCCGCGGATCGGTGACCCAGGCTTCCCCGGGCTCGGTCCCGTCGGAGTAGTCGTCGTCGTAGTAACGCTCGTCTTCGTTGTCGTCGACGAGGCCAAGCCAGGCACTTGCCTTGCGTACCGATCCCATGGACGCCTCCTCTCACAGCGGTCTTTCGTGCTTTCCGCATCCCTATGGTCATCCATGATGCGGACGGTGCGCCAAGTGGATAGACGCCGCGCGGGGGGTTTGTGACGGTACTGGTGCACAGCGAATCCGTCGAGAGTCCATGTTTCCCAAGGGTCTTGCGGTAAACGGCTACTGACTGGGAGTGAAATATGATTCTTCGCTGCGTACGGGTGATGGGCGGTGCGTACGGGTGAACGCGGTGGCCGATACGATGCGGCGGCTCAACGTCGTACGCACCACGGGGGAAGTGTCGTGTTCGGAATGGTCAGGCCCTGCCGGCACGGCTCGGTGAGAGGCTCACGGCCCAGTGGATGGCGCATTTGTGCGGTCTCTGCCTGGCGTTGCGCGGGGACCCGGGCAGCTCGCGCGCATCGTCATGAACTATGACGGGCTTCTCATATCCGTTTTGACGGAGGCTCAGGCCGAACGCGGCGGTGGCGGAGGGCGGCGGACGGCCGGCCGTGTCCGTTGCGCGGGATGCGTACCGCGTCCGTCGCGCACGGTGAAAGTGCGCGGCTCGCGGCGGCCGTGTCGCCGGTGCTCGCCTCGGCCAAGGTGCGCGACCACGTCGCCGACGGGGACGGGCTGCTGGCCCGCCGGCCGGTGGCGCTCGCCGCGCGCTGGGACCGGGCGGGCGCGCGGACCGGCTCCGACGTCGGCTTCGACACCGCGGTCCTCGTCGACGCCGTGGACCGGCAGGCCGGTGTCGAGGCGCTCGCCGGGCCCGGGACGCCGATCCTGACGGTCACCGAACCCACCGAGACCGCGACCGCCGCGGCCTTCGCGCACACCGCGGTCCTCGCCGGAAGGCCGGGGAATGCCGAACCGCTCGCCGAGGCCGGGCGGCTCTTCGGTCGGCTCGCACACCTCCTGGACGCCGTGCAGGACCGGGAGGCCGACGCCGCCTCGGGCGCCTGGAACCCTCCTCCAAGCTCTCGGCTTCGCTCGAGCAGGGGGGACCCCCATCCGCCACCGGCACCTCGCTCACGGAGGCCCGGCGGCTCGTCGACGATGCCGTGCACGGGATACGGCTGGCGTTGCGGGAGGCCGAGTTCACCGACGGCAGGCTGGCGCACCGGCTGCTCGTGCACGAGCTGTCGAACTCCGTCGACCGCGCCTTCGGCACCGTCTCCTGCGCACACGGGGCACACGGACACGGGGCACACGGTGCGCACGGCGCGGGCCCGTACGCACCGCCCGGGCCCGGCGGCCCCGGTGCCCCGCCGCCCCCGGAGCCGCCGCACCGCGACCGGCGCGCGGACTGATCGCGGGGTGCGCCGTGTGGCTCGGGCTGGCCTGCACGTGCCAGCTGTGCTGCGGCACGTACGAGGACCCCTGGACCCGGGACCGGAAGGAATCGCTCTGCACCAACTGCGACTGCAGCGGGTGCGGCGACTGCGGCAGCTGCTGTGACTGCTGCGGCAAGTGCTGTGAGGGCTGCGGGTGCGACGGCTGCGACTGCGGCTGCTGAGGAGCCGTCAGGCTCGGCCGCCCGCCCGGCTGGAGGGTCGCCCCTGCCCGCTCCGCGCGATCCGGAGGGTCGAATTCCGGACATCCCCGGGATGTGGCGGGGTCGGTGACCCGGCGGGCGTTTCGGGAGCGGGGCCTTCGGCTCGGTGGTGAGCTCACCTTTGCGCTGGGCGGGGCGGGCAGGAGCGCACGCCTGAGGCGGGGTCAGGGAGCAAGCCGCACAGATGGTTCAAAGGTTGACGGCCAAAAGGCACCCTTGCGCCGACCGTCCGTTCGGCCGAATACTCCCCCTCAGCGCTTGTCAGGGGCACGGCGTGTTCGGAATCCGGATGGCCGATTCCCCTGGCTGCGCCTCACGGGCCCGAACCCCACGAGGGCCCCCGACTTCCCCTTCGGAGGAAAGCAAAGTGAGGATCAAGCGCACCACCCCCCGCAGCGGCATCACGAGACGGACCCGGCTGATCGCCGTATCCACCGGCCTCGTGGCCGCAGCCGCGATCGCGATCCCCAGCGCGAACGCGGCCGACACCCCCAGCACCTTCAGCTCCGCCGAGCTCAAGAGCGCCGGTGCGTCGGTGCTGAAGGCCGACATCCCGGGCACCGCCTGGGCCGTCGACAGCAAGACCAACCGCGTGCTCGTCACCGTCGACAGCACCGTCTCCCAGGCCGAGATCGCCAAGATCAAGCAGCAGGCCGGCGCCAACGCCGACGCGCTCACCATCAAGCGCACCCCCGGTAAGTTCACCAAGCTGATCCAGGGCGGCGACGCCATCTACGCGAGCAGCTGGCGCTGCTCCCTCGGCTTCAACGTCCAGAACAGCAGCGGTGTCCAGTACTTCCTGACCGCCGGTCACTGCACCGACGGCGCGGGCACCTGGTACTCCAACTCCGGCCGCACCACGGTCATCGGTTCGACCGCGGGCTCCAGCTTCCCGGGCAACGACTACGGCATCGTGCGGTACAGCGGGTCCGTCAGCAGGCCCGGCACCGCCAACGGCGTGGACATCACCCGCGCGGCCACCCCGGCCGTGGGCACCACCGTCATCCGCGACGGCTCCACCACCGGCACCCACAGCGGCCGGGTCACCGCCCTCAACGCGACCGTCAACTACGGCGGCGGCGACGTCGTCTCCGGCCTGATCCAGACCAACGTCTGCGCCGAGCCCGGCGACTCCGGCGGCCCGCTCTACGGCAGCAACGGCACCGCCTACGGCCTGACCTCCGGCGGCAGCGGCAACTGCTCCTCCGGCGGCACGACCTTCTTCCAGCCCGTCACGGAGGCCCTGAGCGCCTACGGCGTCAACGTCTACTAGGGCAGGACCTCGGCCCCCGGTCGGCAGGCCGGCAGCAGCTCAGCCCCCGCACGCACCACGTGCGGGGGCTTCCCTTTTGCAGTCTCCCCGCAGCCGGTTCAGGAACAACTCGGGTCCCTCGCCCCCCTGTGGACCCGGACCCCGCAGGGGCGGAAACAAGTCAGGACTAGACCTCACGGTGTGCGCATGTGTTACTCGCCCGTAGTGTTTGCGGTGCGAAGAGACGGGGAGTGGCCGTGGACAGTCAAGGCAGCTCACGGCATAAGGGGCGCACGGCAGTTGTTCTACGCGCGTCCTGAAGTCGACCTTGTGTGCTCCCTGTGGGGTTCGGAAGAGTGAGCGCTCGTCAACCAGCCTTCCGGTTCGTGAGGTCCCCACAACCTCCGGGCTGACCCCCCACAGGAGGACGTGAGTTGAAGCACCGACGCATACCCAAGCGGCGTGCAGCCGTGGCAGGTGCGGGCATCGCCGCACTGGTCGCCGTGGGAGTCACCTTCCAGAGTGCGAACGCCAGCGAGACCCCGAAGGCCTCCGCGCCCGAGACCCTGTCGGTCACGGCGGCCGGAAAGCTCGCCTCGACGCTCGCCGAGGACCTCGGCGCCGACGCGGCCGGCACGTACTACGACGCCACGGCCAAGGCCCTCGTCGTCAACGTGCTCGACGAGACCGCCGCCCAGGCCGTCGAGGAGGCCGGCGCCAAGGCCAGACTCGTCGAGAACTCCCTCGCCGAGCTGAAGAGCGCGCGTACGACGCTCAAGGAGGAGGCGACCATTCCGGGCACCTCCTGGGTGACCGACCCGACGACCAACAAGGTCGTCGTCACCGCCGACCGCACGGTCTCCAAGGCCGAGTGGGCCAAGCTGACCGAGGTCGTCGACGGGCTCGGCTCCACGGCCGAACTCAAGAGGACGAAGGGGGAGTTCAAGCCCTTCATCGCGGGCGGCGACGCGATCACCGACGGCAGCGGGCGCTGCTCGCTCGGCTTCAACGTGGTCAAGGGCGGCGAGCCCTACTTCCTGACCGCCGGTCACTGCACCGAGTCCGTCTCCACCTGGTCGGACTCCAGCGGCAACCGGATCGGCACGAACGAGGTGTCCAGTTTCCCGGGGGACGACTACGGCCTGGTCAAGTACACCGCCGATGTGGCGCACCCGAGTGAGGTGAACCTCTACAACGGTTCGACGCAGAAGATCACGGGTGCGGCCGAGGCCACCGTCGGCATGAAGGTCACTCGCAGCGGCTCCACGACCCAGGTGCACTCCGGGACGGTCACCGGTCTGGACGCCACCGTGAACTACGGCAACGGCGACATCGTCAACGGGCTGATCCAGACCGACGTCTGCGCCGAGCCCGGTGACAGTGGCGGTTCGCTGTTCTCCGGCAGCAGCGCGATCGGCCTCACGTCCGGGGGCAGTGGTGACTGCTCCTCGGGTGGCGAGACCTTCTTCCAGCCGGTGACGGAGGCGCTGTCGGCCACCGGGACGCAGATCGGCTGACGTCCTTCCCGCAGTACGGCTTCCGCGAAGTCCCGCCCCTCGTGTGAGGGGCGGGGCTTTCGCGTTGTGGCTCCCGGTTCCGCCGGCCGCTGCGGGCGGACACCCCCCGACACGTCCCCTTCCGTGCGTGGGCGGCTGCGGGTGCGCGTCGGGCACCGCGCGCGGGTCCAGCGGTGAGCCGGGCAGCCGCTCCAGCCGGTCACCACCTGCTCGGCCGCTGCCCGCGGAGCCACGACCCCGAAGGGCACGTCTTTGGGCTTCGGGTCGGGGTGACGGCGTCCCTCGGTTTGCCGAGGAACGAGCCCCGGGGAGGGTCGGCGCCGGTGGTCTGTGTCATGTCCCCGCGGTCGCGTGACCAGGTGTTTGTGCAGGTGAGGTGGGGCCGAACGGATGTCGCACGCTCATTCGAAAATTGGTCTATGGTGGGGGTGAGGTAGCTGGGAACATACGTTCGAGAGTTCGGTGGGGCTCACGAGTGCGGGAGGTGCGTGTGCCGGGATTCACGCATCTGCACACCGTCTCCGGGTTCTCCCTGCGGTACGGGGCCTCGCATCCGGAGCGGCTGGCCGAGCGTGCCTCCGAGCGGGGCATGGACGCCCTGGCCCTCACCGATCGCGACACCCTCGCCGGTACGGTCCGCTTCGCCAAGGCCTGTGCGAAGGCGGGCGTCCGTCCGTTGTTCGGCGCGGAGCTGGCGGTGGCGGGGCCCGAGCCCGTACGGAAGGAGAGGCGTCGCACCCCTGTGCGCGGCGGTGCCTTCGTCGACGAGTCCACGCCCCGCGTGACCTTCCTCGCCCGGGACGGCGCCCGCGGCTGGGCCGAGCTGTGCCGGCTCGTCACGGCGGCGCACGCGGGCGAGGGAACACCCCTGCTGCCCTGGACCGACAACCGTGGTGACGGCCTGACCGTCCTGCTCGGCCCCGACTCCGACGTCGGCCGGGCGCTGGCCGCCGGACGCCCCGACCGGGCCGCGAAGCTCCTCGGCCCCTGGCGGGAGGCGTACGGCGATGCCCTGCGGTTGGAGGCCGTCTGGCACGGCCGCAACGGCACCGGGCCCGGCTCCCTGCGCCTGGCCGCCCGTACCGTCGGCTTCGCCGCCGAGCAGCGCGTCCGGCCGGTGCTCAGCAACGCCGTCCGGTACGCCGACCCCGGCCTGGGCCCGGTCGCCGACGTCCTGGACGCCGCCCGCCGTCTCGTGCCCATCGACCCGACCAAGGAGCTGGACTCGGGTGAGGCCTGGCTCAAGGACGCGGGCGCCATGCTGCACGCGGCCGAGCGGATCGTCGAGGCCGCGGGCTTCCGGCGGGAGGCCGCCCTGCGTCTGCTGGAGCAGACCCAGGTGACCGCTTCCGAATGTGTCGTCGACCCCGAGGACGACCTCGGTATCGGCACCGTCCACTTTCCCGAGCCGCACCTCGTCGGTGCCGGCCGCCGCACCGCCCAGCGGGCGCTCGCCTCCCGGGCGGCGGCGGGCATGGTGCTGCACGGATACGACCGGCGGCGGGAGTACTGGGAGCGGATGCACCACGAGCTGGACATCATCGCCCACCACGGCTTCGCCTCCTACTTCCTGACCGTCGCTCAAGTCGTCGATGACGTAAGGGAGATGGGTATCCGGGTCGCCGCTCGTGGCTCCGGCGCGGGCTCGCTCGTCAACCATCTCCTCGGCATCGCGCACGCCGATCCGATCGAGCACGGGCTGCTGATGGAGCGCTTCCTGTCGAAGGAGCGCGTCGTGCTGCCCGACATCGACATCGACGTGGAGTCCGCGCGCCGTCTGGAGGTCTACCGCGCGATCATCGGCCGGTTCGGCACCGAGCGGGTCGCCACGGTCGCGATGCCGGAGACGTACCGGGTGCGGCACGCGATCCGTGACGTCGGTGCCGCGCTGTCCATGGACCCGGCCGACATCGACCGCATCGCCAAGTCCTTCCCGCACATCCGTGCCCGTGACGCCCGCGCGGCGCTGGAGGAACTGCCTGAGCTGCGTCGACTGGCGGGGGAGAAGGACAAGTACGGCAGGCTGTGGGAGCTGGTCGAGGCCCTCGACGCCCTGCCGCGCGGGGTCGCCATGCACCCGTGCGGGGTGCTGCTCTCCGACGCCTCGCTCCTCGCCCGTACGCCGGTCATGCCGACCAGCGGTGAGGGGTTCCCCATGTCGCAGTTCGACAAGGACGACGTGGAGGACCTCGGGCTGCTCAAGCTCGACGTGCTGGGGGTGCGGATGCAGTCGGCGATGGCGCACGCGGTCGCGGAGGTGGAGCGGGTCACGGGTGAGCGGGTCGACCTGGACGCGCTGCCGCCCGGCGATCCGGCGACGTACCGGCTGATCCGGTCCACCGAGACGCTCGGCTGCTTCCAGATCGAGTCGCCGGGGCAGCGGGACCTGGTCGGGCGGCTGCAGCCGGCCACCTTCCACGATCTCGTCGTCGACATCTCGCTCTTCCGGCCCGGTCCGGTCGCCGCCGACATGGTGCGGCCGTTCATCGAGGCGCGGCACGGGCGGGCGCCCATCCGTTATCCGCACCCGGATCTGGAGGAGCCGCTGCGGGACACGTACGGGGTCGTCGTCTTCCACGAGCAGATCATCGACATCGTGGCCATCATGACCGGCTGCGGGCGCGGCGAGGCGGACCGGGTGCGACGCGGGCTGTCCGACCCGGAGTCGCAGGGGCGGATCAAGGTGTGGTTCGCGCAGCACGCGGCGGCCCGGGGCTACGACGCGGAAACGATTCGGCGGACATGGGAGATCGTCGAGGCCTTCGGGTCGTACGGCTTCTGCAAGGCGCACGCGGTCGCCTTCGCCGTACCGACGTACCAGTCGGCGTGGCTGAAGGCGCATCACCCGGCCGCCTTCTACGCGGGGCTGCTCACGCACGACCCCGGCATGTACCCCAAGCGGCTGCTGCTGGCGGACGCGCGGCGGCGCGGGGTGCCGATCCTGCCGTTGGACGTGAACAAGTCGGGGGTCGCACACAGGATCGAACTGGTGTCTGAATCTGAGGGTGTGTGGGGTCTGCGGCTGGCCCTCTCCGACGTGCACAACATCAGCGAGGCCGAGGCGAAGCGGATCGCGGACGGGCAGCCGTACGCCTCGCTGCTCGACTTCTGGGAGCGGGCCCGGCCCAGCCGTCCCCTGGCGCAGCGGCTCGCGCAGGTGGGGGCATTGGACGCGTTCGGTGCCAACCGCCGTGACCTGCAACTGCACCTGGCCGAGCTGCACCGGGGCGCCCGGGGCGCGGGAGGCGGTCAACTGCCGCTGGCCGGGGGGCGGAAGACGGCCCCGGCCGGGCTGCCCGACCTCACCTCGGCGGAGCGGCTCAGCGCCGAGCTGGGCGTGCTGTCCATGGACGCCTCGCGCAACCTGATGGACGACTACCGCGCCTTCCTCGACGAGCTGGGCGTGGTGTCGGCACGGCGGCTGCGTGAGGCGCGGCACGGGGAGGCGGTGCTGGTCGCGGGCGCCAAGGCGGCCACCCAGACCCCGCCGATCCGGTCCGGCAAGCGGGTCATCTTCACCACGCTGGACGACGGCACGGGCCTGGTCGACCTGGCCTTCTTCGACGACTCCCACGACGCCTGCGCCCACACCGTCTTCCACTCCTGGCTGCTGCTGGTGCGCGGGGTGGTGCAGCGCCGCGGCCCGCGCAGCCTCAGCGTGGTGGGCTCCGCCGCCTGGAACCTCGCCGAGCTGGTCGAGCTGCGTGTCGAGCACGGCCTCGACGCGGTGGCGGCACGGCTGGCCGAGCCGCTGCCCGAGGGCGGGGACGGCGATGCGACGGGAGGCCGACGCATCCAGCTGCCCACCGGATACCAGATGCATCCGTGGGCCGATCTGCGCCCGGCGGGCGAAGAGCCCGCGAAGGTACGGAAGTTGTGGCACCAGAGTCCGGGGAGTGCGGGATGACCATCCTCTGCGTACGTTTCCAGCTGCCTGAGATGTTCGAGGCCGCCCTGCCTCACCTGCTCGGCATGCTGGAGGAGTTCACGCCCGTCGTCCAGGCCCTGCCACCGGACGGGGCGCTGGCCGACGTCGGAGGCGCCGAGCGGTACTTCGGGCGCGACGCCGTGGAGCTGGCCTCGCTGATCCGGGTGCGCTCGCTCGCGCTGTACGGGGTCGACTGCGCGATCGGCGCCGGGCCCGGGCCGATGCTGGCCCGCATGGCGCTGAGCGACGCCGTGCCCGGTGTGACCCGCGCGGTGCCCGACGAGCCGGATGCCATCGCCGCGTTCCTCGCCGACAAGCCCGTCGCCGCGCTGCCCGGCGTCGGCGCCTCGACCGCCCGTACGCTGGGCGAGTACGGCCTCGACACCCTCGGCCGGGTCGCCGCCGCCCCGCTGTCCACGCTGCAGCGGCTGGTCGGCGCGAAGGCCGGCCGCGAACTGCACGAGAAGGCGAACGGCATCGACCGCGGCCGGGTCGTCCCGAACGAGGTGGCGCGCTCACTGGCCGCCGAACGCCCCTTCCACCGCGACGAGCTGGACCCCGACCGGCACCGCCGCGCACTGCTCGCGGCCGCCGAGGAACTGGGCGCCCGGCTGCGCGCCCTGGACAAGGTCTGCCGCACGCTCACCCTCACCGTGCGCTACGCCGACCGCTCCGCCACGACCCGCAGCCGCACCCTGCGGGAACCGACGGCGCATTCGCGCGCGCTCACCGAGGCGGCGTACGGCATGTACGAGGCACTCGGCCTGCAACGCGCCCGGGTCCGTGCGATCGCCCTGCGCGCCGAGGGTCTCGCCCCCGCCGAGGAGGCCTCCCACCAGCTCACCTTCGACCCCGTGGACGAGAAGGTCCGCCGTATCGAGGAGGTCGCGGACCGCGCGCGGGCCAAGTTCGGGCCGCGGGCGGTGTTCCCGGGCTCACTGGCCGCGTGACTCCTCTCGTACGGGCGTCAGCCGGCCCACGGCGGCACGATCCGCGTCCCGTCGGCCAGCTCCGCCTCCAGGCCGAGGGAGGTGGTGACCCAGGAGACGGCGGTCCGGTCGGCCGGGTTCTCGACGGCCAGGGTGGTGCCGGGGTTGATGATCACGGTGTCGCCCGCCGTGACGCGGTGGGTCTCGCCGTCGAGGGTGATGAGCAGTTCGCCGTCGAGCAAGTGGAAGATCTCCTCCTTGGTGACGGTGTGCGCGGGGGCCTTGGTGCCGGCGGGTATTTCGCCGCGCCAGGCGCACAGCTCCTTGCTGCCGGTCAGCGCGGTGGCGTACGAGACGAAGCGGGCGCCGTGCATCTCGTGGACGACGGCTTCGGATGAGCGGACGACGGGCATGACTGCTCCAGGTGGTCAAGTTGCTTGACTATATTCCCGTAATGGTCAACCTGCCTGACCGATCCGTCAAGGGTGTTCAATGCCCGCGTGGAGAACTCCGAGGCCATGTCCCTGTCCGCCGCCCTCCTCGCCGTCGCCGGTGAGCTCACCCAGCGCATCCATGACGGCGTGCTCGCCCGTGGTTTCGAGGGGCTTCGGCCCGCGCACGGCTTCGCCTTCGCGCGGCTCGCCCCGGACGGGGCGACGGTCACCGATCTCGCCGCCCACCTCGGTGTGACCAAGCAGGCGGCGAGTCAACTCGTCGACGAGATCGTGCGCAAGGGATACGCCGAACGGCGGCCGCACCCCGCCGACGCGCGGGCCCGGCTGGTCGTGCTGACCGAGCGGGGATGGGCCTGTACGAGGGCCGCGGAAGAAGCGGCCGCCGACGCTGTGCGGGCGTGGGTCGGGGTGCTGGGGGAGGGAGAAGTGCGCGCTTTGTGGGGCCAATTGCTGCGTATCGCGCCCGGCGGTCCGATTCGGCCTGCCTGGTGAGGGAATGCGAGGCGCCTCGGCGGTCGGCTGAGGCAGTGCTTCGGGGCCTGTCCGGCCTGAGCCGCCGGACAGGCCCCGGAGCCGGGTGGCTCAGCGGCCGTGCCGGCCGCCGACCGCCGCGCGGCGCCGGACCGACAGGAACAGGGCCGCCGACCCGAGCGCCAGCGCCGCCGCGCCGCCTACCGCGAGGTAGGGGGTGCCGCTGCGCCGCCGGTCTCGGCGAGGTTCCGCGCGGCGCCGGCCGCCTCGGGCTGGTGGGGAAGGGGCTGGTCGCCCTCGGACCGGTCGGCCTTGGGCTCACTGACGTCCTTGGCGGTGGCCGCGGCCGGCTCCGCCGACGTACGGGCGTCGTTGTCGCCGTGGCCGTTGTGCTCGATCGTCGACTTGTCGGCACCGTCCTCGATCTGTTCCCCGGTGGGCGCGGAGGCGGACGGGGCCGCGGCGGGGCCGTTGTCCGCCGGACCGCTGCTTCCGGTTGTCCCGAAGGTGACGTCCGAGCAGGAGTAGAACGCCTCCGGGCTGTCCGAGCGCTGCCAGACCGCGTACAGCAGTTGCCTGCCGGAGCGCTCCGGGAGGGTGCCGGTGAAGGTGTACAAGCCGCCCGAGGCGGCCGGGTCGGTGGCCGTCGCCACCGGGTGCGCGAGGTCCAGGTCGCTCCAGGCCAGCGGCTTGGACGGGTCGTAGCCGGGCTTGGTGAGGTACACCGTGAACGTGACCTTGTGCGGGGCGGTCACGCGGTACTTGAAGGTGTACGAGCCCCTCTTGACGCTCGTCGCCGGCCAGTCGGCGCGGGCCAGGTCGAGCCCCTTGAACTGCTCGTTGCCCGCGCTGCACAGCCTGCCGTCCGGAATGAGCTCCTGGTGGCGGCCGTTGGCGTCGCCGATGCGGATGCCGTTCCAGTCGTAGAGCGCCTGGGTGCCGCCGGCCGCCACCGCCGCCTTGCACGCGGCCGACTTCGGGCTCTCCGGGCCCTCGGCGTAACACTGCGAGACCCGGCTGACCGGGTCGCCCATCGAGCCGTGCGCGGTCGCCGGCGCGGCGTTCAGCGCGGTGACGGCGAGCGGGGTCAGGCCGAGGGCGGCGACGGTGGCGACCTTGCGGCGTGCGGGCATGCGGGAACTCCTCGAAACGGTTCGTGAAAGGGCGAATCCCGGGCACAAGTCCCGGGCGCGCATCCCGTGGGGTGATCCGAAGCTAGCCCCGACGCACCGGGAAATCGCCTGCTGAAGGCGGGTGATTGAGATCCTTAGGGTCCTCTTAAGGGAGTGCTCAGGCTGCGATCAGGTAGCTACCGTTCCGGCATGACAGACGACGAGATCCGGCCCGCGGTCGCCGCCGACGTGCCGACCGTGAAGGCCGTCACCGATGCCGCGTACCACCACTACATCGAACGCATCGGGGTGGTTCCCGTGCCCATGGAGGCGGACCACGCGGCGAACGTGGCCGCGGGAAAGGTGTTCGTGACGGGTGACCCCGTCATCGGCCTCGTCGTGATCGAGGCGTTCGAGGACCATCTGTTCCTCGACAGCATCGCCGTCCACCCCGATGCACACGGCAGGGGAGTGGGGCGACGGCTGCTGGAGTTCGTGGACGCACGCGCGCGTGCGCTGGGGCTGCCCGAGGTCAGGCTCTACACGAACGCGCTGATGTGGGAGAACCAGAAGATCTATCCGAAGTTCGGCTACGAGGTCGTGGAGCGTCGCGGGGACGGCCCGTACGACCGCGTCCATTACCGCAAGCGGCTGAACTGACCCGCCTCATGGGGTCAGGCGTCCGGCCACCAGGTGCGGGCGATGTCCTTGCGGACTTCCGGGCGCCCGGCGGGGCGCTCGTCGGCTTCCTCCCGGACCCGGCGGGCATCCGTCTTCTTCAGGGGCTTCTGCACGGTCATACGGCGCATGGCTGCCTCCTTCAGGGTCCACCGGGTTCCGTGTTCTCACGGAGGTAGACCTTTCGGGGGAGAGTTCCTCATCGCTGGTGGTCTGTCAGTGGCGGCTGTCACGATTCGGTTGTCAGTGGCAGGTGTCACTCTGGGACGCATGACGAACGGCAGTGACCGCACGACCTCGGCAGACGCGGACCGGGACGTCGGCCGGCACGTCGACTGGGATGCCCAGGCCGCCGCCTTCGACGACGAGCCGGACCACGGGCTGCGCGACCCGGCGGTGCGCCGGGCCTGGGCCGGCCGGCTGCGCTCCTGGCTGCCCGCGCGGGCGAGCGACCTCCTCGACCTCGGCTGCGGCACCGGCAGCCTGTCGCTCCTCGCGGCCGAGCAGGGACACCGCGTGACCGGCGTCGACCTCTCCCCGGCCATGGTGGCCCTCGCCCGGGAGAAGTCGGCCGGCCGTGACGCCGTGTTCCTGCTCGGTGACGCGGCGGCACCGCCGGTCGGCGAGCAGCGCTTCGACGTCGTCCTCGTACGGCACGTCCTGTGGACGCTGCCCGACCCGGGCCGCGCCCTACGGCACTGGCGGGGCCTGCTCCGGCCGGGAGGGCGCCTCGTGCTGGTCGAGGGCGTGTGGGGCACGGTCAGCCCGTCCGGCATACCGGCGGACCGGCTCACCGCCCTCCTCGCCCCGCTCACCGGGCACATACGCGTGGAGCGGCTGTCGGACGATCCGCTGCTGTGGGGCAGGGAGGTGGACGACGAGCGGTATGCGGTGGTGGCGGTGACCGAGTGAGCCCGCACGGGTGACAGCGCCGCGATGAGGCCCTGGCGACAGCGGCGTGACGGGACTCCGCCTAGGACAACAGCGCGCCGAAACCGCTCTCGCGGGCCAGTGTCTCCAGTTCGTCGAGCGCGGCCAGGGCGGCGGACGCCGCCTCCGGGTCCGTTCGTGCGAGGCCGCTCGCGGCGAACTCGTCCTCGTCCAGGCGTCGTACGTCCGCGCCGTCCGCCGAGCGCCACAGGTCCAGGTCGAGGTCCTCGACGACCAGCTCCGGGCCGGAGCACACGGCCGGGCGCGTGATGTCGCAGTACCAGCCCTTGACGAGGCCCGAAGCGGCGCGGACCTCCTTCACCGCGTACCAGCGATCGCGCCAGTAGTGCTCCGTGAAGACGTCCCCGGGTTCGAAGCGGACGAAGCCGAAGTCGCGTACGCCCTCGCCCGCCCAGGGGGCGCGGACGGTGATGCGGCTGCCGTCGTCGTGGAGCAGCTCCGCGGGGTAACGGATCTTCGTACGGCCCGCCTTGACGAGGACGACGTCCACCCGGTCCGTCCGGTCATCCGAGTTCGCGGACATACCGCACCTCCGTCGCGCACACCTCGTACCCGAACCACTTGTTGATCGCGATCATCGGTTCGTTGCCCGTGTCGTTGCCGGTGAACGCCTCCGTGTACCCGGCGGCGCGGGCGCGGTGCAAAGAGTCGTTCTTGGCGAGTTTGGCCAGGCCCCGGCCGCGGAAGGCGCGGGCGGTGCCGGTCATGGCCGTGCCGTAGCGGGTGCCGCCGTCGGTGTGGGCCACGGTGAAGGCGGCGGGGCGGCCGTCGACCACCGCGACCGAGGTGAGGACGAGGTCGAGGAGGGGGTGTTTCCAGTTCTCCTCGATCCAGGCCTCGTAGTCGGTGAACTCGACGTCGATGTCGCTCGGTTCGTCCGACGACGTCACCGCGTCCAGTTCGAACAGCGGGCGCGGGTCGTCCGCGAAGTCGGCGGCCGTGCGCAGCTCGACGCCCGGCGGCGGGTCCTGCCGGGGCGGCAGTGTGCCGTTCGCCAGGTCCAGGCGCAGGAAGTAGGCCGAGCGGCTGGCCCGGTAACCGTGCCGCTCGGCGAAGGCGCGGTTGCGCGGCTCGTCCAGGACCCAGGCGAAGAGCTTCCTGACGCCCCGGGCGGCCAGGCGCTCCTCGGCGGTGCGCAGCAGGAGCGAACCGGCGCCGCGCCGTGTCCGGTCGGGGCGTACGTAGATGTTGGCGGAGCCCTGGCCGGGCTCGGGGCTGTCATGGGCGACGCTGCTCTGGGCCGTGCCGATGATCTCGCCGTCCTCCTCGGCGATCAGCTGCTCGAAGTGGGCGTCCGGGTGGGAGTGCGTCAGGTGGTGCACCACGGATTCGGGGGTGGACAGCAGGTAGGGAAGGGCGAGGCGGCGCACGAGGGAGAACCCTTCGGCGTCGGCCCGTACTTCCGGACGCAGGTCGCGCACGATGACGGTCATGAGACGCACGCTACGCGGGTGCGCACCCGGCATGCCTCTCATTTTCCGGGGGCTTTGGCGGGCTTTCCGTAGGACTCCGGTGGGCTTTCCGCAGGAGTCCGTCGGGCTTTCCGCGAGGCTTCGGCGGGTGTGCCGCCCGCGGGTACGGGACAATCGCCCTGTGACCTTGAAGATCCACATCGACGACAGCGCCCCGCCCTACGAGCAGGTGCGGGCGCAGATCTCCGAGCAGGCGCGGTCGGGGACGCTGCCGGTGGGGTACCGGCTGCCGACCGTGCGGGGGCTGGCCGAGTCGCTGGGCCTCGCCGCGAACACGGTCGCCAAGGCGTACCGGGCGCTGGAGGCGGACGGCGTGATCGAGACGCGGGGGCGGCACGGGACGTTCGTGGCCGCCGCGGGCTCGGCGGCGCAGCGTGAGGCGGCGTCGGCGGCCCAGGGGTACGCCGAGCGGGTCCGGCGGCTCGGGCTCACGGAGGACGATGCACTGGTGGCCGTGCGGGATGCCCTGCGGGCGGCTTACGGGGAGTAGTCCTCGGCCGACTGAGGTGGTTGGTGGGGCGTGGTTTTCGGTTGGTCGGGGTGGTTGGCGTGTAGGAGTCCTCGGTCGGTCGGGGCGGCTGACGGGGAGCAGTCCCCGGCCGACTGGGGTGGTTGGCGGGGCGTGGTTTTCGGTTGGTCGGGGTGGCTGGCGTGTAGGGGCCCCCGGTCGGTCGGGGCGGCTGACGGGGAGCAGTCCCCGGCCGACTGGGGTGGTTGGCGGGGAGGGGTCTTCGGCCGGTCGGAGCGGCCGGCGGGGAGTGGTCTTCGGCTGATCGGGGCGGTTGGTGTGTAGAAGTCCTCGGCTGATCGAGGCTGCTGGCTTTAGGAGTCCTCGGCCGAGCGGGGCTGCTAGCGGAGAGTGGTCCTCGGCGACCGGGGCGGTGGCGTGTAGGCGTCCTCGGCCGACCGGAGCGGCTGACGCGGAGTAGTCCTCGGCCGGGGCAGTCGGCGCGCAGGAGTCCTCGGCCGGCCGGGGCAGTCGGCGCGCAGGAGTCCTCGGCCGGCCGGGGCAGCCGACGTGCAGGAGTCCTCGGCCGATCCCGGACCGCTGAAGCGGAGCAGTCTCTCAGCCGGTCCTCGACAGCTGACGCGGCGTGCGGGTCACCGTCAGTCCCGCCGCTCGCGCCATCTGGGCGAAGGCCCTCGCGTCGCCCACCGCCGCCGCGTTCGGGTCGTTGTTGAAGTACGCGTACACGTCCTCGGCGTCGGACCAGGTGGCGGCGATGCGGTGGGCCCAGGTGGCCAGGGACTGCCGGCCGTAGTGCGGCCACGGGTGGGCGCGGCCCTGGTGGAAGCGGACGTACCCCCAGTCGGTGGTGCGCCACAGCGGGGTCACGGGGCGGGCCAGGACGTCGGCCCAGCACAGGGCGGCGCCCCGGGAGGCGAGCACCTCGCGGACCTGCGGTGTCCACCAGGAGTCGTGGCGTGGTTCGACCGCGACCCGGGTCGACGCCGGGAAGCAGGCGAGGCAGGCGGCCAGCAGACCGGGGTCGGCGCGCAGGGTGGGCGGCAGCTGGAGCAGGACCGGGCCGAGGCGGTCGCCCAGCCCGGCCGCGTGGCTCATCAGGCGGTGCACCGGTTCCTCGGGATCCCGCAGCCGCTTGATGTGGGTCAAGTAACGGCTCGCCTTGACCGCGACGACGAAGTCCTCGGGCACCCGGCTCCGCCAGTCCTCGAAGGTCTCGCGCGCCGGCAGCCGGTAGAAGGCGTTGTTGCTCTCGACCGTGGCGAAGCCCGCCGCGTACTCCTCCAGCCAGAGCCGCATCGGCAGCCCGGCCGGGTACAGGACGTCACGCCAGTCCTTGTACTGCCACCCGGACGTTCCGACGAACAGGGTCATATCCCCATCAAAGCACCACCACTAGAGGTACAGCCCGGCGTCAGTACCCCCGCGCGGCTCCGGCAGTGCCGTCGGGGACGTGCCCCGGCGCAGCGCGTATAGCTCGGCCAGGGTCGCGCCGTCGCGGCCGATGCCGTCCTCGCGGCCCAGCCAGTTCACGGCCTCCGCGCGTGTCAGCGGCCCGACCTCGATGCGGGCCAGGCAGCGGCCGGGCCGGACGACGGCCGGGTGGAGGCGCTCCAGGTCCTCGTTGGTGGTGATGCCGACCAGGACGTTGCGGCCCTGGCCGAGCAGGCCGTCGGTCAGGTTCAGCAACCGCGACAGCGCCTGGCCCGCCGTGTGCTTGGCCTCGCCGCGGATCAGTTCGTCACAGTCCTCCAGGAGCAGCAGCCGCCAGCGGCCCTTGCCCGTCGGGTCGTCCTCGCCGATCGCGATGTCCATCAGATAGCCCACGTCGGAGAAGAGCCGCTCGGGGTCCAGGACGCAGTCCACCTGGCACCAGTCCCGCCAGGAACGGGCCAGGGTGCGCAGCGCGGAGGTCTTGCCGGTGCCCGGCGGGCCGTGCAGCAGGAGCAGACGGCCCGCGATGTCCTCCGGCGTCGTCTTCATCAGACGGCCCATCGCGTCCGCCACCGGAGCCGTGTAGTTGCCGCGCACCTCGTCCCACGTGCCCGCGGCGATCTGGCGCGTGGTGCGGTACGGGCCGCGGCGCGGGGAGACGTACCAGAAGCCCATCGTCACGTTCTCCGGCTGCGGCTCGGGCTCGTCCGCCGCGCCGTCCGTGGCCTGGTCGAGGATCTTCTTCGCCAGCTCGTCGGTGGTCGCCGTCACCGTGACGTCGGCGCCCCGGTTCCAGCGGGAGATCAGCAGCGTCCAGCCGTCGCCCTCCGCCAGCGTGGCGCTGCGGTCGTCGTCCCGGGCGACGCGCAGCAGGCGGGCGCCCGGCGGCAGGAGAGTCGCCCCGGACCGTACGCGGTCGATGTTCGCCGCGTGCGCGTACGGCTGCTCGCCCGTCGCGAAGCGGCCGAGGAACAGCGCGTCGACGACGTCGGACGGGGAGTCGCCGTCGTCGACGTTGAGCCGGATCGGCAGTGCTTCGTGCGGGTTCACTGACATGCCGCCCATGATCCGGCACGCGGGCGCCGCGTGCACCCCGTTTCCGAGGGTCACGCGGCGCCCGGCTCACAGCGCGCCGACCGCCGTCCGGCCGGCCTGCCGGGCCCGGCGCACCACGGCGTATCCCTTGGTCAGGGCCCGGTCCTTGGCGAAGGTGCGGGCGATCGCGCGGCCCTGGACCATCCGCTCGAACGCGTCGATTCCGGTGGTGCGGCGCACGGTGACGCGCCGCAGGGCGTACGGCCCCTGCCGGCGCCGCGCCAGGTCGTTGCCGACGGCGAGCGCCTGCGCGTACCCCGTCTCGCGCACCGCCTCCCGCACCCGGCGGCTGGAGTAGCCGTACGGGTAGGCGAACGAGGCCGGTACGGAGCCCAGTTGGTCGCCGACGATCTCCTTGCAGTGGATCAGCTCGAACCGCAGCGCCTCGTCGGACACCTGGTCGAGCTGCGGATGGCTGTGACTGTGCCCGCCGATCTCGACCCCGCGGCGCGCCAGCTCGCGGACCTGCTCCCAGTCCAGCATGGTGTCCAGGGCGTCCCCGGTGTCGTACGGGCCCCGGATCCATCCCGTGGTGACGAACAGCGTGGCCGGGAAGCCGTGTTTGGCGAGCGCGGGCAGGGCGTGCCGGTGCACGCCCTCGTAACCGTCGTCGAAGGTGATCAGGACGGGCCGCTCGGGAAGCGGGCGTCCGGATCGCCAACTGGCCGCCAGATCAGCCGTGGTGACCGGCGTGAAGCCCAGGTCCGCGAGCACCGCCATCTGTTCGGCGAACGCCTCCGGCGTCACGGACAGGGCGCGGGTGGCGTCGCTCGGCTCGGTCGCGACCGAGTGGTACATGAGGATCGGCACGGGTACGTCAGCCATGGCCGTCCTCCGGGGTCGCCATCGGGGTGCCGTTCCCGTCGGCCGTCGCCGGGAAGCCGTCCTGGGATATCGGCGCCACCCTGAACCTGGTCCCACCACGCCGGGCACGTACGCTCCCCACCACGTATCCGCCCGCCGCCGTGAGCACTCCGGCGACGATCGCGCCCGCGCGGCCCGCGCCGCCCGGGCGGGCCAGCAGGGCGTCGCGCAGGCCGCGGGCGACCCCGGCCGGCAGGACGCGGGTCGTGTACCGGCGTTCGGACTCCAGGCCCTTGCCGGCGCCGACGCTCCTGGCCACCAACGCCTTCGACAGGCCCTCGGCGTACGTCCGCGTGCGGAAGTACCGGAAGTGCTCGCGCGCCTCGGGCACCCGGTGGTGGATCACCGCACGGTCGTCGATCAGCAGGACCGCGTCGGGCCGGGCGCGGCTGAGGCGGATGCACAGCTCCGTCTCCTCGCAGCCCAGCGGGCGTTTGTCGCCGTCCCGTCCGATGCCGGTGGCGAAGCCGCCCGCCGCGTCGAAGGCCGTACGCCGGAAGGAGGCGTTGCCGCCCAGGACGTTGCGCACCCGGACGCGGCCGCGTGGCAGACCCCGGTACGTACAGCCCACCACCCAGTCGAACTCCTCCGGGAACCAGGCGGGCCGCCGGCCCGAGGCCCAGATCGGCACCGTACGTCCGCCGACCGCCATGACCCGCGGGTCGGCGTACGCCTCGGCGAGGTGCCGGAGCCAGTCCCGCTCGGCCACGGCGTCGTCGTCGAGGAAGGCGACGACCTCGCCGCGCGAGGCCGCGATCCCGGTGTTGCGGCCGGCGGACAGGCCGCGGGGGCCCGCGTTGGCGAGCACCCGCACGACGGCGCCGTCCGCGGACTCCTTGAACTCCCTGCTCAGGCAATCCAGCAGGGGCTGGTTGTGGTCGACGACCAGCAGTGTCTCCAGGGCCGGCCGCGACTGCGCCCGCACCGAGGCGACCGCCGCGAGGATGTCCTCCCAGCGGTCCTCGGTGTACACGCAGATCACGACCGAGACACCCGGAGCGGAGATGCCCGGGTCGCTCAAGACACCTCTCCCCGCACCGCGTCCAGCATCGGCGAGTGGTGCGCGCGGCGGCGCAGCGCACGCCGGTTGGAGCGCTCCTTGAGGATCACGTTGAGCACCCGGAAGCCGTCCCGTACGGCCCGCAGGTTGCTGGTGCCGTGGATGCGGAGGTACTCGTGGCTCGGGATCTCCTGCACCTTCAGCCCGGCCTTGACCACCCGGATGTTCATCAGCGTCTCGACCTCGAAGCCGGTGCAGTCGAGGTCGATCTTGTCCAGGCAGTGCCGCCAGAACGCGTTGTACCCGTAGCACAGGTCGGTGTAGCGGGCGCCGAACTTGCGGTTGACGACGGCGCACAGCGCCCGGTTGCCGAGCTTGCGGATGAAGGTCATGTCGTCGGTGCCGCCGCCGTTGGCGAAGCGGGAGCCCTTGGCGAAGTCGGCGCCGGAGACCAGCGCGGAGACGTACGACACGATCTCGTTGCCGTCGGCCGAGCCGTCCGCGTCGACCATCACGAGGATGTCGCCAGTGCAGGCCTGGAACCCGGTGATCAGGGCGTCGCCCTTGCCCTTGCCGCGCTGCTCGACGACCTTGACGTCGGGCCACAGCTCACGGGCCACCTCGACGGTGCCGTCGGTGGAGTTGCCGTCGACGAGGACCACTTCGTGGATCCAGTCGGGCAGGGTCTTGAAGACGTACGGCAGGTTCTCCGCCTCGTTCATGGCCGGGATGACCACGCTCACCGGCGGCGCGATGGCCAGGTGCGAGGAGACGGGCCGGTAGGTACCGGCGGTGGGCTGCCCGGCGGGCGACGGATCCCGGTCCGTGCTCGCCGGCTGCAGAACTGAGCTCATGAGTTTGGTCCCTCTCGTCCGGTGGACCGCCCCCCCAGGGCAGTCCGGATCCACGTCCGGTTCGAAAGGGGGGTTGTTCTCACCCACGCATGCGGAAATGGAACTCCGGGCACGCCGGGTGAGCTGGCAAAGCTGGCCGGTTCGCGAAAAGCGGCAGCCGACCGCGCGGCACGACTCGGTCCCATGGTGCGGTCACCGAGCACGGCACCCCCCTACCGCGCCCCGCGTCGGCCGTCGCGGTCCTTGAGCCCTCCCCTAGAGCCGCGTACTGACGGACGATGCGGGTGAGATGTATGACGGTATTGACGATTGAACCCGTATGGCAAGACCTGGAACGAGGCCTCACGTTTTTGTTGGTTTGGCCGTTGCGTGCACCTCCCGAGCCACCAGCATGGCGACGACGCCCGCGCCCGCAACCACGCCACGGACTGGACCGATCGGTTCCGGCCGGATCCAGGGGCGGGTGGAGGTGCGGGTCGGGCTGCGGGTGGAGGCGACTGCCTCGTCCACGGGCGCGAGAGCGCGCCCGGTTCCGGAAACCCTGAGACGGATGACGTGCATGGCCGACTTTGCCCCCCGAAGCGTCGGATGTCGCGCTTCAATGTCGCGCAGCGTGCGGGGAGCGTCAAGGGCCACAAGGCCCTGAGGCCGGAATTCGTCCGGGATTAAACAGGTGTTCCCCGGAGGCGAACTCGCCTCCGGGGAACGGAAGTTCACAGTGAGCGGGCCGTCAGGGTCACGGCACGATCTTCAGCAGCCGGTTCGGGGAGCCCGTGCCCGCGCTGGTCACCTTGCCGGTGGTGGCGCCGTTCACCAGCGCCGAGGCGACCTGGGCCGGCGTCGAGGCGGTGTGGCCCGCCAGGTAGACCGCGGCAGCGCCCGCCACGTGCGGGGTCGCCATCGACGTGCCGGAGATGGTGTTGGTCGCGGTGTCGCTGGTGTGCCAGCCCGCCGTGATGGAGGAGCCGGGCGCGAAGATGTCCAGGGCCGAGCCGTAGTTGGAGTAACTGGCCTTGGCGTCGGTGCTGGTGGTCGCGCCGACCGTGATGGCCTCGGAGACGCGTGCCGGGGAGGATGAGGAGGCGGTGGTGCTGCTGTTGCCCGCCGCTACGGCGTAGGTGACGCCGCTGGCTATGGAGTTGCGGACCGCCGTGTCCAGCGCGGTGGAGGCGCCGCCGCCGAGCGACATGTTGGCGACCGACGGGCCGGAGCGGTTGCTGGTCACCCAGTCGATGCCCGCGATGACGCCCGCGGTGGTGCCGGAGCCGCTGTTGTTCAGCACCCGGACGGCCACGATCTTCGCCTTCTTGGCGACGCCGTACGTCGAGCCCGCGACCGTCGTGGCCACGTGGGTGCCGTGACCGTTGCCGTCGGAGGCCGTGGTGTCGCCGTCGACGGCGTCGTAGCCGTAGGAGGCACGACCGCTGATCTGCGCGTGGGTGATGCGCACGCCGGTGTCGATGACGTACACCGTCACGCCGCTGCCCGCGCTGTCCGGGTAGGTGTAGGTGCCCGAGAGCGGGAGCGAGGTCTGGTCGATACGGTCCAGGCCCCAGGGGGCGTTGGACTGCGTGGCGGCGAGCTGGACGCGCTGGTTCTGCTCGACGGAGGCCACCGCCGGGTCGGCGGCGAGGCGCTTGGCCTCGGTGGCGGAGAGGGTGGCGGTGTAGCCGTTCAGCGCCTTGCTGAACGTCTTCTTCACCGTGCCGCCGTACTCCTCGACCAGGTCCTTGCCCGCGGCCGAGGACGCCTTCAGGCCCGCGCTCTTCTTGAGCGTGACGATGTAGCTGTCCTTGATCGCGGTCGGGGAGTCGGCGGCGAGCACCTTCCCCTCGGCGGGGGCGGCCTGGGCGGGGAGAGCGGTGAGCCCGCCCACGAGGGCGGCGGTCGCGACGGAGGTGAGCGCGGCGAACCGGAATCTCTTGCTACGCAGTTGTGCCATTACGAGGGAGTCCTCCTCTAGGCAGCGCGCGCCTGGGTGGGGCACGCGTCTGTGGGGGGTGTGCGCGGGCTCGCGCACACGGCCGGGAGCGTCGCGTTCCGCTCCGGGCCGGAGTAAAGCGTCGGCCGACTACGGGCGTAGAGCAAGGGAGTTGAGCATCAATCAACAAACCTGTCATGCCCATGAAACAAAACCTGCGATGAACGGGCTGTGGGGATCCCGGAAAGGGGCGAAAAGTCTTGGCATGGACACTTCCCGTCAACACGCGTAGTTGGTACGACGGTTAAGGCAGAGATCCTGCTAAAGGGAGGTTCCATGAGACGTTCCCGACTTGTCCTCCTCCTGAGCGCACTGCTCCTCGCCGTCGCCACCGCCCTCACCGGGGCCGCGACGGCGCAGGCGTCCCAATTCGCCGCGACCGGCGGCTATGTGGCGCTCGGTGACTCCTACTCCTCCGGCGTCGGCGCCGGCAGCTACGACAGCTCCAGCGGCGACTGCAAGCGCAGCACGAGGGCCTATCCGCGCCTCTGGGCCGCCGCGAACTCACCCTCGACGTTCCACTTCACAGCGTGCTCGGGCGCCCGAACGGGTGATGTTCTCACCGGTCAGCTCGGCCCGCTCAGCTCCACCACCGGCCTCGTCTCGATCACCGTGGGCGGCAACGACGCCGGTTTCGCCGACGTCATGACGACCTGCGTACTCCAGTCCGACAGCGCCTGCGTCTCCCGGATCAACACGGCCAAGGCGTACGTCGACTCGACGCTGCCCGGCAAGCTCGACAGCGTCTACTCGGCGATCCGCACCAAGGCCCCCAACGCCCACGTCGTCGTGCTCGGCTACCCCCGCTTCTACAAGCTCGGCACGACCTGCCTCGGCCTGTCCGAGACCAAACGGAAGGCCATCAACGACGCCGCCGACTACCTGGACGCCGCGATCCAGAAGCGCGCCCGCGACCACGGCTTCACCTTCGGCGACGTACGCCCCACCTTCACCGGCCACGAGATCTGCTCCGGCAACTCCTGGCTGCAGAGCGTGAACTGGCTCAACATCGGCGAGTCGTACCACCCGACGGCCGCCGGCCAGTCGGGCGGTTATCTGCCGGTGCTCAGCGGCAACGCCTGACCGTTCACTCCGATCCCTCGGATGCCGTACCGGAAGGAGAAGGGGAGGCCCCGCCCGTCGGGGTCTCCGTCTCGCACGTCACCGAGAACGGCACCGCGTTGGACCTTGCGTGCACCGGCTCCCGCACCTCGACACCGATCTCGTTCTCGAACGTCCCGGTCTCCGAGTACGTCGTCACGATCACCGTGTCCTGCTTCGTACGGCCGTCGCCCTGCGGGAACGACAGCGTCTTCCACCCCGGATCGGCCACCGAGCCGTCCTGCGTCACCCACCGGTAGCTGACCTCGGCCGGCAGCCGCCCGACGGTGAACGTCGCCGTGAAGGCGGGCGCCTGCTCGCTCGCTGGCGGACAGGTGCCTGAGTACTCCGTACGGGCGCCGGCCACCGTCACCCGCACCGACTGCGGCGGCGCAGTGCTCTCCTTGCTGCTGCTCGGACTCGGGGAGGGCTCCGGACGCGAGGTGTCCTGCCTGCCGCCGTCCTCCTCGGTCCGCGCCGGCGAACTCACCCCGGCCCCTTGGCTCGTGTCGCCGGAACCACTCCCGTCACCGCCCCCGTCCCCACGGTTCAGCAGCGTGTACGTCAGCCCGCCCAGCGCCAGCGCGAGGGCGGCCAGCCCCGCGACCAGCACGACGGCGGCACGGCGGTTGCGCTCCGGCCGCGCGGCTGTGGCCGACGTGGTGGACACGGGCCGCGCCGGCGGGCCCCCGACCGGTGCCGGCGGCGTGGGCGACGGGTGCGGCTGCGGGTGCGCCGCGACCGTCGGCGGGTACGGCACCGCCCGTACGGTGTCCGCCCGGGGCGTGCCGCCCGCGCCGATGACCCGCAGCTCCTGCTCGGCCCGCTCGGCCGGCAGCCGCTCCGCCGGATCCTTGCGCAGCAGCCCCTCGATGACCGGCGTGAGCGGACCGGCCCGGCGCGGCGGCGGCAACGCCTCGTCGACGATCGCGCGCAGGGTGCTCAGCGGCGTGTCCTGGCGGAAGGGGGAGGTGCCCTCGACCGCCGCGTACAGCAGCACACCGAGCGACCACAGGTCCGACTCGGGTCCGGGCGTGCGGCCGAGGGCCCGCTCCGGGGCCAGGAACTCGGGCGAGCCGACGACCTCCCCGGTCATGGTCAGCGCGGAACTGCCCTCGACCATGGCGATCCCGAAGTCGGTGAGCACGATCCGGCCGTCGTTCGCGATGAGCACGTTGCCCGGCTTCACGTCCCGGTGCAGCACCCCGGCCGCGTGCGCGGCACGCAACGCGGCGAGCACCTCCGCACCGATGTGCGCGGCACGCTGCGGTGACAGCGGGCCCTCGGCCTCCAGCACCTCGGCCAGGGAGAGCCCGCGGACCAGCTCCATGACGATCCAGGGGCGGCCGCCGTCGGTCGCCACGTCGTACACCGTCACCACGTTCCGGTCGGCGACCCGGGCCGCCGCCCACGCCTCCCGCTCCAGACGGGCGTACATCCGCTCCACGTCGGCGGTCGGCAGCCCGGCCGGGGCGCGCACCTCCTTGACGGCGACCTCGCGGTGCAGCACCTCGTCGCGGGCGCGCCACACCGTTCCCATACCGCCCTCACCGAGCGGGGACAGCAACCGGTAGCGGCCCGCGATCACACGCTCATGACCCGGTTCTTCGGACACGGGCGCCCCCATTCCCATCCGGGCGAATCCTCTGTTTTCCCCGTTTCTCCATGAAAGTAGCTCAGCCGAGGGCGGATGCCGCCCCCTTGAACACCAATCCGGCCCCGAGCGCCACGACGACGAAGGCCGACCCCAGCGGCGCGGTCCTGCGCACCAGCGCCGCCATGGGACCGGCCGTCCAGCGGGGCCGCCGGTCCAGCAGCCGGGTCACGCCGCTGCCCGCCTTGACGACGGCGTACCCGGCCGCGGTGAGGGTCAGGGCCAGTCCGACGCCGTACGCGACGACGAGCAGCAGACCGAACCAGGCGTGGCCGAGCGCCGCGGCACCGACGAGCACCACCACGGCGGACGGACTGGGCACGAGCCCGCCGGCGAATCCCATGAGGATCGTGCCGCGGAGGGTGGGGGCGACGGGGTGGGTGTGGGTGAAGCCGCCGTGGGTGTGTTCGATGGCGTGGGCGGAGGCGTGGGTGTGGGTGTGGGTTTGCGGGTGCCGGTGCGGGTGCGGGTGCGGGTGCGGATGGGCGTGGTTGTGGTCGTGATCGTGGTCGGGCGTGTGGCTGTGGTCGTGAAAGTGACCGTGGTCGTGGTCGTGGTCGTGAGAGTGGCTGTGACCGTGGTCGTGGTCGTGGTCGTGCGCATGACCGTGATGGTGATCGGGGGAGTGGCCGTGCGTGTGGCCGTGTTCGTGTCCAGGCCGCCGGCCGTGCGTGTGGCCCCGGGCGCGCAGGGCCCGGCGTACGAGGCTCGCCCCCGCCAGGGTCACCAGGACGCCGCTCGCGATGCCGAGCCAGGCGATCACCGAGGGGGCGGCCGCCGAACCGGCCGTGACCAGGACGCCGAGGGCGATCACGCCCAGGGTGTGGGTGATCGTCACCGAGGCGGCCAGGGGAAGGACGTCCTTCATCCGGGCCCGGCCGCCCCGGGCGGCGGCCGTCGCGGCCATGATGGTCTTGCCGTGGCCCGGGGCGAGCGCGTGCATCGCGCCGAGGACGACGGCGGCGAGGAGGGCGAGCGCGCCGAAGCCGACGGTGAGGTCGTGCCGGGCGACCAGGTTGTCCAGGGCGCGCGTCCAGCGGTCGGCGCCGCGCGGCAGGACGGAGGCGGCGGGGGCGTCGGACTCCTCCTCGGCCAGGGCCGGTCCGCCGGGGCGCAGACGCAGGGACGCGCTCGCGGTGTCGGCGGGGGAGGCGAGCAACTCCTCGGGATAACGGGTCAGTTCACGGGATACCGACTCCTTCGGCACGTCCGACGCGGTGAGCGTCATACGGTCGCCGCGCGCGGTGACCTCCCGCCAGCCGGGGCCGGACGAGGCGCCCGCGCTGCGGAAGCCGAGGGCCACGGTGTCCTGTTCGGGCAGGGCGGCGGTCAGCCTGCACTCCACGCGGAGGGTGTCGAGCCCGGCCTGACCTGGCCGCACGCGCGCGTGGCTGCGTTCGGCGGTGAGGGCGACCGTACGTCCGTCGACGGTGACCCTGCTGTCCCGGGCGGCGTCCGCGCACCGCTGCCGGGCCCACATCGCCATGCCCAGCCGCTCGATGTCCGGCTCGGCCTGGGTCGCCGGGATCTCGGCGAGGTCCTCGACGTGGTGGACGCGGAGTTCGCCGGGGGCGGCGACGAGGCCGTCGTAGCGGTTGACGGTGAAGTTGCCGAGCGGGTGCGCGCCGGCGGCGCCGGCGGGCAGGAGGGTGAGCGCGCAGGCGGCCGCGAGGACGGCCGCGCCGGAAACGAGGAAGCTGCGGGGGGTCACCGGGACGCCTCCAGGTCCTTCAGAGCCGTACGGGCCGCACGGGCGCCCAGGGGCGAGAAGCCGGGGTTCAGTTCGAGAGCGGCCGTCAGGTGGTCGCGGGCCTCCTTCTCGTGGCCGGTGGCGCGTTCGATCACGCCGCGGTGGTAGAGGAAGACGGCGTTGCGGTAGCCGGTGGCCGTGGCGCGGCGGGCGTACGGCAGGGCTTCCGCGTCGCGGCCGTTGACGTGCAGGGCCCAGGCGAGGGCGTCCGCGGTGTGCACACTGTGCCTGCGGTTCCACTCGGCGCGGGCCGCCCGCAGAGCCTCCTTCTTGTCGCCGTGGTCGGCGGCGGCGAGCGCGGTGTCGAGGTCGGCGTTGACGCCGCCCGCGCGGGCGAGGGCCGTCCAGGCGTCGACGAGGGCGTACTGGTCGCGGGCCCTGGCCCGGTCGCCCTCGGCGCCGCGGGCCTCGTACAGCTCGCCGAGCGCGACGAGCGGGCCGGGCAGCGGGGTACGCGCGACGACCCGCTCCAGGCCATCGATGGCCGCTGCCCGGTCACCGCTCGCGGCCTGCGCGCGGGCCCGGCCCTCCAGGGCGGGGAGGTAGTCCTCGTCGGCGGCCAGGGCACGGGCGTAGTGCCGCAGGGCCGCCTTGTGGTCGCCCTGGTTCCAGGCGAGTTGGCCGAGCGCGGTGGCGACGTAGGCCACGTCCGCGGGCGAGGCGGCACCGGCCAGCGCCCGCTCCAGCACGGAGCGCGCGGTGCGTACGTCGCCGCGCAGCTCCCGCACGTACGCGTACCGCGTGAAGACGGGCACGCCCGGCCGCCTGTCGTCGGCGGTGTCGGCGGCCCTGGCCGCGTCCTCGTACCGGCCGAGTTCGACGAGGGCGTCGATACGGGTGGACAGGGCGCGTTCGCTGTAGGGGTTCTGCTTCAGCGCCCGGTCGGCGTACTCCAGGGCGCCGGGGAAGTCGTGCCGGGCCGCGGCGAGGGCGGCACGGCCGGCCAGGGCCTGGTCGTTGCCGGGTTCGAGGGCCAGGGACCGCTCGAGCGCCCGCTCGGCCTGCGGATACCGGGAGGGGTCGCCCTTGGTGCGGGCCTGCTCGACGTAGGCGAGCCCGAGCGTGGCCCAGCCGCCGAAGTCCCTCGGCTGGGCGCGGAGATGGGCCTGCAGGGAGCGAATGCCCGCGTCGAGGTCCCCGCCGGGCAGTACACCGGGTGCCAGGGCACCGCCCCCGGGCATGGCGGCGACCGGGGCACTGCGACGATCCTGCACGCCCCCGACCGCCACGGCCCCGGCGGTGAGCGCGACGGCCAACAGCACGGCACACCCGGCGAGATGGGCCGCCCGCCAACGCCGCCCGGCCGCAGCGGCCCGCCGCACAGCGGCGACGCGCCGGTCGGGGGAGGCGGTCCCGGGGGCGGCAGGAGGGTCGCCGGGGGTGAGGACGGCCGCGTCGGCGGCGGGCTCCGGCTGGGCGTGTGGCGAGGGGGAACCGCCCTCGCGCTCCCGCGCCGTCGGCGGCTCCTCGTCGTGTCGTCGCTCCGCAGCGCTGTCATGGGTACGCGGAGACATGCCCTCTCCTCGGTCGGCTTGCTCTGTACGGGAGTCGGCGGCGCGGCCCGTGCCGTGGGGGATGGTGGGAACGGGCCGCGCCTGTCGGTGGGGGAGCGGGTCAGTACGCCCGGCCCCGCATGCGGCGCCACCACGACAGGGCGATGCCGATCAGGAGGATTCCGCCGGCGCCCGCGCCCGCCGACATGGCGATCAGGCGGGTGTCGTCGGTGCCCGACGCGCCGGCGGGCCGCAGCGCGTCGCCCAGCTGGTTGCGGACGTCGTTGCCGCTGTCGACGCCCTTGGCGAGCGGACCGCGCGATCCCTCGGTCGGGTTGGCGAGGTAGGGGAAGGAGTGGCCGAACTTCTTGTCGTTCGCGTCGACCGCGTCCCCCAGGTCGTTCTTCGCGCCGAGCAGTTCACCCTCGACGACCTGGAGGGAGGCGTCGATGACGTCGTCGGTCAGGCGACGGCCGTTCGGGAAGCCCGCGTTGTCGCCGTCCAGGACGCCCAGCCGCTTCGGCTTGGCGGCGGGCTTGACGGAGGTGTTCAGACGCAGCTGCTCCGACGGCGTCACGTGCGGCGGCTGGTTGAGGCCCTCGACGCCCTTGAGGAACACGTCGACCAGGTCGTTGCGCGGCTCGTCGGGCGCCGGGATCTTGTAGATCGCCTCGATGAGCTTCGGCAGCTCGGGGTTGGTGACGTTCTTCAGGAACTGGGCGTCGTCCCGCGGCGCGGACGCGTTGAACTTGTCCTTGTCCTTCAGCGGGTTGACGACCTCGTTGACCAGCGGGTTGCCCAGCCGCGAGACCTGCGTGAAGCGCCCCTGCGCGTTCTTGCGCTGCGTCGTGGACCAGATCCCGACGACCGGCTGGTCCGCCGACTCGGTGATCAGGTGGTTCGGGACCTGCAGGGCGATGGAGTTGACGTTGTAGCCCTTGAGGGTGTCGTTGCCGACCTCGGAGAGGTTCCCGCCGTACAGCAGGTCGAACACCCGCAGGTCCAGGAAGAACGGGTCGTCGGCCTGCCCGGCGAACGTCGTCGCGCCGCCCGCGAGTTGGTGGATGGCCTGCTTGCGCAGCGTGTCGTAGTCCGGCATGGACGCCTTGCCGACGTTCGACGGCGCCACCGGCACGTCGTCCGCGACCTTCGTCCTCGACACCGGGTACTGGTTCTTCAGCTTGAGCAGCTCGATGTCGTACGTCTGCGTGATGTTGAGGTCGGGGTCGTCCAGGCTGGTGACCGGGCCCGTGTTGTAGAGGAACGTTTTGTCGTTCTTGACGTGCGTCTTGAACGTGTAGCGGAACAGCAGGTCTTCCCGCGCGTCCCCGTTGCTGTCGACGCGCAGGTCGTACTGGGCGTCCTCGGCGAACGTGAAGAAGTTCGGTCCGCCGGCCGGCTCCTCGAACGGGATCCAGTTCGCGATGATGGTCGTCGTGTCCGGCTTGTCCGGGCTGACGAACGCGTACACGTCCGTGTTGTCGTACTGCGGGGTCCCCGAGATCAGCGGGGCCTCCCGGTGGCTGGAGGCGGAGGCCGCCTCAGGTTCCAGCGCGGTCACGCCGGCGGCTGCGAGCCCGCCGGCGGCCAGCGCACCACAGATCACGGTCGCGATGCTCCCGCGTCCCGCACCGGTCCTGGAGAAAGGTGTCATGCCGTCCGTCCTCAGTGCCAACTTGCCTGACGCACCGGGATTCGGAGCCGGTGCCGGGGCGGATTGGTCGAATCCGAAAACTCGTTCCGCCGCTGCCGTCCTTACGCGTCCCGCACCGGCATTACTCACTGCCCGCACCGGCATCTCCACTGCCCGCACCGGCACCTCGCCCTGCCCGTACGGGCATTGCTCACTGCTCGACCCGCGTTTTCGGCCCGCTGATCCGTATCCCATCCGGAGGTGCGTTCGCTGCGAATGCCTCAGGGGCGGGACGGGACGGTGTGGATGCCTCGGGTGACGGGTCGGCCGGCGTGCGGCCGCGGAGAGGGGAACCGAGTGGAGGCGGACGAGCTGCTGATCCGTGTGGCAGGCGGCGACCAGACGGCGTTCGAGCAGCTGTACGGGCTGGTGTCCGGGCCCGTGTACGGACTCGTGCGGCGCGTGGTGCGCGACCCCGCCCAGTCCGAGGAGGTGGCCCAGGAGGTGCTGCTCGAACTGTGGCGGTCCGCCGCGAGGTTCGACCCCGGCCGGGGCAGCGCGCTGTCCTGGATCCTCACCCTCGCCCACCGCCGCGCCGTCGACCGGGTGCGCAGCGCCCGCGCGGCCGGCGAGCGTGAGCAGCGCGAGGCGCAGCGGGCCCACCACCCCGCCTTCGACCAGGTCTCCGAGGAGGTCGAGGCCGGCCTGGAGCGCGAATGGGTGCGCCGCTGCCTGGACCGCCTCACCGCCCTGCAGCGCCAGTCCGTCACCCTCGCCTACTACGAGGGCTACACGTACCGTGAGGTGGCCGAGCGGCTCTCGCTGCCGCTGGGCACGGTGAAGACGCGCATGCGTGACGGGCTCACCCGGCTGCGTGACTGCCTGGGAGGTGTCGCATGAGGGTTCGTGCCCTTGGTGACCGTATGCCGGCGCTGTGCTGGGGAGGTGCGGCATGAACCTGTTCGCCCGCCTGCTGCGCCGCGAGGACCTGCACTCGCTCGCCGCGCCCTACGCGCTCGACGCCCTGGAACCCGCCGAGCGCGTCCGCTTCGAGCGGCACCTGAAGAACTGCGACCGGTGCGGCGCCGAGGTCCGTGCCCTGTCCGAGGACGCCGTCCGGCTCGCCTGGTCGACCGCCGCCCCGGCACCCCCGGCCCTGCGCGAACGGGTCCTGGCCGCCGTACGGACGACACCGCAGGAACCGGCGCCGGCACGTGGGCACACGCCCACGCTGCCGCCCCATGTGTGGGGCACCCAGCCACCGCCGGCGCGCTCCCGTGCGCCCCGGCCACGCCCCCTGTTCGTGCCGTTCGCCACGGCGACGGCCGCCGCGGCCCTCGTCGTCGCCTCGCTGTTCGCCGTCCAGGCGAACCGGACGCAGGACCAGCTGAACGCCGAACGCGCCCAGGCACGTGAGATCGCCCACGTTCTCGCCGCTCCGGACGCCCGTGCGAGCAGCGGCCGGGACGCCCGGGGCAGCACGATCGGAGTGATCGCTTCCGCGTCGGAGGGGCGCGCCGTCGTCACCCTCGGCGGTCACGACGCCCCGCCGGGCGGGCGTGTGCACCAGCTGTGGCTCATGCGCCCCGGCGCGCAACCGCGCTCCCTCGGACTCTTCGACGGCGACACGCCCTTGGTCGCCTCCGGTCTCGAAAGGTCCGCGACGTCACTCGCCGTAACCGTCGAACCCGACGGCGGATCGCCGCAACCCACCAGCCAGCCCATTGTCCAACTCGCCCTGAAATCGGTCGGATTCGGAGAGTGATCGCCGAGACATCGTCAACCACCTTATGGGGAAGGTGAATCCTGTGACCGCGATACACGTGTGCCCCACCGGGACGATAGGGTTAACCTGCCCGGGCCGGGTGGACTCGTACGGGTGGGGAGTGACATGGAACAGATAACAGTGCGCAGCAGGGCGCGGGTCCCTGCGATCACCTGCGGGAGCAGCGCGAGCAGTTCGCGCCTCGACCGCCACCTGTCGATACTGGCGGGTCCCGCGGTCCCGCAGCGGGAGACGGTCGAGGCGACCTCACTGATGCGTGAACTGACGGCGCGTGACACCACGCACGACCGCAGTGACCGCGGTGCCCGAGTGCGCCGCGTCTCGCTGTTCGCGCCGCTGCGTCGGCTGCGCCGTTCGCTGTTCGGCGGCCAGTAGGACCCGCGCTCAGGAACCCACACCGTCCCGGGCGCGGCGCTGCGCACTCGTCGTCCGTCATCCCCGCGGCACGCAGCGTCGCCCTGGTGTGTGGTCCCGAGCGCGGACACGTCGCTCCCCGCCGTGCCGCCTCCCCGCCCGGCGGTGGCGGGGGGTGGGCACTGTCCCCGCCCGACTCCGGCCGCCCGGACGGCCGTTCAGCGCCTGCCGTGCGTGTACCGGTGGACGGAGAGCGGCAGGAACACCCCGATGAGTACGGCGCACCAGACCAGCGACCCGGCCACCGGATGCGCCACCGGCCAGGCGGCTCCGTCCGGAACGGGAGCGTTGCCGAACAGATCCCGTACCGCCGTCGACACCGCGCTGATCGGATTCCACTCGGCCACCGTGCGCAGCCAGCCCGGCAGCCCGTCGGTCGGGATGTAGGCGTTCGACAGCAGCGGCAGCATGAACGTGGCGCTGCCGAGCTGCCCGGCGGCCTCCTCGCTCTGCGAGGCCAGGCCGAGCAGGATGCCGACCCAGGTGGCGGCGAAGCGGAACAGCAGCAACAGGCCGAAGGCGCCCGCCGCCCCGAGCCACCCGCCCTCGACGCGCCAGCCCATCGCGAGGCCGACCAGCAGCAGCGGGACGAGCCCGACCGCCGTGGTCAGCAGATCGGCCACCGCCTGCCCCACGGGCACGGCGGAGCGGCTCATGGGCAGCGTGCGGAAGCGGTCCATCACGCCCCGGTGCGAGTCCTGGGCGGCGGTGAACATCCCCGTCATGATGCCGTTCGCGACGGTCGCCACCAGCATCCCCGGCACCAGGAACGCGCGGTAGTCCTCGCCCGGCATGGCCAGCGCGCTGCCGAAGACGTAGCCGAAGAACAGCAGGAAGACGATCGGCATCGTCTGCGTCATGACCGTGATCGCGGGCGCGTGCCGGATCCGCTGGAGGTGGCGGCCCAGCATCGCGGTGCCGTCGTGGACCACCGCGCTCATGCGGCGACTCCCTTTCGGTCGGTTCGGTCGGCTCGGTCGGTTCGGTCGGCTCGGTCGGTGAGGCGCAGGAAGACCTCGTCGAGGGTGGGCGGGCGCAGGCTCGCGTCGACGAGCGGCACCCCGGCCGCGTCGAGTTCGCGCACGATCCGGGGGAGGGTGAGATCCGCGTCGAGGACCACCGCGCCCGCGGTGCGCCGCTCGTCGTCGAGCTGCGGCTGGGAGCCGGTCAGCTGGTCGAGGACCACGGCGGCCGCGTGCAGCGCGGGCGTGCCGCCGTCCTCGGCGACCACCACCTCGGCGTAACTCCCGATCCGCGCCTTGAGCTCGGCCGGCGTGCCCTGGTGCGCGGCCCGGCCGTCGTCGATCAGCACGATCTCGTCGGCCAGCTGATCGGCCTCCTCCAGGTACTGCGTGGTCAGCAGCACCGTCGTCCCGTCGTGCGCCAACGCGCGCACGGCGGCCCAGATCTCGTTCCTGCTGTGCGGGTCGAGTCCGGTGGTCGGCTCGTCCAGGAACAGCACCGCGGGTCGGGTGATCAGGCTCGCGGCCAGGTCCAGCCGGCGTCGCATGCCGCCGGAGTAGGTGCGCGCGGGGCGGTGGGCGGCCTCGGTGAGCCCGAAGCGCTCCAGCAGCTCGTCGGCGCGCGAGCGTGGCGCGCGCAGCACACGTGCGAACAGGCGCAGGTTCTCGGCGCCGGTCAGATCGCCGTCGACCGAGGCGTGCTGTCCGGTGACCGCGATCCGGCGACGGACCGCGGCGGCCTCGCGCACCACGTCGTGCCCGGCGACCCGCGCCGACCCGGCGTCCGGCGCCAGCAGCGTCGTCAGGACCCGGACGGCGGTCGTCTTGCCCGCGCCGTTCGGCCCGAGCAGCCCGCAGACCGCGCCCTGAGCCACCGCCAGGTCCAGCCCCCGCAGCGCACGCACCTCGCCGAAGCGCTTCTCCAGCCCCTCACTAAGTACAGCGTACGTAGAAGTCATGTCGCGACCATACCCCACTACGTACGCTGTACGTAACTAGGATGGGAGGTGAGGTGATGATCAATGGCGGGCCGAACGGCCGGACCCGAGGTGATCTGGGCGCGCCCCGAGCGCACGGGCCGTGGCCCGAAGCCCGCGTACAGCCGCGCCGACATCGCGGCGGCCGCCGTCCGCATCGCCGACGCGGACGGCCTCGACGCGGTCTCGATGCGCCGCGTCGCGGCCGAGATCGGCTGCGGCACCATGTCGCTGTACAACTACGTGCCGCGCAAGGAGGACCTGTACGAGCTGATGGTCGACCTGGTCAGCGGGGAGTACGAGCTGTCCGGCGGCCCCAGCGGCGACTGGCGCGCCGACATGCTGGGCATGGCCCGGCAGACCCGTGACATCCTGCGCCGCCACCCGTGGCTGGTCCGCGTGTTGTCGACCGTCTACAGCATCAGCCCCAACGCCCTGCGCTACCTCGACTGGTGCCTCGCCTGCCTGGAGGGCCTCGACGTGCCGCCCGGCACCAAGCTGGAGCTGGTCGGGATGATCAACGGGTCGGTGATGACGTTCGTGGCCAACGAGCAGGCCGTCGCCGAGCGGACCCGCTCCGTGCCGTGGTCGGCGGAGCAGGAGCAGGCCGTGCGCGGCGCCTACATGATGCGCCAGGTTATGACCGGCGACTATCCGCACCTGGCGGCCCTGTTCGCGCAGGGCGTCGCTCCGCCGGACGACCCGGAGGGGGCGTTCGACCGGATGATGACGCGGCTGCTGGACTCCTTCACGCCCCAGCGCTAGACGAGTAGTTCCGATGTGGCTCAGTGGTCGTAAGCGATCAGTGACCTGGTGATGGGTGCGCCGATGGTGCGGTTGTGCCACATCGCACAG
>NZ_BAAGRZ010000028.1:0-111196 GCF_054782695.1 Streptomyces deserti
CGAGCCAGCGTCCTGTGGGCACTCCTGCGTGATAACCGGGCATTCACCTCCGCCCCGCCGGTCACGCAAGCGGCTTGACTTGGTCATTGAGACTCCTTCGGCCGGTCGTCCTGCGGGGACGGTCACGACTGTGCCGCAGACGCGCGGACGGCGCGATGACGCGGGAGGTAATGCGGCCGGTGGCCGACGCGCGTTTCGGGGCGGATGAATCCCGCGCTTGCCGGTGTTGAACCGGGGAGCCAGTCAGCCGTACGACCCGACGATGGGACGGATGCCATGCCTCTTGAGGGCGAGTACGAACCCAGCCCGACGCAGTGGGTGCGTGAGCAGGTGGAGTTGTACGAGAGCTCCGGCGGCACCAGGGGAACGACCATGCAGGGAAGGCCGGTCATCCTGCTGACCAGCCGGGGGGCGAGGAGCGGCAAGCTGCGCAAGACGCCGCTGATGCGTGTCGAGCACGAGGGGCGCTACGCCGCGGTCGCCTCCCTGGGCGGAGCGCCCCAGCACCCGGTCTGGTACCACAACCTCAAGGCCGACCCGCACGTCGAAGTACAGGACGGTCCCAAGAAGCAGGACATGACGGCCCGTGAGGTCACGGGCGCGGAGAAGGCCGAGTGGTGGGAGCGGGCCGTGGCAGCCTACCCGCCGTACGCCGACTACCAGAAGAAGACGGACCGGGAGATCCCGGTCTTCGTGCTGGAGCCGGCCGGCGGGGAGTGAACCGGGCGGCGCGGAGTGAACCGGCGGCGCGCACTGAGCCGTTCGACGCCCTGAACCGTTCGACGCGCTGAGCCGTGCGACGCGCTGAGCCGTGCGACGCGGACTGAGTCGTTCGGCGGGCGCTGAGACGTCCGGAAATTTCTTCCTGCGGGACGCATGAACCGTCGTCCAGCGGGCACCCGTTCGTCAGGCCCCGCCGCGCTCCCCCGTCGCGGCGGGGCTTTCTCGTGCCTCCTGGGCGACCCGGTCGGTCACGTCGAGGAAGATCTGGTCGGCCTCGGGGACCGTTCGGGCGATGGACCGCTTGATGCGGACGGCGACCTCTTCGACCCGCTCGCTGTCCAGGCCGGGCACCAGGTCGATACGGGCGGCGACCAAGGCCGAATCGAGGCCCGTCTTCATCGTGAACAGCGCCTCCACGCTGTCGATCTCGGGCTGCGCCTCCAGGATTGCCCGGATCCGCCCGCTGGCCTGCGGGTCGGCGGCCTCCCCGATCAGCTGGTCGCGTGCCTCCCGGCCCAGCCGATAGGCGACGTACACCAGCAGCGCGCCGATCGCGAGCGAGGCGGCCGCCTCCCACACCACCTGCCCGGTGACCATGTGCAGCGCCATGCCCACGATGGCGAGGCTGACACCGAGCACCGCGGTGCCGTCCTCGGCGACGACCGTGCGCAGCGCCGGGTCGCGCAGCCCGTCGCCCGTGCCGCCCTGCCTGCGCGCCTGGTACAGGGCCCGCAGCAGTGAGCCCCCCTCGGCGAGGAGGGCGACCCCGAGCACGATCAGACCGGCGACGTATCCGCTGAGCTTCTCCTCGCTGCCGTTGCTGAGGGCCTCGACGCCCTGGAAGAAGGAGAAGCAGCCGCCCATGACGAAGATGCCGACGGCCGCGAGCAGCGACCAGAAGAACCGCTCCTTGCCGTAGCCGAACGGGTGGCGACGGTCGGCGGGGCGGCGGCTGCGGCGCAGCGCGGCGAGCAAGAAGACCTCGTTCAGGCTGTCGGCCACGGAGTGTGCCGCCTCCGACAGCAGGGCAGGCGATCCCGCGGCGAGGCCTCCGACGGCCTTGGCGACCGCGATCACCAGATTCGCTGCGAGCGCCACCAGTACGGTGACGCGTGTCCTCCGATCCGACCTTGTTCCGCTCATCTGAGCCGATTGCCCCGGTCGGCCTAGCTCACACCGTGCCGGGGGCGGAAAACGGGGAACCCGGGGAACACCGTCACCAGGGAATACGTACGCAAGGAGGGCGACGCCATGAGCCGCGACGAAGGGGAGGCCGGCAACAACGCCTACGGCAGGAGGGCGTTCAAGCGGTCCAAGGCCCACTTCACCGACCGCATCACCGCGGACGGCCATGACGGCTGGCCGGTTCAGGCCGGCCGCTACCGGCTCGTGGTGAGCCGCGCCTGCCCGTGGGCGAGCCGGGCGGTGATCTCCCGTCGGCTGCTCGGGCTGGAGGACGCCGTGTCCCTGGCCGTCGCCGACCCGATCCAGGACGACCGCAGCTGGCGGTTCACGCTGGACCCGGACGGCCGCGACCCGGTGCTCGGCATCCGCTACCTCAGCGAGGCGTACGACAAACGGGAGACCGACTATCCGGGCGGGGTCAGCGTCCCCGCGATCGTGGACGTGCCGAGCGGGAAGCTGGTCACCAACGACTACCAGCAGATCACCCTCGACTTCGCCACCGAGTGGACTGCCCTGCACCGGGAGGGGGCACCCGACCTGTACCCGCGGGAGCGCCGCGACGAGATCGACGCGGTGATGGCGGACGTCTACGAGGACGTCAACAACGGTGTGTACCGGGCGGGCTTCGCCACCGACCAGGAGGAGTACGAGACCGCGTGCGCGGCCGTGTTCCAGCGGCTGGAGCTGCTGGCGGACCGGCTGCGAGGGCAGCGGCACCTCTCCGGGGACACCATCACCGAGGCCGACATCCGGCTGTTCACCACGCTGGTGCGGTTCGACGCCGTGTACCACGGCCACTTCAAGTGCAACCGCTGGAAGCTGACGGAGAACCAGGTGCTGTGGGCCTACGCCCGCGACCTGTACCAGACGCCCGGCTTCGGGGACACCGTCGACTTCGACCACATCAAGCGGCACTACTACCAGGTGCACACCGGCATCAATCCGACCCGGATCGTGCCCCTGGGCCCCGATCTGTCCGGCTGGCTGACGCCCCATCACCGCGAGGAGCTGGGCGGCCGCCCGTTCGGGGACGGCACGCCGCCGGGGCCGGTGCGTGCCGACGAAAGGGTTCCGGCGCCGGGCCGGCCCTGACCACCTCGACCGTCAAGTCCACTGACCAAGGAGATCCACGTGGCCAAGAAGAAGAAGAAACTGTCTGTCGCCTACCAGCCGCTCGGTTTCGTGCTCGGCTGGTCGAGCGGCTGGCTGGCGGGGCTCGCCTTCCGTAAGACCTGGCAGGCGATCCGGCACGAGGAGGACGCGCCCGACGCGCTGGACCGGGACCGTGGCTGGGGGGAGATCCTGCTGGCCGCCGCGATCCAGGGTGCCATCTTCGCGGTCGTGCGCAGCGCCGTGGACCGCGCCGGCGCCAAGGCCATCGAGCGGTCGACCGGGACGTGGCCGGCCGGTGAGAAGGGCGGCCGGGACTGACGGACACTCACCCCCGCGGGTTCCGCCGACGGTTCTGGAGGGGCTTCGGGCCTCTCCAGGTGCCGTCGGCGGACCTGTGAGAAGCGCCCGCCCCTTACCGAGTGACGCCGACGGACTTGTGAAAAGCGCCCGCCCCTTACCGAGTGACGCCGACGGACCTGTGAAAAGCGCCCGCCCTTTACCGAGTGACGCCGACGGACCTGTGAAAAGCGCCCGCCCCTTACCGAGTGACGCCGACGGACCTGTGAAAAGCGCCCACCTCTTACCGGGTGACGCCGGCGAACCCGTGAAGGGCACCCACCCCACGCCGAGTGTCGTCGGCGAACCCGTGAAGGGCACCCACGCCACCCCGGGTACCGACGGCGAACCCTCAAAGGACGCCCGCCCCACCCCGGATACCGCCGTCGGCGGCCTGTGAGGACCCGGCCCCCGGGAATCCCGGCGGACGCACCCGGGAAGGGCGGGCCGGGGGAACGGTCCCGGCGACGTCTCCCCGCGCCGGGCCGGAAGGCCGGGAAAGCCGCCCCCTCCCGCGCCGGGGCGGAAAGCCGGCAAAGCCGCCCTCCTTCCCGACACCGCCGCCGGGCCCCGGAGGGCTCAGCCCTGTTTGGGTGCCGTCGGCGCGGTGCGGCGCAGGACGAAGGAGTGGCCGGCCGGGTCGGCGTACCCGCGCTCCTCGAGCGGGCCCGGCGCCTCCTTGGCCTCCAGCGGACGGCCGCCGAGACCGACGATCCGGCGTTCCACCGCGTCCAGGTCGTCCACCACGAACTCCAGGTGCGCCTGAAGGGAGTTCTCGGGGCGCGGCCAGCTCGGCGGGGTGGCGTTGACGTCACGGCGCAGCGCCAGCCGGAAACCGCCGAAAGCCCTGATCTCGACCCGGTTGGCGCTCTCGTCGGTCTCCTCCGCCTCCAGTAACTCCTTGTAGAACACGGCGAGCTTCTCGGGCTCGGCGCAGTCGAGCACCACCACGCCCGCATTCACCAGTGCCATCTCTCCTCCGCAGGGGTCCGGGGGCGGGACGGTCGTGCCCCGCCGCCCTCTTCCTTGCGGATATCCCGGCCCGGCGGATTCAGTCGGCCACCGGCCATCGCCGGCCGGGCCGCCAGAGGCCATCGCCGGCACGGGACGGGCTCGGGCGTCCGTGCGAGGCGCGAGAGTGTACGCAGCTCACGAGGTTCGAGCCGTAACCGAGATCACGGCCCGGTCACGGAATGGCTCATTCGCGCCCTGGGCAGCTTCTTGCCGCTTCTCGGTTCAACTATCGGACTGCGAAGCCGAGTTCGAGTGGGCGGGAGGTCATGGCGACCGTCCGCTCGCAGGGGTGGGGGGACTCTGCGTTCCGTCTCCCGAAAGGAAGCGCATGCCTCAGGACGTCCGTTTCGACCTGCCCTTCGACACGCCCGTCAGCGAGCATCTGGAGTACGCCCGTGCGCGCCATCTGCGCTGGGTGTGGGACATGGGGCTGGTGCGCAGCCGGGCCGGTTTCGAGGAGTACAAGTCCTGGGACCTGCCGCAGGCCGCCGCCCGTACCTACCCGTACGCCTCGGCGGACGACATGGTCGTCCTGATGAACTGGTTCTCCCTGGCCTTCCTCTTCGACGACCAGTTCGACCCGGTCAACCCGACCGTGCGGACCGGATAGCGGAGGTCGCGCGGGAGCTCATCGTCACGCCGTTGCGGCCGGCGGGCAGCATGCCGCGGGTGGTCTGCCCGATCACCATGGCCTGGGCGGAGGTCTGGAAACACCTTCGATGTACTGGGCCTGGCCTCCGTCCCGGTACGGCGGGACGACGCAACGGCGGGCGACGGTGTTGGCGAGCTCGCTGCCGTGGTCCTTGCGGACGAGGTGGAGGCAGACGTCCACGCCGGAGACGGCTCCGGCGGACGTCAGGAAGCGGCCGTCGTCGACGAAGAGGACGCCGGGGTCGAGCTCGACGTGCGGGAACATACGCCGGAAGTGCTCGGTGAGCTGCCAGTGGGTGGTCGCCTTCCGCCCGTCGAGGAGTCCGGCCGCGGCGAGCACGAAGGCGCCGGTGCAGATGGAGACCAGACGGGCCTTCGGACGGACGAGCGCGAGGGCGGCGCGGACCTCGTCCGGCAGTTCGGCGGTCACGTGGGACGGCGACACGGGGGCGATCACCACCGTGTCCGCCGTGGCCAGGACGTCCGGGCCGTGCTCGGCGGTGACGGTGAAGTCCGCGGTGGTGCGCACCGGCCGGCCGTCGACGGTGCAGGTCAGCACCTCGTACTGGCCGTCGGCGGCGCCGAGGATCCGGCTGGGGATGCCCAGCTCGAAGGGATAGACGCCGTCCAGGGCGAGGACCACGACCCGTTCCGGGTGCTGCGCGTGTCACATGGCACGATCCTATCGACTGGTGGCAATCATGCCACTTCCGTGGCGGCGGCACTCCCCGGCAGGCTGGGGACCCATGAGCACTCAGAAGACGATGCGCGTCATCAGCCAGGAGGTCCTCGGCGGTCCCGAGGTCCTGAAGGAAGTGGAAGTGGAGCGGCCCGCGCCGCGGCCGAACGAGGTGCTGGTGCGGGTACGCGCCGCCGGGGTCAACCCGACCGACTGGAAGCACCGGGCGAACGGAGGCTTCCTCGGGGAGCCGCCCTTCGTCCTCGGCTGGGACGTCTCCGGCGTGGTGGAGGCGGTGGGCATCGGTGTCGCCCTCTTCAAGCCGGGCGACGAGGTGTTCGGCATGCTGCCCTACCCGTTCGGCCACGGCTCGCACGCCGAGTACGTCACCGGCCCGGCGCGCGCCTTCACGCTCAAGCCGGCCGGGATCGACCACGCGCAGGCGGGGGCGCTCCCGCTGGTGTCGCTCACCGCGTGGCAGGCCCTCGTCGAGCGGGCGGAGGTGCGGCCCGGGCAGCGGGTGCTGATCCACGCGGCGGCCGGCGGGGTCGGGCACGTGGCCGTGCAGATCGCCAAGGCGCGGGGCGCGTACGTCATCGGCACCGCGAGCGCGGGCAAGCACGAGTTCCTGCGGAGCGTCGGCGTGGACGAGCCGGTCGACTACCGGGAGACGGACTTCGCCGAGGCCGTGAAGGACGTCGACGTCGTCCTGGACACGATCGGCGGCGACCACTCGCTGCGCTCGCTGCGCGTACTGCGCCCGGGCGGGGTGGTGGTGTCGATCCTGCCGGTGGGGTCGGACGACTTCTACGCGGAGGCCGAGCGGCTCGGCGTCCGGGCGGTCAGGATGCTGGTGGATGCCGACCACACAGGTATGAAGGCCATCGCGGAACTCGTCGCGGCGGGCAAGCTGCGCGCCGAGATCGCCCGGACCTTCCCGCTGGCCGACGCCGCCGAGGCGCACGCGCTGGGCGAGACCGGCCGGACGGCGGGGAAGCTGGTGCTGGTCGTCGACTGAGCGGGGCGGATGGTGAGCCACGGGGGCATACGGGCGTACGTCGGGGCCCGCCGCCGTGCCGGCGGCGGGCCCCGACCGCCCACGCCCCGGCCGCCCACGCCCCGGCCCTGCCGACCAACCGGCCGCGCCGTCGGCCGCCCGAACCGGGCCGGCTGGCCGAGCGGCCGTGGCGTCGGCCAGCACGACCAACTCCGGTCTGCCCCCGGGCCGAACTCCTCGGCCAGCCCGACCAGGCCTGCCGACCAACCGGCCGCGCCCCGACCGAGCGGCCGAGCCGGGCGGCGGCGCAGTATCAGGACGATCAGTTCCCCAGCCGGGGCAGCACCCGCTCGCAGAACAGTCGCAGCCCCCGAGCAAACAGCCGAGCCGTCGGCTCCCGAACCGGCCCGGCTGACCGAGCCGCCGCGCCCCCGACCGAGCGACCGCGCCCTCGGCCACCCCAACCAACCCCGCCTTACCGCCCGGGCCGAACTCCTCAGCCACCCGGGCAGAGAGGCCTGCCGCCAACCGCCCGCGCCCCCGACCAAGCGGCACCCTCCACCACCCCGGCCACCTCCCGCTATCGCCCGGGCCAACCCTCGGCCACCCCACCAAGCCTGCCGACCCGGCCGGCCGTCCAGCCCAAGGCGACAGAACCGCAGTCAGAACGTCAGCACGGGCTTGATCGTCTTGCCCGTGCTCATGTCCCGCACCGCCTGGTCGATGTCCGCGAACGGATACGTGCCGATCAGGCGGTGCAGCGGGAGCCGCCCGTCCTTCACCAGCCGGACCAGGGCCGGAATCATGGTCTGTGTCTCGCTGTCGCCGAGGGTCAGCCCGACGATCCGCTTGCCGCCCAGCAAGCCGTTGACGTCCAGGGCGACTTCGGTGCCGAAGGGCGGTGCGCCGACGACGACCAGGGTGCCGCGGGCGGCGAGCGCGTCGACGCCCTGGCGCAGGACACCGACGTTGCCCGTCGTCTCCACGGCACCGTCCGCACCCTGGCCGCCGGTGACCCCGGCGAGTGCGTCGGCGAGGTCGGTCTCGCTCGTGTCGACGGTGTGGGTGGCGCCCAACTCCCTTGCCAGCGAGAGGCGTTCGGCGACACGGTCGACGGCGACGATCGTGGTGGCCGGAGTCAGGGCGGCGGCCATCACGGCCGACAGGCCGACGGCGCCCGCGCCGAGGACGACGACCGTGCTGCCGGTGACCGGCTTCAGGACGTTCCACACGGCACCGACCCCGGTCTGTACGCCGCAGCCCAGCGGGGCGATGGACTCCAGGGGTACGTCCGGGTCGACCTTGACGAGGCTGCGCTCGTCCACGAGCGCCCGTTCGGCGAAGGAGGACTGGCCGAAGAAGTGGCCGCCGAGAGGCTCGCCGTCCCGGCTGATGGTGGCCGTGCCGTCGGCCCGGCGCCCGCCGAGCAGGTTCAGCGGCAGCCAGGTCGCGCAGTACGCCGGGTGCCCGCCACGGCAGTTGCGGCAGCCGCCGCAGGAGGTGAAGGACAGCAGGACGTGGTCGCCGGGCGCGACGCCGGTGACGGCCGGGCCGACGGCCTCGACGACGCCCGCACCCTCGTGGCCGAGGACCCCGGGCAGCGGGAACGGCAGTCCGCCGCTCGCCACCCCGAGGTCGGTGTGACACAGGCCGGTCGCGACCATCCGGACCAGCGCCTCGTGCGGGCCGGGCTCGTCGAGGACGATGTCGGAGAGGGTGAAGGGCGCGCCGCCGGACTCGACGACCGCGGCGCGGGTGGTGGTGGACATCGTACGAACTCCTTGGCGGGGCAGGCGGGGCGCTCAGTCGAGCGAGACGACGACGGACTTGACCTTGGTGTAGCCGGCGAGGGCCTCGGGGCCGTACTCGCGGCCGTAGCCGGAGTCCTTCACGCCGCCGAAAGGGACGGCGGGGTCGAGCATCGCCCAGTCGTTGACCCAGACGATGCCGGCCTGGAGCCGGTCGGCGATCCGGTGGGCGCGGGCCAGGTTCGACGTCTGGACGCCCGAAGCCAGGCCGTACGGTGTGGAGTTGGCGAGCGTGACGGCCTCGTCCTCGCTGTCGAAGGGCTGGACGGTCAGGACCGGGCCGAAGATCTCCTCCTGGACGACACGGGAGTCGTTCGACAGGTCGGCGATGACGGTGGGTTTGTAGTAGTAGCCGCCGTCGAGGTCGAGGCGTTCGCCGCCGCAGACGATGCGGGCGCCCTCCTTGCGGGCCAGGGCGACGTACTCCTCGACCTTCTTCAGATGCTTCTCGGCCGCCATCGGGCCGACGACGGTGCCGGGGTCGCGCGGGTCGCCGACCGGGACACCGGGCACGGCCTCGGCGAGGATGCCGAGCAGGGTGGGGTACACCGAGCGGGCCACGAGCAGGCGCGGGCCGCCCATGCAGAACTGGCCGGTGTTGAAGACGAAGCCCTTGATGACCGCGCCGACCGCCTTCTCCAGGTCGGCGTCCTCGAAGACGATGTGGGCCGCGTTCCCGCCGAGCTCCATGGTGACGGGCTTGAGCGCCTCCCCCGCCACACTCGAGACGTGCCGCCCGACCGCGGTCGAGCCGGTGAAGGCGACCTTGTCGACACCGCGGTGGCGCAGCAGCGCCTCGCCGGTCACCGCGCCGGTGCCGGTCACGACGTTGACCACCCCGTCCGGCACCCCCGCCGCCTGGAGCAGCCGGGCCATGTACAGGGCGCTGAGCGGGGTCTCGTCGGCCGGCTTGTGCACCACCGTGTTCCCGGCCGCCAGCGCCGGGGCGATCTTCGAACCGGCCAGGATCAGCGGGAAGTTGAACGGGGTGATCGCGGCGACCACGCCGAGCGGCTCGCGCTTGGTGTAGGCGAGGGCGTTCATGGGGGTGTCGCGGAGCGCGCCGTCCAGGGTCTGGGCGAGGGAGGCGTAGTACTCGTAGTCGTTGGCCGCGTTCGTCACGTCGACGGCGCCGCACAGCGTGATCGGCTTGCCGACGTCCAGGCTCTCCAGCGCGGCGATCTCGTCGGCGTTCTCGCGGATCAGCTGGGCGACGCGGTGCAGCACCCGGCCCCGCTCGCGGCCGCTCAGTCCGGACCAGGCGCCGTCGTCGAAGGCCTCCCGGGCGGCGCGTACGGCCGCGTCGACGTCGGCGGGGCCCGCCTCCGCGACGGTGGTGACGACCGTGCCCCGGGACGGGTCGACCACCTCGGTGCGCGCGCCGTCGGCGGCCTCGCGCCACTGCCCCCCGATGAACAGCTGTCCGGGTTCCCTCTCGAAGGTGGTCATCGCCACTCCTCAGCGTCGTCGCCAAGATTTCAACAAACAGGATTCCTGTTCGTTCGCAGTCTCATTAGAGACAGGTTTCCTGTCAATGCTCTAGGCTGAACGCATGCTCGACACCCAGGCGGACGCCCAGGCGACCAAGGCACCCCCTTCCCTGCTCTACATGGTCAAGCAGGTGGAGCTCGTCGTACGGTCCCACCTGGACGAGCTGGTCAGACCGTCCGGTATCACCGCACTCCAGTACACCGCGCTGACCGTTCTGGAGCGACACGACGGACTGTCGGCGGCACAGCTGGCCCGGGACTCCTTCGTCACCGCCCAGTCCATCGCCGATCTCGTCCGGTCCCTGGAGAACCGCGGTCTGGTGCGCCGGGAGCGCAATCCGCACAACCGCCGTGAGCTGCTGATCCTGCTGACCGACGCCGGCCGCGAGCTGCTCGTGCGGCATGCCGGGCCGGTCCGGGAGCTGGAGGACCGGATGGTGCGGGATCTCACGGCCCATCAGACCGAGCAGTTCCGTCAGGCGCTCACCAAGGCGTGGCACGCCCTGTCATAGCAGGCAGGCGCCCGCACGCACGCCCAGGTCCACACCCGCGCACACGCCCGCGCATCCACCCCGCGCAAACCTGGCAAGAACTCGATCGCAATTCGAAGACATATGTCAATCGAACATGCTCAAATGCAGTCCTCCGAGGGTAACTTGCAAGGCGGGGAACGGTTTTGGGGACCGCTCCCCTCCCCCACGCACGCAGCAGGCTGGAGGCGATGTCGTCGTGCGGCAGGAACCTGCACCGCTCTCCCGGCACCTGCGCATCCGCCAGGACCGGGGGCACACGGTGCTGGAGTTCCGCGGCGAGATCGACATCGCCGCCGCCGCGCAGATCGCCCCGCACCTGGACCGGGCGACATCACGCCCCGAGGGCCGGATCGTGATCGACCTGACGCAGGTCGAGTTCTTCGACTGCTCGGGACTGCGCCTGCTGTACCGGGCCCGCAGCCGGGTGCTGGAGCGGCACGGCCGGCTGCTGCTCGTCTGCACCCATCCGCTGACCCTGCGCGTCCTGCGGATCACCGGTCTGGCCCGGCTGCTGCCCCCGCAGCCGACGCTGGACGCGGCCCTTGCCCTGCCCGAGGCCACATCCGGTTCCGTCTGACGCCCCTCCCCGGCATCCGGTGATGCCGCATGCTGCGGCTGCCGGGGTGACGCACGGCGAGGGCGTGTGGTGGTCCCACAACCTCGGGCGACCGGCCGCTGCGAGGCCCGCACTGAGGGCGGGGTATGCGCCCTGTCGTGCTTCCGCCCGAGCCATCCACTTGTCAACAGGACGGTCTGGCAGGGGATGTGAGGGGCATCCGGACAGTAGGAAGGAGGGCCGTCGCCATGACGACTCCCGTCAAGCGCATACCGAGGCGCATGCCCACCTGGGCGAAGGTGGTCAGCGCGGTCGTGCTCGTGCTCATCGTGTTCTTCGCCGGGATCCGGCTGAGCGTACTGCCCGGTCTGAAGGACCTGTTCGGCACCGAGACCCAGGACCGCTCGGGCCCCGCGCTCCTGGAGTCCATCCAGGACATCAGCCGTTACGACGCCGCTTCCGGCAACTTCCAGATCGTCGTGGATCTGGAGAAGGACGCCAAGCTCCTGCCCGACGCGATCCGCGGCAGCCGCACCCTGTACGTCGGTGCGGGCACCGTGGAGGCCTACGTCGACCTCGGGAAGGTCGGCGAGAACGACATCCAGGTCAATGACGACCGCACGTCGGCCACCCTCCGGCTGCCCCACGCACAGCTGGGCAAGCCGGCCCTCGACCCCGACCGCTCCTACGCCGTGTCCAAGCAGCGCGGTCTCCTGGACCGCATCGGCGACCTCTTCTCGGACAATCCCAACAGCGAACAGGCCGTGCAGAAGCTCGCCGTACGGCACATCGGCGACGCGGCCAAGGACAGCGGGCTGACCGCGCGCGCCGAGTCCAACACCACCGAGATGCTCGAAGGCCTGCTGCGTTCCCTCGGCTTCAAGGAGGTGCGCGTCTCGTACGAGAAGTGACGCGGCCGGTGCCCCTGCCCGGCAGGACCGCCGCGGCGGCCCGCACGGCATCGACGGGCTCCTGCTGGGTAACCGGCCTATCACTCAGGGACGTTGAAGACAGGAGGACCGAATGGCCCGGGCAGGCGTACGTCCACGCTCCTTGCTTCGCCCCCGCACCTCCAAGCCGAAAAGCGCGCCTCCACCCGCCCAGGACGCACCGCGGCCCACGAAGGACGCACCCCGCTCCGCGAAGGACGCGCCGCGGCCCGCGCGGCGTCCGCTCCCCTTCCTCCTGCGCCTGCTGGCGATGGCGTGCGCCTTCACGCTCATGGTCGCGTTCGCGGTCGTGCTGGCGAAGCTGACCCTGCAGCCCTCCCCGGCCTCGGAGGCGCTGACGCACAGCAATCTGCATCCGGGCCGTTCCCTGAGGGCCTACCTGGACCAGCCCGAGCTGCGGGACGCCGTCCGGCAGATCGGCGGCAACCTCCTGCTCGGTGTCCCGTTCGGGGTACTGGCCCCGGTCGTCGCGCCACGGACCCGCGGGATCCTGCGGGTGCTCCTGCTGACCGCCGTGGTCATGCTGATGGTGGAGTTCGCGCAGGGTGCCGTGGTCACCGGGCGGGCCTTCGACATCGACGACGTCATCCTCAACACCACGGGCGCACTGATCGGATATCTGCTGCTGGGACGGCGGCTGGGCCGCGCGGTGCACGCACGCGAGGCTCGCGGTTGAGGCCGGTGTGAAGGCCCCCGCCAGAAGTGGGTCGTCACCGGGGCACGCGACATCGTCAACCCGCAGGCCGACAAGTGCCTCGACGCCACCGGGAACAGTTCGGCGAACGGCACACGGCTGCAGATCCGGACGTGTGCAGATCCGGACGTGCGCCGGCGGCGCCGGCCAGAAGTGGACGGTCGGCTGAGCCGGCCCCGGCCGACGGCTGGTGCGCCGACGGCTAGTGCACGGTCCAGGTGAACTTGTCTCCGCCCACCCAGCGGACCACGTCCGGGTCGTCCAGGTCGTGGACCGTGATGCCGAAGGCGGCGGCGGTCTCCAGGACGTCGGTGACGGCCCTCGCCTCGCCGACCACCTGGCCGTCGATCGCCACGATCCGGAACGGCGGCGTGCCCGGCTGAACCCCGAGCACCATGATCCGCGGGTGGGAGATGTACGGGCTCGCGATTTCGGTCATGCATAGAGCGTAGAACCGAACCGGCGGGAGCGCGGCGCCCGTGGAGGCCCGCGTTCCCGTACGTGGGCGCCGAGGTCAGTCGCCGAGCAGGTCCAGCACCGCCGCCTCGACGGCGCCCTGGGTCGCCGGGCGCCCGAAGTCCCCGTGCTCTCCCAGCCGGGTCAGGACGGGGGCGACGGTCCTCCCCTGTTCGAACAGCTCGAAGACGCGCGGGTCGATGTACGAGGCGCGGCACACGGCGGGCGTGTTGCCGAGGTAGTGGCTGACCTCGCGCACGGCCCGGCTCATCTGCCGGCGCCGTGCCGCCGGGCCGGCGCGGCCGTCCTCGGCGGTGACGGCAAGCGCGACGGCGGCGAGGACGGTGGCGTGCCAGGTGCGGAAGTCCTTGGCGGTGATGTCGGTGCCCGACAGGCGGCGCAGGGCCTCGTTCAGGTCGTCGCCGCGCAGGTCGTGCCAGGCGCCCCGCTCCCAGAACACCAGCAGCCGGTCCCCGCCGCGCCGACGGCGCTTGAGGGCCCGTACGACGGCGTGCGCCTGCTCGTCGACGAGGGCCCGGACGATCTCGGTGCCGCCCTTGGCGGGGTAGCCGAACGCGATCTCGCCGCGGCCGCAGGTGACGTGCTCGCGCAGCATCGTCGTCAGGCCGTACGTCTCATTCGCGCGGGTGTGTCTGTCGCTGCCGATGCGGAAGAAGCCGAGGTCGAGCAGGCGTACGGCGCAGGCGGTGACCCGGGCCCGGCTCAGGCCGCGTCCGGCGAGGTCGAGGGCGACCTTCGCGCGCAGTTCGGGCAGGGCACGCGCGACCTGACGGACGTGCTCGTGCTTGGCCTGCTCCTGCTGGGCGCGGAACTCCTCGTGGTACAGGTACTGGCGGCGCCCGGCGTCGTCGGTGCCGACGGCCTGCAGGTGGCCGTTGGGCCAGCGGCAGATCCACACGTCGCGCCAGGCCGGCGGGATGGTCAGCGCCTTGATACGGGCGAGCTGGTCGGGGTCGGTGAGCGGCTCACCGTCGGTGTCCAGGTAGCGGAAGCCGCGGCCGTGGCGCACGCGGCGGAATCCGGGCCGGTCGCAGGAGCTGGTGCGCAGACGCACGGCGGCCCGCTCAGGGCCGCCGCCAGTCGTCGCTGGTCAGGTGTGATCCGGCCTGCGGGCCCATGCGGAGCATGCCGCCGTCCACGCTCCAGGAGGCGCCGGTGACGTACGAGGTGTCGTCGCTCGCGAGGAAGGCGATGACGGCGGCGACCTCACGGGCGTCGCCGGGCCGCCCGAGGGGCACTCCTGGGCGGCTCTCGGTGTGCGGGTCGGTGTCCTCCTGCCCGGTCATCGGTGTGGAGATCTCGCCTGGGGCGACCGCGTTGACGGTGATGCCGTGTTCGGCGAGTTCGAGGGCCATGACCTGGGTGAGCAGGCCGAGGCCGCCCTTGGCCGCGCAGTACGGGGCGGCGCCCACCCGGGGCTGGTGCTCATGGACGGAGGTGACGTTGACGATCCGGCCGCCGTCGCCCTGCCGGATCATGTGCCGGGCCGCCTTCTGCCCGCACAGGAACGGGCCGATCAGGTCGACGTCCAGGACCTCGCGCACCGTGTCGAGCTCCAGGTCGAGGAAGGGCGTCATGGTGCCCGTACCGGCGTTGTTGACCAGCACGTCGATGCGGCCGAGGCGGTCGCAGAGCTCGTCGACCGTGCCGGCGGCGGTGGGCAGCCGGGTGAGGTCCATCTGCGCCACGGCGGCCCGTTGCCCGTGCGCCCGGACCTCCTCCGCCGTCTCCTCCGCGCCCTTGAGGTCGGTGTGCCAGGTGATACCGATGTCCATGCCCGCCCGGGCCAGGCGTACGGCGGTGGCCTTGCCGATGCCGGAGTCGGCGCCGGTGATCACGGCGACCTTGCTGCGGGGGGCGGTCGGGGCGGACATGGCGGGCTTCCTCCTCGGCGTGGCGCGGGGACGACGCATCGAGGTACCCGGGTGCGTGGCGGACAAACCGTTCGCCCGTCGTGCGGCCCCGGCGGGGCTGGGGAACTCTGGAGCCAGGAGGTGGCGATGGACCCCGTCGAGGCACTGGACCGGATCGCCTTCCTGCTGGAGCGCTCCCTCGCGCCGACCTACCGCGTACGCGCCTTCCGCACCGCGTCGCGCGTGCTGACGGAGCTGGGCGAGGACGAGGTGCGCAGGCGGGCGGCGGCCGGGTCGCTGGAGACGCTCAAGGGTGTCGGCCCGAAGACCGCGCAGGTGGTGCGGGAGGCCCTGGCCGGGGAGGTGCCCGCATACCTGCGCAAGCTGGAGGACGAGGCCGGGGAGCAGCCGGCCGTACGCGGCGGGGAGCGCCTGCGGGCCCTGCTGCGCGGGGACTGCCATCTGCACTCCGACTGGTCGGACGGCGGCAGCCCGATCGAGGAGATGGGCCGGGCCGCGGCGCGGCTCGGGCACGAGTGGGCGGCGCTGACCGACCACTCGCCGCGGCTGACGGTGGCGCGCGGGCTGTCGGCGGACCGGCTGCGGGAGCAGCTGGAGGTGGTGGAGCGGCTCAACGAGACCTGGGCGCCGTTCCGGCTGCTGACCGGCATCGAGTGCGACATCCTCGAGGACGGCTCGCTGGACCAGGAGCCGGAGCTGCTGGAGCGACTGGACGTCGTGGTGGTGTCCGTGCACTCCAAGCTGCGCATGGACGCCCGGTCGATGACCCGCCGCATGGTGGCCGCCGTCCGCAGTCCGTACTCCGACGTGCTCGGGCACTGCACGGGACGGCTGGTGACGCGGCGGGGGCGGCCCGAGTCGCAGTTCGACGCCGACGAGGTGTTCGCGGCATGCGCCGAGACCGGCACGGCCCTGGAGATCAACAGCCGGCCCGAGCGGCTCGACCCGCCGCGGCGGCTGCTGCGCCGGGCTGTGGAGGCGGGCGTGCTGTTCTCGATCGACACCGACGCGCACGCGCCGGGCCAGCTGGACTGGCAGATCCACGGATGCGCGCGGGCGGAGGAGTGCGGGGTGCCGCCCGAACGCGTGGTCACCACCTGGTCCCTGGAGGAGTTGCTGGCCTGGACCCGGGAACGGGCCTTGCCCACGGACTAGGACAGGGCCTAGGTGGTTACCCGTGCGCCGAGCGAGAGGGAAAGGACTGCACACATGGAACGGGCGGCCGTGTTCGACGTCGACGGCACTCTGGTCGACACCAACCACCTCCACGTCGTCACCTGGTGGGAAGCCTTCCGGCAGGCGGGCCACCGGGTCCCGATGCACGCCGTCCACCGCGCCGTGGGCCTGGCCTCCACCGACCTGATCGCCCACCTGCTCGGCGACGACCGGGACCAGGATCAGGACGCCGGGCTGAGCGCCGCCCACAAGGCGCTGTACGGGCAGTACTTCGACCGGCTTCCCGCGCTGCCGGACGCCGGGAACCTGCTGCGGCGCCTGCACCGGGACGGCTGGAAGGTGGTGCTCGCCACCTCGGCGGGCGGCGCCGAGCTGAGCGCGCTGCGCCGGGCGATCGACGCGGACGACGCGATCACCGCGACGGCGAGCGCGGACGACGTCGACCAGGGCAAGCCCGCTCCCGAGCCGGTCGAGCACGCCCTGGACCTGGCCGGGGTGTCCGCCGAGCGGGCGGTGTTCGTCGGTGACACGGTGTGGGACATGCGCGCGGGCAGCCGGGCCGGGGTGCGCTGCGTGGGCGTCCTGTGCGGCGGCATCCCGCGCACCGACCTGGAGAAGGCCGGAGCGGACGCGATCTACGACGATCCCGCGCACCTGCTGGCGTCCTTGGCGGACAGTCCCTTGGCCTGAGGTCCCGGCCCGCGGCCGGTGGGCAGGTCGGTCACAGCCTGGCGTGACGCCGGGGGCCTCAGGCCTGCGACCCCGGTCACACCCGGAGTGACACCCCCGTACGCGCGGATACCCGCAGCGGATGACCGGTGTGACGGATGGGATGCGACGCGAGACGAATGGTGCCGGACCGGCGGCGTGGGTGTCCCGGGCGGTGGACGTCGTGCGGCGAGAGGCACGGGCCGTCGGGCGGGCCGGGCGGGCCGCCTGGCGGGGGCCGGGGCGGGAGCGCGACCTGGTCGTGCAGTCGCTGAAGGCCGCCGCGGCGGCACTGCTGGCCTGGCTGGTGGCGGGCGTCTGGCTCGGCGACCCGCTGGCGCTGATGGCGCCCTGGGTGGCACTGGTGCTGGTGCAGGCCACCGTCTACAGCTCGCTGGTGCAGGGGGCACGGCAGTTCGCGGCGATCTGCGCCGGGACCCTGCTGGCATCGGCGGCGCAGGCCCTCACCGGCGACACGACGGGCGCGCTCGCCCTGTCCGTACCGGTGCTGATGCTCCTCGCGAACTGGCCCCGCTTCGGCGACCAGGGCATCTACGCGGCCACCACGGCCCTGTTCACCCTCGCCTCGGGCACGGTCAGCGCGTCCGCGGTCGGGCACCGGGTGGGGCTGGCGGCGCTCGGCGCGGTCATCGGCGTCGCCGTCAACGCGCTCGTCCTGCCGCCGATCCATCTGCGGGACGTACGGGAGAACCTGGCCGCGCTCCCCCGGGACGCCGGCGACGTGCTGCACACCGTCGCCGCCGACCTGCGGGAGAACGAGTGGGACGCACACAACGCGGCCGGCTGGCTCAGCGCGTCGGCACGGCTGGAACGCCGCCTGGACGCGCTGCGCGCGGCCCGCCGCTGGAGCCAGGAGAGTCTGCGGCTGACCTCGCGCCCGCTGCGGTGGTTCCACCGTGCTCCGCAGGCGGCCCTGCCGCCGACGGAGGAGGACGAGCGCTTCAGTCGCGTCACCGGGCATGTCACGGCACTGGTGCGGACGCTGGCGGTGGCGGCCGACGAGAGCCGGACACCCGCCCCGCCCGAGGGCCGGGCCCTGCGCGCGTACGCACGTCTGCTGGAACTGATCGGGGACGCCTGTCACGCGGAGGCCCGCCGCCTGCTGGACGGCGACGCGGGCGCTGCCGCGGAGGGCAGGGCCGAGGCGTCGAGGCGGGAGCTGCACCACCACCTCGAGGAGGAGCTGCGCGAGCACGCCGGACAGGGCGCCGCGCGGACGGCGGTCCTGGGCACCCTGCTGCTCCAGGCCGAGAACCTGTGGGCGGAGACCGTTCCGGACGCGCGGGGGAAGTGACGCACCTGGCGTGATGACCCGTGGTGACGCACATCACCCCAAAGGGGGGCAGAGCACGGAACACCCAGAGGTGGTTGGCCGTTGAACAAGCCGTGGGTACGGATGGGACAGTGTCCCCGGGCCTCACCTTTTGCCCACAGGGACGATCGTTCGGCTGAAGCCCTGTGGAGCCTTTCGCCGAGAGGCGACCGCCATCCGTACCCACCTCTGAGCCGCCCCGACCGTGATTCCCCCGTCCGGTCGGGGCTTTTCGGCGCCGCCGCTCCCCCGGGCAGGCCGTTCTCTCTCCCAGCCGCCGACCGTGGAGGGGCTCAGCCCTTCCCGCGGCCCGCGCCGCACGGGCAGTCTCGGCCACATACGTATGGAGGCCGCGTCACGGCCGCCCTCCGGGTGGAACGCGCGCAGGCCGGGTACTCGGTCACCTCTTCGAGCCGGCGCGCCGAGAGGAGCGGAAGGTGAGCAGCGGAACGGGCATGAGGATCGTCGTCACGGGCGCCACCGGAAACGTGGGCACCAGCGTCGTGCGTCTCCTCTCCGAGGACCCGGAGGTCGGCTCCGTGCTGGGCCTGGCCCGGCGGATCCCCGAGTGGTCGCCGGACAAGACGGACTGGTCGGCGGTCGATCTGGCCTCCGAACACTCCGGCCTGGTCAAGGAGTTCGCGGGCGCCGATGCCGTGGTCCATCTGGCCTGGGCGTTCCAGCCGACGCACGACCCGGCGACGACCTGGCGCACGAACGTGCTCGGCAGCATGCGGGTCTTCGAGGCGGTGGCCGCGGCCGGGGTGCCGGCGCTGGTGCACGCCTCGTCGGTCGGCGCGTACTCGCCGGGTCCCAAGGATCACGCCGTGGACGAGTCGTGGCCGACGCACGGCTGGCCGGACGCCGCGTACTGCCGGGAGAAGGCCTATCTGGAGCGTGCTCTGGACACGTTCGAGCGCGACCACCCCGAGACCCGGGTGGTGCGGATGCGGCCCGCGTTCCTGTTCAAGCGGGAGTCCGCGAGCGAGCAGCGCCGCATCTTCGGCGGCCGCTTCCTGCCGGGCCCGCTGGCGCGCCCCGAACTGCTGCCCTTCCTCCCGGACATCCCGGGGCTGCGGGTGCAGGCGCTGCACACCGACGACGCGGCCAACGCGTACCGGCTGGCGGTGCACACCGACGTCCGCGGCGCCTTCAACCTGGCGGCCGAGCCGCCGGTGGACGCGGAGCTGCTCGGCGAGATGCTGGGCGCCCGCCCGATACGGCTGCCCCGCACCGCGGCCCGCTCGGCGATCGCCGCAGCGTGGGGCCTGCACCTGCTGCCGGCCCCCCCGCACCTCTTCGACGCCGTACTGAGGCTCCCCTTGATGGACTGCACGCGCGCGCGTGCGGAGCTCGGCTGGCGGCCGACACGCACGGCGACGGAGGTGCTGGAGGAGTTCCTGCAGGGCCTGCAGCAGGGCGCGGGGGCTCGGACGGAGCCGTTGCGGGGGCGCAAGGTGGGCTGACGGCCGGGCGGTTCACCGGCTACTGGCCGTGCTCGCCGTCTTCGGACTGAGCGGCGGGGCGGCAGCGTCGGAGAACCGTCCCCGGGCCTTCACTTGATGGGCCAGCCGTACGAAGTCGAGCCTCCGCTCGGCCGTTCCCCGGCGCCTGCCGCGCCGGGGAACGGACTGAGCAGACCGGTGGGCCGCCTCAGGCGGGCGACTCGTCGGGTGTGGGGTGCTCGGGGTTGACCGTGGCCGGGCGCGCGGCACCCTGGCGGCCGGTGCCCGCCTCGTCCGTGTCGGGAACGTCGGTCGCGGGCTCACCTGATTCGTCGACGCCTGATTCGTCGGCGCCGGACTCGTCGGCCCCGGAGGCCTCGGCGTCCTCGCCGGTGTCACCGGCCGCGCGGGACGGGGCGACCTCCCACGGGTCCTCTCCCGCGCCGGCCTGCTGGTCCGGCAGGTCCCGCGGAGTGGGGGGGCCGGTCTCCCCCGGCCCTTCGGAGCGGTGGTCGGTCACGGCGTGCTCCCTTCCGGTCGTTCGGGTGTCACGCGTTCGGGCGTCACGCGAGTACCTCCGCCGTGATCAGCGAAACCTCGGTGGCGCCCCTCCTCCGGCGCGGTGCGCCCGGCGGGGACAGGGCCTGGCCGACGGAACCGTCCGGCCGCCGGTGGGATCTGCCCGGGCCGGGCGCCCGTGAGCTCACCGCAGTTCCTCGATCTCCTCCAGGGCCGAGACGAGTTCCGGGGCGACCGCGTCCTGCACCCACCGCTCCTGCCCCTCGTCGACCGCCCGTGGGACCGTCTCGGTGAGCATGATCAGGTAGAGGTAGGCGCGGTACAGGGCGAGACGCAGGCGGGCCGGGGTGTCGAAACGGGCCCGGCCGCCGGCCTCCCGGTAGCCCGCGAGGAACGCCTCGTCCTGCTTGATGTCGCCCAGCAGCGCCAGGGAGACGAAGTCGGCGAGGTGGTCGCCCCAGAACATGCGCTCGCCGTCGATGAGGCCGCCGATGCGGGCGTCCCCCGCCGAGCGGTCGATGAGGATGTTGCCCGGCCACAGGTCGAAGTGGACGAGGCGCGGGACGGTGACCTCGTCGAGGGCGTCGTAGGCGGCCCGGGCGGTGCGGGCCACCGTGTCGACGGGGCGCGGCAGCCGGGGCCGGTAGCGCCGGGCGTCGTCGAGGACCGCCTCGAACATCGTGGTGAACGCGGTCCGCCAGTCGGGCGCGAGCGGGCCGAGGGCACCGGAGGGGTAGCCGAAGCCGGGCCCCGTCAGGTCGTGCAGACGGGCGACCTGACGGCCCAGCTCCCTGCGCAGAGCGGCCCGTTCGGTGTCGGTGAGCGTGTCGTCCCAGGGGTCGCCGGGGCACGCGGTCATCAGCAGAAACGGCGTGCCGACGGCCCGTACGCGCGGCGCCGGTACGCCTGCCCTGGCCGCCGCACCGTAGAACTCCGCCTCGGAGACGAGGAGTCGCCGCTCGTGCCGAAGGCCCGGAGCGGTGGGCGCGGGCGGGATCTTCAGCACGTAGCGGTTGCCGTCGGTGAGGCGGAGCTCCTCGACGGTGTTGTACGTGCCGCCGGTCAGCGGGCGGAGGTGGGCGAGGCGGTCGGGCGGCAGGCCCGCCTCCGCCAGGACGTGCCGGGCCCGTTCCCAGGAGTCCACCACCGTGCGCCCGCCCCTTCTCCTCGTCAGCCGGCCGCGTACACGTCCTCGACGTAACGCCCCTCGGCGATCAGCCCGTCCAGCCACTGCTCGGCGGCCGCCTGGCCGGCGCCCGGCACCTGCTTCCGGTACAGGGTACGGAACGCGTCGCGCACGCCCGGTGCCATTCGGGCACCGTCACCGCAGACGTACACGCGGGCTCCGGCGTTCAGCAGGGCCCAGACCTCGTCGGCCTCCACGGCGATGCGGTGCTGCACGAACCGCACCTCGCCGTCGGGGGCCGCGCTGAAGGCGGGGCGGAGCGAGACGGCTCCGGCGGCTTCGGCGGCGCGCAGTTCCGCGGCGTGCAGGAAGTCGGCGTCGGGGGCGTCGCAGCCGAAGTAGCAGACGGCCGGGGCGATTTCGACGCCCGCGGCGAGGGCTGCCGTGCGGTCGGCGATCGCGCCGCGGAACGGGGCGAGGCCCGTGCCGGCGGCGACCATGACGACCGGTGCGCAGGCGTCGACGGCGTCGATCCGGAAGGCCTCCCGGCAGGGCTGGACCCGGGCGTACACCGTGTCGCCGGGCTCGACGGCGGCGAGGTGACCGGAACCGGTGCCCCGGTAGAGGCCCTTGCCGGAGTGGGCGGGGGCTTCCAGCAGCGAGACCATCAGGTCCGCGTGGCCGGGGTCGACGGCGGGCGAGGACGAGATGGAGTAGTGGCGGGGGCGCAGCGGGGTGAGCAGGTCGAGGAGCGCCGGCCAGGCGAGGGCGCCGCGCAGGGCGGGGTGGTCCTCGAGGATGTCCACGAGGGTGCGCGGGTCGTCGTCGGTGAGGGCTGCCAGGGACAGGCGTTCGGGCGGGCAGGGGTTGGCGGCGGCGAGCGCGGCCCGCTGGGCGGCGTTCGGGCGTTCCTGCAGTTCGACGTGGTGGGTGAGGAGGTGCCGTACCGTCACCGGCCGGTCCACGGCGAGGCCGTCGCGGCGGGGGCGGGTGGGCCGGATGTCCAGGACGGTGTCGAGGTCGGCGCCGAGCGCCGCGGCGGCGCGGGTGACGAGGGCCGGGGCGTTGGCGGGGAGGACGGTGAGGTGGTCGGCCGTGCGGTAGGTGACGCCCTCGGGCAGCGCGACGCGGACGAACCGCTTGCGACGCGGATACCCGGGCGCTGTCAGGTCGTATGCCTCGGTGACGGTCATCGGGACCAGCCCGTGGCGGTCGGCGAGGGCGTCCAGCGGGCCGCCGGTGAGTGTGCGGACCGCGTAGGCCGCCACGGGCTCGTCGCTGGGTGCGGTGGCCTCCGGGTCCCCGTACCGCTCCAGGAGGGCGGTGCGCAGGCGGGCGGTGAAGTCGCGGACGGCGCCGGTCAGGTCGCCGGAGGCGTCGGCCGCGGCGCGGTCGAGCAGCCGGGTGGCGCCGAGCTCGGCCAGCCGCTCGTCGATGCGGGTGGGAACGTGCTGGTAGGTGGCGGCCCAGTTGCGGTCGCCGACGCCCAGCACGGCGTACGTCACCGCGGAGACGTCCGGGGTGCCCTCCAGCCAGGCGGCGAAGGCGGCGGCGTCGTCGGTGGGGCGTCCGTTGTAGGAAGCGGCGGTGATGACGACGGGCCGGTCGATGGGCAGGCCGTCGGCGTACGCGTCGAGCGGCGCGACCTCGGTTTCGCAGCCGAGGGCGGCGGCCTCGTCGGCGAGCTGGGCGGCGAAGTCGCGGCAGGTGCCGTAGTTGCTGCCGTGCAGGAAGAGGGCGCCGGTGCCGGGGCGGACGCGGGCGGGCAGGGTGCCGGGAGCCGGGGTCGCTCCGGTCTCCTCGTCGCGTACTGCTCCGGGCAGCGCGGCGTGCGCGCGGTCGGCGGCCGTGCGCGGGGTGAGGGTCAGGGTGAAGCCATCGGGCTTGAGGGTGAGGGTCTCTTTCACGGTGAGCCGGTAGCCGGCGTGGTCGTGCAGCCGGTAGCGGTGGACGAGCATCGCCAGCAGCATGGTCGCCTCGTGCAGCGCGAACTGGCGCCCGATGCAGGCGCGTTCACCGGTTCCGAACGGCTTGAAGGCGTGCACCGGGCGGGCCGCCTCCGCCTCGGGTGTGAAGCGGGAGGGGTCGAACAGTTCGGGGTTGTCGCCCCACACGGGCTGCCGGTGCAGCATCGGGGCGAGCACGATGACGCCCTGCCCGGCACGCAGCGGGACGCGTCCGCCGAGCAGCGTGTCCTCGACCGCCTCCCGGGCGAAGGCGGCGGCCGTCGGCCACAGCCGCAGCGCCTCGTTGAGCACCTGCCTCGTGTACGTCAGCCTGCCGATGTCGTCGTACGTCGGCTCGGGCTCGGCCCGGTCGCCCCACAGCGCGTCCACCTCGCGCTGGACGAGCTGGAGCACGGCGGGGTGCTTGGCGAGGTAGTACAGGGCGAAGGACATCGCGCCGGAGGTGGTCTCGTGCCCGGCGATCAGGAACGTGATGACCTGGTTGCGGATGTTGGCGGTGTCGAGGGTGGTGCCGTCGGCCGGGTGCCGGGCGGTGAGCATGAGGCCGAGCAGGTCCTCGGCGCCGCGCTGGTCGGTTCCGGTGCGGGAGGCGATGACGTCGTCGACGACCTGGGCGAGGTAGGCGGCGTCCGTGCGGAAGGCCGCGTCGGCCGCCGAGTGGTCCTGGCCCGGGACGCGGGCGAGGCGGGTCATGCTCCACTCCAGGCAGCGGACCATCGCCTCGACGAACGGGTGGGGCTCGTCCCGTGTGAAGGACCCGAAGTCGTAGCCGAATCCGGCCAGGCCGATGGTGTCGAGGGTCATCCGCGTCATGTCGTCGGGGACGTTCACCGGCTGCCCGGCGCGGGCGGCGCGGTCCCAGGACTCGATGAGCCGGCGGGCCACCCGCAGCATCACCGGGTGGTAGGTGCGCATCGAGCCGAGGGCGAAGGCGGGCATGAGGATGTCGTGCGCCTTGGCCCAGTTGGGCTCGTCGTTGTACGCGGTGAACAGCCCGTCGGCGGCGAACTCCCGGACGTTCTCCAGAGCGGGTCCGATGTGCTTGGCGAACCGCTGCTCGTCGGCGAGTTCGGTGACGAGGTCCAGGTCGGCGACGAACAGCGTGTCCCGCCCGTGCAGCCGCCGCACGAGCACCGGGCCGTGCTCCCGCATCAGGCCCATGACCTGCTGGATCGGGGTACGGCCGGGTCCGGTCGCGGAGATGTCGGCGACGGGGACGCCGGGGAGGGTGTCTGCGGTGCTGGGGTGCGGCACGGTGGGGGACATGACGCGGCAACTGCCTTTCGCGGTACGGACGTACTGCGATCCAGCGTGATCGACGGGGACCGGCGGGCCGCCCCACCGCACTACATGATTGTGTAGGACGAGCAGGCGCGTCACGCTTGCGCGGAGCAGCACGGCGTGGCAGGAGGTACCGGTGGACACGGGGCGGCGGGAGGCCGTCGTGTGGCGCAACCGCGCGCTGACGCTCTTCGACCGGGTGACGGTGCCGGTCGCCGTCTGTGATGTGTACGGGTCGGTCCTGCTCGCCAATCCGGCGATGGCGACGGAGTGCGGTACGACGCCGGGGCGGCTGCGCGGGCGGGACGTGCTGGAGCTGTTCCGGCCGCGGGAGGCGACGCAGGTGGAGCGGATCGCCGAGGCGCTGCGGCTGCGGCACCGGTCGCGGTACCAGGTGTCGGTGCGCTGGCGGGCGCCCGGTGGCGCGGAGCGGTACGGGGAACTGACGGCGGACCCGGTGAGCGACACCGTCGAGGAGACGCCCGCGCTGCTGGTGATGCTGCGGGTGGACGGCGAACCCGAACCCCGCGCCGAGACGTCCGCCGCCCCGGCCCGGGTCACTCCGATGGAGGCCCGCATCCTGGCCCTGCTGGCCGGGGGCGCCACGACGGCCCGGGCCGCCCGCGAGACCGGCCTGACCACGGACGGCGTGACCTACCATCTGCGGCGGCTGTCCGCCCGCTGGGGCGCGGCCAACCGCACCGAACTGGTTGCCCGCGCCTACGCGCTGGGGGTGCTCACCCCCGGGGTCTGGCCCCCGGCGCCCGCGGTCCCGGTCGCGCAGTAGGCGGTGCCCGCCCCCTTCGGGGCTCCGAAACGGGCGATCGTGTGCCACACCATCTTCAGGTCCTGCAGCTCGTACCGTCCGGTGCGGGCCGCGTCGCCCATGACCCGGGGGTCGATACGGCCGTCCCGGACGATCCGGGCGCCCAGCTCGGCGTACTCCGGGCCCCGGTAGTCCGCGTGGCGGCGCAGTTCGGCCACGGTCAGCCGGTAGCCGGGGTGCCACGCGACGGGGCACGGCAGCCGCCGGGCCGCCGCCTCCACGGGGGTGCCGCGGTAGCACGCGTCCAGCATGAGCGCCTCCACGTCGCGGGCCAGGTCGACGCCTCCAGTGCACCTGTGCCTCGATGTAGTCGTTGAGGGGGTCCCGCTCGTCCGCCTCGGCCAGCGCGATGAGGGACATGCCGGCCGCGACCCCGAAGTCGGTCGGCTCGGCCGCGCTGTCGGGGTAGCAGAACGTGGCGCGGGAGAGCACCGCACTGGTCAGCCGGAAGTGCGAGGAGCCGAACCGCGGTGCCGCGCCGACCACTTGACGGCGGAAGTTCAGCGCGCCGTACACGGGCCGCTCTGGCGGGGCGGCGTCGCCGTACGCCCCGCCGAAGATCCGGCTCTCCCAGCGCCGGCGGTCGCCGCCCGGGTGCGCGGTGAGACCGCCGTTGCTGGTACCGGTGACGAACTGCGAGTGGTACCCGCCGTCCTGAGCCAGCGCGGTGAGGACCGGCAGCCCGCGCACCAGCCGGTCCGGATGGAAGTTCAGCGTGATGCGCGGCCCCGGCCCGAGCGCCGGTCCCGCCGAGCGCGCCGCCACATGGCGCAGCGCCGCCCACGCCCGCGGTGAAGCGATCTCACGAAAATCCACTGGCTCCCCTTCGCCGAGGCTGTCTACCCTGACCACGAAACCTAGACCCCCTAGGTTTCGCTCGTACGACGCCCAGGAGACCCCCCATGAGATCCCTCACCGAGCAGGACATCCGCAACTCGTTCATCAACTGCTCGAAGGGAGAGGCCAAGCGCCTGGCCATACCCCGCGACCTCGCCGAACGGCCCTGGGACGACCTGGACTTCCTGGGCTGGCGGGATCCGGGAGCACCCGACCGCAGTTATCTCGTCACCGAACGCGAGGGACGGCTCGTCGGTCTGGCGCTGCGCTTCCAGCCGGCACAGCGCGGTTTCCTGCACCGCAGCATGTGCTCGCTGTGTCTGACGACCCATCCGCGGGGCGGTGTGTCGCTGATGACCGCGCGCAAGGCGGGCCCGGCGGGCCGGGAGGGCAACTCGGTCGGCGCGTACATGTGCACCGATCTCGCGTGTTCCCTGTACATCCGCGGCAAGAAGGTGCCGGAGACCGGCGCCCGCTTCGAGGAGAGCCTGACCCTGGAGGAACAGATCGCCCGCACCACGGGCAACCTGTCCGCCTTCCTCGACAAGGTGTGCGCCTGAGCCGGATGCCGGTCACCGGTCGCGCAGCTGGGCGGCCTCCACACGGTGCAGATGTATGAGGACGTCATAGCTGCGGGCGAGCGCGATGTCGTGCTCCGCCTCCGGGTAGACCGTGCCGATGCTGCGGGTCGGCCGGGCCTCCCTCAGCCAGGCGCGGGCCGGTGACGGCGCGGTCCGCAGGTCGACGACGTAGTCCCGGTGCCCCACGCGGTCGAGCGTCCTTTCGTTGCTGCCGGGCCCCGCCGGCCCCAGGGTGAACCGCTGGGTGTTCTCGTCGGGCCCGGTGGCGTTGAACGAGCCCCGGTAGAAGGTGAAGCCGACGCTGACGTACCCCTTGCCGAGCCGGTCGCGCAGGAACGCGCCCTGCATCTTCGGATAGTGGGCGGGATCGTCCGGCACGTAGGCGATGTGTCCGTTGTGCGCCGACAGCAGGGCCTTGGTGCCCGTGTGCTCCACCCACCAGGCCACGTTGTCCGCCATGACCGAGTCGCGGTAGCGCATGGCGGCCCTGACCTGTTCCTCGTCCTCGAAGTCGAAGGCGTATCCGCGAGCGGTCTAGTCGATGGCGGTGGCGTGCTGGACCGCCCAGTCGTACGCCTCCCGCTCGGTGCCCGGCGGCTGCTGCCGCAGCAGTTTCAGGGCCTCGCCGGTGCGGGCCGCCATCGCCTCGCGTTCGGCGTACGGCTTGTTCAGGTACTGCTCGATGTACGCTCCCGTCGGCACCGTGGGCCGCAGTCCCCGGTACAGCTCGGTGAAACGGGCGAGGAGGCCGGGGTGGGCGCGGGCCACATAGCCCGTGACCTTGTCGTACAGCTCGGGACCAGCCCAGGCGAAGTCGTCGCCCATGAACTGGACCGGATCCTGCGGGTGTTGCCGGTTGTAGGCGCGCATCCACTCCAGGAGCCGCAGGTAGTCGGTGTTGTTCCACCACAGGTAGTCGCGCTGGAACTCCTCGCGCATGATGCGCCGCGGGTCTCCCCTGCCGTGCAGCACGTAGTCGTTGAGGCGCAGGCCGGTGCTCCAGGGGGCCTCCAGGGCGAAGGTGCGGAAGCCCTTCTCCTCGACGAGGTGGCGGAAGACGCGGTCCTTGAGGGCGAAGAAGTCGTGCGTGCTGTGGGTGGCCTCGCCCAGGCCGACGACCCGGGCGTCGCCGATCATCCGGTCGAGCGGGCGCAGGTCGCGGCTGTCGCCGCCCGGTTCGACGGTGCGCAGCCGGTGCGCGGCCCGGTCGAGGGCGTCGACGACCGTCGAGGCGTGGACGGAGGCCGGGGCAGGGGGGAGGGCGGGTGCGGCGACGGCCGGGGTGCCGGCCGTCACGGCGCCGAGAGCGGCGAACAGGGTCAGAAGGATTCCGGTCCGATGGCGTGTCATGATCCAAGGCTTCCGCTCCGCCTCGCCGGACACCATGCGGCTGACCGCCGACCTGAGGTGCGGAAAACCACGGGGTGCGCACGGGGGTTTTCCGCAGCCGTGTCCCCGGGCCGGTCACCGCCGTCGCTCCCCCCTCCCCCAACCGATTACCGCCGTCACTCCCCCACCCCCCAGCCGATTGCCGCCGTCACTCCCCCACCCACTGCCGCCGTCGTTCCTCCGGCCGAATACCGTCTTTCAAGAAAACGTTCGATGTGCTTGGGGAAGGGGAACAGCCCAGAGGATGCGAGAGGTACGTGAGTGGACAGTGCCCGCCGTACGGTTCGTCAAGCGGCGCCGGGATCCGTTGGTCGTCCAGACGCTGCGTTCGGCCACCGCGGCGACGATCGCCTATGTCATCGCGCTGCGTCTGAGCCCCGAGGTGGCACCGCTCACCGCGCCCCTGACCGCGCTGCTGGTCGTCCAGGTCACCCTTTATGCCACCCTCACCAACGGCATCCGCCGGGTGAACGCGGTGGTCGCGGGGGTCCTCGTCGCCATCGCCTTCAGCCTGCTGGTGGGGCTGACCTGGTGGAGCCTCGGGCTGCTGATCCTGGCCGCGCTGGCCGTGGGGCACCTGGTACGCGTCAACGAGTACGTCCCCGAGGTGGCGATCAGCGCGATGCTGGTCCTCGGGGTCACCACCCACGGGGACACGGCCTGGGCCCGGGTCGTGGAGACGCTGATCGGCGCGGTCGTGGGGCTCGGCTGCAATCTGCTGCTGGCTCCGCCGGTGTGGGTGGAGGAGGCGGGCGAGTCGATCGACGGGCTGGCGCGCCGCCTGCGGCAGCTGATGCTGCGGATGGGCGAGGAGGCCGCGGGCCGCACGCCCGTGCACCGCGCGGCGGAGCGGCTGCACGAGGCGCGACGCCTCGACCACGACATCGTCGAGGTGGACGCGGCCCTCCGACAGGCCGAGGACAGTCTGCGGCTCAATCCGCGCGTGCGGGAGGGCCTGCTGCACCGGGTGGTGTTGCGCACCGGCCTGGACACCCTGGAGATCTGCACGGTCGTCCTGCGGGTGCTCGCGCGCACCCTCACCGACCTCGCGAAGGAGCGGGAGCCGGACCCGCTGTTCGAGCCGGAGACGGGTGCCACGCTCGAACAGCTGCTGTCCGAGATCGCCAACGCCATCGTCAGCTTCGCGGTCCTGGTCACCACCAGCGTCAGCCTGAACGCCGAGTCGGCCGAGGAACGGCTCAGCACGGAGCTGCGGCAGGCCTCGGCCACCCGCGACAAACTGGCCCAGCTGCTGCTGGACGAGGTGCAGCGCGACGCCCGCCAGTGGCAGCTGCACGGCGCGGTACTGACCGAGGTCAACCGCATCCTCGACGAACTCGACACCGAGCACCGCTCGCACCGCCTCCTGGAGGAGCTGGACCGTCACTCGCGCGAGCAGCTCGAACGCCAGCCGAGGCTCACCCGGCTGCGGCAGCGCCTGGGCGTTCAGGAGCAGCTGTGGCGGAACCGTACCGGGATGGACGGGCGTTCTCGGTGAGGGAGCGCCGCGACGGGGCCGGCGCCGGACGTGAGGAAGCGGGCCGATGACCGACACCACCGTGCGGATCGACGGGAACACACTGCGGCTGCCGGGCGGAGTGGCGGTGCGGTTCATCCGCACGCTGCGGCTGCCCGAGAGCGGCACGCATCCGCTGCCGCCGGGGCTCGGCGAGTTCCCGATCCGGCGGGTCGCGGATCATCCGGACACGGTGCCCGAGGCGTGGCGGGCCCGCGGTGGCGTGATGCTGCCGGTGTACCTGCGCGAAGCGATGTGGCTGAGCTTCTCGGGCACGACGCAGCCCGCCGCCCTGCAGGTCGGCGTGGGCAAGGTGTGCGCCGTGTCGGGCCGGCCGTGGAGCGACCGGCTGTCTCGGAACCCGCAGAACTACGTCGTGCTGCCCCGCCAGCCCTGGCTGGACGGCATCAACTCGGGCAAGGGCACGGTCCGCCAGTTCGTGGCGGTGCCGCTGGGCCTGGGGGCGACCGTCGAGGGCCAGGTCACGGGCGAGGAGGTGTGGGGCGGGGTACAGCTGCAGTGCTTCCCGCTGAACGACCGGCAACTGGCGGCATGGCGCGAGGCGGAGCGGCGGCGCGCGGAGCGGGCACGGGTGCTTCCCGCGCCCGGTGCCTACGGTGCCGCGCTGCCGATGGCGGCGCCGCCCGCGCCGGGCGCGGCCCCGGCACCCGCGGCGGGCGCTCCGGTGGGCCGGCCCCGGGCCACCGGGGCGATGGGACTCGGCGTCGGCGGCTCCATGCGCCAGGAGGTGTACCAGGACGACCGGCCGCTGTCCGACTGGTCCGAGGAGCCGGCGGGCCGGGTGTTCGTGCACCTGGTGACGCCCCCGGAGTGGCGTCGTATCACCGGGGAGGCGCCGCCGCCGTCGCCGGTGGACCGCGCCGCGTACACCCGGGCGGGCCTGCCCTGGTTCGACTACTACGACCAGGACGCGGAGGATCTCGCCCCGGCGGACACGCTCCAGGCGGTCAAGCCGGTCGGCGACTGGCTCGGGGACGACCACGAGCCCTGGCAGGAGCCCGCGCCGCACCAGGTGCAGCAGCTCAAGGACGCGCCGGGGGCGCCGGTCGAGGACGGGGACTGGTAAGGCCGGACGGGCGCGTTGCACTCGGCAACGCGCACTGGCTTTCTTGCACCCGGTGGGTGATCCAGGTCAGGGTGGCTGTTCACGACGGTGACGACCGACGACCTGAGGTGCGGGTATGGGCAGGAGTGGCTGGAGCAGGCGGCGATTCGTCGGCGCCCTGACGGGTACGGCCGCCGCGGCGGCACTCCCGGGATGCGACAACGCGTCGGCGCCGTCGGCTCAGGCCACTGCGTCGACCTCGGCGTCCCCCGAAGCGAGCGCCGCCGCCCCACGCGAGTCCCGGGCACCCTCCGGCCCGCGCCCCCTCTACCTCGGGAGCTACACCTCCGTCGAGGGCGGCGGCCGGGGCATCGGCCTGGCCACGTACGACGCCACGACGGGCCGGATCACCGGCACCGGCACGCTCACCGGCGTCGGTGACCCGTCGTATCTCGCGGTGCATCCGAACGGCAGGACGCTGTACGCGGTCAACGAACGGGACGACGGTGCGGTGACCGCCGTCCGTCTGTCCGACCGCAGGGTCCTGGGCCGCCAGGGCACCGGCGGCGGGGGTCCGTGCCATCTGTCGGTGCATCCGGGCGGGCGCTGGCTGCTGAGCGCCAACTACACCTCCGGCAGCGTGGCCGTGCACCCGATCGACGCCTCGGGGGCGCTCGGCGAGCGCACCGACCTGGTCACGCACTCCCGTCCCGGGCCCGGGCCGGGCCAGGACGGCCCGCACGCCCACCAGATCATCACCAGTCCCGACAAGGGACATGTCCTCGCCGTCGACCTGGGCACGGACACCGTCTACACCTACCGGCTCGACGAGCGGTCCGGCGCGCTCACCGAGGTCGCGCAGGCCCACACGCGGCCCGGTGCCGGTCCGCGCCATCTCACCTTCCACCCCGGCGGCCGGTACGCCTACCTCGCCAACGAGACCGACAACACGGTCGCCGTGTGCGCCTACGACCCGGACTCCGGCCGTCTGACCGTCGGCGCGGCGCAGTCGACGGGCACGGGGTCCGGCACCAGCTACCCGGCGCAGATCCTGGTGACCGCGAACGGCTCGTACGCCTACCTCGCCAACCGCGGCCACAACAGCCTCACCCGCTACGCGATCGAGGCGGACGGAGCCCGTCTCAGGCTGCTGGACACCGTGCCGGTGGGCGGCGACTTCCCCCGGCAGATCGCGTTCTCACCGGACGGGACGCTGCTGTTCGCGGCGAACCAGAAGTCCGGCACGGTGAGCGTGTTCCACGTGGACGACGACAGCGGTCGACTGCGGCGGGCGGGCGAGCCCTTCGCCTCACCGGTCGCCGTCTGTGCGCTGCCGCTGTAGGGCCCGGGGGCAGGAGGCGGCACTGGCCTGGCCGAGCAGGACGTGCATCCGTTCGGTGAGCTGCGCGACGGTGTCGGCGGGCGCGTGGAACGGCAGGCGTACGTCGCCGTGGGCGCGGACGCGCTCGATGCGCAGGGTCAGTCCGTGCCGGTCCACGGCGAGCGGCTGGATGCGGACCGCGCCGTGCAGACTGTCGGGCTCGACGAGCCGGGTGAGCCGTTCGACCGCGTCGGCGTGGCAGTCGGCGAGGTGGGTCAGCAGCCGGGCCTCGGCCGTGGCCAGCGGGTCGGGTACGGCGGCGGCGAAGTCGTCGAGGTCGACGACCACGGCACCGGACGGCTGCCGCAGCACCACACGCGTGGCCTGGAAGGCGAGTCTGCCGTCCTCGGCGGTGAACGAGCCCGCGAGCCACAGCCGGGCACGGATCCGGTTGCGTACCGGGACGGGCGCGACGTCGGCGAACTCCAGCACGGCGGACGGCTCGCCGCGGGGCGCGCAGATCGCGGCCGCGAGCAGCGCGCTGTCCTCGGGCACGTCCAGCAGCACCCGGCCGTCCTCGGTCACGGTGTGCGCGCCGACGAGCTCCTCGCGCGTGCCCTCCGCGGTCACCGCGCAGGACCACGCGACGGCGAGCACCGAGCGGGCCCGTTCCGCCGCGGCGGGCGCTGCCGTCCAGCTGTGGCTGTCGTCACCCATCCCAAACCTCCTTAGGTAAGCCTCACCTAACCTATCGAAGATCCGGGTGCACGCCAACCAGCCCGGGTGATCTTTGCCAGACCTTTCAGGGCGTGAGGACGCCCAGCAGGGCGCGTGCGCACAGATCGCGCACCTGCTCACGGGTCAGCTCCGAGCCGCGCAGCCACTCCAGGCAGACGGCCGTGGTGAACGCCAGCCAGCCGCGCACGGCGAGCCGTACGTCGGGCCGCTCCTCGAAGACCGGCCCGAACTCGGGGTCGGCGGCGAGGGCCGCCAGGATCTGCCGTTCCTGCGCGGCCAGGGCGCGCTGGTAGACCCGGCGCACCGCCTGGTCCCCCGCCGCGTCGGCGCGATGGAAGGCGCGGTAGCCGTGCGCGTGGGCCTGGACGTACTCCAGATACGTGTCGAGCCCCGCGGTGAGCTGCGCGCGCACGGGAACCCCGGGCACGGCAGCCGTCATCCGCAGCATCCGCTCGCTCTCGCGCTCGACGACCGCCGCGAAGAAGTCCCGCTTGGTCGGGAAGTAGTGGTAGAGCAGCCCGCGCGAGACACCGGCGATCTCGGCCACCTGCTCGATCCACACGTCGTCGTACGGACTCTCCGAGAACAGCCGCGCCCCGACCGACAGCAGCTGCTCGCGGCGCTCGGCGGTGCTGAGGCGGCGGCGGGTGCGCTCGCCCTGGTTCGCGGCCATGCCCGCACTTTACTTGACGCCGGTTCAACAACGGGACGAGACTTGAACCACGTTATTGAACTCACGTACAACACGCTCAACTGCCGCTGGATCAAGGGAGATCGCGTCATGGCGGAGACGACGACGAGGACCGGGCTGCCCAAGGGGTTCCGCGGTGCCGAGCAGGGCTGGCCCGAGCTGCGCCGCATACCGCATCCGCCGCACCGGCTCCCCCTCCTCGGCGATGTGCTGGGGGCCGACCGGCGCGCTCCCCTGCAGGCCTCCCTGCGCTACGCCCGGCAGCTGGGGCCGATCTTCCGCCGCAGGGCCTTCGGCAAGGAGTTCGTGTTCGTGTGGGGCGCCGATCTCGTGGCCGACCTGGCGGACGAGTCCCGCTTCGCCAAGCACGTGGGGCTCGGGATCGCCAACCTGCGTCCGGTCGCCGGGGACGGGCTGTTCACGGCGTACAACCACGAGCCCAACTGGCAGTTGGCCCATGACGTGCTGGCGCCCGGCTTCAGCCGGGAGGCCATGGCGGGCTACCACCCGATGATGCTGGCGGTGACCGGGCGGCTCATGGACCACTGGGACCGCGCGCTGGCGGCGGGCCGGGCGGTGGACGTGCCCGGCGACATGACGAAGCTGACGCTGGAGACGATCGCACGCACCGGGTTCGGGCACGACTTCGGGTCCTTCGAACGTGCCCGTCCGCACCCGTTCGTGACCGCGATGGTGGGCACGCTCACCTACGCCCAGCGGCGCAACACCGTGCCCTCGCCGCTGGCTCCGCTGCTGCTGCGCGCCGCGAACCGCCGCAACACGGCCGACATCACACATCTCAACCGCACGGTCGACGACCTGGTGCGGGCCCGCCGCGCCGCCGGCGGCGGGAACGGGGACCTGCTCGACCGGATGCTCCACACGGCCCATCCCGAGACCGGGGAGCGGCTGTCCCCCGAGAACGTCCGCCGGCAGGTCATCACCTTCCTGGTCGCCGGCCACGAGACGACCTCGGGCGCGCTCTCCTTCGCGTTGTACTACCTCTCCCGGCACCCGGAGGTCGCCGCCCGCGCCCGCGCCGAGGTGGACCGCGTGTGGGCAGACGTGGCGGAACCGGCCTACGAGCAGGTGGCCAGGCTGCGTTACGTCCGCCGGGTGCTGGAAGAGTCGCTGCGGCTGTGGCCGACGGCGCCCGCCTTCGCCCGGGAGGCGCGCGAGGACACGGTGCTGGCCGGGGAGCATCCGATGCGGCGGGGCGCGTGGGCGCTGGTGCTGACGCCGATGCTGCACCGGGATCCCGAGGTGTGGGGCGCGGACGCGGAGCGGTTCGACCCGGACCGCTTCGACGCCAGGGCCGTACGGTCCCGTCCGCCGCACACCTTCAAACCGTTCGGGACGGGCGCGCGGGCGTGCATCGGGCGGCAGTTCGCGCTGCACGAGGCCACGCTGGTGCTCGGCCTGCTGCTGCGCCGCTACGAGCTGCGGCCCGACCCGGGCTACCGGCTGCGGGTGGCCGAGCGGCTGACGCTGCTGCCGGAGGGGCTGCGGCTGCGCCTCGAACGCCGCACCCCGGCACGGGAGCCGGCCTCAGACCTGCGCTGTCCAGTGCGCGGGGCGGGTGAGTGACCCCGGCAGCCTGGTGCCCGCGCTTCCCCGGGCCGCGTTGAGCTGGGGCTGGGCCAGGAAGAACGCCCCGGTCAGGTCGGCGTCCGTGAGGTCGGCGTCGCGCAGGTCGGCGCCGATCAGGTCCGCGTCCCGCAGATCGGCGCCGGTGAGGTCGGCGGCGATGAGGTAGGCGCCGCGCAGGCTGACGCCCCGTAGGTCCGTGCCCTTGAGGCGGGCACCGATCAGGTCCGCACCCCGGCGGTCCTTCCTGCGGCCCCGCACCCCGGCCCGCGCGAGCTCGCTGGACTCCAGCAGCAGGACGTTGACCTCCTGCCGGTGCGCCGCCACGTCCAGGACGGCCAGTTCCCCGGGACTGCGACGGGTGAGCCGCTCGGTCCGCTCCAGAGCCCGGCGCAACTCGGCGTGGACCGGACGGGCCGCGCGCAGGGTCAGCGCCTCGGTCAGGTACCACAGCAGCTCGTGCAGCTGTCGCACGACCGGGAACACGTCGAACATGCGGCGGGCGTGCTCCCGGGAGCCCGTACGCCAGTCCCGGCCGCCGAAGGTGATCTGCGAGACCTTCTGCCCGGCGCCGAAGCAGTCGTAGACCGTGCAGCCGGTGAACCCTTCCAGCCTCAACTCGGCGTGAACGCCGCACCGGTGGTCGCTCCGCAGGTTCGGGCAGGGCGTCCCGGCGTCCTTGTCGCGCGCGAAGTCGGCCGAGGCCGCGAACGGCAGGGCGACGCAGCACAGTCCGAAGCACCGCGCGCAGTCGCCCCGCAGGTCAGCCTGGTCGGCCGGTTGATCTCGCATGCCGTTCAGCATACGAAACGAAAACTCACCGAGGCGTTTCCGGACCTGTGGGGGTCCCCTCATACAACGGAAAACAAGCTCGGCTATCAATGAGGCAGCAGACGCACAGGCAGGAGCCATACGGATCGAGGAGAGACGTCATGTGCACCCACCGGCCCCCGTGTCCCGCCGCCGACAGCCCCGAACACCACACGGCCGTGATCGTCTCGGCCCACCCCGAGCAGGGCTGGAGCCTGCTGTGCAACGGCACGATCGTCTTCGACGACACCGGTGAACTCCTGCCGGACGGGCGGGTCGTGGACCCGCACCGCGCCCTCGGCCCGCTCGCGGTGGCCGCCTGACCCACCCTGCGAGGCCGGGCAGCTCCAGCGCCCCGTCCTGCGGGGTGGGGGGCCCGCGAAGATCAGGGAGCGCCCGGCCGGCCTCCCGTCATCTGCCGAACAGCTCGAACGCCACCGCCGGCCGGCCCCCGAAGCGCTCTCCCATGGCCTGGGCGTGCTCGGTCAGGAAGCCGCGGACGTACGCCTCCGGGTCCTCGCTGGTCAACGCCTCGATATAGGTGCGGTGTTCGAGCAGCGAGCGCACCGCGCGCTCCAGGCCCGGGGTCGCGTCCACGGCGTGCGTGGGTGTGCTGGAACCGGCGACGGCGACCCAGCGCACCCCGTTCCAGGGCTCGAGGCCCTGCTCGGCGAGGTCCGGGAAGATCCACCGGTTGCCGGCGTCGGCCGCCGCGTCGAGCGTGGCACGGCCGACGGCCACATGGTCCGGGGTGTTCCAGGCGACCCCGCCCCAGGTGTCCCGGTGGTTGAGGGTGATCACCAGTTCGGGCCGGTGGCGGCGGATCGCGGCGGCGATGTCGCGGCGCAGGGCCGTGCCGTACTCGATGACGCCGTCCCGGTGGTCGAGGAACTCCACCACCGACACGCCGACCACGGCCGCGCCGGCCCGCTGCTCACGCTCCCGCAGCGGGCCGCACCGCGCGGGCTCCAGCGTGTCGATGCCCGCCTCGCCGCGGGTCGCGAGCACGTAGGCGACCTCGCGGCCTTCGTCGGTCCAGGCCGCGATCGCCGCCGAGCAGCCGTACTCGAGGTCGTCGGGGTGGGCCACGACCGCCAGGGCGCGCTGCCAGTCGGTGGGCATGGGCTGGAGTCGAGTGATCGTCGGCTCGGTCATGTCCGCAGATTAGGGCCTGTCCGGGGATCAGGCCGGAGGAAGGCGAACACCGGCCGGTCCCCACCGGGGCCGCGGCGCGGCAGGGGAGGCCCGGCGAATGCCGGCTCGCAGCATGGGTCGACATGGGTCGAACACCCCGACCCCGGTGGCCTCAAGGCCGAAGGCAGCGGCGTCGGCCTCAGGCCTCGTCTCGCGACAAGGCCAGCAACCGGTCGAGAACGCGGGGTCCGCCGACCCGTACGCCATCGTGTTCGAACTCGTCGGTGACCCAGGTGCGCAGGCCGCGGATCGCCCGCGCGGTCCGCAGGGCATGTGCCGTGTCGACGTACATGTCGTCGTGGTAGACGGCCGCCGCGACCGGCACCTCGTTGGCGGCGAGGCGGGTGGCGTCGTACAGCGGCGTCCAGTCGGTACGGGCGGCGAGCAGCTCGGCGGTCTCGCGCAGGGGGCGCAGGGCCGGGTCGCAGTCGAACATCCAGGGGTGGACCGACTCCCCGGTGAACAGCAGCGGGTCGTCGCCCGCGAGGGCCTTCGCGGCGTCGAACCGCGGGAACTCGGCGCGGACGCGCTCGGCGGACCAGGCGGTGGGCCGGGCGTCCTGGCCGTAGCACGCCTCGTGGACGAGGGCGTACAGCGGGTGGCTCGCGTACGACAGCAGGCCCTGGACCTGCTCCTGGAACGCGTCGGACAGGGCGAAGCCCTGCGGGGTGCGGACGAAGGCGTCCTCCAGGAGGTAGTGCAGGCGGTGGCTGCCCTCCCCGCTGCCGAGGAGGGCGCCGAGGGACTGGAAGGCCTCGACGGTGAGCCGGTAGCCGTTCGGCAGGACCACGTCGTGGGTCAGAAGGTGGTCGGCGATGCGGCGGGCGCGGTCGACGTCCTGCGGGTAGCGGCGGTAGTGGGCGGCGACCCTGCGCTCGATGCGCGGGTAGGCGGCCCGGTAGACGTCGTCGGCGTGGGCGTCGAGGGACGGCAGGCCGCCGGTGATCACGGCGGTGTCCAGGCCCTCGGGGGCGGTGGACAGGTACGTCACCGTGCAGAAGCCGCCGAAGCTCTGGCCGAGGACGGTCCAGGGGGCGCCGCCGGTGACCTCGGGGCGGATGGCCTCGCAGTCGCGGACGATGGAGTCGGCGCGGAAGTGGGCGAGGTAGTCGGCCTGTGCGGCGGGGCCGCCGCGCAGCGGGAGGGTCTGGCGGTTGGCGGGGGTGGAGTGGCCGGTGCCGCGCTGGTCGAGGAGGAGGACGCGGTACTCCTTCAGGGCGCGGCCGAGCCAGGCCTGCTTGCCGACGAAGCGGTTGGCTCCGAAGCCGGGGCCGCCCTGGAGGTAGACCAGCCACGGCAGGTCCCGGTCCGCCTTGTCGCTGGCGACGACCTCACGGGCGTAGAGCTCGATCGTCTCCCCCGAGGGGGCGTCGTGGTCGAGGGGCACGGTGAAGCGGCGGTCGGTGAGGACGACACCGGGCTGGCGGTAGCTGAAGGTCAACGGGTCTCCCGGGACGGACGGTTTTCGGGCCGTCCCAGTTCAGCACACGATCGTCCGCCGGCCGACTCCCAGGATCATGAGAACGTACTGAACGGTGGATCAGCGGGCGGACAGACTGGAGCGGCGCACCACCAGTTCGGGCTGGAGCACGACCCGTCTGTGCTGGTGCTTCTTCGCCGCGCCCTCCGCATCCGCCTCCGTCTCCTCCAGGAGCAGTTCGGCCGCCATGGCGCCCATGGTGACGGCGGGCTGCCGGACCGAGGTGAGCGGGACGGCCGCGGCGGCGGCGAACTCGATGTCGTCGTAGCCGACGATCGCCAGGTCGTCGGGGACGTCGACACCGGCCGCGTACATGGCCTGCAGGACACCGAGGGCGAGCAGGTCGTTGGCGCAGAACACGGCCGTGGGGCGGTCGGCCAGGCCGAGCAGGCGGGCACCGGCGTCCCGGCCGGCGGCGACGTCGAGCCGCTCGGTGGGCAGCTCGCGCAGCGCGTCGGGACCGAGGCCGGCCTCGGCGAGCGCGTTGAGGGCGCCCGTACGGCGGTCCCGGACCTGGTTGAGGCCGGGCGGGCCGGAGACGTAGGCGATGGAGCGGTGCCCGGCGTCGACGAGGTGACGCACGGCCAGGGCGCCGCCCGCCACGTCGTCGACGGAGACCGAACACTCGGTGGTGCCCTCGGCCACCCGGTCGACGAGGACGAAGGGGATGCCGTGGCGGCGGAAGGAGGCGATGTTGCGGCCGCTCGCGTCCGACGGGGTCAGCAGCACCCCGCGCACCCGCTGCTCGGCGAAGAGCGACAGGTACTCGGCCTCCTCGCTGGGGTCCTGGGCGCTGTTGCAGACCATCACGCCGAGCCCGGCCTGCCGCGCGGCGCGCTCGGCGCCGCGCGCCACGTCGACGAAGAAGGGGTTGCCCATGTCGAGGACGAGCAGCCCCATGATCCGGCTGCGGCCCGCGCGCAGCTGGCGCGCGGACTCGCTGCGGACGTAGCCGAGCCGGTCTATGGCGGACAGCACCCGCGCCCGGGTCTCGGCGGCGACCGTGTCCGGACGGTTGATCACGTTCGAGACCGTGCCGACGGAGACTCCGGCGACGCGGGCGACGTCCTTGATACCGACCGACTGGGCCATCGGGCAGGGACCTCCAAGGAGAACGTGGGGCGGCCGGAAGGCCTTCACAGTACCGTCATGCCGCCCCGGTACGGCTTCGGTGCGGCCGCGGTCAGGCGGGGAGCCGGAAGTCGACGACGCGCAGCGCCGAGGGGGTCGTACCGCTGGACTTCTCCTGGTACATGAAGGACAGCACCCCGTCCTGCGCGACGCGCGTCTCGTCGATCACCACCTCGCCGAAGGCGTTGAGGCCGCTGCCGTCGAACAGGAGCTTCCAGTCGGTGTGGCCCGAGGCCGCCGAGGCGCCGGCGATCCTGCCGAACGGGAAGATCGCGTACGCGTTGTCGTACTTGTCCAGGATCAGCTTGGTGCGCTGGCTGGAGTTCAGCGGAACCGGGATCTCGGTCTTCTGCCAGGCGCCGGAGCTGTTCTTGCGGACGTGGAAGGCGCGGCCGTTGCGGGTGCGGTCGGCGACGTAGTTCGTGGTGCACTGGCCGAAGCGGCCCGGTACGTAGCTGATGATCGCGTGCGGGCGGCCGGCGGAGTCGGTGAACTGGCTCTCCTGGTTCATCAGGGAGTGGTCCGGGTTGAGCGGGTCCACCACCAGGCCGGCGTCGTTGACGGAGACCCGGTCGGAGCCGCCGGTGGTGCCGACCACGGTGCCCGCGTTGTTGCGCCAGGTGCGGCCCCGGTCGTCGGAGTAGACGTAGCCGGTGTCGTGGTTGGTGATGCCGCCGCTGGAGCACATCACGGCGCCGTTCTGCTCGCGCCAGGTGAAGAAGGAGTGCAGGCGGCCGTTGCGGTCGTAGTCGATGCCGTGCAGGTACATGTTGCGGGCCGTGGAGGAGCCGTGCTCGCTGGTGTAGGTGCCGGTGGAGGACGTCCACTCCCCCAGCGCGGTCCACCTCGAACCGTCGTACTCGGCGAGGGCGTTGCGGCCGTTGCCCGAGACCCCGACGCGGTAGCTGAGCTGGAGCCTGCCCTCGGGGGTCGAGACGAACTGCGGGTAGGTGAACTGCGAGGTGAGCGTGAGCCCGTCCAGTGTCGACTGCCGGGCGCCGAAGCGGCTCGTGGTCCAGCTCAGCCCGGCCGGGTTGTCCATGAGCCCGGCGACCGACTTGACGTAGGTGAAGCCGTCGCTGTGGGAGTCCATGTTGAGGTGGAGGCGGCCGTCGATCTTGGAGACACCCATGGAGATGACGTTGTGGGAGTCGTCGTAGCGCAGGGTGTGCCCGACCTTGACCGTCTGCCAGGTACTCGCGCCGAGGGCGCGGCGGCCGACGACGGCGTTGCGGTCGGCGGTGTACCAGACGGCGTACTGGTAGCCCTTGTAGGTGAGCAGGCCGTTCTTCTGGAACGAGTTGTTGTTGACCAGGCCGTCGTACGACACGAAGAAGATGGCCTGGCTGTCCAGCGTGGTGGTACCGGTGGGGGTGACCGACGGGCCGGGGTCGGCGGCGCGGGCGGTGCCGCTGCCGAGGGCGGGGCCGGCCACGGCACTGAGGACGGCTCCGGCCAGCAGGGTACGTCTTCTCATCTCGGGGGACTCCTTTGTCGGGCGGGACCAAGCACGGGATCAGTCGAGGTGGAACACTTCGGTGAGGGGCTTCATCGCCTCGTCGGGGCGGGCGCCGTCCAGCGACTCGAAGAACGGCGCCATCTCCTTCTGCCAGCGGGCGTTGATCTCGGCGGCTTCCATGCCGGCCTTGGCGGCCTCGAAGTCCTCGGTCTCCAGGTATCCGACGAGCAGGCCGTCGTCGCGCAGGAAGAGGGAGTAGTTGTGCCAGCCGGTGGCCGAGAGAGCTTCGAGCATCTCCGGCCACACGGCGGCGTGGCATTCGCGGTACTCGGCGATCTTGTCCTGACGGACCTTGAGCAGGAAACAGACGCGCTGCATGAAGTACCGCTGCCTTTCTAGAAGTTGAACTGGTCGATGTTCTTGGCGTCGAACACGGTGGGCTTGCCGAGGCTGATCACGCCGTCCTTGCCGATGGTGTACTCCCCCATCGCGCCGGCCTTGAAGGTCTCGCCCTCCTTGCCGGTGATCTGCCCGGAGGCCAGGGCGACGGCGGTGCGGGCGGCCAGCTCGCCCAGCTTGGCCGGGTCCCACAGCTCGAACGCCTCGACGGTGCCGTTCTTGACGTACTTGCGCATGTCGTTCGGGGTGCCGAGGCCGGTCAGCTTGACCTTGCCCTTGTACTTGGAGCCGGACAGGTACTGGGCGGCGGCCTTGATGCCGACGGTGGTCGGGGAGATGATCCCCTTCAGGTTCGGGTACTCCTGGAGCAGGCCCTGGGTCTGCTGGAAGGACTGCTGGGCGTCGTCGTTGCCGTACGCGACCTTCACCAGCTTCATGTTCTTGTACTCGGGCTTGCTCAGCTCGTCCTTCATGAACTCGATCCAGGTGTTCTGGTTCGTCGCGGTCTGCGCGGCGGACAGGATCGCGATCTCGCCCTTGTACCCGATCTGCTTGGCGAGCAGCTGCACCTCGGTGCGTCCCAGGTCCTCGGCGGACGCCTGCGAGACGAAGGCGTTGCGGCACTCGGGCTTGGTGTCGGAGTCGTACGTGACGACCTTGATGCCGTTCTTCATGGCCTGCTTGAGCGCGGTGCACAGGGCGCCGGGGTCCTGCGCGGAGACGGCCATGGCCTCGACCTGCTGCTGGGTGAGGGTGTTGACGTAGGAGACCTGGCCGGAGGTGTCGGTGGCGCTGGACGGGCCGACCTCCTTGTAGCTGGAGCCGAGCTCCTTCAGGGCCTTCTCGCCGCCCTTGTCCGCAGTGGTGAAGTACGGGTTGTTGACCTGCTTGGGCAGGAAGCCGACGGTCAGGCCCTTCTTCAGCTCGGCGTCGGGGTTGGCCTTGCCGGCCGCGGCGGCCGAGCCGCCCTCGTTCTGCACGTCCTTCTTGGTCGTACCGCCGCACGCGGTGGCGGCCAGGGCGAGGGAGGTGACGGCGGCGAGGGCCGCGCAGGTGCGGCGGAGGGATGACTTGCGCATGGCAGTGGTTCCTTTACGAAGGTGAGCGGGGATCACGAGGTGGGCGCCGGCGCCTCGGGCACCGGCGCTGAGGCAGCCCTGCGGCCCGCCCTCGCGACGGAGATCTGCCGTGCGACCCTCGGGCCGAGCACGGAGACGACGAGCAGAACGCCGGTGACGACGATCTGCGACTGGGCGGAGACGTTGACGAGGCTCATCACGTTCTGCAGCGCGCCGAGCAGGAAGACTCCCGCGATCGCGCCACCGAGCGTGCCCTTGCCGCCGTCGAAGTCGATGCCGCCGAGCAGCACCGCGGCCACGACGGACAGTTCGAGGCCGGTGGCGTTGTCGTAGCGGGCGCTGGCGTAGTGCAGCGCCCAGAAGATCCCGGTGAGGGAGGCCATCAGGCCGGTCACCGTGAACAGGATCAGCTTCTGCCGCCTGACGCGGATGCCGGCGAAGCGCGCGGCCTCCTCGCTGGCGCCGATGGCGAACAGCGACCGCCCGAAGGGGGTGGCGTGCAGCGCGACCACGGCGATGGCGAGAAGCACCAGGAAGGGCAGGAAGGCGTACGGGACGAAGGTGTCGCCGATGCGTCCGGCCGCGAAGTCCAGGTACTGCGAGGGGAAGTCGGTCACCGCGTCCGAGCCGAGCACGATCTGCGCGATACCCCGGTAGGCGGCGAGCGTGCCGATGGTGACGGCCAGGGACGGAAGGCCGAGCCGGGTCACCAGCAGGCCGTTGACCAGGCCGCAGACCACGCCGAGCAGCAGGCAGATCGGGATGATCGTCTCGATCGTCATGCCCTGGTTCCACAGGGCGCCCATCACCGCGCCCGACAGGCCCGCCGTGGAGGCGACCGACAGGTCGATCTCGCCGGAGACCACCAGCAGCGTCATCGGCAGGGCGATGAGCGCGATCGGGAGCGTGTTGCCGATGAGGAACGACAGGTTGAGCGCGTTGCCGAAGCCGTCGACGAAGCCGAAGGAGAACAGCAGGACCACGATGAGCAGAGCGCCGACAACCGTGTCCCAGCGGATCGCGCGCGAGAGAGACTCAGGCATGGCGGGCGTTCCTCTTCTTCAGAGCCGTCTTCTTCAGAGCCGTCTTCTTCAGGGCGGTGGCCACACGCAGCGCGACGATCCGGTCGACCGCGATGGCGAGGATGAGCAGGATGCCGTTGATGGCGAGCACCCAGACGGAGCTGACGCCGAGGGCGGGCAGCACGCTGTTGATGGAGGTCAGCAGCAGCGCGCCGAGGGCCGCGCCGTAGACGCTGCCGGAGCCGCCGGTGAAGACGACGCCGCCGACGACGACCGCGCTGACGACGGTCAGTTCGTAGCCGTTGCCGGTGCCGGAGTCGACGTTGCCGAACCGGGCCAGGTACAGGGCGCCGGCGAGTCCGGCGAGCGCGCCGCAGAAGGTGTACGCCGCGAGGATCCGCTTGCGCACCGGGATGCCGGCGAGCCGGGCGGCCTCGGGGTTGGAGCCGAGCGCGTACAGCTCACGGCCGCTGCCGAAGTGCTTGAGGTAGTACGCGGTCGCCACCAGGACGGCGAGGGCGATCAGCGCCAGGTACGGCACCGCCGAGATGCCGCCGGAGCCGAAGTCGACGAATCCGCCGGGCAGGTCGGCGGCGGTGATCTGGCGGGAGCCGACCCAGATGGAGTCGATGCCGCGGATGATGTAGAGCGTGCCGAGGGTGACGACGAGCGCGGGCACCTGGCCGAGGCTGACGAGCAGTCCGTTGAGGAGACCGAAGCCGACACCCATGAGGACGGCGAGGAGCACGGCCACGACGGAGTTGCCGCCGCCCTGGAGGTAGGTACCGGCGGCGAAGGCGCTGATGCCGAGCGTGGAGCCGACCGACAGGTCGACGTTGCGGGTGATGACGACCAGGGACTGGCCGGTGGCGACCAGGACCAGGATCGTGGCGTTCAGCAGCAGGTCCTTGATGCCCTGCTCGGACAGGAACTCGCTGTTGCCGGCCTGGGTGACGGCGATCATCACCAGGAAGACGACGCCGATGGCGAGTTCACGCATCTTGAAGACGCGGTCGACCAGGCGGGTGCCGCTGGACTCGGGCACCTCGGTGGTGGAGGCGGGGTTCGGTGCGGTCACCGTCATGCGGCGGCCCTCCAGGGTGCGGTCGTCGGGCTCATGCGGCGGCCCTCCCCGTGGCTGCGGCCATCACCGTTTCCTCGGTGGCTTCGGAGCGCGGGATCTCTGCGGTGAGCCGGCCCTCGTGCATCACCAGCACGCGGTCGGCCATGCCGAGGATCTCGGGCAGGTCGGAGGAGATCATCAGGACGGCGACGCCGTCGGCGGCCAGCTGGGACAGCAGCCGGTGCACCTCGGCCTTGGTGCCGACGTCGATGCCGCGGGTCGGCTCGTCGACGATCAGCACCTGGGGGCGGGTGGCGAGCCACTTGGCGAGGACGACCTTCTGCTGGTTGCCGCCGGACAGCGTGGCGACGGCGTCGGCGATCCGGGCGTACTTGACGTGGAGCCTGACCGCCCAGTCGAGGGAGCGGCTGCGTTCGGCGCGCCGGTCCATGAGCCCGGCCTTCACGGTCGTACGAAGACCCGTGAGCCCGATGTTCCGCTCGATGGACATGTCCATCACCAGGCCCTGGGCCCGCCGGTCCTCGGGGACGAGGGCGAGCCCCGCGGCCATCGCGGTGGACGGGGCGCCGTTGACGAGGGGCTTGCCGTCGACCGAGACCTCGCCGGCGTCCCAGCGGTCGATGCCGAACACGGCCCGGGCGACCTCGGTACGCCCCGCGCCGACGAGTCCGGCGAGGCCGACGATCTCGCCGCGCCGCACGTCGAAGGAGACGTCGGTGAAGACGCCCTCGCGGGTCAGCCGGCGCACGCTCAGGGCGACCTCGCCGGGGCGGACGTCCTGCTTGGGGTAGAGCTCGTCGAGGTCGCGACCGACCATGCGGCGCACCAGGTCGTCCTCGGTCATGCCGTCCAGCGGCTCGCTGGCGATCCAGGCGCCGTCGCGCAGGGTGGTGACCCGCTGGCAGATCTCGAAGATCTCCTCCAGCCGGTGGGAGATGAACAGCACCGCGGCGCCCTGCTCCCGCAGGGTCCGTACGACGCCGAAGAGGCGGGCGACCTCGCTGCCGGTGAGGGCGGCGGTCGGCTCGTCCATGATCAGGACGCGGGCGTCGAAGGAGAGCGCCTTGGCGATCTCGACGATCTGCTGGTCCGCGATGGACAGGCCGCGGGCGGGCCGGTCGGGGTCGAGTTCGACACCGAGGCGCCGCATCAGGGCGAGGGTGGCGGCGTGCGTGGCCTTGTGGTCGATGCGGCCGAGGGCGCGCTTCGGCCGGCGGCCCATGAAGATGTTCTCGGCGATCGACAGGTCGGGGAAGAGCGTGGGCTCCTGGTAGATGACGGCGATACCGGCGTCGCGGGCGTCACCGGGACCGTGGAAGACGACCGGCCTGCCGTCGAGCAGCACCTGGCCGGCGTCCGGCCGGTGCGCTCCGGCGAGCGTCTTGATGAGAGTCGACTTGCCGGCTCCGTTCTCACCAGCGAGGGCATGCACCTCCCCGGGGAACAGCTCCAGGGAGACGTCCCGCAGGGCGCGGACCGCGCCGAAGGACTTGGAGACGTCCCTGAGCGCCAGAACCGGGGCCGGACCCGTGGTGGACGGGTGGGTCATGGGGGCTCCTCGACGACGCCGGCGGGACGGCCCTCTCGGCGTCGTGAAAGGTTTCAACTGGGTTGCCGGGACGTTAGGCGCGCTTCGCATGTCACGTCAATGGGTCCGGTTCGAAAAAATTTCGATAGCCGAAGGTCACGCGCCGGTCACGGAAACCGGGGCCGACGGGAGGGGTTGACACCCCTACTGAGGGCCCATAGCTTCCCCTTCTGAATCGTTTCACTCAGTGGTCTCACGACCCGATGTCACAGGAGCCTGACGTGACCGAGCTCGCCGCGGCGAAGGCCGCTCTCAAGACACAGGCCGTCGAGACGCCGTCGTGGGCGTACGGGAACTCGGGCACCCGCTTCAAGGTGTTCGCGCAGCAGGGCGTTCCCCGCACGCCGCAGGAGAAGCTGGACGACGCTGCCCAGGTGCACGCGCTCACCGGCGTGGCACCCACGGTGGCCCTGCACATTCCGTGGGACCGGGTCGACGACTACGCGGCCCTTGCGAAGTACGCCCAGGAGCGCGGCGTGAAGCTGGGCGCGATCAACTCCAACACGTTCCAGGACGACGACTACAAGCTCGGCAGCATCTGTCATCCGGACGCGGCGGTGCGCAGGAAGGCCGTGGACCACCTGCTGGAGTGCGTCGACATCATGGACGCGACCGGGTCACGGGATCTGAAGCTGTGGTTCGCCGACGGTACGAACTATCCGGGGCAGGACGACGTCCGGGCCCGGCAGGACCGGCTCGCCGAGGGGCTCGCGGAGGTGTACGAGCGGCTCGGTGAGGGGCAGCGGATGCTGCTGGAGTACAAGTTCTTCGAGCCGGCCTTCTACACGACGGATGTTCCGGACTGGGGTACGGCGTATGCCCACTGTCTGAAGCTGGGTCCGAAGGCGCAGGTCGTGGTGGACACGGGGCATCACGCTCCGGGGACCAACATCGAGTTCATCGTGGCGACGCTGCTGCGGGAGGGGAAGCTCGGCGGGTTCGACTTCAACTCGCGGTTCTACGCGGACGACGACCTGATGGTCGGGGCCGCCGATCCCTTCCAGCTGTTCCGGATCATGTACGAGGTGGTGCGCGGGGGCGGGCTCTCACCCGAGGTCGCGTTCATGCTCGACCAGTGCCACAACATCGAGTCGAAGATTCCGGCGATCATCCGGTCGGTGATGAATGTGCAGGAGGCCACGGCGAAGGCGCTGCTCGTCGATCGGTCGGCGTTGGCCGCGGCTCAGCAGGCCGGGGATGTGCTGGGGGCGAACGCCGTGCTGATGGACGCGTACAACACGGATGTGCGGCCGTTGCTGGCGGAGGTGCGGGAGGAGATGGGGTTGGACCCCGATCCCCTTGCGGCGTACCGCCGGTCCGGGTGGGCGGAGAAGATCGTCGCCGAGCGGGTTGGTGGGCAGCAGGCCGGGTGGGGGGCGTAAGCGTCTGCCGAGTTCCGTCGTCTGCGGGCTGCGGGCCGGTTGTGGCTGGTCGCGCCCACGCGGCGGAGCCGCACATCCGATACGGACCCGCGTCCCTTCCTCACACACTCTCTTCTGAAAAGGAACTGGTACTCATGGCACCCCACCCTGAAGCCGCCGCTCTCCTCGCCCGGTCCCACCGGCTCGGCTCCGATCCCCGCAACACCAACTACGCGGGCGGCAACGCGTCCGCCAAGGGCACCGACACCGACCCCGTCACCGGTGGTGACGTCGAGCTGATGTGGGTCAAGGGGTCGGGCGGTGATCTCGGGACGCTCACCGAGTCGGGACTCGCTGTACTCCGGCTCGACCGGCTGAGGGCGCTCAAGGGCGTCTATCCGGGCGTGGAGCGCGAGGACGAGATGGTCGCCGCGTTCGACTACTGCCTGCACGGGAAGGGGGGTGCGGCGCCCTCCATCGACACCGCCATGCACGGGCTCGTCGAGGCCACGCATGTGGATCATCTGCATCCGGACTCCGGGATCGCGCTCGCGTGTGCCGCCGACGGGGAGAAGCTGACCGCCGAGTGTTTCGGGGACACGGTGGTGTGGGTGCCGTGGCGGCGGCCCGGTTTCCAGCTGGGGCTGGACATCGCGGCCGTGAAGGAGGCCAACCCGCAGGCCATCGGGTGCATCCTCGGCGGCCACGGGATCACGGCGTGGGGGGACACGTCCGAGGAGTGTGAGCGCAACTCGCTGCACATCATTAGCACGGCCGAGATGTTCCTGGCCGAGCGGGGGAAGGCCGAGCCCTTCGGGCCGGTGGTCGAGGGGTACGAGCCGCTGCCCGAGCGCGAGCGGCGGGAGCGGGCGGCGGCGCTGGCGCCGTACGTGCGGGCCGTCGCCTCGCAGGACAAGCCCCAGGTCGGGCACTTCACCGACTCCGATGTCGTCCTCGACTTCCTCGCGCGTGCCGAGCATCCGCGGCTGGCCGCGCTCGGGACCTCGTGCCCCGACCACTTCCTCCGTACGAAGGTCCGGCCGCTGGTGCTCGACCTGCCGCCGACGGCACCGCTGGACGAGGCGGTCGGACGGCTGAAGGAGCTGCACGCCGCGTACCGGGAGGAGTACGCCGCCTACTACGAGCGGCACGCCGAGCCCGACTCCCCCGCGATGCGCGGCGCCGACCCGGCGATCGTGCTCGTCCCCGGTGTCGGCATGTTCAGCTTCGGCAAGGACAAGCAGACCGCGCGGGTGGCCGGCGAGTTCTACGTCAACGCGATCAACGTGATGCGCGGGGCCGAGGCGGTCTCGTCGTACGCGCCGATCGAGGAGTCGGAGAAGTTCCGTATCGAGTACTGGGCGCTGGAGGAGGCCAAGCTCCAGCGGATGCCGAAGCCCAAGCCGCTGGCGACCCGGGTGGCACTGGTGACCGGTGCGGGGAGCGGGATCGGGAAGTCGATCGCCCGCCGTCTGGTCGCCGAGGGTGCGTGTGTCGTGGTCGCGGACCTGAACGGTGAGAACGCCGTCGCGGTCGCCGAGGAACTGGGCGGGCCCGACAAGGCCGTCGCCGTGACCGTGGACGTGACGTCCGAGGAGCAGATCGCCGAGGCGTTCAAGGTGGCGGTGCTGGCCTTCGGCGGTGTGGATCTGGTGGTCAACAACGCCGGCATCTCCATCTCCAAGCCGCTGCTGGAGACGTCCGCCAAGGACTGGGACCTCCAGCACGACATCATGGCCCGCGGGTCCTTCCTCGTCTCGCGCGAGGCGGCCCGGGTGATGATCGCGCAGGGGCTGGGCGGTGACATCGTCTACATCGCCAGCAAGAACGCCGTCTTCGCCGGGCCGAACAACATCGCCTACTCGGCCACCAAGGCCGACCAGGCGCATCAGGTGCGGCTGCTGGCCGCCGAGTTGGGCGAGCACGGGATCCGGGTCAACGGCGTCAACCCGGACGGGGTCGTGCGCGGCTCCGGGATCTTCGCGGGCGGCTGGGGCGCGCAGCGGGCGGCGGTGTACGGGGTGCCGGAGGAGAAGCTGGGCGAGTTCTACGCGCAGCGGACGCTGCTGAAGCGGGAGGTGCTGCCGGAGCATGTCGCGAACGCCGTGTTCGCGCTGACCGGCGGTGATCTCACGCACACCACCGGGCTGCACGTCCCGGTCGACGCCGGCGTCGCCGCCGCGTTCCTGCGGTGACGGCGGTGACGTCCGTGAAGTCGTACGCCGCGGTCGACCTCGGCGCGTCCAGCGGGCGCGTCATGGTCGGCCGCGTGGACTCCGACAGCCTGGAGCTGACGGAGGTCCACCGCTTCCCCAACCGGCCCGTGCGCGTGCCCGAGGGGCTGCGATGGGACATCCTCGCGTTGTACGCGGGGGTGCTGGACGGCCTGAAGGCCGCCGGGCAGGTCGATTCGGTCGGCATCGACAGCTGGGCCGTCGACTACGGCCTGCTGGACGCGGACGGGGCGTTGCTCGGCAATCCGGTGCACTACCGCGACGGCCGTACCGAGGGCGTGGCGGAGAAGGTGTGGGCGACCGTGCCCGCCGAGGAGCTGTACGCGGCGACCGGCCTGCAGTACGCGCCCTTCAACACGCTGTACCAGCTGACCGCCGCCCGATCCACCGCCCAACTCGCCCATGGGAAGCGCCTGTTGCTGATCCCCGACCTGATGGCGTACTGGCTGACGGGCGAGCAGGGCACCGAGCTGACCAACGCCTCGACCACCCAGCTGATCGATCCGCGGACGCGGAACTGGTCGTACGACGTCGCGGAGCGGCTGGGTGTCGACCTCGGCCTCTTCGCGCCGCTGCGGCAGCCCGGTGATCCCGCGGGCGTGCTCCGGCCGGAGGTGCTGGAGGAGACGGGGCTGGCCGGGCCGGTGCCGGTGACGACGGTCGGCTCGCACGACACCGCCTCGGCGGTGGCCGCCGTCCCGGCGACGGGCGAGCGGTTCGCGTACATCTGCACCGGCACCTGGTCCCTGGCCGGCCTGGAGCTGGACGCGCCGGTGCTGACCGAGGACAGCCGGGCCGCCAACTTCAGCAACGAGCTGGGCCTGGACGGCACGGTCCGCTATCTGCGCAACATCATGGGGCTGTGGCTGCTCCAGGAGTGCGTACGGGCCTGGGGCGAGCCGGACCTGGGCGGGCTGCTGCTGGAGGCGGCCAAGGTGCCGGCGCTGAGGTCGGTCGTGGACGCGGGTGACGCGGCGTTCCTCGCGCCGGGCCGGATGCCGGAGCGGATCGCCGAGGCATGCCGGGCCTCGGGGCAGCCGGTGCCGTCGACGCCCGCCGAGATCACGCGCTGCATCCTCGACTCCCTGGCCCTCGCCCACCGCAGGGCCGTCGAGGACGCGCAGCGGCTCGCGGACCACCCCGTCGACGTCGTGCACGTCGTCGGCGGCGGCACCCGCAACGCCCTGCTGTGCCAGCTGACCGCCGACGCCTGCGGACTGCCGGTGGTGGCGGGCCCGACGGAGGCGGCGGCCCTCGGGAACGTGCTCGTACAGGCCCGGGCCGACGGGCTGGTCGGCGACCTGGCGGGGATGCGGGACCTGCTCACCCGTACGCAGCCGCTCACGCGGTACGAGCCGCGCGGCAGTGCGGAGCGGTGGCGGGCCGCGCAGGCTCGGCTCACCGGGGCGTGACGGGGTCTCCCCCCGGCCTGGGCCCCGGACTACGCTGCACTCATCCGATGATCAACCACAAGGAGCCGCGATGCGTGTCGCCCTGTTCCTGACCTGTGTCAACGACACGCTCTATCCGGACACCGGGCGCGCCGTGGTGAAACTGCTGACCAGGCTGGGTGTCGAGGTCGACTTCCCGATGGCCCAGACCTGCTGCGGGCAGGCGCACTACAACACCGGCTACCGGCATGAGGCGGAGCCGCTGGCCCGGCACTTCTCCGATGTCTTCGGGGAGTACGAGGCGATCGTCACGCCGTCCGGGTCGTGCGGGGCGATGGTGCGGGAGCTGTATCCGCGGATGGGTGAGCGGGCCCGGGCCGAGGGCCGCGGGGACGGCCTCGCGGCCACGCTGGCACCGGTGGTGCCGAAGACGTACGAGCTGACGGAGTTCCTGGTGGACGTGCTGGGGGTGACGGACGTCGGGGCGTACTACCCGCACAAGGTGACGTACCACCCGACCTGTCACGGGCTGCGCGGCCTGGGTCTTGGCGACCGGCCGCGGCGGCTGCTCCAGGCGGTCAGAGGGCTGGAGCTGGTCGAGTTGCCGGGCGCCGACGAGTGCTGCGGCTTCGGCGGCACCTTCGCGCTGAAGAACTCCGACGTCTCGGCGGCGATGGGCGCCGACAAGGTGCGCAACGCGGAGTCGACGGGTGCCGAGGTGCTGTGCGCGGCCGACAACTCCTGTCTGATGCACATCGGCGGCACGATGGCCCGGCTGCGGACCGGCATGCGGCCGGTCCACATCGCGGAGATCCTGGCGAGCACGGAGGAGGAACCGGCGGTATGAGCGGGACGTTCGTCGGGATGCCGGCGTTTCCGAAGGCCGCGCACGAGGCCGTGCACGACACGACCCTGCGCGGCAACCTGCGGCACGCCACCCACACCATCCGCGCCAAGCGGGCCAAGGCCGTCGCGGAAGTGTCCGACTGGGCGGCCCTGCGGGAGGCGGGCAAGCGGATCAAGGACCACACACTCCGTCACCTCGACCGGTATCTCGTGCAGGTGGAGGAGGCGGTGACAGCGGCGGGCGGCACCGTCCACTGGGCCGCCGACGCCGACGAGGCCAACCGCGTCGTCACCGAACTCGTCCAGCGGACGGGCGAGTCGGAGGTCGTCAAGGTCAAGTCGATGGCCACACAGGAGATCGGCCTCAACGAGGCGCTGGAAGCGGCGGGCATCCGCGCCTACGAGACCGATCTCGCCGAGCTCATCGTGCAGTTGGGCAAGGACCGGCCCTCGCACATCCTCGTCCCGGCGATCCACCGCAACCGCGGTGAGATCCGGGACATCTTCGCCCGCGAGATGAGCGAGTGGGGCCGCCCCGCCCCGGACGGCCTGACCGACACGCCCGCCGAACTGGCCGAGGCCGCCCGCCTGCACCTGCGGGAGAAGTTCCTGCGCGCCAAGGTCGGCATCTCCGGCGCCAACTTCATGGTCGCCGAGACCGGCACGCTGGTCGTCGTGGAGTCCGAGGGCAACGGACGCATGTGCCTGACCCTGCCCGAGACGCTGATCTCGGTCGTCGGCATCGAGAAGATCGTGCCGACCTGGCGGGACCTGGAGGTGTTCCTGCAGACCCTCCCCCGCTCCTCCACGGCCGAGCGCATGAATCCGTACACGTCGATGTGGACCGGCACGACGGACGAGGACGGACCGAGCACGTTTCATCTGGTGCTGCTCGACAACGGCCGCACCGACACCCTCGCCGACGAGGTCGGCCGCCAGGCACTGCGCTGCATCCGCTGCTCGGCGTGCCTGAATGTCTGCCCGGTCTACGAGCGGGCCGGCGGCCACGCCTACGGCTCGGTCTACCCGGGCCCGATCGGCGCGATCCTCAGCCCCCAACTGCGGGGCACGGCAAGCGAGATCGACGCCTCTTTGCCGTACGCCTCGACGCTGTGCGGGGCCTGCTACGAGGTGTGCCCGGTCGCCATCGACATCCCGGAGGTGCTGGTGCATCTGCGGGAACGGGTCGTGGAGGGCGGGCCGGTCATGCGGGAGGGCAACAAGGTGGTGCTGCGGCCCGCGAAGGGGCATGCCGCCGAGCGGGCGGCGATGCGCGCGGCCCGTTGGGCGTTCACCCACCCGGGCGCCCTGCGCGGCGGGCAGCGGCTGGCGTCTGGCACCCGGCGCTTCCATCCACGCACGCTGCCGGGTCCCGGCCGGGCGTGGAGCGGCAGCCGGGAGCTGCCGCCGGTGCCGGCGGAGCCGTTCCGTGACTGGTGGCAGCGCACGCGCGGTGGCGAGGAGGGCGGCAAGTGAGCAGCAGGGAACGGATCCTGGGCCGGGTGCGGCGCGCCCTCGCGGACGTACCGCGGGACGACACGCCGTACGAGCAGGCGGTTTCACGTGACTACCTGCGTGCGCACGGTGACCGGAGTCCCGAGCGGAGCGTGGAGCTGCTGGCCGAGAACCTGGCGGACTACCGGGCGCTCGTGCACCGTTGTGCGGCCGGTGAGCTGCCGTCGCTGATCGCCGGACTGCTCGCCGCCCGGGGCGCGAAGACGGTGCTGGTGCCGCCGGGTCTGGACCCGGGCTGGCTCGCGGCGGCCGGCGCCGAGCGGGTCCCGGACCGGGCGGAGAGCACCCCGCACGAGCTGGACCGGGTCGACAGCGTCGTCACGGCGTGCGCGGTGGCGATCGCCGAGACCGGCACCATCGTCCTGGACGGCTCTCCCGACCAGGGCCGCCGCCGCATCACTCTCGTCCCCGACCACCACATCTGTGTGGTACGGGTCCCGGACCAGGTCGTCTCCTCCGTCCCGCAGGCCCTCGAACGCCTCGACCCGGCCCGCCCGTTGACGTGGATCTCGGGGCCGTCGGCGACCAGCGACATCGAGCTGGACCGGGTCGAGGGGGTGCACGGTCCGCGCACTCTGGAGGTGGTGCTGGTGAGCGAGAAGGCGGTCAGGACCTGATACGCCGTCCGGCTCCGGCCGCGGAGCGGGGGCACCGTGAGGCGTGTCAGTCGCGCCGCAGGAAGACGGCGGGGAGTGTCTCCTCGACGATCTGCCGTCGGGGCAGAGTCAGCCCGAAGCACTGTTCGAGGACCTCCAGTGACGCCCGGTGGACGGCGCGTCGCGCCATGGTCTCGTCGAGCAGACCGGCAGCCGCCAGCATGTCCTCGACGCGGCGCGCCACTTCGGCGTCTCCCTCGGCGCTGCCGTAGGCCCACGAGCGGTCCAGGTGCAGGTTGAGCGCGCACATGAGCCGTTCGTCGTGAAAGTACGCGAAATTCGGCGGCACCGGCTTGAAGTTCTCCTCCTGGTACTCGAGGTGGAAGACGTGCGCGCCGCCGCGGGAGACCGGGGTCTGGTCGCCGAACTCCGTGAACCAGCCGCCGTACTTGACGGCGAATCCCCACTCGTCGATCTCCCCGTGCCGCAGGGCGAGCCCGTCGCGGACGTCCCCGCAGACGCCCTCCAGCACGTCGTTCAGCTGTGTCCCGGTCAGGTGCCCGATGAACCGGGCGCTGCGTCTCGGGCCGAGCGCGGTCCCGGCGACGCGCCGGGCGACCTCCTCTCCGGCGAGATCGCGTGCCATCACCACGCTGTAGCCGCCGAAGGCAATGGACCGGGGTGCGGCGAGCCAGGCTATTCCGTCGGTCATGGTCACGATGATGGCGCACGCGGCTGCCGGGTGGTGCTGAGTACACCCCGCGATAAGGGTTCTGCGCCCCGTGTGGTCAAGTCGCCGTCTCCGTAGCGTCGTCGGCGGGGCACAGGGCGTGCCGGACGGAAGGTGAGGGAGATGTTTCGCGCGGGTTCACGACGTACGCATGACACGGGACCCGCCGCCGAGGCGCTGCGGCTGGTCAAGGTCAGCAAGACCTACGGCACCGCCGACAGCGCCGTGACCGCGCTGGACGGCGTGACGCTCGGCCTGGGGCGCGGTACCTTCACCGCGGTGATGGGGCCGTCGGGCTCCGGCAAGTCCACGCTGCTGCAGTGCGCGGCCGGGCTCGACCGGCCCGACAGCGGGATCGTGAGGGTCGACGGGACCGAGCTGACGGGCGGCGGGGAGGCGGAGCTGACGAAGTTCCGGCGCGGGCGGATCGGGTTCGTCTTCCAGCAGTACAACCTGCTGGAGACGCTGACCGTCGCGCAGAACACGGTGCTGCCGCTGAATCTCGCCGGGCGGCGCGTCGACCGCGAGCGGGTCCGGGAGGTGCTGACGGCGGTCGGTCTGGGCGACCGGCTCGGGCACCGGCCCGACCAGCTCTCCGGCGGTCAGCGGCAGCGGGTGGCGATCGCCCGCGCGCTGGTCACCGAACCCCGCGGGCAGGGACGATCTGCGCGACCGGCTGGCGGTCGCCCTCGCCGCGAACGACCAGGCGCTGATGGGACAGTTGGCCGTGGAGGCGGTCGACGGCTTCGGGGGGTGTACGGGAGTTCACCGGCGTCGGACGGCTGGTCGTCGCACCAGACACTGGACCGGCTGCGTCCGCAGACGCTGCTCGCCCGCGTCCGCGACGACATCCGGGCGCGGGACGGCGCCGCGGGCTTCGCCGACCGGCTGCTCGAGGACGAGATCCGGCGGCGTATCGAGGTCTTCCGGCGGATGGTGGGGGCGGAGGCGCGGCGGCGGGTCGCCGAGCGGCGGGGCCGGGACGAGATCGCCCGGCGGGCGGTGGCCCCGAGCCCGGACCGGGTCGACTTCCTGTTCGCCGGGCGGGACCAACTGGCCGAGCTGCGCCGCACGGTGCAGCCGCTCGCCCGCAAGCTGGCCACACGGCTGGCCGCCCGGCGCCGCCGGGCCGCGCGCGGCGCCATCGACCTGCGGCGCACCCTGCGCGGCTCCCTGTCGACGGGCGGGGTGCCGATGCGGCCGGTGCTGCGCCGGCGCCGCCCGGCCCGCCCGGAGCTGGTGCTGCTGTGCGATGTGTCGGGCTCGGTGTCCGGCTTCTCGGACTTCACGATGCTGCTGGTGCAGGCGCTGCACGACCAGTTCAGCAAGGTGCGGGTGTTCGCCTTCGTCAACCGGATCGACGAGGTGACCCGGCTGCTCGTGCACGGCGCCGCGGACCCGGAGGGGCTCGGCGCCCGCATCCGTCGGAGGCGACGCTGACCGGCTGGCACGGCAGCAGCGACTACGGCGTCGCGCTGGGCGAGTTCACGGAGCGGTACGGCGATGCCGTGGGCCCGCGCACGACGGTGTTCGTCCTCGGTGACGCCCGTACGAACGGCATGGACCCGAACCTGCCGGCCGTGCGTCGGCTGGCGGAACGGGCCCGCCGTGTCTACTGGCTGAACCCCGAGCAGCGCTCCCGCTGGGGCACGGGCGCCTCCGCGGCACCGGCCTACGCCGAGCTGGTGGAGATGCACGAGTGCCGCACGGCCCGGCAGCTCAGCGCCCTGATCGGGCGCCTGCTGCCGGTGTGAGGGCCGGGGCCATGACCTGGCCTTGACCTAGTCTGACTTCGCGTACTCCTTGGCCATCTGTCCGGCGAAGTCGTAGGCGATGACGGGTTCGTCACCCACGACCCAGGCGTCGTGGCCCGGAGGGCACACGAAGACGTCGCCGGGGCCCACCTCGCCCTCGGCGCCGTCGTCCATGCGGATACGCAGGCGCCCCTGGGCGATGTAGCCGTTGTGGTGGACCTGGCAGCTGTCGGTCCCGGCGATCGGCGCCACGGACTCCGACCAGCGCCAGCCCGGCTCGAACGTGGCCACGGCGAAGTCGAGTCCCGACATGTGGACGGCTTCGAGGTGCCCGCGGGGGAAATCGCGCCGCTCGTCGGGCTTGTCGAGCGTCTTGACCTCCAACATGACGCTCCTCCTCCCTTCCGGCCGCGCTCCACGCGACCCGGGGCCGGTCTCCGTCTGCCCCGAGTGGCATGGCGGCAGCCCCGCCCCACCACTCCATCGTCCGCCCGTCCAACCGGGACCGCCATTCGGGGTGTCCGTCCTCAGTCTCGGGAGCTTCGGTGTCCCGGGCCGCAGAGCCGGGCGAAGCGCTCGGTGTCGATGTTACCGCCGGAGATGATCACGCCGACGCGGCGGGGCAGGCGGCCGGCGCGGCCGGTGAGCAGTGCGGCCAGCGGGGTGGCGCCGCTCGGCTCGATCACGATCTTCAGGCGTTCGAAGGCGAACCGCATGGCGTCGCGGATCTCGTCGTCGCCGACCAGGGCGATGTCGTCGACGAGCCGCCGGTTGACGGAGAAGGTCAGCTCGCCGGGCGTGTCGATGGCCTGGCCGTCGGCGATGGTGCGCGGCACGGGGACGGTGACGCGCCGTCCCGCCTGAAGCGACCGCTTGGTGTCGTCGCCGGCCTCCGGTTCGACGCCGATCACCCGGATGTCCGGGTGCAGGCCCTTGGCGGCCGTGGCGCTCCCGGCGATCAGTCCGCCGCCACCGACCGGGGTGATCAGCGCTCCCAGCTCCCCTGTCTCCTCGAGGAGTTCGAGCGCCGCGGTGCCCTGTCCGGCGATGACGTGCGGATGCTCGTAGGGCGGGATGAGGGTGAGGCCGCGCTCGGCGGCCAGGGCCTCGGCGATGGCGGCCCGGTCGCCGGTGTAGCGGTCGTAGGTGACGATCTCGGCGCCGTAACCGACGGTGGCGTCCCGCTTGGACGGCGGGGTGTCCTCCGGCATGACGATCACGGCGGTGGTGCCGAGTTCGCGGGCGGCGAGGGCGACGGCCTGGGCGTGGTTGCCGGACGAGTAGGCGGCGATGCCCCGGGCCAGCTGTTCGGGAGTGAGGCGGGAGGCAGCGTTGTAGGCGCCGCGGAACTTGAAGGCGCCCACCCGCTGGAAGTTCTCGCACTTGAGGAAGACCTCGGCGCCGACCAGCGCGTCGAGGGTCCGCGAGCGCAGGACCGGGGTGCGGTGCGCGACCCCCTTGAGCTGCGCGGCGGCAGCTCGGACGTCGTCGAGGGTGACCGGAGGGGTGGTGGTCGTCACGCGGGTCCTCCATCGGGATGGGAAGGGGTGTCGGTCGCCGCCCTGGCCTGGGCGAGGTAGTGGTAGGCGGACGCGCGGGAGATGCCGAGCCGGGCCGCGACCTGCTCGACGGCCCGACGCACGGCGAAGACACCGCGGGCGTCCAGGCCGCGGAACAGCTCCAGGCGTTCGGCGCGGTCGAGTTCCGCCCAGCTCCCCCGCTGGCGCTCCTGGTGGGCGTCGACGAGGGCGTCGACCACCGAGTCGATGTCGTTGCCGAAGGTGGTGGTGGGCAGTTCGGCCGGTTCGCCGCTGAGCCCGGCGAGCGCGCCGAGCAGGCTGTGGACCCGGCCGACCGCGGTGGCGTCCACGTTGACGCACAGAGCACCGAACACGGCGCCCGTGGAGTCCCGCAGCACCATCGTGGAGGACTTCACCAGCGTCCCGTTCCCGGTCCGGGTGAGGTAGTTGAGCTCGTCGCCCGCCTCGTCGCCGCGGGCGAGCATCCGCATGCCGATCTCGCTCATCGCCCCGCCCACCGTCCGCCCGGTCACCGAGCCGGCCACGGCGACCACCGACTTCTCCGGGCACCGGTAGTCGTGCAGCACGACCTCGCACACCGGCCCGAACGTCGCCGCGATGCCGTCGACGACCGGCGTCAGCGCGGCGAGGATCGCGTCCCGCTCGGCATCCAGGGCTCGTTCGTCCGCCATGGGCACTCCTCCCCCCGACCGGACTTCAGACTACACGTCCATTGTCTGGACTCACAGTCCAGACATCCGGCGGTGGGGAGCCGGCGGTACGCGCCCGCCCCTGCTCGGCCGACCGGATGATTCCGTACTTCCGCCCTGGGCCTGCCTCGCGCTCCCCACGGACGACGCAAGGGCCCGCCCGAGACCGCACGCGTCGAGCACCCGGTGAAGGCGGTGGCGACGCGCGCTCCGTCGCGTACGAAGACGGGGATGCGCTCCACCGGCGCCGCAGCGTCGATTCGGGGCGCCCTCGGAGAGTTCGGCGAGGTAGGGGCCCAGCCGCTCCCGAGACTCTCGGGCAGGGCGAGGGGGGCCGGCGCACGCCGGACGCACGCCGGCCCCCCCTTCCTCAGGCCACCGCCAGCGCGGCCGGAGCGGGTTCCTCCGCCTCGGCCAGCAGGGCGGTGAGCGTCGCCCGGGCGCGGGCCACGCGGGAGCGGACCGTGCCGACCGGGCAGTCGCTCAGCGCGGCCACCTCCGCGTACGACAGGCCCAGCAGCTGGGTGAGGACGAACGCCTCACGCCGCTCGTCCGGCAGGGAGGCCAGCAGGTCCAGCAGCGCGATGCCGTCGTCGAAGCCGGGCAGACCGCGCGGCTGGGCGAGCTCGACCGCCAGCTGCCAGTCCGGCACGTCGGCCAGTCGGGGCCGTACGGCGGTGTACCGGTGGCTGTCGGCCACCGCGCGCCGGGCGATGGCCAGCAGCCAGGCCCGCGCCGAGGAGCGGCCCTCGAACCGGTGCAGGCTGCCCAGCGCCCGCAGGAACGTGTCCTGCGCCAAGTCGTCGACGGCCTGCGGATCGGCCGACAGGTGGGCGACATAACGGATGACGTCGCGGTGCAGGGCGCGGACGAAGCGGTCGACGGCGTCGGAGTCGCCGCCGCGGGCGGCCAGCGCCCACGCGGTCGCCGACTCGTCGGCCGACGCCGGAGGCCGCTGTGTTCGCGCGCGCGTGGCCGGCAGGGCAGGAGTGATCACCTGGTGTCCTTCTCGGAATGTCCGGGACCGCGGGCGGCGGGCACGCGCACGTGAGCGTGTGCATGTGCGTGTGCGTGCGCGCCAATGCAGGTGCGTGCACCTCTCGTCGCATGTGCGCGCATCTCATGTCGCGCATCGCAGGTGCACGTGCATGTGCACGTGGATGGCACGTGGATGTGCGTGCACGTGCGGCTGTGCGTGTGCGTCGCCGCACGGTCCGATGAGCGGGATGCGGCCGTACGGCGCCTGCCCCGACGCGCGTGCGTACGGGCGGCTCGGATGTACGGCCGAGACCCGGGGCGCGACTGGGGCGGCCCGGGTGCGCCGACTGCCGTCAGACGGCAGCGGATCCCGCGGGCGGTCCCCGAGAGGTGATCGCGTGGACGAGAAGCAGCAGACGCGGCGCCCGGTCCGACCGGGCCCGCCGCACGCGCACGCGTGGACGGTGGGGCGGTGTGGGCAGAGCGAGCACCAGCCGCAGCGGCGCGGCCAGCCGGCTGCCCACCGCGCGCAGCAGACGGAAGGCGGCCTGCTCCCCGTACCCCAGCCAGAGGCCGCAGAGCAGGGCGGCCAGCAGGTGGGCGGCGAGCATACCGAGGGAGGAGTCACCGGCGGCGGAATCCGCCGCGTGCCCCAGGTGCCCGCCCATGCCGTGCTCCCCGCCCGGGGACGTCGGCACAGGCACGGACGTCGACATGGGCATGGGCATGGACATGTTGCCCATGTCGTGCCGCATGGCGCTCATGTCCATGGCGTCCGGGCCACCCGCCGTCCCGGTGACGGCCGCCGGCGGCGCGAGGGAGAAGGCCGTGTGCAGGAGCGTCTGGGCGGCGACGGCGACGGTCACGATCAGCGCGAGTCCGCGCTCGCGGCCCGCGAGGCACCAGCCGGCGACACCGGTCACGGCCCAGCCGGCCGCCAGCGTACCGAGAGGCACGTGGTCGCCGGACATCATGACGTGCCCCAGGGCGGCGAGCACGACACAGACGGCCGCGAACATCGCGGCCCGTACCGTGCGAGCACACCACCCTGCAGTCATGGCGCCCCATCCTCGCATCCAGCCGCGGCTCGTTACGCACGAGTACGGAAATCGACCGGGTTCGGCACTCAACCCGGACGGTGTGATCCAGGCCACGGGCCGAGGGAGAAGCGGAGCCGGGGGTACACCGACATCGTTTGTTGGAACGTCCTGACAAACCTGTTGACATCCCCTCCGGGCCGCCGCATAGTACCTGCCACTAGAGCGCGCTAATAAAGCGCTCTAGTCGCCCAGAGACGAGTGGTCCGCACCCCGACCGCTCCCCCTCCCGCACATGCTCCCGCCGCCCGGGGCGCCGCCATCCGCTCTCCGCCCCGCCCGGCCGACACGGCCCGTCGGCATGCCCAGCGCCGACCGCCGCCCCCAGCTCCCCCGCTCCACCCGATTCCCGCCCCGACCAGCACAGAGGTGCAAGGGACATGCACAGACACCACCGAGCCGCCGCCCTGACCGCCACCGCCCTCGCCGCGGCCCTGCTCGCCACCGCCTGCTCCAGCGGCTCAGGCGGCAAGAAGTCCGAGGAAGGCGGTGCGAACGCCACCGTGGGCAAGGCGAGCACGCCCCGGATGACCGTCGCCATGGTCACCCACGCCGCCCCCGGCGACACCTTCTGGGACCTGATCCGCAAGGGCGCCCAGGCCGCCGCCGCCAAGGACAACATCAAGCTCGTCTACTCCAGCGACCCCGTCGCCGGGAACCAGGCCAACCTGGTGCAGAACGCCATCGACCAGAAGGTGGACGGCATCGCGCTCACCGCCGCCAAGCCGGACGCGATGAAGGCGGTGGTCGCCAAGGCCAAGGCGGCCGGCATCCCCGTCGTCGGCTTCAACTCGGGCCTGGACGACTGGAAGGACCTCGGCATGCTCGAGTACTTCGGCCAGGACGAGAACATCGCCGGCCAGGCCTTCGGCGAGCGGCTCAACCAGATGGGCGCCAAGCGCGCCGTGTGCGTCATCCAGGAGCAGGGCCAGGTCGCGCTGGAGGCCCGCTGCGCCGGTCTGAAGAAGGGCTTCAAGGGCACGACGGAGAACCTCTACGTCAACGGCACCGACATGCCCTCCGTGAAGTCCACGCTCACCGCCAAACTCCAGAAGGACTCCTCCATCGACCAGGTGGTCACGCTCGGCGCCCCGTTCGCGCTGACCGCCGTGCAGTCGGTGAAGGACGCGGGCAGCAAGGCGAAGGTGGCGACCTTCGACCTCAACAAGGAGCTGGTGAAGGCCGTCCAGGCCGGCCAGGTCGAGTTCGCGGTCGACCAGCAGCCCTACCTGCAGGGCTACCTCGCCGTCGACTCCCTGTGGCTGTACAGGACCAACGGCAACTTCAGCGGCGGCGGCACCGCCCCGGTGCTCACCGGACCGGCCTTCGTCACCAAGGACAACGTCGACACCATCGCCAAGTTCGCGGAGAACGGGACGCGGTAGCAGCGCGGGGTCCGGTGGACGGACCCCTTCTCCCTTGTCACCGACCGCAGCTCAGGCCGGCTCCTTCGGGGCCGGCCCGCTGGTGCCCCGGACCACCAGCTTCGGGTCGAGCACCGCCTCTCTCAACTCCAGCGCCCGGTTCTCCAGCCGTTCCACGGCGAACCGCACCGCGTGCTCCGCCATGAGCGCGGCGTCCTGGCGGACCGTGGTCAGGCCGATCGGCATCAGATGGGAGAGGTGGCTGTCGTCGTAGCCGACGACGGACATCTCACGCGGGACGTCGACACCGGCCCGGGTCAGCACCATCAACAGCCCCAGTGCGCACCGGTCGTTGCCGGCGAGGACCGCGGTCGGCAGCGGCAGGCCGCGGTCCCGCTCCGCCAGGAGCAGGTGGCCGGTCTCGATGCCGGACTGTTCGGTGTGGTCGCCGGGGATCACCCGCATCTCGGACTCCAGCGCGTGGCGGCGCATCGCGGCCCGGTACGCGCGCCGCCGCTCGGCCGAGCCGGGGCCCCGGCCGCCGTCGATGTGCACGATCCGGCGGTGGCCCAGTTCCACCAGGTGGTCCATGGCCTGGCGGACCCCCTTGGCCTCGGCGGAGTGCACGAAGTCCACGCGGGCGTGGGGCACCCGGCGACTGACCGAGACGGCGACGGTGCGGCGGGCGAGTTCGTCGAGATACGCAGCCTCCGCGTCGGAACCGAGCAGGATCACCGCCTCGCAGCGGTGACCGAGCAGCGCCTCGACCGCCTTGGCCTCGCTGCGGCCCTGGGCGGCCGCCGAGAGCAGCACGTCGTAGCCGAACCGCTCGGCCTCCGGGTAGATGCCCTCGATGAGGTTGGTGTGGAACGTCTGGTGGACGGTGAACATCACACCGAGGGTGCGGCTGCGACCGCGGGCCAGCAGCCGGGCCGCGTTGTCGGGGCGGTAGCCGATCTCGTCGGCGACGCGCAGCACCCGCTCGCGGGTCTCCTGACTGGCGCCCGGCTGGTCGCGGAAGACGATCGAGACGAGCGCCCTGGAGACGCCCGCCTTCTCGGCGACGTCCGCCATCGTGGGCCGCCGCCTGCTCGATCCGTCCACCTGTGACCCCACCCTTCGCCGCCGCCCACCTTACGGGCCGCTCGAAGCCGTCCCGGAATCTTCCGGCAACAAGCTATTGACATGACATTTGGACAGGGCTCATCGTACTCGTCTAGAGCGCTCTAGTAGAGCGCGCCAGGCAGATCCTCCAGCCCCTTCTTCCCAAAGGACTCGCTATGGCAACGGCGCCCTCCCCGGTCCCCACCGTCGCGGGCAATCTGTGTCTCGGCTCCGCCCCCGACTCCTGGGGTGTGTGGTTCCCCGAGGACGAGCACCAGGTCCCGTACACCCGCTTCCTCGACGAGCTCGCGCAGGCCGGCTACCGGTGGCTGGAACTGGGCCCCTACGGCTATCTCCCCACCGATCCGCGGCGCCTGAAGGAGGAGCTCGACGCCCGCGGCCTGAAGGTCTCCGGCGGTACCGCCTTCGGCGCTCTGCACCGCCCGGAGGCCTGGGACGACATGCTCGCGCACGTCCGCCGGGTCGCCGCGCTCACCGCCGCCGCGGGCGCCCACCACCTGGTCCTCATCCCGCCGATGTACCGGGACGAGAAGACCGGCGCGTTCACCGAGTCCCCCGAGCTGACCGCCGAGCAGTGGGCGGGTTTCGGCGCGCGGGCCGACCGGCTCGGCCGCCTCCTCCTCGACGAGTACGGCGTACGCCTCGTCGTCCACCCGCACGCCGACAGCCATATCCAGACCCAGCCGGAGATCGAGCGGCTGCTGAACGAGTCCGACGGCCGGTACACCAACCTGTGCCTGGACACCGGGCATGTGGCGTACGGCGGCGGCGACAACCTGGACCTGATCCGCCGGTTCGGCGAGCGGGTCGGCTACGTGCACATCAAGCAGATGGATCCGACGGTCCTCGCCCAGGTCGCCGCCGAGAACCTCTCCTTCGGCGAGGCCGTCAGGCGCGGCGTGTGCGTGACACCGCCCGCGGGTGTGCCGGACCCGAACGATGTGGTGGCCGAACTGGCCCGGCTGGACGCCGAGTTGTTCGTGATCGTCGAGCAGGACCTGTACCCGTGCGCACCCGACGTACCGCTGCCCATCGCGGTGCGCACCCGTGAACACCTGGCTGGGTGCGGCCTGACGGGAACCCGGCGCCCGAAGCTCACCCGCTAGGAGGCCCCATGGACGTCAGGGACGACACGAAACCCGAGCACGCCACCCTCGTCGACGACGCGCCGCCCGCGGTCCGGCGGCGGCTGCGGGTCATCACCGTCATCGCCACCTTCGGCGGACTCCTCTTCGGCTACGACACCGGTGTCATCAACGGCGCCCTGCCCTACATGACCGACGACCTGGGGCTGACCCCGGTCACCGAGGGCATGGTCACCAGTTCGCTGCTGCTGGGTGCCGCGCTTGGTGCGGTGACCGGCGGCCGGCTGTCGGACGCGCGCGGGAGGCGGCGCACGATCCTCACGCTGGCCGTGCTGTTCTTCATCGGCGCGCTCGGCTGCACGCTCGCCCCGACGACGGCGGTCATGGTCGTGGCCCGGTTCGTGCTGGGCATCGCGGTGGGCGGCGCGTCGGTGACCGTGCCGGTCTACCTCGCGGAGATCTCCCCCGCCGAGCGGCGCGGCGCACTGGTCACCCGTAACGAACTCATGATCGTCAGCGGACAGTTGCTGGCCTTCACCTCCAACGCGGTCATCGCGCGGGTGGGCGGCGAGTCCGGTGGGGTGTGGCGCTGGATGCTGGTGATCGCCACGATTCCGGCGGTCGTGCTGTGGTTCGGCATGCTGGTGATGCCGGAGAGCCCGCGCTGGCTGGCCTCCCGGAGCCGCTTCGGCGACGCGTTGGAGGTGCTGCGGCAGGTGCGGTCCCGGCAGCGGGCCGAGGCCGAGCTGAGCGAGGTGTCCGCACTCGCCGTCGAGGACGAGCAGGCCAGGCTCGGCGGCTGGCAGGACATGAAGACCGTGCCGTGGGTGCGGCGGCTGATGTTCGTCGGGTTCGGTATCGCGATCGTGCAGCAGATCACCGGTGTCAACACGATCATGTACTACGGCACCCAGATCCTCACCGACGCCGGTTTCGCCTCGGACAGCGCGCTGACGGCGAACATCGCCAATGGTGTGATCTCGGTGCTGGCCACCTTCGTCGGCATCTGGCTGCTGAGCCGGGTCGACCGCCGCCCGATGCTGATGGCCGGTCAGATGGGCACGACCGCCGCGTTGTTGCTGATCGGCGTCTTCTCCCTGGTGCTGCCCTCCGGTGACGGGCGCGCGTTCGCCGTGCTCGCCATGACCGTCACCTTCCTCGCCTTCCAGCAGGGCGCGATCTCGCCGGTGACCTGGCTGATGCTGTCGGAGATCTTCCCGATGCGGATGCGTGGCTTCGGCATGGGCGTCGCGGTCGTGGTGCTGTGGCTGACCAACTTCGTGATCGGTCTGGTCTTCCCGTCCCTGGTCTCCGGGATCGGGATCTCCCACACGTTCTTCGTGTTCGTCGCGGTGGGCCTGGTCTCGCTCGCCTTCGTGAAGCGCTACGTCCCCGAGACCAAGGGCCGCACGCTCGAAACCCTCGAGGCCGAACTCCGCGCCCGTTACTCCTGATCCCCCTTCGTTGTTCCCTTCGTCATCCTTCGTAAGGAAACGGACATGACCGTACGTGTAGGCGTCATCGGCGCCGGAATGATCGGCCAGGACCACATACGGCGCCTGACCGAGCTCGTCACCGGGTCCGTCGTCACCGCCGTGACCGACCTCGACGCCACCCGCGCGGCGGACGTCGCCGCCCGGTTCGGCGCGACGGCGTTCCCGTCCGGCGCCGACCTCATCGCCTCCCCTTCTGTGGACGCCGTCCTCGTCACCTCGTGGGGCCCCACCCACGCCGAGCACGTCCTGAACGCGATCGCCGCCGGCAAACCCGTCTTCTGCGAGAAGCCCCTGGCGACCACTGCCGAGGACTGTCTGCGCATCGTCGACGCCGAGCGCGCCCACGGCCGCCGCCTGGTCCAGGTCGGCTTCATGCGCCGCTTCGACGCCGGGTACCGGCAGATGAAGGACGTCCTCGCCGCCGGATCCCTCGGCAGCCCGCTGATCGTGCACTGCGCCCACCGCAACCCGACCGTTCCCGAGTCGTACCACTCGGCGATGGCCGCGCAGGACACGGCCGTGCACGAGATCGATACCCTGCGCTGGCTGCTCGACGACGAGATCGTCTCCGCGCAGGTGCTCACCCCGCGCGCCACGAGCAAGCGGTTCGCGCATCTGAAGGACCCGCAGATCATGCTCTTCGAGACGGCGGGCGGTGTCCGCATCGACCTCGAGGTGTTCGTCAACTGCCAGTACGGCTACGACATCCAGTGCGAGGTCGTCGGCGAGGAGGGCCTGGTGCGGCTGCCCGACCCGGCCACCGTCGGGGTGCGGACCGCCGGGCGGCACGGCACGGCCGTACTCCAGGACTGGAAGGGCCGGTTCGTGGACGCCTTCGACACCGAGTTCCGCGAGTGGATCGACGCCCTGGCCTCGGGCGCCGAGCCCACCGGGCCGACCGCCTGGGACGGCTACGCCGCCACCGTCATCACCGACGCCGCCGTCCGCTCCCTGGAGTCCGACGGCACCGTCGTCACCGTCGACATGAAGCCCCGCCCGGCGTTCTACGGAGGCACCGCATGAAGATCTCCCTCGACCCGTACATGTTCCGCGCGCTGCCGCTCGACGCGATGGTGCGCACGGTCGCCGAACTCGGCTACGAGTACATCGAGTTGTCGCCGCGCGACGACTTCATGCCGTTCTTCCTGCATCCACGGGCGGACGACGAGCGCGTCGCCGCGTTCAAGAAGTCGCTGCGCACGCACGGTGTGCGGTTGTCCTCCGTGCTGCCGCTGTACAAGTGGTCCTCCCCCGACGAGACCGAGCGGCAGGCCGCCGTCCGCTACTGGAAGCGGATGATCGACATCACCGTCGACCTCGAATGCCCGCTGATGAACTCGGAGTTCAACGGCCGCCCCGAGCGCGCCGCCGAGAGCGAGGCGGCGTTCTGGCGGTCGATGGAGGAGCTGCTGCCCCTCTTCGAGCGGGAGGGCATCGCCCTGAACCTGGAGGCCCACCCGGACGACTTCTGCGAGGAGAACACCCCCGCCGTCGACCTGGTCCGCGCGATCAACAAGCCCTGGGTGAACTACCTCTACTGCGCCCCGCACACCTTCCATCTCTCCGGCAGCGACCCCACGGCCGACATCGCCGCGATGATGCGCTACGCCGGCGACAAGCTCCAGCACGTGCACATCGCCGACTCCTTCAACCACAAGGGCTCCTCGGGCCTGCGCTATATCCTCAACCCGCCCGGCACCCCGGCCCGCATCCACCAGCACCTGGACATCGGCCAGGGCGAGGTCGACTGGGACGCCTTCTTCGGCACCCTGCGCGAGCTGGACTTCGACGGCGTCGCCACGGCCTGCGTCTTCGCCTGGGAGGAGCGGGCCCGTGAGTCCTCCGCGTTCATGCTGGACCGCATCCGCAAGGAGCTCGCCGGGTAGGACGGGAGTCCCGGGGCCAGGGGCCCACGCCAGGCCGCCGCCACGTCGCGGGTGACGACCGGCAGGAAGGGCACGCGGCCCGGACTGCGGGTCGTCCGGGCCGTGGGACCCCGTGTCAGTCCGTCGGCGTTCCGGAGGACGAGCAGGAGGCCGTTCCCGATCTGCCGCAGGCGCATCAGGCGCCGGCCGGGGCCGGGCCGACCAGCTCGGACAGGACGTCCTCCATGGTCACGAAGCCGAGGACCGCGCCCTTCTCGCCGGTCACCGCGGCCAGGTGGCCGCCGTCGGCGCGCAGGGCGGTGAGGGTGTCGTCCAGCGGGGTGTCGATGCGGACCCGGGTGACCCGGTGCAGGGCACTGCGCGGGAAGGGCCGGTCGCGGTCGGTGACGCCGAGGGTGTCCTTGATGTGCAGGTAGCCCAGCAGGGTGCCGCCCGGGCCGGTGACCGGGAAGCGGGAGTAGCCCGCTTCGGCGGCGATCCGTTCCAGCTGCGCCGGGGTGACCGTGTGCCCGACGGTACGCATCCGCTGCACGGGGACGAGGATCTCGCCCACCGGCCGCGTGCCCAGCTCCAGTGCGTCGCGCAGCCGCTCCCCGTCGGCGGGCGACAGCAGGCCCGCCTCGCTGGAGTCCACGACCATGCGGGCGAGCTGGTCGTCGGTGAAGGCGGATTCGACCTCGTCCTTCGGTTCGACGCGCAGCAGCTTCAGCAGGACGTTGGCGAAGGCGTTGATGCCGAACACGACCGGCCGCAGCGCCCGGGTGAGGGCCACCAGCGGCGGGCCGAGCAGCAGCGCGGTGGGGACCGGTGCGGCGAGCGCGATGTTCTTCGGGACCATCTCGCCGATCAGCATGTGCAGATACGTCGCCAGCGAGAGCGCGATGACGAACGCGATCGGATGCACCAGGCCGTGCGGGATGTGCATCGCCTCGAAGGCGGGCTCCAGCAGGTGGGCGATGGCCGGTTCGGCGACGGCGCCGAGGACCAGCGAGGACACGGTGATGCCGAGCTGGGCGGTCGCCATCATCGCGGAGAGGTGCTCCAGGCCCCACAGGGTCATCCGGGCGCGCTTGTTCCCGGCCGTCGCCCGCGGTTCGATCTGGCTGCGGCGTACGGAGATCAGGGCGAACTCTCCGCCCACGAAGAAGGCGTTGGTCAGCAGCGTCAGGGCGCCGATGGCGAGTTGCAGGACGGTCATCGGGACTCCTCCGCCGCCTGGACCGGGATCCGGGCCGGTTCGGTGATGAGCACGCGGTCGGCACGGTGGTGGTCGACGTCGAGGACGTCCAGCCGCCAGCCGTCGTCCAGTTCCAGGACGTCCCCCTTGGCGGGGATGCGAGCCAGGCGGGTGGCGACCAGCCCGGCGACGGTCTCGTACGGGCCCTCGGGGGCGAGGAGTCCTATGGCGCTGAGCTGGTCGATGCGGACCGAGCCGTCCGCCTCCCAGGCCCTGCGGCCGTCCACGGCCGCGGGAACGGGCTGCAGGTCGGGCACCTCCACGGGATCGTGCTCGTCGCGGACCTCACCGACGACCTCCTCGACGATGTCCTCCACCGTGGCCACACCCGCCGTGCCGCCGTACTCGTCGATGACCACGGCCATGGTGCGACTGGCGCGCAGCCGCTCCAGCAGCCGGTCGGCGGTGAGGCTGTCGGGCACGAGCAGCGGCGCGGTGGACAGCTCGGTGACCGGCGTGACCGCCCGCTTGTCCGGCTCCAGGGCGAGCACGTCGCGGATGTGGACGGTGCCGACGACCTCGTCCAGGCTGTCCCGGTAGACCGGGAAGCGCGACAGTCCGGTGGCGTGGCTGAGGTTGGCGGCGTCCGCGGCCGTCGCGTGCGCCTCCAGCGCCTTGACGTCGACACGCGGCGTCATCACGTTCTCGGCGGTGAGCTCGCCCAGGTGCAGGGTCCGTACGAACAACTCCGCGGAGTCCGCCTCCAGGGCGCCCTCGGCGGCCGAATGCCGGGCCAGGGCGACCAGTTCCTCGGCGGTGCGTGCGGAGGCCAGCTCCTCGGCGGGCTCGAGGCCGAAGCGGCGTACGAAACGGTTCGCGGTGGTGTTCAGGTGGTGGATGAACGGGCCGAACGCGGCGGTGAAGCCACGCTGCGGACCGGCGACCACCTTGGCGACGGCCAGGGGCCGGGAGATCGCCCAGTTCTTGGGCACCAGTTCGCCCACCACCATCAGGACAACGGTGGACACGGCCACGCCCAGCACGGTTGCCGCCGGCGAGGCGGCACCGCCCAGCCCGACGGCCCGAAGCGGGCCGCGCAACAGCACCGCCAGGGAGGGTTCGGCGAGCATGCCGATCACCAGCGAGGTGACGGTGATGCCGAGCTGGGCACCGGACAGCTGGAAGGTCAGGCGGCGTACGGCCTTCAGCGCGCCCTCGGCACCGCGCTCGCCCGCCTCGGCGGCGCGCTCCAGGTCACCGCGCTCGACGGTGGTCAGGGAGAACTCGGCCGCCACGAACAGGGCGCAGGCCAAGGTGAGGAGGAGGGCCAGCAGGAGCAGCAGGACCTCGGTCACCGCGCCACCCCCGTTCCCTCACGCTCGGGCAGCACGGGCTGCGGACGGGGGACGGCTCGGCTGGTACTGGGAGGCTCACCCATTGCGGGAGTCTCGCTCCTTCTCGGTCGTCGTATCGGAGGGCGTCAGCACGCTCCCCCATGGTAAAGGGCAAGCAAAAGGGTACTGGTCGAGCCTGGCCAAACCCACCGACGCGAACCCCGACGGCCGGCGGCGCACCGCCGGAGCGGGCCCGAGCAGGGCCGCCACCCGGCGCGGCACCGGATCCGGCGCCGCGAGCCCGGCGAGCGTGGGCACCGGCGTGCCACAGGACACGACGGAACGGGTTGGCGCGCGCGGCCGGTTGAACGGTGAGCGGGAAACGGTGGTGCAGTCCGGTGCGTTGCAGGCCGGATTCCAAGTCGCGTCCCAGGAGTCTCTCGATGGTGCGGAGACGCACCACGAGGCTGCGACCACAGCGACCCAAGGCCACCTGATGAGGTGTCAGCAGAGTTGGCATTGGGTGAGCAAGAGTCCTGCCACAGCTGCTCACAAGCGGCAAGACCGTGGCACCGCCCGCCCCAGCGATCAGCCACTTACCCAGGTCAGCGGGTCCTCCCCCGTGGTTTCAGACGCGTCGCTGGCAGCTCGGGGGCCGGCAGCGGATCCCCGTCGTACCCCTTCACCTCCCCGAACCGCGTACCCGTCATCCAGTCCTCACGGGCCTGCGCGATCTCTTCCTGGGTCCGTCCGATCCAGTTCCAGAACATGATGAGCTCCTCCTCGAACGGCTCGCCGCCCAGGAGCATCAGACCGGCGTCCGACTCGGCCCGCAGCGGGAGTTCACCGCGTCCGCAGCCGAGGTAGAGCATCGAGCCCGGCAGCACCGGCACGCCGTCCACGTAGGCCTCGCCGGACATGGACAGCACGGCGTACTCGAAATCCGGCTCCAGTGGGAGCCGGACGTCCGCGCCGCGGGCGAGGGCGACGTCGGCTCCGACGATCGGGGTGTAGGTCGTCCCTGGCGACGTCGCGCCGTCGAGGGCGCCGAGGATGAGGGTGGCCTTGAGGCCCGGTGCCGTGACGACCGGCAGGTCGGCGTGGTGCTCGAAGCGCGGGTCGGTGTGGCGGTGGGGGCCCGGGAGGGCGACCCACAGTTGCGCGCCGTGCAGGAAGCGGGCGTGCGAGCGAGGGCTCTCCTCCGAGTGGCTGATGGCCCGGCCGGAGGTCATCAGGCCCAGTTCGCGCGGCCGGATCAGCTGCAGGCTGCCGGTCGAGTCGCGGTGCAGCACCTCTCCCTCGTGCAGCCAGCTCACCGTCTGCAGGCCCATGTGCGGATGCGGCGGCACCTGCATACCGGGCTCGTCGGCGATGTCGTCGGGGCCGTAGTGGTCGACGAAGCACCAGGCGCCCACCATGCGGCGGCCCAGGTTGGGCAGCAGCCGGCGGACCTCGGTGGACTCGCCGAGCTGGACGCGGCGCGGGCTGAGGAGTTCACGCACGGGCTCCGCGACCACGAAGCCGCGGCCGCCGCAGAGGGCGGGAACCGCCTCGCGCTCAAGGTTGCTCATGGCGCACAACCTAGTCCTCGGGTAGCCCACGCGTCAGGACGTCACTCGGGGCCACCTCTTCGCCCGGCGGTCAGAAAATAGTAGCCATGGATACAGTAGCCATGTACTGTATCTGCCATGAGCAGGGTTTCCGAAGGAGCGACGCCCGGTTTCCTGGTGTGGCGTCTGTCGATGAAGTGGCGGGTGGCCGTCGACCGGGCGGTGGCTCCGCTGGGGCTGACCCACGCGCAGTACGCGCTGGTGGCATCGCTGTACGGCATGCAGCGCTCCGGCGAACGCCCCAGTCAGCGCCGCCTCGCCGACCACACCGGGCTGGAGCCGCTCTACGTGTCGAAGCTCGCCCGCGCGCTGGAGGCCGCCGGCCTCCTGGAGCGCACCCGGGACCCCCGCGACCCGCGCGCGGTGCAGCTGGCGCTCACCGAGCAGGGCCGCGAGGTCACCCGACGGGCGATCACGGTCGTCCACGGCCTCCTGGAGCAGTTGCTGGAGCCGCTCGGCGGCCTCGACGGCGCGCGGGCACGGGAATTCACGCGCGACCTGGCGACCCTGCTCGACGCACCTCTTGATCCTTTTGATCCTTTCGGCGAGAACGAGACGGAGCAGTCATGACCACCACACCGCCGGTCGGCCCACGGGTGATCGCCCTGGCCCACTACGCCGGGCGCGCGATTCTCGAGCACGTGCTGGCCCGGCACGGCGTCACCTTCCAGCAGTCCGTCACCCTCCGGCTCGCCGCCGTCGCCGACGGGCCGGTCGAACGGGACCAGCTCGTCGGCGGTGTCGTCGGCGCGTTGAAGATCGAGGCGGAGGAGGTGCAGGGCGTGATCGACGAGCTGATCGCCGCGGAGCTGCTGGCCCCGGACGAGGCGTCGCGCGTGCGGATCACGGAGGCCGGGCGAGAGCTGTACGACAGGACCTCCGCAGAGACGGCCCCCATCTCCGCCCGCATCTACGCCGGCATTCCGCCGGAGGATCTCGCCGTCACCGGCCGGGTGCTGAGCCTGATCACCGAGCGCGCCGATGCCGAGCTGGCCGCCCTGGCCAAGTAGCCGCCCTGACCGAGCAGCCGCGTCGACCGAGCAGCCGCCTCGACCGAGTAATGGAATATTGAACCAACAGGTTCGGTTGTCGGCCTCGAAGGAGGCCACAGGTGAACACGACCTACGACACGGCGTACTACGCCCACGGAACGCCGGCGGAGCGCTGGGAGCGCGCGCGGATGTTCTTCGACGCCAAGGACTACGCCGCTGCGGCGCGCGTCCTCGTCGGCCTGGTCGAGGAGGTGCCGGAGCAGACCGGACCGCGGCTGCTGCTGGCGCGTGCCTACTACCACTCGGCCCAACTGCGCCGCGCCGAGGCCGAGTTGCGCGTCATCGTCGAGCGCGACCCGGTGGAGCACTACGCCCGGCTGATGCTCGGCCGCACGCTCCAGCGCCAGGGACGGCACGAGGAGGCGGAGTCGCATCTGCGCATCGCCTCGGCCCTGGCGGGCGACTTCGAGAAGATCTAGCCCTGATGTAGCCCTCATGCGTACACCGGTGCCCGATTCCGTGACGGAGCCGGGCACCGGTGCCGTTCGGGCCGGAAACGCTACGTCGCGGTTCCCTCGTATGTCCGCCGCCCCCGCCGGTAGGCGATCTCGCCGAGCACGACGTCGACGGCGAGGAACGCGGCCAGCGGGATCCCCAGCAGCGGCATGAAGTAGCCGAGGACCGCGACCGCGGCCAGCAGGGGGACGAGGATCTGCGGCGGCACCTGCTGCCAGGCGCCGCGCGGGATCGGACGGCCGAAGGCGGAGTCCCGGCCGCGCTGCCACCACATGCGGTAGCCCCACACGATCAGCAGGACCAGGGTGAGCGCGAGCAGCATCAGGGCGATCTGGTTGATTAGGCCGAACAGGACGCCGGTGTGCAGGTCGATGCCCCAGCGGGTGAGCTTGGCGAGCACCGGGTAGTCGGCGAACCGCAGCACGTCGGTGACCTGCCCGGTGGCCGGGTCGACGGCGGCCGAGTCCTGCTTGGTGGGCCAGCTGCGCTGCACCTGCTTCACGACGTACGCGGACTCCGCGTCGGCGGGCGGGACGATCTCCACCGGGTCGCCGAGGCCCTCGGCGCGCGCGGCGGCCAGGACCTTGTCGAGGCCGACGCCGTGCTCGCCGTTCCCGCCGGAGCCGGCCGCGGCGCCGTGGCCCGTGTGGTCGCCGCCCGCCGAAGCCGACACGGACGGGGTGGCCTGGCCGAGCGAGGTGCGCAGCTCGTCGATGGTGGCTCCCGCGTACGCAGACCAGGTCAGGCCGGTCGCCGAGAGGAAGAAGAACCCGGCCGCGGCCCAGACGCCGACGCTGCCGTGCAGACCGAGGGTGCGGCGGCGTCCGCCGGTGCCGCGCACCTTGCGCAGGGCGCGGCGCCGGGAGAACCACAGCACCAGACCGCCACCGGCTATCACCCACAGCCAGCTGGCCGCCAACTCGCTGTAGAGGCGGCCGTTTTCGCCGAGGTGCAGGTCGCGGTGGAGTTCGTCGATCCAGGTGCGCAGCGGCAGCGCGCCGGTCGCGCCGTACTGCTCGAGGGAGCCGCGCACCTTCGCGGTGTACGGGTCGACGAACACGGCGAGCGTGCGGTCCTCGTCGACGCCCGGGACGCCGGACAGCAGCACTCTGGTGGTCGCGTCGTCCTCGGGCGAGGGGCGTACGGCCGCGACCGTGCCCTGAGGGTGGGCCTTGCGGGCGGCGGCGACCTGCGCGGAGATCGGCAGCTTCTCGTCACCGACCGGGACCGTCATCTCGTGGTCGTACACGATCTTCTCGGCCTGGAACGAGGCGGCGTACAGCAGGCCGGTGACGGCGGCGACGAGCAGGAACGGGGCCACCAGGACGCCGGCGTAGAAGTGCAGGCGCAGGATCAGGGGGCGCAGCGGGGTCCAAGTTCCCTTCGGGGCTGCTGAGGTGGCGGGTTGCGGGGCCTCGTCCGTGGTGGTCGAGGGAGTGGTGGTCATCGGCGGGTTTCTCCGGGGACGTCTCGTGGCCGGTGGTGATGCAGTAGTCGGGCCGGAGGCGTGCCGAGTTCCCGGGGAGTGCATGTGTCCTGCGTCACAAAGGGGTGTGGGGTGCCGTGGCATGCTGACGCGATGGGAACTCCGAGTGATCGCGCGCCCCTCGCCGAGCGGGTCGAGGAACTCCTCGCCACCGGCGGCCCGTTGCCCATCGTCGCGGCCGGCGCCCCGGTCCTGCGGCGCGGCACCGAGCCCTACGACGGTCAACTGGGGCCCGCCCTGCTGGCCCGGTTCGTCGAGGCGCATCACCATGCGCGCCGCGCCGGGGGTCGGCCTCGCCGCACCGCAGGTGGGTGTTCCGCTGCGGATCGCGGTGATCGAGGATCCGGCGCCGGTGCCGGAGGAGGTGCGGCTGGCGCGTGGCCGGGTGCCGCAGCCCTACCGGGTGCTGGTCAATCCGTCGTACGAGCCCGTCGGCGCGGAGCCGGTGGCGTTCTTCGAGGGCTGCCTGAGCGTGCCGGGCTGGCAGGCGGTGGTCGCGCGGCACGCGCAGGTACGGCTGACCGGGCAGGACGAGCAAGGGCGCGCCGTGGACGAGGTGTTCACCGGCTGGCCCGCGCGGATCGTGCAGCACGAGACGGACCACCTCGACGGCACGCTGTACCTGGACCGGGCCGAACTGCGCTCGCTGTCGTCCAACCAGGCGATGGCGGAGCGCTGGTCGCAGCCCACGCCGGAGGAGGCCGCTCGGGCACTGGGCTTCGAGCTGCCGTAGCCGAAAAAACGGAGGCGGCGAGCGCGGCGCCTCCCTTATCGTGGCCGCATGTCTACGCCCCGAATTTCCTAGCCGAGGACCCGCTTTCACGCCACCCGTGTGTCCTCTTGCTTGTTCGGAGCGTCTTCTCATGATCACTGTTCGTGATGTCGACGTGCGCGTCGGCGCGCGTCTGCTGCTGTCCGGCATCTCCTTCCACGTCTCCCCCGGCGACCGCATCGGCCTGGTAGGCCTCCCCCAAGCTCTCGGCTTCGCTCGAGCAGGGAGGTACCCCCATCGGCGCCGGAAAGACGACCCTGTTGAACACCCTGGCGGGCACCCTGCGCCCCGCCGCCGGGACCGTCACCCGAACCGGCGACGTGGGTCATCTCCCGCAGGACTCCCGCGCGGCCGACCAGTCGGTGACCGTCGCGGACCGGATCCTGTCGGCGCGCGGCCTGGACCGTGCCGTACGGGCGCTGCGCCGCGCCGAGGCGGCCATGGCCGACGGGACGGAGCGGGCGATGAACGCCTACGTGCGCGCCGAGGCCGAGTTCCAGGCCCGTGGCGGCTACGCGGCGGAGGCGGAGGCCGCCCGGGTCGCCGCCGGTGTCGGCCTGCCGACGGACGTGATGGAACGGCCGCTCGGCGCCCTGTCCGGCGGTCAGCGCCGTCGCGTGGAGCTGGCCCGGATCCTGTTCGCCGGGCACGACACCCTGCTCCTGGACGAGCCGACGAACCACCTGGACGCGGACTCGATCGCCTGGCTGCACAGTTTCCTGACGAGCCATCAGGGGGGCTTGGTGATGATCAGCCATGACACCTCGCTGCTCGCCGACACCGTCAACCGCGTCTTCCACCTGGACCCGGCACGCGCCGCCCTCGACATCCACAACACCGGCTGGGACGCCTACCTGGCCCGCCGCGAGGCGGACGAGCGGCGCCGGGCGCGCGAGCGGGCGAACGCCGAGCGCAAGGCGGCGGCACTGCACGCCCAGGCCGACAAGATGCGCGCCCGGGTGGCGACCGCGACCGCCGCGCGGAACATGGCCCGGCGTGCCGACCGCATGCTCGCCGAGCTCGAACCGGTCCGGCGCGCCGAGAAGACGGCCCGCATCCGGCTGCCCGAGCCGGCGCCCTGCGGCCGGATCCCGCTCGGCGCCATCAGTCTGACCCGGTCCTACGGCGGTCAATCCGTCCTGCGCGGCGTCGACCTGGCCGTCGACCGGGGCAGTCGGCTGGTGGTGCTCGGCCCCAACGGCGCCGGCAAGACGACCCTGTTGCGCATCCTCGCCGGGCGGGACACGCCCGACAGCGGCCGGGTGGTCCACGGGCACGGGCTGCGACTCGGGTACTTCGCCCAGGAACACGACACGCTGGAGGCCGGATTGACAGTACGTCAGCAACTGGCGGCGGCCGCTCCGCACCTCACCGACAGCGAGGTCCGCCACGTCCTGGGCTCGTTCCTGTTCTCCGGCGACGACGCCGACAAGCCCGTCGGCGTGCTCTCCGGCGGAGAGAAGACCCGCCTCGCCCTGGCGGGCCTGGTGCACTCGGGTGCGAACGTCCTGCTCCTCGACGAGCCCACCAACAACCTGGACCCGGCGTCCCGCACCGAGGTGCTGGGCGCGGTGGGCACGTATCCGGGCGCGATCGTCATGGTCACCCACGACGAGGGCGCGATTCAGGCGCTGCGCCCGGACCGGGTGCTGCTGCTGCCGGAGGCGGACGAGGACGTGTGGAGCGAGGAGTACCTGGAGCTGGTCTCGTACGCCTGACCAAGGTGCCGTGACTCAGCTGTCCCGGTAGGCCTCCAGCAGCCGCAGCCACACCTCGCTGACCGTCGGGTAGGACGGCACCGCGTGCCACAGGCGGCTCACCGGAACCTGACCGGCCACCGCGATGGTCGCCGAGTGGATGAGTTCGCCGACGCCCGGGCCGACGAGGGTGACGCCGCGCAGGATCTCGTCCTGGAGGTCGACGACCATGCGGGCGCGGCCCTTGTAACCGTCGGCGTACAGGCCAGCGCCCGCGACCGAGGACAGGTCGACGTCGACGGCCCGGACGCGGTGTCCGGCCTGTTCCGCCTCGGCCAGGGACAGGCCCACGGCCGCCGCCTCCGGGTCGGTGAAGACGACCTGGGGGACGGCGGCGTGGTCGGCGGTCGCGGTGTGCGCGCCCCACGCCTCCGCCCCGGTGTTCTCTCCGGTGGCCCGGGCGGCGATGGCCGCGCCCGCGATGCGGGCCTGGTACTTGCCCTGGTGGGTGAGCAGGGCGCGCTGGTTGACGTCGCCGACCGCGTACAGCCAGTCGTGGCCGGTGACGCGGAGGCTGTCGTCGACGTCGAGCCAGGAGCCGGGTTCCAGGCCGACCGCCTCCAGGCCGATGTCGTCGGTGCGCGGGGCGCGGCCGGTGGCGAAGAGGATCTCGTCGGCCTCGATGCGGTCGCCGGTGCCGGTGACGACCACGACGGTGCCGTTCTGGCGGGTCACGGACTCCACCGAGGTGCCGGTGCGGACCTCCGCGCCCGCCTCGGTGAGGGCTTCGGCGACCAGTTCGCCGGCGAAGGGCTCCATGCGGCCCAGCAGGCCCTTGCCGCGGACCAGCATGGTGACCTTCGAGCCCAGGGCCTGCCAGGCGGTGGCCATCTCGGTGGCGACCACACCGCCGCCGACCACCACCAAACGGCCGGGTACGGCCTGCGCGCTGGTGGCCTCCCGGCTGGTCCAGGGCCTCACGTCGGCGAGTCCGGGCAGGTCGGGCAGTGCGGCGCGGCTGCCGGTGCAGACGGCCACGGCGTGCCGGGCGGTGAGGACCCGCCGCGTGCCGTCGGGGCCGGTCACGGTCACCGTGCGCGGCCCGGTGAGCCGCCCGTGCCCGCGGTACAGGTCGGCACCGATGCCGTCGAGCCACCGGGCCTGGCCGTCGTCCTTCCAGTGGGAGGTGTAGTAGTCCCGGTGGGCAAGGACCGCGGGCGCGTCGAGGGGCCCCTGCACCGACTGGCGCAGGCCCGGCACGCGGCGGGCGTCGGCCCGGGCGATGACCGGGCGCAGCAGGGCCTTGCTGGGCATGCACGCCCAGTACGAGCACTCGCCGCCGACCAGCTCGCTCTCCACGACCGCGGTGGCGAGGCCGGCCGCGCGCGTGCGGTCGGCGACGTTCTCCCCCACGGGTCCGGCTCCGAGCACCACGACGTCGTACGCGATGGAATCCGTTTCCGTCATGGGGTCAGTCTGGTGGGTGGTGTGCGCCGTGGCCACATGGGTAGAGGCGCGGAATACGTGACCGGTCGGCCGTGTTGTGCCGACGGCTTGACCCGACACCAGGAAGAGGGATACACGCCATGAGCAGCACCGTGGAGCTCACCAAGGAGAACTTCGACCAGACGGTCACGGAGAACGAGTTCGTCCTGATCGACTTCTGGGCGTCCTGGTGCGGGCCGTGCCGTCAGTTCGCCCCGGTCTACGAGAAGGCGGCGGAGGAGAACCCGGACCTGGTGTTCGGCAAGGTGGACACCGAGGCGCAGCCGGAGCTGGCCGCGGCCTTCGGTATCCAGTCCATCCCGACGCTGATGATCGTCCGTGACCAGGTCGCCGTGTTCGCCCAGCCGGGCGCCCTGCCCGAGGCCGCCCTGGCGGACGTCATCGGGCAGGCCCGGAAGCTCGACATGGACGAGGTCCGCAAGGCGATCGCCCAGCAGCAGGACCAGCAGCCGCAGCAGGGCGAGTAACACCCTGTAAGCGGCCTCAGAACGGGTACGTCGCCACGTCCCCGCGCACCGTCGTCCAGCGCAGCTCGGTGAAGGCCTCCAGGTTGGCCTCGCCGCCGAAGCGGGCGCCGGTGCCGGAGGCGGCGATGCCGCCGAAGGGGGCGACGGCCTCGTCGTTCACGGTCTGGTCGTTGATGTGGACGATGCCGGTGGGAATGCGCTCGGCCAGGTCCAGGCCGCGCGCGGAGTCCCGGGTGACGATGCCCAGGGACAGGCCGTACGCGCTGTGCGCGGCCAGGGTGGCCGCCTCGACGACGGTGCTGAACGGCCGCACCGGGGCCACCGGGCCGAACACCTCCTCCGTATAGGCGGGGGTGCGGTCGTCGGCGTCGGCGAGGACGGTCGGCCGGTAGAAGAGCTTCTCGTACGTGCCGCCCGCGGCGAGTTTGGCGCCGCTGGCGGTGCTGGACTCGACCAGAGTGTGGATCTTGCCCAGCTGTGCCCCGTCGATGATGGGGCCGAGGTGGACCTGCTCGCGGTGGGGATCGCCCACGGCGAGCGAGTCCGCCCGGGCGGCCAGCCGCTCGACGTACTCGTCGTAGACGGACGCGTGCACCAGGTGGCGTCCGGTCGTCATGCAGATCTGGCCCTGGTGGAAGAACGAGCCCCAGGCGGCCGTGGAGATCACCGCGTCGAGGTCGGCGTCCTCCAGCACGATCAGCGCGGAGTTGCCGCCGAGTTCCAGGTGCGCCCGCTTGAGATGGCGGCCTGCGGCCTCGCCGACCGCCCGGCCGGCCGCCGTCGAGCCGGTGAAGGAGATGACGGGGACGTGCGGGTCGGCCACCAGGGCCTGCCCGGCCTCGGGGCCGCCCGGCAGGACGTGCAGCAGGTCCTCGGGCAGGCCCGCCTCGGCGAAGACCGCCGCCAGGGACAGTCCGCCGCAGACGGCCGTGCGCGGGTCCGGCTTCAGCACGACCGCGTTGCCCAGCGCGAGGGCCGGGGCCACGGAGCGGATGGACAGGATCAGCGGCGCGTTGAACGGGGAGATCACGCCCACGACCCCGACGGGGACGCGCCGCGTGTAGGACAGGCGGGGCGCCTCGCTGGGCAGGACCTGGCCGGCCGGGCGGGACGCGAGCGCGGCGGCCTCGTAGCACTCCTGCGCGGCGACGTGCAGTTCGAAGTCGGCCTTGCCCGGGATGGAGCCGGACTCGCGCACCAGCCACTCGCGCAGTTCCCCGGCGTGTGCCGTGAACAGGTCGCCGGCCTTGCGAAGCACCGCGGCGCGGACGAAGTGCGGCACGCGCGCCCATTCCGCCTGGGCGGCACGGGCGGCCACGGCGGCGGCCTGTACGTCCTCGGCGGTGGCGAGAGTGACGGTGCCGAGCGCGTCACCGGTGGCGGGCTCGGTGACGGTGTACTCCCCTCCCGCCAGGACGCGGAGCTGCCAGGTCTTCGGTTCGAGCAACGGCATGAGGGCTCTCCGATCGGTCACCGGCTCACAGGGTGAGCGGAAGTCCCGTGTAGGGCGCGGCCAGTTCGACGGCCGCGGGGCGGGACGCGGCGGTTCCGGCGCAGCCGGGCAAGCCGCGGCCGGTGCTCGAACGCATCCCCATTTGGTTGAGCGTGCAACATCCTAGTCATGTCGCAGGAGAAGCGCATGGCCTGCCACACAACGTGCCAGGCATATGTCCGAGTACCTGTCGAGGAGTTGGGTGACACCTGTCCGGTGCCACGCGGTGAAGATTCCCGGATCGGCTCGTGGGCCGGAAGCGAAGTCGGCGGTGCCGTGCCCGGTCGGATCGCAGCTCGATGCCCCGGTGTGCGGGGCCGCCGCCGATGTGCGCACGCCGCGCCTCCCGCACGTCAACTGGAGTCGCGGTGGACCACCGTGGCCCCCAGCACCTTGTGCGTCTCGGGCGCGGCGCCGGGGTCGCGCACCGCGCGGTCGACCAGTTCGGCGAGCTCCCGGCCGGACGGCAGCTCCAGGCGGACCGTGCTCAGCCGCGGCCGCAGCAGCCGGCCGAGCATCAGGTCGTCGGCACCGACCACGGCCGTCTCCGCCGGGATCCGCACGCCCTCGTCCTGCAGGGCGCGCATCAGCAGCATCGCGTACTCGTCGTTGTACGCGAACACCCCGTCGAGGTCGAGCTCGCTCCAGCGTGCGGCGAGCCGCGCCGCCGATTCCTCGTCGTAGGCGAGCGGCAGCTCGGTCACCGTGGCGGCCGTGCCGCGCACGGCCTGGCGCACGCCCGCGAGGCGGGGCGCGGAGAACACCTCCAGGCCGGGCTCCTGGGGGACGACGACGCCGATCCGTCGCCGGCCGCGGTCGTAGAGGTGGGCGCCGACGCTGTGACCGACGGCCTCATGCTCCAGGAGCAGGGCGTACGCGCCCTCGACGGTCTCCGGGCCGAGGGTGACCACCGCCCGGGCGCCGGAACGCTTGAGCACCGCCACGCCCCGCGGTCCGAGTCCGGAGCCGGGTACCAGCACGGCCACGGGCCGCAGCTCGGCCCAGGCGCGGGCGGCCTCGTCGCCGTGCGGGCCGCCGGTGCCGTACTGGACGACGGTGTAGTCGAGGCGGCCGAGCGCCCCCTGGAGGTCGGTGATGAACCGGCTGTAGAGCGGGCCGACGGGGAAGGCGGGCGCGGGCATCAGGACCATCCGGCTGTGCCCGGCGCGCAGGCTGCGGGCCGCCGCGTGCGGGACGTAGCCGAGTTCCTTCGCGGCCGCGTGGACCCGGCGGCGCGTGGGCTCGCTGATCCGTACGGCGCTGGTGTTGTTGAGGACGTAGGAGACGGTCGCGCGCGAGACGCCGGCCAGGCGGGCCACATCGGCGCTCGTCGGCACGGAGCGCAGGGGTGCGGGCGACGCGGGCGCGGGCGTGTTCGGTATCTGCACCATGACGACCGCATCTTTGCAGAAGCCCGAACAGAGGCTTCGGGCGGGGGAGTTGTGCGGAAACGGTGTGCGGCCGGACCGTCTGCCGGACCGCCTACGGGGCGGCGCGGCCGTCCGCGCCCGTCACCCGGTCGACCAGGTCGACCCACGCGGCCTCCAGCCGCTCCAGCGGCATCCCGCACTGCTGGGTCAGGTGATGGATCAGGGCGGGGTCGAGCTGGCCCATCAGCGTGTACGCGAAGAGCTCGCAGTCCGCGTCCGGGACCGCCTGGCGCAGCAGCAGGGTCACGTGGTGGCGCAGCACGCGGCGGGGCGGCGAGGCGAAGCGGCGGTCCGCGCCCGGTTCGGCGGCCAGCAACAGCTCCAGTTCCTCGGTCGAGCGCCGCAGCATGGCGCAGCCGAACGCCCGGAGCCGCTCGGCGGGGGGCGCCCCGGGCCCCAGCGGCGCAGGGCCGCTGAGGAACGCGGCCTGGAACTTCTTCTCGGTGTGGTCCAGCAGGGCCGTGAGCAGGCCGGTGCGGTCGCCGAAGCGGCGGAAGACCGTGCCCTTGCCGACCGAGGCCGCCGCGGCCACCGCCTCCATCGTGACGCCGGCCGCGCCGCGCTCCGCCACCAGCCGGGCGGCGGCCTCCAGCAGCCGGGCCCGGTTGCGCGCGGCATCGGCCCGCAGGCAGGGCTCGTCGATGCCGGTGTCCTGGCCGAGCTGCGGCAGGTGCGGCCGGTCGACGGGTTCCTGGGGCGTCGGGAGAGGCGGCGAAGCGGCGGACATGAAGCCAGCGTAAAGCATCGGGAATGAAACTGGACCGCAGTCCGGTTAGGGTGGTACAACATTAAACGGACCTCGGTCCGGATCGTTACGGCAGTGTTTCAGCACCTGGGAGTTCCGCATGTCTGTTCGCATCCTTGCGCTCGTCGGCAGCCTTCGCGCCGGTTCGCACAACCGTCAGCTCGCCGAGGCCGCCGTCAAGCTCGCCCCTGAGGGCGCCGAGGTGCAGCTGTTCGAGGGCCTGGCCGACATCCCGTTCTACAACGAGGACATCGACGTCGAGGGCAGCGTCCCGGCCGCCGCCGTCAAGCTGCGCGAGGCCGCCTCCACCGCCGACGCCCTGCTGCTCTTCACCCCCGAGTACAACGGCACCATTCCGGCCGTGCTGAAGAACGCCATCGACTGGCTGTCCCGCCCGTACGGTGCCGGTGCGATCAGCGGCAAGCCGGTCGCCGTGGTCGGCACCGCCTTCGGCCAGTACGGCGGTGTCTGGGCGCACGACGAGACCCGCAAGTCCGTGGGCGTGGCCGGCGGCAAGGTGATCGAGGACATCAAGCTGTCCATCCCCGGCTCGCTGACCCGCTTCGCCGAGACGCACCCGGTCGACGACGCCGAGGTCGCCGCGCAGCTGACCGAGGTCATCGCCCGGCTGCACGGCACGACCACGGAGCCGGCCGCGGCCTGACCGCGCCCCGCACCCGAAGGGCCGGAGCTCACCGGGCTCCGGCCCTTTCGCATGCCGGGCGACGCGGATCAGGCCACCGCCGTCGGCGCGAGCTCGCGCAGTTCCCGCAGGGCGACCGCGACGGCCGGGCGGGCGTGGCCGCCGCCCCGGGTGCAGGTGAGGAGCTTGCGGTGCGGGTTGCCCGTGCAGCGCACCCGGGTGATCGGCAGGTGCGGCGTCAGCTGGGCCAGGCGCGGGATCAGGGCGATGCCGAGCCGGTGGGCGACCAGGTGGGCGGTGACGTTCCAGTCCAGCGCGTGGTGGACGACGTCCGGGGTGAAGCCGGCGGCACCGCACGCGGACATCACATGCGGGCGGCAGGGGCTCTCCGGCACCGGCGCGATCCAGGACTCGCGCGCCGCCTCCGCGAGGTCGACGCGCGCCCGCCCGGCCAGCGGATGCCCCTCGGGGACGACCAGGTCGAACGGGTCGTCCAGGAGCGGCTGCTGGTCGAACCGCGCGTCGCTCAGCGGCGGGTTGTGCGGGGTGGCCTCCACCACCGCCAGGTCGGCCTCCCCCTCGAAGAGCAGGTCGAAGCTCCCCGGCACCCCCGCCTCGGTGATCCGCACGGACAGCCGCGGATACCGCTCGCCCAGCCGGACCGCCAGCGGCGCGAGCAGCACCGAGACGGCCACCGGGAACCCGGTCACGCGCAACGGCCCGGTCGGCGTGCCGTGGTCGGCCCGCAGGTCGAGTTCGGCCTGCTCCCAGCGGGCCTGGATGGCGTCGGCGTGCGCGAGCAGGCTCTCGGCGGCCGGGGTGAGCCGTACACCGCGCCCCTGCGGCTCCAGCAGGTCCACGCCGAGATCGCGGGCGAGCTGCCGGATCTGCTGGGAGGCGGCGGACGGCGTGAAATGCAGGGCGCGGGCGGCCGCGGTGACCGTGCCGTAGTGGGCGACCGCCCGAAGGACGTGCAGCCTGCGCAGGTCAATCATGAAGCCCACGCTTCACGGTCACGTCCACAAAGTCAACCTCGACGTGTACGGATGCTCCGGCGCACCCTGGCTGTGTCGCGACGGCCGAATCAGCCACGACGTACGAGGAGTTGCCATGACCAGCACGACTGGCGCCGCCATCTGCCCGCACTGCGGCTGGCCGGACGGTGCCGAGCCGTTCCAGGTGGTGTCCCGGCACACCACCGCAGCGGGCCGTACGGTGTGGACTCGCTGCGGGTGCGGCTCGCTGCAGGTCCGCGTCGTCGACGGCTGCGGCACGCGGGTCGTGTCCCGCAGCAGGCCCGCAGCCCCGGCTCAGCGGAGTTCGGCGAGCCGTTGAGGCGGGAGCCGCTCGGTGCAATCGGCGATGTCCCCGGGTGAAGGCGTCGAGGTTCTCGCGGCGAGGCGGCGACCAAGTGCCTGACCTCGGAGTCAAGCCCCGCCGTGTGCGGCCAGTTGGTCGCCGAGCGGGCTGCGCCGGTACAGCACGTGCCGCCCGTCGCGGGTGCGGGTGACCAGGCCCGCAGCGTGCAGTACCCGCAGGTGCTGGGAGACCGCGCTCGGGGTGACACCGAGGCGCCGGGCGAGCTCCACCGCCCCGCCCGGAGCCGTCGACGTGATGGCGTCCGATCATCTGGTCGATGCGCAGGACGCCGTCCCGCCAGCGCACGTTCCGGTGCAGGTCGGCGAAGAGCAGCCGGGCGCCGCCGGTGGCCAGCTGCCGGGCCCGGTAGGTGATGTCGGCCTCCAGGACCAGCCGCATCCGCGACCAGGACGGCGCGAGCGCCAGCTCCCAGTAGCGGTGGAGGAGTTCGCCCAGCTCCTCCAGGAACTCGGCGACGGACGCGTCACCGGGCGCGGTGACCGCCCGCAGGGCCTCCGGCAGCGGTGCGGGCGCGTGGGCCGCGCTCAGGTCACGGCGGACGATCTCCGGGGGCGTGGCCCGTACGGCGGTCAGCTGCTCGTGCAACGTGGGCGCGAAGGTCGTCGGCCTGGGGGTCAGGAAGTCGGGCAGGGCCAGGGTGTCCCCCACCAGGGCCGCAAGCAGCCGGGCGTCGGCCGGGTCGAGTCGCTGGAGTACCGCGGCACGCCACCGCACGTGCAGGGGGTGGAGGCCGGGGGCGCGCAGGGCCCGCAGGCTGCCCATGACCTCGCGCAGGGGCGAGATCGCGAACCGGGTGTCGGCGAGGTCCTCGACGTCGAGCAGGAAGCTGATCATTGAGGCCCCCGCTACATCCTTTGGCAAGGCCGCGCAGTGCCGTGGAGTTCGGCGCATGACGGAGCACAACCGTACAGCGCGGCCGACCGCGAGTGCCCCGGCTGATCCTGCTGCTGGCGCTGGTCTGCGGCGTGGCCGTGGGAAACGTGTACTTCCCTCAGGCGATCAGCCCACTGGTGGCCGCGGGCCTCGACGTCTCGCCGGGCGCGGCCGCCGCGGTCGTGACCGCGCCCCAGTTCGGTTACGCGGCCGTCTTCCTGCTCGTCCCACTGCCGCACACCCCTGCTACACGGCCTGCCGTTCCCCGGCCTCCTGCTTCTTCGCCGCCCGCAGGCTCGTCACCGTCGTGACCGCCAGGACGAGCACGATGAAGCCGAGCGAGAAGGGGATGCTGATCTCGGGAACGTGGACGCCGGACTCGTGCAGTGCGTGCAGGACCAGCTTCACACCGATGAAGCCCAGGATGATCGACAGGCCGTAACTGAGGTGGACCAGCTTCTTCAGCAGGCCGCCGATGAGGAAGTACAGCTGGCGCAGGCCCATCAGGGCGAAGGCGTTCGCGGTGAACACGATGTAGGGGTCCTGGGTGAGGCCGTAGATCGCGGGGATCGAGTCGAGGGCGAACAGGACGTCGGTGGAGCCGATGGCGAGCATCACGACCAGCATGGGAGTCATCACGCGCTTGCCGTTCTCGGTGATGAACAGCTTGGTGCCGTGGTAGCGGTCGGCCACACCGAATCTGCGTTCCACCGCCTTCAGCAGCTTGTTCTCCTGGTACTCCTCCTCGTGCTCCTCCTTGCGGGCGTCCTGGATCAGCTTCCACGCGGTCCAGATCAGGAAGGCGCCGAAGAGGTAGAACACCCACGAGAACGCGGAGATGATCGCCGCGCCGGCCGCGATGAACACGGCGCGCAGCACCAGGGCCATGATGACGCCGATCATCAACACCCGCTGCTGGTACTGCGACGGCACCGCGAACTTCGCCATGATCAGGACGAAGACGAAGAGGTTGTCGACGCTCAGTGACTTCTCCGTGATGTACCCGGCGAAGAACTCCCCCGTCGGCCGCGCCCCGCCGAAGTAGAGCAGCCCCAGCCCGAACACGCAGGCCAGGACGATCCATACGACGGTCCAGGTCCCGGCTTCCCTGACGGACACGTCGTGGGGTTTGCGGCCGATGAAGAAGTCGACGGCGACGAGCAGACACAGGGCTGCGACGGTCAGCAGCCAGACGGCGGGTGAGACGTTCACTGGTACTCCTGGTGCAGGGGTGGAGATCGACAGCGTCGCCGCAGTCAGTGGTCTCTTCCACCGCACACAGGTGAACAGCGGGTCAAGCAAAGGTAAGGACGGGGCTACTGGCTCACCGACCGGTGGTGATCCCGCAGCGCCCGCAGGACGTCCTCGTCCGTCAGCTGGTCGAAGTCGTCGTACCAGAGGCCGACGGCCATGAACGCGGCCGGCTGGTACAGGCAGATCACCTCGTCCGCCTCGGGGCGCAGCAGGTCGGCCGCCTCCGGTGAACAGACCGGCGCGGCCAGGACGATGCGCGCGGGATCCTGGCGCCGCAGGAAGCGCAGCGCGGCGCGGGCCGTGGCGCCGGTCGCCAGCCCGTCGTCGACGACGATCACGGTCCGTCCCCGCAGCTCGGGGGCGGGACGGCCCTGCCGGTAGAGCCGCTCACGGCGACGGAGTTCCGCGCGTTCCCGTTGGACCACCGGGGCGAGCACGGCCTCGCTCAGACTCAGACGGCGCAAGGTGTCCGTGTCGAAGAGCGGCTCCTCGTCACCGGCGATCGCGCCGACACCGAGCTCCTCCTGGAAGGGCGCGCCGATCTTCCGTACGACGAGCACGTCCAGCGGGGCGTCCAGTGCCCGGGCGACCTCGCGGGCGACGGTGACGCCGCCGCGGGGCAGGGCCAGGACGACGGGATCCGGCAGGGTTCCCTCGTCCTGGCGAACGCGCAGCTGTTCGGCCAGTTGCCGGCCGGCCTCCCGGCGATCACGGAACCGCATGGCGGATGCGCCTCCTTCTCCCGTCGTTCCCATCCGGAGACGGCCCCTTCGGTCCGGCACCCGCGTACCCCCTCGCCGCTGGACGATGCGCACCGCCCCGACCTCCGTCACACTCGGAAGGCGGGGTGTTTCCGGCCGGGCCACGCAGGCAACCCGAGGGACCGTACGCACGGCATCGCACGGCATCACCCCTCCGCGCCATGGGCGCACCCGCCCTCGCAGACTCCGACGTGACGGGAGCCACCCGGATGATCACTCCCCCTTCACATCCGCAGCTCGCCCGGTCGGGCCCGCGCATCGGCGTGCTGGGTTCGTACGGCGGCTTCAACATCGGCGACGAGTCGATCCTGACCTGTGTGCTGGGCTGTCTGCGCGCACAGCGGCCGCAGGCCAGGCTGGTCGTCTTCAGCCGGAACGCCGAGCACACCCGTATCCACCATCCGGGTGCCGACGAGGTGGTGGACTGGGAGGGCGTCAGCCGCCACCGGGTCATGGAGACCCTGGCATCCCTGGACCTGCTGGTGCTGGGCGGCGGCGGGATCCTCTACGACGGCGAGGCGCGCCGCTATCTCCGGCTGGTGCGGGCCGCGCAGGAGCGCGGCATCCGTACGTTCGCCTACGCCGTGGGCGCCGGCCCGCTGCGGGAGGCCGAGGACCGGGAGGCCGTGCGCACCGTGCTGGCGGACTTCGACGACGTCGTGGTGCGCGACGAGGAGTCCCGTCTCGTGCTGGAGGAGGTCGGGGTCGAGCGCGACGTCGTCGTCACCGCCGATCCGGCGCTGCTGCTGGAGCCGGAGCCCTTCACCGATGAGATGATGCGCCACGAGGGCGTCCCCACCGCCGCCCGCCTGGTGGGCATGTCGGTGCGGGAGCCGGGCCGGGCGGCCGAGAAGCTGGACGAGGGCGACTACCACGCGCTGCTCGCCGACGTCGCGGACTTCCTCGTACGGCGTCTGGACGCGCACGTGGTGTTCCTGCCGATGGAGCGGCACGACGTACGGCACGCCCACGCCGTGCTGTCCCACATGACGGCGCCGGACCAGGGCCGGATCCTGCACGGCTCCTACAGTCCGGGGCAGGTCCTCGGTTTCATGCGCCACCTGGACCTGGCCGTCGGCATGCGCCTGCACTTCGTGATCTTCGCGGCGCTGTCCGGGCTGCCCGTGCTGCCGCTGCCCTACTCGGGCAAGGTCTTCGACTTCGCCAGCCGCATCGGCGCGCCCGCCCTGGTCGGGGTGGCCCGCGAGCAGGCGGGGCTGCTGCTGGCGGAGGTGGACCGGCTGTGGGACGAGTATCCGCAGCGCCGTACGGACCTGCACTCCCGGATGCGGGAACTGTCCGTGCTGGCGCGGGAGACCTGCACCCGCTGCGGGACCCTGCTCGACGAGATCGACGGCGGGGCGGACACGGCGGCGGAGCAGGACGCCTCGGCAGCCGAGCCCCGGCCGCTGAGCGTGTGAACGTGTGACGCCGCCGAGCCTGCCGGACGTGGCAGCCGAGCCCGCCCCGCGGGAGGAGACCGATGCCGATCCTGGAAGAGCCCCGAGAGAACAGCACGGTCACTCTGCCGCCACGGTCCGCCCGGCACGGCGGCCGGTGCGACGTCCTCGTGGTCGGCGGCGGCCCGGCCGGGTGCGCCGCCGCGGTGGCCGCCGCCGACGCCGGGGCCGAGGTCGTCCTGGTGGAGCGCTACGGGTTCCTCGGCGGCAACGCGACGGTGGCGCTGGTCATGCCGCTGATGTCGTTCCACAACGAGCACAAGCAGGCCACGTTCAGCGAGTCGGGTGAGGACGCCCGGCTGCTGCCCACCGACCACGGCGAGGGCGAGCCGGTCGTCGCGGGGGTGCTGTGGCGGCTGCTGGACCGGCTCATGGGGCGCGGCGGCTGTCTGAAGCCCTCGCCGAGGACCGGGTACACGGTCCCGTTCGACCCGGAGCTGTTCAAGCTGGTGCTGCTCGACATGATGGACGAGTCGGGTGTGCGGATGCTGTTCCACGCCTTCGCCTCCAGCGCGCTGCGGCTGGAGGACGGCTCCGGCTGGCGGGTGGTGTTCGAGACCAAGTCCGGTCCGGTGGTGATCGACGCCGGGGTGGTCGTGGACGGCACGGGCGACGGCGACGTCGCGGCCGCGTGCGGGGCGCCGTACGAGATCGGCCGGCCCGAGGACGGACTCGTGCAGCCCATGACGCTGATGTTCCGGGTCGCGGACTTCGCCCGGCCGGACTTCGCCGACTACGTGCGCGCGCATCCCGACCAGTGGCGCGGCGTGCACGGCCTGTGGGACCTGGTGGAGGAGGCCAGGGCCGACGGCGATCTGCGGCTGCCGCGTGAGGACATCCTGTTCTTCGCGACCCCGCATCCCCGCGAGGTCAGCGTCAACTGCACGCGCGTGAACCGGGTGCTCGGCACCAGCGTGTGGGACCTGACCCGGGCCGAGTACACCGCCCGCCGCCAGATGGCGCAGATCGACCACTTCCTGCGCACCCGCGTGCCCGGTTTCGAGGAGTCGTACCTGGTGCAGAGCGGTGTCCACATCGGCGTACGGGAGACCCGGCGCGTCCTGGGCGACTACCAGCTCACCGGTCACGACATCCTGGCCGCCCGCCCCTTCCCGGACGTCGTCGCGCACGGCGCCTACCCGGTCGACATCCACAACCCGCGCGGTTCCGGCACCGTCCTGAAGCGAGTCCCGACGGGCAGCTTCTACGACATCCCGCTGCGCTGCCTCATCCCGCGCGGGACGGATCGGCTCCTCGTGGCCGGCCGCTGCATCTCCGGCACGCACGTGGCGCACTCGTCGTACCGCGTCATGCCGATCGCGATGGCGACGGGCCAGGCGGCCGGCGTGTGCGCCGCGATGACCGTACGCCACGGACACGGCCCACGGGGCCTGCCCTACCGCCTGGTGCAACGAGAACTCCTGCGCCAGGGCGCCCGACTGCGGATCGGCGCACCAGCGGCGGGCTGACGGCCCGGGGCAGCCGGGACGAGCACACGCGCGCTACTGCCGTCCGCCGCCTGCTACAGCCGGCACGCGGAAGCAGCAGGGCGCATGCCTCGGCCGGCTGACGGCGACGGGCGGCTGCGGGGTGCGGCGCTACGGCCCTCGCGCTGCCGTAGCCCGGCCACCGCCGGAGGCCGGTCGGGCGGTGTCAGCGTGCCGCGGCCCTCAGTTGTTCGTCGCACCACTGCCGGGCCGCGTCGGCGACCTGGTTCAGGGCGCCGGGTTCCTCGAAGAGGTGGGTGGCGCCGGGGACCACGTGCAGGGAGTGCGGGGCGTGCAGCCGCCGGGCCGCCTCCTCGTTGAGGCGCAGCACGTGGTGGTCCTTCCCGCCCACGATCAGCAGTACGGGTGCCCGTACGGCGTCCAGGGCGTCGCCCGCCAGGTCGGGCCGTCCGCCGCGCGAGACGACGGTCAGCACCCGGTCGGGCCGTCCGGCGGCGGCGAGCAGGGCGGCGGCCGCGCCGGTGCTGGCGCCGAACAGGATGACGGGCAGGTCCTGCGTGGCGGGCTCGGCCGCCAGCCAGTCGATGGCGGCCATCAGGCGGCGGCCCAGCAGGGGGATGTCGAAGCGCAGTTCGGCTGTCAGAATGTCCTGCCGCTCCTCCTCTGCGGTGAGCAGGTCGATGAGCAGGGTGCCGAGTCCGGCGGTGCGCAGATCGGCGGCGACCTGGCGGTTGCGCGGGCTGTGCCGGGAGCTGCCGCTGCCGTGTGCGAACAGCACGACCGCCCGGGCGGGGGCCGGCACGTCGAGGTCGCCGGGCAGCGCCCTGCCGTCGGCGGGCACCGTGACCGTCTGGGAGATCATCGGGAGACTCCTCTCCCCCGGGATCGATGAGTGTGTGCTCCCGGCCGCGTACCCGCGATGGGGCGCGGCTCCCACCTCCCGGGCGGGGAGTCGGTCAGGACGCCGCCGCGGACCGCTCCCCGGCCAGAGCCTCGGTGTTCTCCGCCCGGCCCGAGGTCACGCGCAGCAGGCGGGCCTTGGCGAGCAGGTTCTCCACCGTGCCCGCCACGTCCAGCCGCCGCTCGAGCCGCTCCAGGCCGCTCGGGGTGGTGCGGGTGGCCACGGACCGCGGGGCGAGCAGGCTGCAGCAGTCCTCGTCGGGCAGGCGGGAGATCTCCCCGGTGCCCAGCCGGTCCGCCTCCGCCATGATCTCCTCCTTGTCCCAGGCCAGCAGCGGCCGCAGCAGCGGAAGGGTGGCGGCCTGCTCGACCGTGGCCAGGTTGGACAGCGTCTGGCTGGAGACCTGGCCCAGGCTGTCCCCGGTGACCAGGGCGTGTGCGCCGTACTGCTGGGCGAGGCGGTCGGCGGTGCGCACCATCAGGCGGCGCTGGGCGACCACGTGCAGGGAACCGGCCCCGGCCAGGGACAGCTCCCGCTGGGCGTGCCCCAGGGGGATGATCCACAGCCGTGCCTCGCCCTGGAACCGGGCCAGGCAGCGGACCAGGGCGTACGCCTTGTACGCGGAGGAGGGCCCGGTCAGCGGGGCGCCGGTGAAGTGCACGAAGTCGCAGGCCAGGCCGCGCCGCATGGCCCGGTGGGCGGCGACCGGGGAGTCGAAGCCGCCGGAGAGGAGCACCAGCGCCCGGCCGCTGCAGCCGACGGGCAGCCCGCCCCGGCCGCTGTACCGCTCCGCGGAGACGAAGATCTCCCGCCGGTCGACCTCGACGGCCACCTCCACCTCCGGGTGGCCGAGGTCGACCGGCCAGCCGAGCTCCCCGTTGATCGCGGCGCCGATCAGGGCGTTCAACTGGGTCGAGGTGAGCGGGAAGTCCTTGTCCCGGCGCCGGGCCCGTACCGCGAAACGCGGCCGCGTGCCGTCGGGCCGTGCGGCGCGGGCCAGTTCGAGGGCCGCCGCGACCGCCGCCTCGGGCGTGCGGTCCACGCGCAGCGCCGGCTGCACGACGCTGACCCCGATCACCTCGCGGGCCCGGTGAAGCAGCTCCGGCTGGAGGTCCGGCCGGCCGGGGGCGGACAGGACGATCACCCCGCGCCGGCGGCGGACCCGCACGCCCGGGCCGAGGTCGTCCAGGGCGCGGCGCGCGTTGGCGAGCAGCTGTTGCTCGAAGCGCCCGCGGTTGCGCCCCTTGAGCGCCAGTTCTCCGTACTTCAGCAGCACACACGCTTGCCGCATACCTGGCTCCCTCCTTCCTCCCTCGGTACGAGCGCCGGTGTGCTCGTCACCCGACGAGGGGTGCCCGCGCGGGCACCCCTCGTCTTACCCATCGTCCGAAAGGGCACGTGCGGTTCGGCACGTGCGCGTGCCACGCGTTCTAGCCTCTGCCTCCTATGGCGATGCTGCGCCGCCTGGTGGCGCCGGCCTTCGGCAGGAGGACTCGCAGGACGCCGTCGGTCAGTTCCGCCTCGGCCTTCTCGGGGTCGACGCCGCTGGGCAGGCTGGTGCGGTAGAAGAACCGGCCGGCGCGGCGCGAGAGGACCCGGTCCTTGAGTTCGTCGGTCAGTTCGCCGGAGATCCGCAGGTCCCGGTCGTCGATGTCCACGGTGATGTTCTCCCGCGGAATGCCGGGCAGTTCGGCGCGGACCACGTAGGCGTCGTCGGTCTCGTCCTCCTCGACCGCGGGCACCCAGGAGCCGCTCCCCCACACGGCAGTCGCGCCGTGCCCGGGGGTCCGGCCCGTGTCACGCCGGGGGTTGTCGACCTCGGTGAAGGGGTTCCAGTCCCACAGTCCCCAGCCCGGCCGGCGCCGCTCTTCCAGAGGCCCGCCGGTGTGCTGCGCGGGCAGATTCACGACACAACCTCCGTTCCACTCCCGATTCCTTCCGGGTAACCGGAACGCAGGCGTCTGACACCCCGCCCCGGTCCGGCGGTGCCCAGGTGACCACCCTTTGATGTCCCCTTTGATACCTCTTTCAAGGAAGCGCGCGGCGCCCTTGAGCGTCAAGGTCCATCCGCAGCACTGCATGCGTGGCCGATGATCGGGCAGTCGGTTGACATGGTCGGTGACGCGGACGACGACAGGCGGGTACGGCGGCCGGGTACGAGCGGGCACCGGGCGGTGCCGCATACCGCCGACATCCGGATCGAGGCGTGGGCGGCGAGCCGGGAGCACTGCCTGGCGGAGGCGGTGCTGGGGATGGTGGAGTGCTTCGCCGACGTCTCCGGGGTGCGGCCCACCGCCGTGGACCGGGTCCGGCTGGCCGAGGCCAGTGACGACGACCTGCTGGCCACGCTGCTGGACGAGGTCATCTACCGGCTGGAGGTGTACGGCCAGGTGCCCGTGGACGTGGAGGCGGACGAGGCCGACGGCGACCTGGACGTGCGGCTGGCGGTCGCCGGACTGTCGGACGTGGAGATCACCGGGGCCGTGCCGAAGGCCGTGGCGTGGAACGATCTGCACATCGGGCCGGATCCGTACGGCTGGTCGTGCACGGTGACGGTCGACGCGTGAACGGCTGGTCGTGCACGGCTGGTCGTGCACGGTGACGGTCGACGCGTGAACGGCTGGTCGTCCACGGTGACGGTCGACCCGTGAACGGCTGGTCGTGCGCCGTGACGGTCGAGCCGTGAACGGCTGGTCGTCCACGGTGACGGTCGACCCGTGAACGGCTGGTCGTGCGCCGTGACGGTCGGCGCCTGAGACAGGCAGGTATCCGGGCGGACCCGGCCTGTGCCCCTCCCGGGCGGACCGGCCTCTGCCCCTCCCGGGCGAACTCGGCGTCAGCCCTGTCAGCCCTTGACCACCCCGAGCGGCACCAGCCGGGCCACCGTGCGGCACAGCCCGGCGCCCTCGCTCGCGGCCACCACCGCGCTCACGTCCTTGTAGGCCTCGGGTGTCTCCTCGGCCAGGCCCCGCCAGGACTTCGGGCGGACGGCGATGCCGGAGGCCTCCAGCCTGGCCCGCAGTTCCCTCCCGGTGACCGTGCGTGCGGCGCGGTGGCGGCTCAGGACGCGGCCCGCGCCGTGGCAGGTGGAGTGGAAGGCGTCGCCGCCGGGCACGCCGGTCAGCACGTACGAGGCCGTGCCCATCGTGCCGGGGATCAGCACCGGCTGGCCGAACTCCCTGATGTCGGCGGGCAGTTCGGGGTGGCCGGGCGGGAAGGCGCGGGTGGCGCCCTTGCGGTGGACGCACAGCTTGCGGCGCTGCCCCTCGACCTCGTGGGTCTCGATCTTGGCGAGGTTGTGGGACACGTCGTAGACCAGCGACAGACGGGTCCCTGCGGCGCGGCGGAAGATCTGGCGGGCCGCGTCGGACAGCAGCTGGCGGTTGGCGCGGCCGTAGTTGGCGGCCGCGGCCATCGCGCCCAGGTAGTCCCGTCCCTGCGGGGAGTCGACGGGGGTGCAGGCGAGTTGCCGGTCGGGCACGGTGATGCCGTACCGGGCCATGGCCCGGTCCATCGCGCGGACGTGGTCGGTGCAGATCTGGTGGCCGAGTCCGCGCGAGCCGCAGTGGATCATCACGCACACCTGGCCGAGGGCGAGGCCGAAGGCGGCGGCGACCGTCTCGTCGTACACCTCGGCGACCTGCTGGACCTCCAGGAAGTGGTTGGCGGACCCGAGGCTGCCGACCTGCCCGAGGCCGCGGTCCCGCGCCCGCCCGCTCACCTGGCCGACGTCGGCGTCGGCGACCGCTCCGCCGTCCTCGCAGCGGGTCAGGTCGCGCTCCTCGCCGTGCCCCTCCTCGACCGCGTAGCGGGAGCCGCCGCGCAGGATCCGCTCCAGCTGTCCGGGGCCGGTGAGCCGCCACACTCCGCCGGGGCCCGCGCCGCGCGGGATCGCCCGGTCCAGGCCGTCCATGACGGCGGGCAGCGCCGGCTGGAGCTCGCGCCGGTCCGCGTCGGCGGCCAGCAGCCGCACCCCGCAGGAGATGTCGAAGCCGACCCCGCCGGGCGAGACGACCCCGCCCCGGCCGATGTCGGTCGCCGCGACGCCGCCGATGGGGAAGCCGTAGCCCCAGTGCACGTCCGGCATGGCGTACGAGGCGCCGACGATGCCCGGCAGTGTGGCCACGTTGACGACCTGCTGCAAGGACTGCTCGGCGTCGGCGAGCAGGTCGCGGGAGGCGAAGACCACGCCGGGTACGCGCATCGGCGCCCGGGGTGGGATGCGGAAGCGGTAGGGGCGGTCCTCGACCAGGTCCACGGCCAGTTCCATCGCGACCTCCTGCGCCATGCTGCGAGTACCGCGCGGGGGCGGCTCCATGCGCGCGGTCGGCCTACCGTGGAGACATGGGCGGCAGCGTGGTGACGCTGTTCCTGTGCGGGGACGTGATGCTCGGGCGCGGCGTCGACCAGATCCTGGCGCATCCCGGTGATCCGGCACTGCGGGAGGCGTACGTCGTCGACGCGCGGTCCTACGTCCGGCTGGCGGAGTCGGTGAACGGGCCGATCCCCGCGCCCGTTGCGCCCTCCTGGCCGTGGGGCGAGGCGCTTCGGGTGACCAACGGGGTGGACGCTCGCATCGTGAACCTGGAGACGTCGGTCACCCGCAGCGACACGTTCGCGCCGGGCAAGGAGATCCACTACCGGATGCACCCGGACAACCTGCCCGCGCTGACCGCGATCCGGCCCGACGTCTGCGTCCTGGCCAACAACCACGTCCTGGACTTCGGCCCGCCCGGTCTGCTGGAGACCCTGGACACGCTCGCCGGGGCGGGCCTGCGCACGGCGGGCGCGGGCCGCGACGCCGACGAGGCCCACGCGCCCGCCGCCGTCCCCCTGCCCGGCGGCGTTCGCATGCTGGTGTTCGCCCTCGGTGCGGCGTCCAGCGGCGTCCCGTCCGACTGGGCGGCGACCCGGGACCGGCCCGGTGTGGCGTACCTCCCCGAACTGTCGCTGTGGGAGGCCGACGCGGTCGTGGAGCGCGTACGTCGGGCCCGGCGGCCCGGTGACCTGGTGGTCGTGTCCGTGCACTGGGGCTCCAACTGGGGCTACCGCGTCTCCCGGGACCAGGTCCGCTTCGCGCACGCCCTGGTGGACGGCGGCGTCGACGTCGTGCACGGCCACTCCTCGCACCACCCCCGCCCGCTGGAGGTGTACCGCGACCGGCTGATCCTGTACGGCTGCGGCGACTTCGTCGACGACTACGAGGGCATCTCCGGCTACGAGGACTACCGGGACGACCTGCGGCTGGCCTTCCTCGTCTCGGTCGCGGCGGACAGCGGGCATCTGGCCGGGCTGCGCATGGTGCCGCTGCGGGTCCGGCGGATGCGGCTCGAACCGGCACCGGACGAGGACCGCGCCTGGCTGCGCGCGACGCTCGACCGGATCAGCGGCGGGGTGCGGGTGGTCCTGGAGTCCGACGGTGCCCTCGCGCTGGCGCGCGGCTCATGAACCGCCGGCTGCGCCTGACCCTGCTCGGCGCCGGGGCGATGAACTCGCCGCGGTTCGCGCCCGCCGGCCTGCTGCTGCGCTGCGCCGGGCACCGCGTGGCGTTCGACGGCGGGGCCGGGGCCGAGCCGCCGCCCGGCCGGCTGGACGGCTGGCTGGTCACCGACGAGCAGGCGGAACTGCGGTCCGCACTGCGCCGGAGCGCCGCCGAGCGGGGGGTTCCGCTGCGGGCCGGGGACATGGACCTGGAGGACGTACGGGTGCGGTGCCACCCGGTCGCGCACACATCCCATCCCGCGTACGGCTACCGCGTCGAGGCGGGTGGGCGCGCGGTGGTGTGGGCGCCCGAGTTCTGGGAATTCCCTCGGTGGGCCGCAAGCGCGGACCTGATGTTCGCGGAGGCCGCCGCCTGGGGCCGGCCGATCCGGTTCCGGGGCGGCGTCGGCGGCCACGCGACCGTGCAGACCGTCGCCGAGCAGGCCGTACGGCACGGGGTGCGGCGGCTGGTGTTCGCCCACATCGGGCGGCCCGTGCTGCGCGCGATGGACGCGGGGGCACGGCCGCCGGCCGGCGAGTGGGGCGTGGAGGGGCGCACGTACTCCCTGCTGTTCCCGGTCAGCCCGCCCAGGTCAGCAGACGGTCCCGGGTCTCCGGGGCGCGCAGGTGCGCGAGCGAGGCCTTCTCCAGCTGGCGGACCCGCTCCCTGGTGAGACCCACGTGCTGGGCGACCTGCTCCAGGGTGCGGGGCCGTCCGTCGTGCAGGCCGTACCGCAGGCTGAGGATGAGCGCCTCGCGGGGCGCGAGCGTGCCGACGGCCTCCCGCAACTCCTCGGCGAGCGCCTGGTATTCGGCGACCTCCGGGGCCTGCAGCACCTCCGTGTCGGGGATGAGGTCGCCGACGACGGTCTCGCCGGTCTCGTCCACCGGCGTGTCGAGGCTGACCGCGTGCCGCCCCACGCGGCGCAGCCAGTCGACCTTCTCCTCGGCGAGGCCGCTCTCGCGGGCCACCTCCGCGGCGGTCGGCTCGCGCTCCAGGCTCAGCTGCAGCTTCCGCTCGACCTTGGCGAGCTTCTGCAGCTGCTCCACGACGTGCATCGGCAGCCGTACGGTCCGGGCGTGCGCGGCCAGGCCCCGCTCGATCGCCTGGCGGATCCACCAGGTGGCGTACGTGGAGAACTTGAAGCCCTTGGTGTGGTCGAACTTCTCGACCGCCCGGATCAGCCCCAGGTTGCCCTCCTGGATGACGTCCAGCAGGGGCAGGCCCCGGTGGGCGTGCCGTTTGGCCATGGACACCACGAGCCGGAGGTTGGCCCGCACCATGTGGTCCTTGGCCGCCTGCCCGTCGCGGACGGCCTCCTGGAGTTCCCGGTGCCGTTCGGGTTCGAGGCCCGGCTCACCGACGTCGGCCCGGCTCAGTTCCTCCATCGCCTGGACCCCGGCCTCGATGCGCTGCGCGAGCCGTACCTCCTCCTCGGCCCTGAGCAGGGGCGTCGCCGCGATCTGCGCGAGGTACTGGCCGAGCAGGTCCGGTTCCTCGTCGGGCTCGGGGATACGGCTGCGCAGCCGGGCGGTGCGGGCGGGGGCACGGCGGTCCTCGTGCGGGTCGGCCGCCGACGGGTCTGCCGCGGACGTTTCCGCTGTGGACGTATCTGCCGCGGACGTTTCAGCCGCGGATGCTTCTGCCAGGGGAGACATCCTCGCTTCCTCCGTCCCCTCCTGTTGTCCGGACACGGTCCCAAGGACTGCTCCGGACCGGTTCCGGGCCGATGTCCGGCTTTCTTTCCGGAGATCCCTCGGGTACCCGAGGCCGTCGAGGCCGAACCGCATGTCCGGTCCCGGCGGGGGTACACCGGGGCACATGTCCGGCATCGAACTCATCAGTAACGCATTCAACGACCACTCCTTCATCGCACGCCGGTACGCGTACGAGGGAGAGAACGTCTCCCCTCCGCTGACCTGGAGCGGCGTACCGGACGACGCGGCCGAACTGCTGCTGCTCTGCGAGGATCCCGACGCCCCGTCGGGCACCTTCACGCACTGGATCGTGGTCGGCATCGACCCGCGCAGCGGGGGCGTCGACGCGGGCCAGTGCCCACCGGGCGGCACCGAACTCGTCAACGGCTACGGCGAACGGGGCTGGGGCGGCCCGCATCCCCCTCCCGGGGACGAGGCGCATCGCTACTTCTTCCGGCTCTACGCCCTGTCCGAACCGTGCGTCCTGCCCGACGCGCCCAGCGCCGACCAGGTGCACGAGGCGGTCGAGAAACGGCAGCTCGCCAGCGGGACGCTGGTGGGGCTGTACCAGCGCTGACACCGGCGCTGGAACCGGCGCTGAACTGGCACTGCGGGGCGTGCCTGGTCGCGGCGGTTCAGTGGTTGGGCGCGGCCCTGCTGATGTCCGCCAGGGCCGAGTGCGGGTCCTCCGTCGCAGCGAGGTCGCCGAGGCTGACCATGCCCACCGGGCAGCCGCCGCGCTCCACGACCGGCAGGCGGCGCACGGCGTAGCGCCGCATCAGGTCGACGGCGTGGTCGGTCGTGTCGTCCGGCGCGAGGGTCGCCACGGGCGGGCGCGTGCACAGGGAGCCTACGGACGTGGCCTCGGGGTCGCGGCCCTCGGCGACGCCCCGCAGAACGATGTCGCGGTCGGTGAGCACACCGAACAGGTCGCAGTCGTAGGCCACCAGGACGTCGCCGATGTCCTTCTCTCGCATCAGGCGGGCCGCCCGCGCCACCGTGGTCATCGGCTCGACGGACGTCGCGTCCGGCGACATGACGTCCCGTATCCGCCGGGTCATGGGCACCTCCAGGGCTGTGCGGCCAATGTGTTCCGGTCGCCGCGTAGCCCGCACCGGCGGCCGTAAACCGGCCACGGGACGTCGCCCTCGGGTCGGGAGTGCCCCCGCGGTGGCCGGCCGGGAGTGGAACAACCAGTGGTGGTGACTCACCGGCCGATCGGTTGTTTGCCCGCGCGGACCGCTGCTCGCTTTGATGTCCCCCGGTCGACGCGAGGTCGTCCGGGTGGGAGAGCGAGGACGAGCCGGGCATGGTGGGGAGGCGGTCGCTGGGGCGGCGGTTCCGGTGGCTGTGGGCGGCGTACACCGTCAGCACGCTGGGCACGTGGCTCGCGTTCGACGCGTTCCCTCTGATCGCGGTCCTGGTGCTGGACGCGGGGCCGGCCCAGGTGTCGCTGCTGGCGGCCGCGGGGGCGGCGGTGGGGGCGGTGGTGTCGGTACCGCTCGGGCCGTGGGTGGAGTTCCGCCGCAAACGGCCGGTGATGATCGCGACGGACCTGGTCCGGTGCGCGGCGCTGCTGAGCATCCCCGTCGTGTACGCCCTCGGCGGGCTCGGCTTCGCCCAGTTGCTGGTGGTGTCCGTCGTCGTCGCCGCGGCCGACATCACCTTCAAAGCGGCGGCCGGGGCGTGCCTGAAGGAGCTCGTCCCGCGGCGGGACCTGCTCGTCGCGAACGGCCGGTTCGAGGCCACGACATGGACCGCCACCATGGTGGGGCCCCCGCTCGGCGGAGCCGCGGTCGCGCTGTTCGGCCCGGTGACGACGGTGCTCGCCGACGCGGTCAGCTATCTGCTGTCGGCCGGCGGCATCCGTGCGGTCGGCGGCCCGGAACAGCGCCCCGTACGCACCGACGCACGGCGGCCCCGGCCGCACGCCGGCGACCTGCTCGACGGCTGGCGGTACATCCTGGCCGGCCCGGCGCTGCGCCCGCTGTTCTTCAACACGGTCCTCGTCAACGGCCTGATCATGGCGACCTCGCCGCTGCTGGCCGTCCTGATGCTCGCAGACCTCGGCTTCGCACCCTGGCAGTACGGCCTCGCCTTCGCGGTGCCCTGCGCCGGCGGTCTGCTCGGCTCCCGGCTGTCGCGCCGGCTCGTCGCGCGGTTCGGCCGGCACCCGGTCCTGCTCACCGCCGGAGCGCTGCGGGCCTGCTGGCCCCTCGGGCTGGCCTTCGTCCGGCCCGGCACGGCGGGGCTCGTGCTCGTCATGGCCGTGGAGTTCGCACTGATCACCTGCATGGGCGTGTTCAACCCGGTGTTCGCCACGTACCGCCTGGAGCAGACCCCGACGGACCGGGTCGCCCGTACGCTGTCCGCCTGGTCGGCCACCGGCAAGGCCACCATCGCGGCCCTCACCGCCCTGTGGGGCCTGCTGGCCGGCCTGACGGGCCTCCGCACCGCGATCGCGGTGGCCGGCGTTCTCCTCCTGGCCACCCCACTGCTGCTCCCCCGCCGCGACCAGCTCACGGACCGCGACCGCGAGCCGGCCCGGTTGCCCCTCAAGGCGGACGGAGGCTGAACGCAACGGGGACGGGAGGCGTCGGCCACCGGGCCGGGGCGTGGCGGCCGCTCGCCTCACCCCGGCCCGGCCCACCGGCTCAGCAGGCCCCGGGGACTTCTTCCGTCACGCCGTTCAGCGGGGAGGTCGGGTCGCTGCCGTAGGGGCGGGTGATGATCTCCAGGCCGTGACCGGCCGGGTCCGTGAAGTACACGCCGCGCCCGCCGTCGTTGCGGTTGATCCGGCGCGGGTGCCTGCCGTGCGGATCGGCCTGGATCGGGATCCCGCGCTCGACGAGCCGGGCGAGGGCCGCGCCGAACTCGGCCTCGGAGACGAGGAACGCGTAGTGCTGCGCGGGGATGTCGGCGTCGACGGTCGCGAAGTCCAGCGTGACGCCGTTGGCGGTCGTCACCGGCAGGAACATCCCGGCCGGTTCCCCGACCTCCAGTCCCAGGATCTCGGCGAGAAAACGAGCGGACTTCTCCCGGTCGCGGGAGAGAACGATGGTGTGGTTGAACTCGACTGACACGGTTGAATGCCTCCACGGGCATCTCCGCGGCGCCTCCATGCCTCACCCGGCCGGTGACCGACACGCGATGCCGCGCCCCGGATCGTAGACACGCCGGTCCGCGCCGGTCGAGCGGTTTTCGGTCGCACGGATGTTGCGTTTCGGGAGCGGGCCGTACGCGGGGTTGCACCGCCTGGTGACGGCGTTGCATCGTTGGCCCAGCGGCCGGGCCGGGCAGGGCCCTGCTTCCACCACCTCCGAGGGGAACAGTGACGCAAGCCGAAGGAGCAGCGGTCCCCGAACCGCTGGCCATCACACAGGCCGCCACAAGGGACGGCATCACGGTCGTCACGATCGAGGGAGAGATCGACTACACCGTCGGATCACGGCTCGCCGACACCGTCGTGACGTGCATGGACGCCGGGCGGAACACCGTGGTCGACCTCAGCGCGGTGACCTTCATCGACTCCACCGGCATCAACACCCTGGTCGCCGCCCACCAGGCCGGCGGCGGCAACTGGCTGCGCCTGGTCGTACCGCCGGGGCCGGTGCTGCGTGTGGTCCAGCTCGTGGGACTCGACACCGTGGTGGGCTGCCATCCCACGCTCGACGAGGCGCTGAGCGCCTGAATCTGTTGGGCCTGGTCAGAACCGTGCCCCGACGTCCGCCCCGTTCGCGGGACGCAGGAAGGTGGAGGACGGGACGGAGCCGTCGGCGGCCCGGGGGCCAGTGATGGCGCCCGGGTCGGTGCTCGTGAACGACCAAGTGCCGCCGAGGTTCCAGGAGTTGCCGCTGCCGGTGGAGGTGGAGCCCAGCGAGGCGTTGGTGCCGTTGGCCACCGCGAGGTTCTTGGTCAGCGTGCTGGCGGAGCGGTCGAAGTTGAACCCGGTCTTGGGGTTGTCCCAGGCGGTGCAGCGTTCGATCTTCATCCGGCCCGGGTTGTCGTTGTCGACGAAGCCGCCGGCGGAGTTGTCCCACGCCATGCTGTTGCGGACGGTGTGATCGGCCGCCACGCCGTTGCCGCCCATCTTGAACCCGTTGCCGTCGCCCTGGTAGTCGGGCAGGTTCCACCGGTTGAACCCGTTGCCCCAGGCGAGGGTGTTCTCGACGAGGATCGGTGACGCGTCGAACATCCACAGGTCCAAGCCGTCGTCGGCGTTGTTCCACAGCCGGGCGCCGCGCACGACGTTGCCGCTGCCGGATCCCTCCTTGACGGCCAGACCGTCGGCGCTCTCGCCGTTCTTGCGCGGATCACGGTTGCCGTGACTGTCCAGGTCGAGGATCTGGTTGTGGGCGGAGGAGCCCTGGAGGTGGAACCCGGACTCGTAGTTGTCCCGGGTGACCAGACGGTCGAAGACGGTGTGGTTGGTGTCCAGACCGAAGACGCCGTACGGGCCGTGGATGATCTCCAGGCCGACCAGCCGCCAGTGGTCGCCCTCGATGTGGATCGCGCCGCGCTGGGCGCGCGGGATCGTCGAGCCCACGGCGCCCGGCGTGTACGGCATGTTCTCGCCGTCGATGACGACTCGTTCACCGTTGTGGCTGCGCAGGGTGATGGGCCGGCTCGACGTGCCGTTCTTGAGCAGCTGGATGTTGCCGCTCGGCGCGTACGTCCCCCCGCGGACCAGGATCGTGGACCCGGGCTGCGCGAGGTCCACCGCCCGCTGGATCGTCTTCAGCGGTGCGGCCAGGGTCCCCGGGTTGCCGTCGTTTCCGTTGGTCGCCACGTATAACTGGTTCACGTCCGCGGACGCGGCGTGCGCCGTGCCGACGGGCAGTGCGACGAGCGCGCCGGCCAGCAGGCTGAGCAGACCGGCGGAGGTGGGGGCGGGCTTCAGGCGCATCGCGGGGCTCCAAGGGCGTGAGGGAAAGCGGTGAGAGAAAGCGCTTTCTGGCGAAGCTAAGGGCGCTGCTCTGAGCACGTCAATGTCCGTGCACGTGATTGCCGATCGTGATGATGAACGCAGGTGCCCCCTTGAGGCAGGTGCCCCTTTGGGCGCAGGTGCGTGTGATTGCTGAACGCGCGTGCTCCTCGCGACACCCGCTTCAGTGCGGGGCGACGGCCAGCACGCGCCGGAGGGCGCTGTCCTGGCGGGCGGTCAGCTCCTCCCAGGTGCCCTCCTCCGCGATGCGCCCGCCTTCCAGGACGGCGATGCGGTCGGCGCGGCGGATGGTGGCCGGGCGGTGGGCGATCACCAGGGTGGTGCGGTGGGTGTCCTTGCCGAGTGCGGCGGCGAGCTCCGCGTCGCCGGTGTTGTCCAGGTGGGCGGTGGTCTCGTCCAGGACGAGGACCCGGGGCTGTGCGAGCAGGGCGCGGGCGAGGGCGATCCGGGCGCGCTGGCCGCCGGACAGGGTGGCGCCGCGCTCGCCGACCAGGGTGTCCAGGGGAGCGATCCGGTCGACCCCGCACAGGCGGGCGGTTTCGGCGAGGAGGTGCTCGTCCGCGTCCGGGGCGGCCAGGCGCAGGTTCTCGGCGAGGGTGCCGTGGAAGAGGGGGGTGTCCTGGCCCACCACGGCGACGGCACGGCGGAGTTCGGCGTCGGCCACGTCCCGGAGGTCGACGGGGTCGCCGGTGCCGGGGAGCAGTTGGACGGCTCCCTCGGACGGGTCCCAGAAGCGGGCCAGCAGGTGGGCGCAGGTCGACTTGCCGGTCCCGGAGGCGCCGACCAGGGCGACGGTCCGGCCTGCGGGAACCGTCAGATCGAGGCCGTCCAGGACGAGTCGGCCGCCGTAGCCGAAGCTCACCCGGTGCAGCCGTACGGCCAGCGGACCGGAGGGCAGGCCGCGGGGCGCGGCGGGCGGCGGGGCGAGCGCGGGGGCGGTCAGGGCCGCGTCGACGCGGGCGGCCGCGGCGCGCAGGGACACGGCCTGGCTCAGCGTCCTGGCCGACTCGGCGACCGGGCCCAGCACCGACAGGGCCAGCGTCATCGCCGCGGGAACCCAGGCGCCGTGCAGCCGCCCGGCGGTGGCGGACTGGGCGGCGGCCGTCACCACGCCGAGCACCGCGACCACGATGAGGAGGTCGCGTACGGCGGCGGCCAGGGCCTCCCAGGTGGCCTCGGCGCGCTGGGCATCCCCGACCCTCCGGCCCTGTGCGGCGAGGCGGCGGCGCCGTTCGGTCAGCCCGCCGAAGGCGAGCAGTTCGCGCAGCCCGTCGACGGCCTCGACGGTGTCGGCGGACAGCTTCGCGGCGGCCGACCGCGTGCGGGCCCCGCGCGCCGCGCGTCCGCGCGCGTCGGCGAACGGTGCCGCGGCGAGCAGCGCGGCGACCGGCAGCACCGCCGCCAGCAGCCAGGGCTCCGTCGCGGCCAGGACTCCCGCGCCTCCGGTGAACACGACTCCCGAGGCGAGGAGTTGGGCCGTGGTGTGGGCGTAGAAGAACTCCAGCGCCTCCACGTCGGCCATCGCCGTGGCGGCCAGGTCCCCGCTGCGCCGGCCGGCCAGGCGGGCGGGGGCGCTGCGGGCGAGCCCGTCGAAGACCCGCACCCGCAGCTCGGCCAGCACCCGGTAGGCGAGGTCGTGCGAGAGGTCCATCTCGCGCCAGGTCATCAGGGCGCGTACGAGGACGAGGACGACGAGGGCGGTGACCGTACCGGCCGACGGGGCACGGGCCTCGATGACGGCGGTTCCGACGGTGTGCGCGGCGAGCGTCAACAGCGTGACCAGCGAGCCCTGTTCGAGGAGGGCGGCGCCGCAGGTGCGCGTCATCATGGCCCGGTGCCCGGCGAGGGCGGGCAGGAGGGCGCGCAGTGCGCCGCGAGCGGGCGGCGCCGCGTCGAGGGTGCCGGTGGTGGCGGTGCCGGTGGTTCTGCGATCGGCGGCTTCGGTGGTGCCGGTGGTGGTGTCCGTGCCTGTGGTGCCGGTCATGCGGCGAGTCCTCCTTCGTACGTCTCGCCCGCCCTGACGAGCCGCGCGTACAGGCCCCCTGCCGCGACGAGGGTGGCATGGTCGCCGACGGCGTCGACGCGTCCGCCGTCCAGGACCACGACGCGGTCGGCGTGCCGGGCGGCGGCGAGCCGGTGGGCGACCACCAGGACGGTCCGGCCGCCGGCGGCGTCGAGGAGTTCGCGGACGATGTCCGCCTCGCGGCGCTCGTCGACCGCGCTGGTGGCCTCGTCGAGGACGAGCACCGGGGCGTCGGCCAGCAGGGCCCGGGCGAGGGCGAGCCGCTGGCGCTGGCCGCCGGAGAGGGTGGCGCCGCGTTCGCCGAGGACGGTGGCGTAGCCGTCGGGGAGGGCGGCGATCTCGTCGTGGACGCCGGCGGTGCGGGCGGCGCGTACGAGCTCGTCGTCGGTCGCGTCCGGCCGGGCCAGGCGCAGATTGTCGGCGATGGTGGCGTGGAAGAGGTGGGTCTCCTGGGAGACGACGGCGATGCCCTGCCGCAGTGAGTCGAGGGCGTAGGCGGCGACGTCGCGGCCGTCGACGGTGACCCGGCCGTGCCGCGGGTCGTGGTGTCGCAGGAGCAGGGCGAGGAGGGTGGACTTGCCGGCGCCCGACGGGCCGACGAGCGCGGTCGTCCGTCCGGCCTCGGCGGTGAAGGTGACGCCGCGCAGCGCGGGCGTCTCGGCGCCGTCGTAGGTGAACTCCACATCTTCGAAACGCAGTTGGGGCGGGGACGGCCACTGTGCCGGTACGGTTCCCGGGTCGGCGACCGCGGGCTCGGCGGTCCGCAGGGCCATGAGCCCGTCGGCGGCCGACACGCCCAGGTATCCGGCGTGCCACTCGCGGGACAGATCGCGCACCGGCCGGAAGCACTCGGAGGCCAGGAGCAGCACCAGATACGTGCCCGTCGGCGCGAGTGAGCCGGTGACGGCCGACCAGCAGGCGAGCAGCGCGGCGGCCACGACGCCGCCCTGGATGGCGAGGTCGGTGAGCCCGGTGTCGACGAGCGACACGCGGAGCTTGGCGACGGTCGCCCGGTGCAGCGCCGCCGACCGCTCCTCCAGCCGCTGCCGGGTGCGCCCGACGGCGCCCGCGGCCCGCAGCGCGGGCATGCCCTGCAAGGCTTCGAGATAGTCGGCGCCCAGTGCTTCGTACGTGTCCCAGTGCTCCTTGCCCCGCCGGGCGAGCAGCCGGTCCCAGGCGCGCGGCCCGGCCAGGGCGAGCAGCAGGGCGGGGACGAGGCCGAGCAGCACGGCCGGTTCGACGACCGCCAGGGCGGCGAGCAGCAGGGGCGGCACAGTGAGGGTGATCAGGAGCTGGGGGAGGTAGCGGGAGACGTAGGCGTCGACGCCCTCGACCCCGTCGACGAGGGTGGTGCGGACGGCTCCGGCGCGGGCGGTGGTCAGGTGTGCGGGGCCGAGCCGGCCGAGGTGGGTCAGGAGTTCGTCCCGCAGGGTCACTCTGACCCGGGCACCGGCACGGGTGGCGGTACGCCGTTGCAGGAAGCCGAGGCCGGCGCGGGCGGCGACGGCGCCGAGGACCGCCCCGAGGAGCGGCGGGAGCCGGCCGGTGTCGCCGCGGGCCACGTCGGCGAGGGCGTGGGCCAGCAGCACGGCCTGCGCGAGGTGGGTGAGGGTGACGGCGCCCTGCAGGAGGGTGGCCGCGAGCAGGGGGCGCCGGGCGTGCCGGGCGGCGCGGCGCAGCTCGGGGTGGACGATCACGAGGTCCCCTCCTGGCCGGGCTGGCTGGTGCGCGGGGGCGGGCCGTGGACGATCCGGTCCCGGCGCGCTGCGGCGCCCGCGTCGGCGATGGGGCCCTGGCCCGCGGACCGGGCCGTCATGGCGCCACCCCGGTCAGAGGGTGGTCCGGGTAGCACACCGGCCAGCCGCCCTTAGGGTCCCGGCCGACCCGGCCGGCCACCTTGAGGACGTCGGCCAGCAGCCCCGGGGTGACGATGTCCTTCGGTGTCCCGTCGGCCACCACGCGGCCGTGCCGCAGCGCGACGATCCGCTCGGCGAACCGGGCGGCGTGGGCCAGGTCGTGCAGCACCATCACCACGGTGAGGCCGCGTTCCTCGCGCAGCCGCACCACGGTCTGCAGCACGTCGAGTTGGTGGTGCAGGTCCAGGTAGGTGGTCGGCTCGTCGAGCAGCAGCACACGGGTGTCCTGCGCGAGCGCCATCGCGAGCCGGACCCGCTGCCGTTCGCCCCCGGACAGCGCGTCCACGGTCCGCTCGGCCCACTGTTCCACGCCGACGTCGCGCAGGGCCCGCCGTACGACGGGATCGTCGCCCTCGCGGAGCATGCCGAGCGGGCCGCGGGCCGCGTACCGGCCTTGCCGGACGAGCTGACGCACCGTCATACCGGGAACGGCCGGGGCCGACTGGTGCAGCAGCGCGACCCGCCGGGCGGTGGCCCGCCGGGAGAGCCGGGCCAGGTCGTCGCCACCGAGAAGGACACGGCCCTCGTCGGGACGCAGCAATCCGGCGGCCAGCCGCAACAGGGTGGACTTTCCACAGCCGTTGAGGCCGATGAGGGCGGTCAGCTCGCCGGGTTCGACGGTCATGTCGACGCCGCGCAGCACGGGTCGGCCCGGATAGCCGAAGTGGACGCCCTGGACGTGGATCCCCACGGGGTCGGTCATGCTCTGTCCTTCGTCGACATCAAAGACCTCAAAGACTTCGGAGACATCAGAACGTCCGGCTCGGCGCACGGCGTACGACGATCAGCAGCAACGCGGCTCCCACGCAGGTGGTGAGCGCCCCGACGGGCAGGGTCAGCCGCCCGGCGTCCAGCGTCACCGCCAGCAGCCGTGAGACGAGTTGCGCCGCCGCGTCGGCACCGCACACCACGGCCGCCCCCACCAGGGCGGCACCGGGCAGCGCCGCCCGCAGGTCCGCGCCGAACACGGCCGTCGCGAGGTGCGGTACGAGCAGCCCGACGAAACCCAGCGCCCCCACGGCGGCCACCGCACCCGCCGTCAGCGCCACCGCGCACAGCAGGGCGAGGCTGCGGGCGCGCCCCGCGGAGAGGCCGGCGGCGGTGGCGATGTCGTCCCCGCAGCGCAGCAGGGTCAACGGGCCCGCCAGCAGCCAGGCGGCGGCGCCCCAGGCCAGCGCCCAGGGCCACAGCAGGTGCCAGTGCTGCCATACGCGGCCCTCCGTCGTGCCGACGAGCCACTGGACGACACTGCCGAGTTCGCCGGGGTCGACGAGCAGCACCATGGCGGTGAGCCCGCCCAGCACCGCCGACACGAGCACGCCGTGCACGGCGGTCTGCGCGGGGTCGCTCCGGCCGGGCCCGGCGAGCAGCCACAGCAGCGCGGCCCCGGCACAGCCGCCCACGCACGCGGCGACGACCACGGCGAGGGGTGATTCCCATCCGGCCAGTCCGAGACCGGTCGCGGCGACGGCCCCGAGCACCGCCCCGGGCGTCACACCGGTGACCTCGGGCCCGGCGAGCGGGTTGCGCAGGGCCGACTGCAGCACCAGGCCCGCGACACCGAGGCACGCTCCCGCACCCAGGGCCACCAGCAGCCGGGGCAGACGGAGTTGGAGCAGGATGTGCCGTTCGGTCGCGTCGCCGCCCCCGCCGAGGACGTCCCAGACCGCGGCCGGGGACATGCCCCGCCCGGCCACGACTTCCACACCGGCGCACACCAGGACGACTGCGGCCAGCACACCGAAACGCCCGCTCATCCCGTCTCCCCCGTACCGGTCGCGTCCTTGAGCGTCTCTGCCGTACCGGTCACGCCCGTGAGCGTTTCCCCCGTACCGGTCGCGCCCTTGAGCGTCTCTGCGGCCGTTCCAGTCGCGCTGGGGAGGCGCGAGATGCCCGAGGGAACTTCTCCAGGATCGACTCCCGCTCGCCGGCCGCCGGACCGGAGCAGGGCGACCCCGGCGGGTACGCCCAGAAGGGCCGTCCAGGCGCCGGCCGGTGTCTCCACGGGCGCCAGCGCCAGCCGGGCCGGGACGTCGGCCACGGCCACCACGGCGGCACCCCACGCCGCCGACCAGGGCAGCCAACGCACCGCGTCGCCATCGGGGTTGAGCCGTCGCGCCAGATGCGGGGCGAGAAACCCGACCCACGCCACCGGCCCGCACACGGCCGTCACGGGCGCGATCAGGACGACGGCGATGGCCAGCGCGGCGAACCGGGCCCGCTGGACGCGCACGCCCAGCGCCTCGGCGTCCTCGTCCCCCAGCCGCAGCACCGACAGCACCGGCGCGCACAGCACGAGCGCGGGCACCGCCACGAGCAGCCAGGGCCACAGGCCGAGGACGTCGTCCCAGGTGCGGGCGGACAGGGAGCCGAGCAGGTAGCGGTAGATCAGCTGGAGGTCGAACTGGTCGGCCATCACCATCAGTACGAGCAGTGCGGCCTGGAGTGCGGCGGCGACCGCCGCGCCGGTGAGCAGGACGGCGGACGGGCTGCGCCCCAACCCGGCGGCGAGCAGGGTGAGTCCGCCGCCGAGCGCGGCCCCGCCGATGGCCAGCAGGGGCTGGACGGCGGCCGGGATCGACACGGCCAGCACCAGCGGCGCGGCCACCCCGAGCGCGGCCCCCGAGGACACGCCGAGCATCTCCGGGACGGCCAGGGGGTTGCGCAGCGCCTCCTGCAGGACGAGCCCCGCCGCTCCCAGGCAGGCCCCGGCGACCAGGGCCAGCAGCAGGCGGGGCACGCGGAGTTCGCCGACGACGATCCCGGCGAGCGTGGTGTCCCCGGCCAGCAGGGCACCGGGCAGCCGGTGCGGCGGGACGTAGGGCGTTCCCAGGCTCAGCGCGCAGGCGGAGGCCGCCGTCAGCAGCACGAGCAGGGCGGGGAGTTGCCACCGTGCGCCGGATCGTGCGCGGCGTACGGTCCGCTGCTTCGCCGGGGCGTCACCCGGTGTCGTGCCCGTCGTGGTGGGCGTGCTCACCGCAGGGCGGCCGTGGCCTCGTCGAGGACGATGCCCAGCGATCGGGTGCCGCGTCCCTTGGCCCACACCTCGGAGTTCACCTCGTGGACGG